>CALWLT010000033.1 GCA_944381615.1 uncultured Lachnospiraceae bacterium | reverse complement strand
AATCCAAAAAAAGAGCAAAGGAAAATAAAAAGCCTATATATCAAAACAAAAGGACACCGCCGGAACACCCTTATCAAATGGGCATTACAGCGGTGTTTTGTTTTTCTTAACTGTCAAAGATGGGATTATAGATTCTATAGAAATTTCCCCGGGAAGTCAACTTACAAATCGTGATCTTTTTTATTACGGAAAAGCGGCCTGCCCTATTTAAAAAGGCCCCTCTTTTTGTGCTTCTCTCCCTCCGGTGCGATGCCGTTCATCGCGTCGTCGAAGCGCCGCAGCGCCTCCTTCTGCGCCTCGGTCATGCGCTCCGGAACCTGGACGACCAGCGTGACAAAATGGTCGCCGCGCACATTGCGGTTGCGCAGCGAAGGCACGCCCTTGCCCTTCAGGCGCACGCGCGTGTCGGTCTGCGTTCCCGGCTTGACCTCATACTCCACCTCGCCGTCCACGGTCTTGATGCGGATGGGGCCGCCCAGCGCCGCTTTGGCAAACGAGATGGGCACCGTCGAATAGATCGTGGTATCCTGACGCCGGAAAACGGGATGGGGAGAAACGATGACCTCCACCAGCAGATCGCCCCGCTCGCCGCCGTTGATTCCCGGCTCGCCGTTTCCGCGATCCCGGAGGCTCTGCCCGTTGTCGATTCCGGCCGGAATCGTGACCTTGATCTTCTTTCTGCGCGTCACAAAGCCTGTTCCATAGCAGTCCGGACATTTCTCCCGGATGATCTTTCCCGTGCCGCCGCAGTCGGGGCACGTCTGCACGTTCTGAATCTGCCCGAAGAAAGACTGCTGCGTGTACATGATCTTTCCCTTGCCGTTGCACTTGGCGCACGTCTGCGGCTGCGTTCCCGGCTTGGCCCCGGTCCCGTGACACTTGTCGCAGGTCTCCTTGAGATTCAGATCCAGCTCCTTCTCGCAGCCGAAGATCGCCTCCTCAAAGGTAATGCGCACGCTGGTGCGCACGTTGGCCCCGCGCTGCGGCCCGTTGCTGCGGCCTGCGCGGCTTCTCCCGCCGCCGAAAATATCCCCGAAAATATCCCCGAAAATATCTCCCATATCCGCGCCGCTGAAATCGAAGCCGCCGAAACCGCCCGCTCCGCCGGCTCCGCCCTCAAAGGCCGCGTGGCCAAACTGATCATACTGACGGCGCTTCTCCGGATCGCTCAGGACACTGTAAGCCTCCGACGCTTCCTTAAATTTCTCGGCCGCCGCCTGATCCCCCGGATTGGCATCGGGATGATATTTCTTGGCCAGGGTGCGGTACGCTTTTTTCAGGGCCGCGTCGTCCGCGTCCCTGGGAACGCCCAGGACTTCGTAGTAATCTCTCTTGCTCTCTGCCATGTCAGGTCTTCCTTCCTAAAAATACCCGCAAAGGGGGCGCCGCAGAGCCGGCGGCCCTGCAGCGCTCCCATCGCGGTTTTTCTTATCTTTCGCTATCTTACACTTCTTTGAAGTCCCCGTCAACTACATTATCGTCATGCGGCGCGTCCGCCCCGCCGGCCTGGCCGCCCTGAGCGCCCTGCGCGCCGGCCGCCTGCGAAGCCTCGTAAACCTTGGCAAAGAGCGCCTGCGCGCTGGCCATCAGCTTCTCCTTGCCGGCCTTGATCTCCTCGACCTGCGAATCCGTCATCTGGTCGATCGGCGCCTTGTTGATAGCTTCCTTCAGCGCGTTCAGGTCTGCCTGCACCGCCGCCTTGTCGGAGTCGCTTAACTTGTCGCCTACTTCCTCCAGCGCCTTCTCCGTCTGGAAGACCATGGAGTCCGCCTCGTTTCTGGCATCGATTCCCTCTTTTCTCTTCTTATCCTGCGCCTCGTACTCCGCGGCTTCCTTGACCGCCTTGTCGATATCTGACTCGGACATGTTGGATCCGGAAGTAATCGTGATGTGCTGCTCCTTGCCGGTTCCCAGATCCTTGGCCGACACGTTTACGATGCCGTTGGCGTCGATATCGAAGGTAACCTCGATCTGCGGAACGCCTCTTCTCGCCGGAAGGATGCCGTCCAGGCGGAAGTTGCCCAGCGTCTTGTTGTCTCTGGCGAACTGCCGCTCGCCCTGTACGACGTGGATATCCACCGCCGTCTGGTTGTCGGCCGCCGTCGAGAAGATCTGGCTCTTCTTCGTCGGGATCGTCGTATTTCTCTCAATCAGTCTGGTCGCGATGCCGCCCATCGTCTCAATGGACAGAGACAGCGGCGTTACATCCAGAAGCAGGATGTCGCCTGCGCCGGCGTCGCCTGCCAGCTTGCCGCCCTGGATGGCCGCGCCGATGGCCACGCACTCGTCCGGGTTCAGGGACTTGCTCGGCTCCTTGCCAGTCAGTCTCTTAACCTCTTCCTGCGCCGCCAGCATACGCGTAGAGCCGCCTACCAGCAGTACCTTGCCCAGCTCTGCCGCCGTGATTCCCGCATCCTTCAGCGCGTTCTGCACCGGGATGGCCGTGCGGTCGATCAGGTCTCTCGTCAGCTCGTCAAATTTGGCCCTCGTCAGGTTCATATCCAGATGCTTCGGGCCCTCGCTCGTCGCCGTGATAAACGGCAGGTTGATGTTGGTGGTCGTCGCGGAGGAAAGTTCCTTCTTCGCCTTCTCGGCCGCCTCCTTCAGTCTCTGAAGGGCCATCTTGTCGTTCGACAGATCCACGCCCTCCGCCTTCTTGAATTCGTCGATCATCCACTGGGTAATCCGGTTGTCGAAATCATCGCCGCCCAGATGCGTATCGCCGTTGGTCGCCAGAACCTCGATGACGCCGTCGCCGATCTCGATGATGGAGACATCGAAGGTACCGCCGCCCAGGTCGTATACCATGATCTTCTGCTCTTTTTCATTGTCCAGGCCGTAGGCCAGCGCGGCCGCCGTCGGCTCGTTGATAATCCGTTTTACATCCAGTCCCGCGATCTTGCCCGCGTCCTTGGTCGCCTGGCGCTGCGCGTCGTTAAAATACGCCGGCACCGTGATGACGGCCTCCGTCACTTTCTCGCCCAGGTAGCTCTCCGCGTCCGCCTTCAGCTTCTGCAGGATCATCGCCGAGATCTCCTGCGGCGTATACTTCTTGCCGTCGATGTCCACCTTGTAATCCGTGCCCATGTGGCGCTTGATGGAGGAGATCGTCTTCTCCGCGTTCGTTACCGCCTGGCGCTTGGCCGGCTCGCCGACCAGACGCTCCCCGTTCTTGGTAAAGGCCACGACGGACGGCGTCGTGCGCACGCCCTCGGTGTTAGCGATTACCACCGGCTTGCCGCCCTCCATAACCGCCACGCAGCTGTTTGTTGTTCCCAAATCGATACCAATAATCTTGCTCATTGTTTTTTCCTCCTGGATTTCTGTCCTCTATCTGTTTTCTGTAATTGCCGCTTTCTCAGTTCGCTACCTTGACCATGCTGTGCCTTACCACGCTGTCCCGGTAGAGATACCCTTTCTGAAATTCCTCGACGACGATGTTCTCCCCCGCGCTCTCGTCATCCACATGCATGACCGCGTTGTGGAAATCGGGATCGAAGGGCTTTCCCACCGCCTCGATGGGCTTCACGCCCGCGTCCTCCAACGTCTTTAAAAGCTGCCTGTATATCTTATCCATCCCCTCGGCGAAGGCTGTCTTTGCCTCCTCGTCGGAAATGACGGAAAGACCTCTCTCAAAATTGTCCACCACCGGAAGGATCTTCTCGATGATGTCCCGGGCGCCGAACTCATACATGGACGCCTTCTCCTTCTCCGTCCGCTTGCGGAAGTTGTCAAACTCCGCCATCGTCCGCTTCAGGCGATCCGTCAGCTCCTCAATCTGTTCATCCTTTTTGTCCTTTTTCTTCTGGAAAAAGCCCTTCTTCTCTTCTTTTGCTTTCCCGCCGGCTTCCTCCTCCGGCGCATCCCCGGCGCCTTCTTCTTCCGCCGTCTTTCCGGCGGTCTCCGAAACGGCATCCTCCTGCGGGTCTTCCTCCTCCGGCTGTGCGCCGGCGTCCTGCCTTTGCAGTTCTTCTTCCTTTATCATCTCTTCGTTTCTTTCTCCGCTCACTTTGCCTCTCACCTTTCTTCTTTATTAAACGTATCGTTCAGCTGATTCATCAGCGAACGAAGGGTTGAGACCACTTTGTCGTAATCCATCCGCTTCGGCCCGATGATCCCGATCGTCCCCCGCAGCCCGTCGCCCAGCTCGTAATTGGCCGTGACCACGCTGCAGTCCTTCATGGACTGCACCTGCGTCTCGCTCCCGATGTATACCTGAATCTCATTTTTCTTCTTTTCCGCGCCGTCCTCCTCTGTCAGCAGCTCCTTCCACAGATCCTTCTGCTCCAGCGTTCTGATCAGCTGGCTGGCCTTCTCGCCGTCCGAGAGCTCCGGATATTTGAAAATATTCGTCGTCCCCTCGGTGTAAATCTGCAGATCCTCCTCGTTGGTGCGGATGGCGTCCGCCACCTCGCTGAGGACCACGTCGACCACCTGCCGCCTCGGGCCGGCCTGCGCCTTCATCCTGGTAATCACATCCAGGTTAATCTGCTCCATCGTGAGCCCGTTCAGGCTGTTGTTGAGCAGGATATTCAGGTTCAGCAGATCCTCGTCCGTCAGCTCTGCGTCCACGCTGACAATGGAGTTCTTGATAATGTTCCCCTCCAGCACGGTCACAATCAGAAGCTTTCCCGCCTCCACCCGGGAGAGCTGGATAAACTTCAGCTTCGTCTGGTGGTACTGCGGCCCGCTGATCAGCGTCGCGTAGTTGGTGTTGGCCGCCAGCAGCTTCGCCAGCTGCTTCAGCAGAAGCTCCACCCGGTCCACGCGCTGGATGACCAGCTCGCGCATCTCCGTTACCTCGTTCTCCTTCTCGCGGATCAGCTGATCCACATAAAAGCGGTATCCCTTGTCGGAAGGAATCCGCCCGGCCGAGGTATGCGGCTGGATAATATAGCCCAGCTCCTCCAGATCCGACATCTCATTGCGAATCGTAGCCGAACTCAGCTTCAAATCCGAGTATTTCGAGATCGTTCTGGAACCGACCGGCTCCCCGGTCTCCAGATAGGTCTGGATAATCGCCTTCAGAATCCTGATCTTCCTCTCATCCAGTTCCATCCGCCGTCACCCTCTCTTCGTCTCTTTATTTTCCCGCAAACCGGGAAAATGATTCTTCGGCTCCGTGTTGTTAGCACTCGTCATGTTAGAGTGCTAATATCTACAAGTGATACTATATTACTTGCCCTGCCGTTTGTCAACTGCTTTTCCCTGATTTTTCTAAAATTTTTCTAAATTTTTTTCGGGAACCGGCCACAAGATGCGGTGCCGCCCGGCCGCTGCAGCGCCAGAAATTGATTTTTCCGGCCCGTTTTCCCGGCCGCCCTGGCCTGTCCGGCCCGGCGCAGGACGGCCGTTTCCTTGACATTTAACAATTCTGTAATATAATAAGGGTACATTTAACGTTTTCTACATATTTGTAAAATCAATGAAATATTTGAACGCTCCGTGAGACAGACAAACACGGAAATCCGAATTTGAAAGAATCAGCGAGGACAGAATATGAATCAGAACATGCACCTGCGACTGCTGCAGGCGGGACAGCCGGGACGCATCCTGGCCGCCCTTGTAGTGACCTTTCTTTTGACGGCGGCGGGAAGCTTCTCCGCTTTCGCCGCCCCGCAGGGAACGCTGGATCGCGTATCCGCCGAAGGCGTCGGCGGCTGGGCCGCGGACGATGCGTCGGATACCCCGGTCTCTGTCGTTCTCGTCGCCTACGCGGACGGCACCATGAACGGCGTGGAGATCGGAAGAGGAACGGCCGCGCAGGAGCGGACGAACCCGGACAACCCGGCCGAGAGCGGCCCGCACGGCTTCCTGATCCCCGTGGACTGGGAAAGCCTTGCGGGAAATACCTTCCAGATCGAGGCCTACGCGGAAGAAAACGGGACGCGGACCCGCCTTTACGGGACGCTTGCCTACGAAAAGCCGCAGGATGACGCCACGGCAGAAGAAGCGCCCGCCGGCGAAACCTACGTGGGAAGCTTTACCACCACCGCCTACTGCAGCTGCAAGAAATGCTGCCCGTCGGGCAGCTCGCTTACCTTTGCCGGGACGGTCCCGACAGCCGGCCACACCATTTCCGCCGATCTGAGCCGCTTCCCGCTGGGAACGAAGCTGCGCGTCGGCGACACCGTCTATACGGTAGAGGACTGCGGATCCGCCGTGAAGGGAAATGTGCTGGATATCTATTTCCCCTCTCACAGCGAAGCCCTGCAGTACGGACGGCAGACCGCGGACGTCTACCTCATCGGCGGCTGAGACCGCAAATGTCTGAAGGCACGGATGTCTGCCGCATCGGCGGCTGAGGCCGCAAACGTCTGAAGGCACGGATGTCTGCCGCATCGGCGGCTGAGGCCACAAACATATGAAGGCACGGATGTCTGCCGCGTCGGCGGCGGACGTTCGTGCCCGTTTTTTTCTTCCTGTTACTCTTCTACGTACCAGATCTCCTGGGAGCCGTTTTCCAGCGAATGCCAGCAGGCTCCCTCCAGCGGCCCGCCGGGCGTGTTGTCCAGAAAATACCAGTCGCCCGTCGCATCGCCGTCCACCACCTCCTTGCCGTTCCATTTCTGCCAGCCGGTCTTCATGATGCCGTCGGCCCCGAACAGATACCAGTGATGGTTGATTAACATCCAGGCATTGGCCGCGTCGCTCCCGTCCTCCTTCCGGTACCGGTACAGGTACGCGCAGACGATCTCCTGCTTCTGCCAGCCGGCCGCTTCCGCATCCGGCGTATCCGGAATCTCCGGCGTCTCTTTCAGCTTCCGCTTAAATTCTTCCCAGGTATGCCCGCTTTCATTATAGACATAGGGGTTGGGACAGATTTTTCCCGTCACGTCATAATGGCGGACGACATGATCCGCCGGCACGCCGTAGCGCTTCATCAGCTCCCGCGTCAGCGCCGCGGCCGCCTCCACGGTGGCATCCTCAAAATACCAGTCGCGGCTCGTCGCCGACTGGCTCCCCCGGTTGCGCACGCACAGCTCGATGCCGATGCTGTTGGAATTGCGGCACTCCGGGTGGCGGTAACTTTTGGCCCCGCAGTGCCAGGCGACGTTCTTATCCTCCACCGACTGCCAGATCTCCCCCTCAAACCCCACGAAATAATGCGCGCTCGCGCCCACGTACTGGCTGGCGTAGTATTCGCAGTTGGCCTTCGCGCCGCCGGTGGCCCCCACGTAGTGAATCACGATATAGCGGATGCGGTCCGCGCTCCCGGCGCTGTAGTTATACGGCGTTAAAAGGCGGGATACCTCCATGCTAGATCCCCTCCTTCCGCCCGGAAAAGCCCATCTCATTCTCCGGAAAGCTCTCCCGGAAGCGCCGAAGCGCGCCCGGCTTCATCCGCCGCACGTCCTGCCTGAGCGCTTCCAGCTCCTGCTTCGTCATGTCTTTGGTACTGACGCTCTTTACAGACATAAAAAAATCCCTCCTTCTACTATATTCAGTATGAAGGAAGGATTTTTCTGATACACGGTTTTCTCAGTCCGTCAGGGCTTTTTGATATTTGACCTTGCGGTAAAACTTCCAGATAATCAGAGCCGGCAGGCTGACGGTCAGAAACAGCGTCGAGACGCCGCCGATTACCCCGTACACGGCGATCAGCAAAACAGCAAGTACGTTCATGAGATCTGTCCTCCTTTTTGATTCCACAGAGCGCTCCGGCCCTGTTCCGAAAATTCCTGTCTGTTATTGTACCTCTTTTTGTACAAAAAGGAAGATTTTTCCCCGAATCTTAGCAGTCCTTTAATGCCCCTTTCCGGCTCTTCATTTTCTCTTAAGATTTTGGTAATCTGTGTTATTTTCCTGTAAAAATCTCAGCCGCCGTATTTCTTCAGCAGAATCCAGAAGGGGAGGAGGCGGTACCATTTCATAAACCGCTCCCGCGCCGCCGGGCGCGGCGTCGGCGCAGCAAGGCGCGGCTGAAGCAGGTCCTCTAACCGGCATTCAAACGACAGACAGCGCCCCGCGGCCTCCCGCCAGATCCGCTCCGCCCGCTCTGAATGCACGATGACCAGCGAATTGCCCATCCCGTCGTCCAGATCCGGCCGGATCCGCTCCAGCCCCCAGAAATCGCCGATGGTAAAATCGCTTTCCCGCTCCGGACGGCAGAACGGGCACTCATAACAGGAAGGCCGCAGGATCAGATCCTGGAAATACAGCCGGCAGTACGGATCCGCATACAGCGAATACGCCCGCTGCGTGCTCCCGTTTTTCCAGGAAACCGTGTGGCCGTTGTCCTTTCCGCGCTTATCCCGAAACTCAAAGTCCCGGATTTTCCCGCCGTACCTGAGGCCCAGGAAACGGACGTATTTCTCCCAGATTCCGGGGGAGGCGGCCCCGTAGCAGACCAGATCGACCAGGATCAGGCGATCGCGGTCCGCCCGGCCGTCCCGCTCCAGGAAACGGCGGACCGCCTCTGCCTGGCAGGGCGTCCCCGCAAACAGCGTCTGCCTTCCTGCGGCCAGCCTGTCCCGGATCGCCCCGTAGACGCCGTCCATCCCGCTCTGCACGTATTTGGTGCGCCGGACCCGATCCAGCTGTTCCTTCCCGTCTACTTCCCGGTGCGCGACGCGCAGATCCGGCCCGTAGCCGGCCGCAAAGACGGCCCCCTCCCGCTCCAGCACCCAGTCGGCCAGAACCGAAAAGACGCCCCCGGACGAGCTTCTCTCCCGCACGTCCTCCCGAAGCGTCTTGGCGCCGTAATTATCCCCGGGCCGGCGCTTTTTTCTCCTCTCTCTCCCCCCGTTTCAGAGGGCAGACCCGAAGGCACGCCCCGCAGCCCGTGCACCGCGTCTCATCGGCCTGCGGGTAAAAAAATCCCTCTTCATCCTGCTTCATGACGATGGCGCGCGCGGCGCAGGCCGCCTCACAGGCCCCGCAGCCGCAGCATTTTTCCTTCCGCTCAAAAAGACTCATGTGATTCCTCCGGCCGTTCCCGGCCCGTTTTCGATTCGTCCGCTTCTCCTACCGGGCCTGCCGGGCCCGGCGCAGACGCCGCCAGAGCCGCCCCGGGCCGGTCTCTGCCAGCCGCATCCTGCCCAGCGCCAGCGCCAGGCGCGCCGTCCCCTTTTCTCCCAGCGCCGCCAGATAAGCGCAGGTGCTCAGTCCCCTCCCGTACTGGCGGTATAAAAACGCAAGCTCCAGCCTTCGCCGCAGCTTCCACCGCTTAATCCGTCTTCGCTCCGCCCGGTCCGTCATCCCGCACAGATCCGCGATCTCGTCTATCAGCCGCTCATATTCCCGGTACTTTTCTTCCGTCTGCGCCTGATCCAGCGGGCGCCTGGAATGGCTGCCCGCCCGCACCGCCACCCCGTAGAGCTCCCGCCCGATCGTCGGGCAGGCGTGACGGTACAGAAACGGGAGCAGCATCTGGAAGTTCTGCCCCACAAAGGAAACCGGAATCTTTCCTCCCGGATAAATCGCAAAAAAAGCCTCCGAGCGCAGCATATAGCACCCGCAGCAGACGAACGTCCGCGATTCCAGGACGTCCCAGAACAGCCGCTCCTGCTTGAGGTCCCCTCTTTTTTCATCGGCCGCCGCCCGCTCCCCCGTCTCCGGGTTAAAATAGTACGCCAGAGAGCGCACGCACTGAACGTCCGGATGCTGATCCAGAAACGCCACCCGCGCCCGGACGGAATCCTTCTCCAGGACGTCGTCGGCGTCCGGCCAGATCAGATATTCCCCCGTGACAAGGGCAAGGCCGGCCCGCAGAGCGTGCGAGGCGTTCCGGTGTACGCCGCGCAGGATCACGAAGCGGATGCCTCTCTGTTCCATCCGCTCCCGGTAGGATTCGGCGAGCGCCACCGTCCCGTCGCCGGAGCCGTCGTCCGCCAGGATTACCTCCAGCCGGCCGTAGGTCTGCGCCAGGATGGAATCCAGGAAAGCGGCCAGATACCGCTCTCCGTTATAGACCGGCGTCACTGCTGAAACCAGCCCCGCCTTAAACCGCCCCGTCTCAAACCGCCCCGTCTGCATGCCTGTCCTCCCCGTTTTCCTGCTGTCCGCCGGCCAGGGCGCGGACCAGATAGGCCCGGGACTTACCCGCCATCTGCCGGATCCGCTCCGCTACCCCGTCCCAGCAGACCGGGCGGGCCGGCACCGGCGCCTCTTCCCCCTCCCGGATCAGCCGATCGCCAAGCCCGCACGCGGCGAGAAGATTTTCCAGACGGGCGTTCCGGCTGCTGTGGGCAAAAACCAGAAATTCTTTCTGAAAAATCAGGGAAAAGGCCGCCGCGTGAAAAGAATTGGTCGCCACGAAGGATGCGTGCCGGATATAACCGAGAAATTCCGCCGGCCCCGCGCAGACGTCCGCCTCAAATTCCGGATCGGCCGCCGCGCCGCCCGCCAGCTCCATCCCCCGGTTGCGCGCCTCGGACACGCCGCGGTTTTCCTGATGAAAAATCCGGATCCGGCTGTCCTGCCGGCGGATCTGCCCGCAGATCTTCCAGGTGTCATCCTCCGATCCGTCGTCCACTACAATCGCCTCGAAATGCGGATAGGTCTGCTCGAGCAGAGACTGCACACAGTCCCACAGATACGCCCCGCAGTTGTGCGCCGGAATAATGACAGAGATCAGATCATTCATTTTTTTCATTCTCCCCGCAATATTAATTCATACCATGAATACGAGTATAGCTCAGGACAGACCGGTTGATAAGCCTGTACTGGAAAAAATTCTCAAAAACCATCCGCTTTTTCTGCAAAAATTTACACACTTTTTTTACGCGCATGCGCTTGCTTTTTTGTTCCTCCTGTGGTATCCTAACAGATGTTTCGGGGCGGACGCGTTCCCCCCGGAACGGAAAAGGCCTGTTGGTCAAGCGGCTAAGACGACGCCCTCTCACGGCGTAAACCCGGGTTCGATTCCCGGACAGGTCAGAAAAACAGCAGCCCCGCATTCCGAATGGAATGCGGGGCTGCTGTTTTTTGATATCTACACGCCCGTTTTGCTCTGCCCGTAATAGGCATTCGCCCCGTGCTTGCGGAAATAGTGCTTGTCCAGAAGCTCCTGCGGCGCCGGCTTTACCTGCGGGTTGATCTGCTCGCAGCGGGCCGCCATCTTCGCCACTTCCTCCAGCACGACCGCGTTGTGCACCGCTTCCGCCGCGTCTTTGCCCCAGGCAAAGGGGCCGTGGTTTTTGCAGAGCACGCAGGGCACCGCCGTCACGTCGATCCCGTTTTTCCGGAACTCATCCACAATCAGGCGGCCGGTGTTGACCTCATAGTCCTCCAGCTCCTCTTTCGTCAGGTTGCGCACGCAGGGCACCGCTCCGTAAATATAATCGGCGTGCGTCGTCCCGTAGCAGGGGATCGAACGCCCCGCCTGCGCCCAGCTGGTCGCCCAGGACGAATGCGTGTGCACGATCCCGCCGATCTCCGGAAACGCCCTGTAGAGCTCGCAGTGCGTGGCCGTATCCGAAGACGGGTTGAGCGTCCCCTCCACCCGCTTCCTGTTGAAATCGACGACCACCATGTCGTCCGGCGTCAGCTTCTCGTACGCCACCCCGCTGGGCTTGATGACAAACACGCCCCGCTCCCGGT
Organism: uncultured Lachnospiraceae bacterium; assembly: GCA_944381615.1. Classification (GTDB taxonomy): domain Bacteria; phylum Bacillota; class Clostridia; order Lachnospirales; family Lachnospiraceae; genus Otoolea. The sequence continues at coordinate 32,127 of CALWLT010000033.1, read as the reverse complement.
CCACGGCGCTGACGTTTCCCCAGGTAAAGGTAACCAGCCCGTACGCCGGCAGGAGCATATTCGCCTCATACACCTGTTCTTTTAATTCCTGCAGCATATTCTGTCCTCCCCGCCTGCCGATCCGGTCAGTCCTTCAGAAGGCGCGCCGCCTCCTGCTCCGCCGGAATGGCCGCCCTGAAACGCTCAATAAAGCGGTCGAAGCCTTCCACGTCCTCCGCATCCGGCTCCATGCGCGTCGCCCGGCTGCCGGCAAACACGCGGTCCGCCAGGTAGGCCGTAAGACTCTCGCCGTCCTTTTTCTGAATCATGTAGGAAGCCAGCAGGGCAATGCCCCAGGCGCCTCCTTCTCCGGCCGTCTCCATCACGCAGACCGGCGTCCCCATGGCGGCCGCCATCATGCGCTGGCCCACCACCGGCGTCTTGAAGAAGCCGCCGTGGCCGTAAATCTGCGCCACCTGCACCTTCTCCTCCTTCGTCAGGATATCCATCCCGACCTTGAGCGCGCCCAGCGCCGCGTAGAGGTGCGTGCGCATGAAATTGGCCAGCGTGAAACGGCTCTTCGGCGTGCGCACCACCATCGGGCGGCCTTCGTCCACCTTCATGATATTCTCGCCGGACAGAAAGCCGTAGGCCGTCAGGCCGCCGCCGTCGCGCTCCGCCAGAAGCGCCTTCTGATAGAGCGTCCCGTAAAGCGTATTCGCATCCGGCTTTACGCCGAAGCTCTCCAGCGCCTCCTTAAAGAGGCCGACCCAGGCGTTCAGATCCGAGGTGCAGTTGTTGGTATGCACCATGGCCACCGGGCTGCCGTCCGGCGTCGTAACCAGATCAAGCTCCGGGTGGATCGCCTTTAAGCCCTCCTGCAGCACAACCATCACAAACGCCGAGGTGCCGGCGGACACATTGCCGGTTCCCGGCGCCACGCTGTTGGTGGCCGCCATGCCCGTACCGGCGTCGCCCTCCGGCGCGCACAGCGGGATTCCAGCCTCTAAAAGTCCGTCCGGATCCAGAAGAGCGGCCCCCTCTTTCGTCAGAACGCCGGCCGGCTCGCCGGCGCAGAGAACCCGCGGCAGGATCTCCGGAAGCTTCCAGGCATAGCCCTTTTCTGCAATCAGCGCCTCAAACTGCTCCAGCATGGCCGCGTCATACGTCTTCGTCCCGGAATCGATGGGGAACATCCCCGAAGCGTCGCCGATTCCCAGCACCTTTTCCCCGGTCATTTTCCAGTGCACGTAGCCGGAAAGCGTCGTCAGATACGCGATCTGCGGCACATGCTCCTCGCCGTTCAAAACCGCCTGATAGAGATGGGCGATGCTCCAGCGCTCCGGGATATTAAAATGAAACAGCTCCGTCAGCGCCCGGGCCGCCGGCCCCGTCGTCCCGTTGCGCCAGGTGCGGAAGGGGGCCAGCAGGTTCCCCTTCGCATCAAACGCCATATAGCCGTGCATCATGGCGGAAAAACCGATGGCGGCAAACCGGCGGATCCGGACGCCGTACTGCTTCATGACGTCCTGCGCCAGATCCCGGTAACAGTCCGCCAGGCCCGTCCAGACATCCTCCAGCGAGTACGTCCAGTAGCCGTTTTCCAGGCGGTTCTCCCACTCATGGCTTCCGGATGCGATGGGCGTGTGCGCCTCGTCCGTCAGCACCGCCTTGATGCGCGTGGAACCGAACTCAACGCCCAGCACCGCTCTTCCGCTCTCAATGATTTCCTTTGCCGCACTCATGCTCATCCCTCCGTCACAAATGCCTTCACATCGGCGGCGATGCTTTCGCCGTCCAGCCTGTATTTCTTCAGAAGCTCCGCCGCCGGGCCCGATTCGCCGAACACGTCGCGGATACCGAGCTTCTTAACCCGGGTGGGCAGCTTCTCGCTCAGCGCGTCGCAGACGGCGCTGCCGAGTCCGCCGATGATGGAATGCTCCTCCACCGTGACGACCCGGCCCGTCTCCCGCGCCGCCTGCACGACCAGCTCCTCATCCAGTGGCTTGATGGTGTGGATATTGATGACCTTCGCCTCAATCCCCACTGCCGCCAGGATTTCTGCCGCCTCCAGGGAAGCGCTCACGCAGAGGCCGGTGGCGATGATCGCCACATCCTTCCCTTCGCGCAGCACGATGCCCTTTCCCAGCTCAAACCGGTAATCCGGCCGGTCGTTGATAACCGGCACCGCCAGCCGTCCGAAGCGCAGGTACACCGGCCCTTTATGCAGATACGCCGCCTCCACGGCCGCCCGCGCCTCCACGTCGTCGGACGGGCTGACGACCGTCATGCCGGGGATGGTCCGCATCAGGGCGATGTCCTCGTTGCACTGGTGCGTCGCGCCGTCCTCGCCCACGGAAATGCCCGCGTGCGTGGCCCCGATCTTGACATTCAGGTGCGGATAGCCGATGGAATTGCGGACCTGCTCAAAGGCGCGGCCCGCCGCAAACATGGCGAAGGTGCTGGCAAAAGGCACCTTTCCGGCGGCCGCCAGGCCGGCGGCAATCCCCATCATATTGGCTTCCGCGATCCCGCAGTCGATGTGGCGGTCCGGAAACGCCTTCTGAAACACCGAGGTCTTGGTCGCGCCCGCCAGATCCGCGTCCAGCACCACCAGATCCCCGTATTTTTTCCCCAGCTCTGCCAGGGCATTTCCGTAGCTTTCTCTCGTGGCAATCTTCTTTACTTCTGACATAACGCCTCCTCCGCTTTTGCAAGCTCTTCCATCGCTGTTTCATACTCCGCGTCGCTTGGCGCCTTGCCGTGCCAGCCGGCCTGATTCTCCATATAGGAAACGCCCTTGCCCTTGACGGTCTTCATGATGATGGCCGTCGGCTGCCCTTTCGCGGCTCTGGCCTGCGCAAATGCCTCCCGCAGCTGATCCATGTCGTTGCCGTCGGCGACGGAGATCACATGGAAGCGGAAAGCGGCAAATTTTTCTTCAATCGGATAGGGCGAGCAGACCTTCTCCACCGGGCCGTCAATCTGCAGGCCGTTGTTGTCCACGATCACGGTCAGGTTGTCCAGCTGCCGGTGGCCGGCAAACATCGCCGCCTCCCAGACCTGGCCCTCTTCCAGCTCCCCGTCGCCCAGAAGCGTGTAAACGCGGTAGGCTTTCCCGTCCATTTTGCCCGCCAGGGCCATGCCCACGGCGGCGGAAATCCCCTGTCCCAGCGAGCCGCTGGACATGTCCACGCCCGGCGTGTGCTTCATGTCCGGATGGCCCTGCAAATACGATCCGACATGGCGCAGCGTCTTCAGATCCGCCTCCGGGAAATACCCTCTGGCCGCCAGCGCCGCATAAAGCCCGGGCGCCGTGTGCCCCTTGGAGAGCACAAAGCGATCCCGATCCGGCATGTCCGGACGGGCCGGGTCGATGTTCATCTCCTCAAAATAAAGATACGTAAACAGATCCGCCGCCGACAGCGATCCGCCGGGATGGCCCGATTTGGCGGCGTGCACCGCCTCGATGATTCCTCTGCGCACTCTGAGTGCCGTGCGCTGCAATTCCAGTGTATTCAAGTCCCAATCCTCCCGTTCTGCTTCTCTGCGCCTTATTTTCCGAACACGGCCTCGTAGTCCTTTTTAAACTTCTCAATCCCCGCGTCCGTCAGCGGATGCTTCGTCATCTGCTCCAGCACGGCATAGGGAACGGTCGCAATGTCCGCCCCGGCCAGGGCGCAGTCCGTCACATGGATGGGATTGCGGATGCTGGCGGCGATGATCTCCGTCTCGATCCCGGCGATGTCAAAAATCTCGGCGATCTCGCGGATCAGATCCACGCCGCGCACGTTGATGTCGTCCAGCCGTCCCAGGAAGGGGGAGACGTACGCCGCGCCCGCCCGGGCCGCTAAAAGCGCCTGGTTGGCCGTAAAGATCAGCGTCACATTCGTCTTAATGCCCTCGGAAGCCAGCACTTTGACCGCCTTTAAGCCCTCCACGGTCATCGGGATCTTGACGACCATGTTGGGATGGATGGCGGCAATCTCCCGCCCCTCGGCGATCATGCCCTCGGCGTCCGTCGTCGTGGCCTTGACCTCGCCGCTGATGGGGCCGTCCACAATCTGCGTGATCTCGCGGATGACCTCCTTAAAATCGCGGCCCTCCTTCGCGATCAGAGAAGGGTTCGTGGTCACGCCGCAGATAATGCCCATGTCGTTGGCCTTGCGGATGTCTTCTACCTTTGCCGTATCAATGAAAAATCTCATCTTCGTCTCTCCTTCCCGCTATTTTCTGTAGGCCACGCTGTTCCAGCGCAGTTCGTTCTTAAGCTGCCGGATGGTCGTGTCCTGATCGATATAAACCGCCTCAATGCCCATGGCGTCCGCCCAGTCGCCCATCTGCTCCGCCGTCAGGTCGTAAGAGAAAGCCGTGTGGTGCGCGCCGCCCGCCAGGATCCAGGCCTCGGTTCCCGTCTTCAGGTTCGGCTGCGGCGTCCAGAAGGCCGTGGCCACCGGAAGCTTCGGCATGGGCTTCTCCGTCTTTTTGCAGTCCACGTTGTTGATGATCAGGCGGAAGCGGTTGCCCAGATCCACGAGGGACGTGGCGATGGCCGGGCCCTCCTTGGCCGTAAAGACCAGACGGGCCGGATCCTCCCGGTCGCCCATGGAAAGCGGCTGCACCTTGATGCTGATCGGGCCGTCCGCGATCGTCGGGCACACCTCCAGCATGTGCGCCTGCAGGATGCCCTCCTTGCCGGGCACCAGATTGTACGTGTAATCCTCCATAAAGGAAGTGCCCTTGGCATCCTTCATGCCGCCGGTCATGATCTTCATCAGGCGCACCATGGCCGCCGTCTTCCAGTCGCCCTCGGCGCCGAAGCCGTAGCCCTTCTGCATCAGGCGCTGGATCGCCAGGCCCGGAAGCTGCTTTAACGCGCCCAGATCGCCGAAATGCGTGACGATCGCCTGGTAATTTTTCTCCTCCAGGAAGCGCTCGAAGCCGATCTCGATGGCGGCCTGCACCTCCACATGGCGGCGGAATTCCGCGGCGTCGCGGCCCTCCGTCAGGATCTGGTACGTCGCATAATACTCATCCGTCAGGGCGTTCACATCGCTCTGCGAAACGGCGGCCACCGCCTCCGCAATCTCGTTGACCGGATAGGCGTCCACCTCCCAGCCAAACTGGATCTGGGCCTCGACCTTGTCGCCCTCGGTTACCGCCACGTTGCGCATATTGTCGGCCACGCGCATCACGCGGATGTGGCTGCTCTCGATCACGCCCACCGCCGTGCGCATCCAGGAGGCAATCTCCTTCTGCACCGCCTCGTCGGCCCAGTAGCCCGCGACGACCTTGCGCTCCATGCGAAGCCGACTGAAGATATGGCCGTACTCGCGGTCGCCGTGCGCCGACTGGTTCTCATTCATGAAATCCATGTCGATCGTGTCGTAGGGGATCTCCCTGTTAAACTGGGTATGTAAATGGAGGAGCGGCTTTCTGTACTCCTGCAGTCCCAGAATCCAGGATTTGGCCGGCGAAAAGGTGTGCATCCAGGTAATAACCCCGGCGCACGTCTCGTCCATGTTGGCCTCGTTGAAGGTTCTGCGGATCAGCTCGTTCGTGATCAGGGTCGGCTTTAACACCACCTCAAACGGAAGATTCCCTGATTTGTTCAGCTCTTCCACAATGATGCGGGAGTGTTCCGCCACATGGGCCAGGCACTCGTCCCCGTACAGATCCTGCGATCCGGTACAGAACCAGAACTGGTATTTTTTTGTCGCTAACATACTACATCTCCTCTCTGCAATCGCTTGCTGCGTCAGTGTCTGCGGCTCAGAATCACGCTCTGGATAATCAAAAACAGGCAGAGCATGGCGGCCACGGTAATTCCGGTCCACCAGGCCTGATCCAGGCCGATGGACGACACGATATTCTGAATCGTGCTCAGAGACAGAACTCCCACCAGGGTGCCGAAAATGTTGCCCACACCGCCGGTCAGAAGCGTTCCTCCGATGATGGAGGAGGCAATGGCGTTCATCTCCATGCCGCTGGCATGAGAGGCTGAACCGGAGCCGACGTGCAGGAAATAAATGTAACCGCCGATCCCCGCCAGCAGGCCGCACAGAAGGTGCGCCATAAAGCGGGTGCGCTTCACATTGATCCCCAGCATCAGGGCGCTCTGCCGGTTTCCGCCGACCGCGTAAAAGCCGCGTCCCATCCGAGTCCATTTTAAAACAAAAAAGAGGAGAATTACAACTAAAATCGCAACAATCACTCCAATTTCTACGTAGGCGTCCACATATTTGCCCAGACGGTTGACCGTGCCCATCCCCGGAACCGTGATTCGGGTCCCTTTCAGTGCCACGAACGCCTCATTTTCCACGTTGAAGGGCGCCGTGTGCACGATGGTCGTCATGCCGCGGGCAAAAAACATGCCCGCCAGGGAGACGATGAAGGGCTGGATGTCCAGATAGGCCACCAGATAGCCCTGCACCGCGCCGAAGGCCAGGCCGATGGCCAGGGCAATCAGCAGGGAGACAAACACATTGCCGCCCGCATAATCCAGATAGACCGCGCAGCACATGCTGACCAGCGCCACCACGCCGCCCACGGAAATGTCGATGCCGCCGGTAATCATGACCAGGCTCATGCCGCAGGAGGTCACGATCAGCGCCGCATTGGCATTCATGATATTAAAAAATGTCTGAGGCTTTAAAAAGCCTTTCTGCAGGAAAATCATTGCGCCTGCATACATAACGACGAAAATGACGACCGTAATCAGAAGCAGCAGATTGGAATCCGTCATTTTCTTTGAGGACGGCGCCGACACGCCCGCCAGTTTCAGTTTTGCCATCTCATCCGACCTCCTTCTGCGTTTTCATCTTCTTGCTCAGTGCCGCCATCTTCTCCTTGACCGCCGGCGCGCTGATGACCACCAGCAGGACGACGACCACGGCCTTGTAGGCCGGAAGCGCGTCCGAGGAGACCTGGAACTTGTAAAGCGTCGTCGTCAGGAACTGGATGACGTATGCGCCCAGAATCGACGCCGGAATATTAAATTTGCCGCCGCTTAAGGCGTTGCCGCCCAGCGCGACCGCCAGGATGGCGTCCATCTCGATGTCCTTGGCAATCACGGAATAATTGATCGTGGAGAGACGGCTCGTCTTAATCAGGCCGACCACCGCCACGCAGAGCCCCAGGATCACAAAGCTCAGCCATTTGATGAAGGTCGGATTGAGGCCGTTTAAGCGGGACGAGCTGGCGTTGATGCCGACCGCCTGCGTATAGAGGCCGAGGTTGGTAAATTTCAGCACCAGCATGGTAATGACCACGCAGACCACCGCCAGGAAAAACGGGGTGGGAACCGGCAGCCCCGGAATGAAGCCGCCAAAATACGTAAAGGTCTTGTCCGTCACGATCGGAAGCTCATTGTTGTTGATCCAGGCCGCGATGGAGCGGCCGGCCGTATAGAGGATCAGCGTCGCCACCATGGGCTGAATCTTGAAAATGGCCACCAAAACGCCGTTGAAGGCGCCAAACAGCATGGACACCACGCAGGCCGCCAGAAACGCCACGATGATCGGGGCCTGCAGCGTTCCGTCGCCTCCCAGACCCACCAGGATGCGCAGGATCACGGAGCCGGCGATGGCCACCGTCGCGCCCACGCTGATGTCCTGCCCGCCGGACGCGGCCGTGACCAGCGTCATGCCGATGGCCAGGATGGCGACCTCCGAGCCGTAGTCCAGGATCGTCATCAGGTTGCCCGTCAGCACGGAATAGCCCTCGCTGTTGGTCCCCAGCGTAATTTTAAAGAAGGACGGGTCCACGATCAGGTTAAACGCAGCCAGAAGAAGCAGGGCCGCGATGGGAATAAAAATCTGATTTCTGAAAAGGCCGGCCATCCCGCCGGATGCGGCCGCACGTTTTTTCTCTGTCATCCTACATTACCTCCGGCAATCGTTTCCATTACTTTGCTCTGCGTCAGCTCGTCGCTGGAAAGCTCGCCCACCACCTTCCGGTCACGCATGACGATCAGGCGCGAGCAGGTTCTGAGCATCTCGTCCGTCTCCGAGGAAATAAAGGTTACGCTCATGCCCTCGGAGGCCAGCTTTAAGACCAGCTTCTGAATCTCGATCTTGGTTCCGATATCGATCCCTCTCGTCGGCTCGTCCAGGATCAGATACTCCGGATGTGTTAAAAGCCAGCGGGCCAGGATGACCTTCTGCTGGTTTCCGCCGGACAGCGACTTGATCGGCGTGTCCGCCGAGGCCGTCTTGATCTCCAGAAGCTTAATGTATTCGTCTGCAAACCGGTTCGCCTCCGCCCTGGAGAAAGGACGGAAAAAGCCGCGCAGCACCTGGGCCGCCAGGATAATGTTATCCCGGACCGACAGATCGCCGACGATGCCGTCCCGCTTCCGATCCTCCGGCAGATAGGCGATTCCGTTCTTCATGGCGTCCAGCGGCTTTGCGATCTTGACCGGTTTCCCGTTTTTCTTTACCCGGCCGGCAATGACCTTGTCGGCGGCAAAGATGGCGCGCACGCACTCGCTGCGGCCGGAGCCGAGCAGGCCCGTGAACCCGTTGACCTCGCCCTTGCGGATATAGAAATCAAACGGCCGGATCCCGGCGTCGCTCTGCAGTCCCTCCGCCTCAAACACGCGCTCCTCCGGCCCTTTATAGACCTGATTCTCATCCTTGATCTCTTCCATGTCATTGAGCTCTTTGCCCAGCATCTTCGCCACCAGCTTGACCCGGGGCAGATCCTCGATCACATACTCGCCGACCAGCTCTCCGTCCCTGAGAACCGTGATCTTGTCGCAGACCTCATAGACCTGATCGAGAAAATGCGTGACAAAAATAATCCCGACGCCGCGGGCCTTCAGATCCCGCATCAGCCCGAAAAGCTTTTCCACCTCCGACTCGTCCAAAGAGGAGGTCGGCTCATCCAGAATCAGCACTTTGCAGTCCATATCCACCGCGCGGGCGATGGCCACCATCTGCTGGATGGCGATGGAACAGTCAGAAAGCTGCTGCGTGGCCCGCGCCGGGATTCCCAGATTCGTGAGAATCCGGTCCGCGTCCGCATTCATTTTCCTCCAGTTGGTCAGGCCCGATTTGCCGCGCCCGATATACATGTTCTCCGCCACAGTCAGGTTCGGGCACAGCGTAATCTCCTGATATACCGTGCTGATTCCCAGGTTCTGCGCATCCTGCGGCGATTTGATGGAAACCGGCTTCTCCGATCCCTTCAGATAAATTTCTCCCTCGTCCTTCTCATAAACGCCGGTCAGAACCTTGATCAGGGTCGATTTTCCCGCGCCGTTCTCTCCCATCAGCGCGTGGATTTCCCCCTCGCACAGGGTAAAATCCACCTGATGCAGAGCCCGCACGCCGGGAAAACTCTTGTGAATGTTTCTCATTTCCAGTACCGCGTTCTCTTTCACCTGCGATCTTCACTCCTCTCTTTCTCTTGCTATCCTCCGGATATCCTGCGCCTTTTCTCAGAATATCCCGCGCTTTCTCATCAAAAGAGCGCGGGCGGCTTTTCTGAACCTCTCTGCCGCGCCGCGCCCTCTCAGGCTTTTCCCCCTTGCGGCTCCTGAGCCCGAAGGCCTCCAAAGCCGCGTTTTACTTCAAATTGCCCTTAAATTCCGTACTGCTCCACATCCTCTGCCGTGATGGTTCTGGCGTCGAAGCCAACCTCGTCCAGGATGATGGTCTTCTCGGTCAGCTCCTCGCCGGCCTCTACCTTCTTGATGACCTCGTCAATATAGGAAGCCTGGAACGGATTGCACTGTCCGTCGTAGTTCCAGTTGCCGGCCAGCAGCTCTTCCAGCGCCCACTTGTTGCAGTCAAAGCCCATGATGATGACATCCTTGTCCACGCCGTGGGAGATGTTCGCCTTGTCCAGAGCCGCAACCGCGCCCTTGGCCATATCGTCGTTCTCCGCGTAGATGACGTTAAATTCCGTGCCGGAGTCGATGACCGACTGCACGATCTGCTGCGCCTTCTCTGAGTTCCACTCCGCCGTCTGCTGCGTTACCAGATTCCAGTTGTCCGCTTCCGCAACCTTGGCGTCCAGAGCGCCGGTCCGTCCCTGCTGTGCGGCAGAGCCCATCACGCCCTGAATGTGGATGATGTTGTATTCCTCCAGTCCCTGCTCTTCCAGCCAGTTGACAGCCGTCTCGCCTTCCTTCTCCATATCGGAAACGATGGAGGCCAGATACAGATCCTCGCTGGCGTCGATCGTGCGGTCAAACAGGATGACGCCGATGCCGGCATTCTGGGCATCCTGCAGCACGCTGTCCCAGCCGGAGGTATCCGCCGCCGACAGAAGCAGGTAATCTACCTCGTCCTGGATAAACTTCTGAGCCGCCGTGATCTGCTCATCGTTCTTTAAGCTGTATGCAAAGGAAGCGTCATAGCCGTTTTCCTCCGTGAACATCGCCTTCAGATCCGCGTCGTTCGCCGTGCGGTATCCGGACTCATTGGGGTCGTTGTTGATGATGCCGACCCGGATCAGCTCGCCGTCCGCCGCCGGGGCAGCCGCCTCTTCGCCGGCCTCTTCTGCCGGCTCTTCCGCCGCCTCTTCGCCGGCCTCAGCTGCCGCTTCCGTCGCCGCCGCCGTCTCTTCCGTCTGAGAAGAGCTGCAGCCCGCCAGGCCCGCAACTGCCACCGTTGCCGCCAGCATCGTTACCAGTGTTCTTTTTTTCATATGGTACCTCCTCTTTTTTTCGGGGCCGCCCGGCTGTTTTTCCGGCTCTCGCGTCCCGTTTTTGTAATTTTATGGTACCATTTCAGGGCGGCGGATTCAATTTCCGCCTCCGTCCGGACAGGCGGTTTGGCAGGTATTTACAATACCAATTTATACTGTTATAATCAAAATAACGTACCAATTTTCCAGGCAGACGTTTTTTTACGCAAAAAAGGCGGATTTCTTTGGATCCGCCCTCTTTTCCAGGCCCGTTCTGGCCTGAATGGGATTGTATATTTTTTCTCTGTTTCGATGCGAAGTGGAGTTTTTTTACGGAAATTCCGAAATTTTTTGATCCGGGCGGCGTCCCGCAGGAGGAAATCTTATGGCAAACCGGTACCGGCGGCTGGCCGAAGAATTAAAACAGCAGATCCGCATCAATCTGCGCGAGGGAATCCCCACCCTTCCCCCGGAGCGCAGGCTGGGAGAACTTTACCACGTCAGCCGGCAGACGGTGCGCGCGGCCCTCTCTCTCCTGGAACAGGAGGGCCTGATTACCCGGCGCCGGGGCAGCGGCTCTTACCTGACCGGCCGCCTGGCCGCCCCGCACCAGAATACCGTCGGAATCCTCATCCCGGATTCGCAGGAACCATTCTGGGCGTCTCTCCTCGGGGCCGCCTGCGGCGTCCTCAAGGAAAACGGCTTTGAAACCCGGACGTTTCATACCGGAAATCAGATCGACCGGGAGCGGGAAATTCTCTGCGGCCTTCTGAAAGAACCGCCCCGGGCGCTCCTTGTAAGAGGCTGCAAAACCGCTCTGCCAAACCCCAATCTCGACCTGTACCGCCGCCTGCTTTCCCAAAACTGCCCTGCTGTCTTTCTCGGCAGCTGCTATCCGGCCCTGGATAACTGCGCCTGCATCCGCGTCAACAATTACGGCGCCGGCGCGCGGCTGGCGGACGCGCTGATCGCGCAGGGCCACACGGCCGCCGCCGTTTTTTCCCTGGCCGACGATCTGGAGGAAACCGAGCGTTTTCTCGGCTTCGCAGAAGCCATGCAGGAAGCCGGTTTCCCTATTCCGGATTCCCGGATCGTCTGGTACACGTCCCGCGAACAGAAGCTTCTTCTGGAAAACAGAGACGTCCCGCTGCTCTCCCCTGCATCTGAAGAGGCGCTTTCCGCCTGCACCGCCGCCGTCTTCGGCAGCGATCTTCCGGCCTGGCGCCTTATCCGGGCGCTCCCGCGCTCCGGGCGCAGGGTTCCTTCCGAAATGACGATCGCCGTCTTCGGGGATCCGTATCTGAAGCACCTCCGGGCGGCCGCGCCGCTTACCTTCACTCTTCGCCCCCGCGAGATGGGAACGCAGGCGGCCCGGGCCGTCCTGGCCCGCCTGCGCGGCCTTCCCGCCGTCCTCCCTGAAATCGAGTGGGAGCTTACCCGGCCCCGGCCGCTCCTGTAACCGCCGCCATCCGCGGCCGCGCAGATTCATCGCTCTTCTTTCCGGCGTGTGCGCGCCTCTGCATCCCCTCTGTTCGCTCTCCTTTAGCGCTTTTCTTTGCGGCGCGCCGCCTCCGCCCGGTATTCCCGCGGGCTGCAGCCCTGCAGCTTGCGGAACACGAAGCCGAAATAGTGCGCGTCCTTATAGCCGACCGCCCGCGCAATCTCGCCCGAGCTCTGATCCGTCTGACGCAAAAGCTTTTTCGCCTTCTCGATGCGTTTTTCTGTCACGTATTCCACGAACGTCTTCTGCATCCCCTGGCTGAATACCGCGCTCAGATAGCTGGCGCTGGCGCCGATGCTCTCCGCCGCCATATTCAGGGAGAGCGTTTCGCAGTCGTAGTGCGTGTCAATATAATCGAGCGCCTTCTTTAACATTTTCCCGCCCTGATAGCTGCTGATGGCATCCCGCGCTTTCATGGCCGCGCGCAGCATTTCCGTAAAATAAGAGGAAAGATCCGTCTCTTCCCGGCGGATCATCGCCACCGCGCGCTCCATACCGTCCAGATACTGCTCGCGTTTTGCCCCGATGGCCTCCAGAAACGCCACCACGGCAAAGCGGATATTCAGAATCACATAATCGCAAAACATTCTGGATTTCAGCGCATTCCGGATATTCTGCAGATAGGATTCCACGAATTCCGGGATTTCCGCGTCGGCGCCCCGCGCCAGAAAATCACGGATGATTTCCGGATCCATCCGCATAAAATCCACGTCTCCGATGTGCGTCTCATCCGGCTCTCCCAGCCGGCCCGCCAGCGTCCGGCCCGACAGGATATGAATATCCGGCCAGATAAAACGGCAGGCAAAAAAATGATTCGCCGCCTTATAGCAGTCAGGCAGCAGGCTCAGGCGCGTGACCGGCTCTCCGGCCGCCGCATACCACTCCAGCCGTCCCTCCTGCGGCGCACAGACTCTCCGGATGTGATCCAGCCCGCGCTGCATAAGTTCCGCGATCTGCGATTCGTCGGCCTTGAGCAGCACGCCGTAGCTGTTGACATTTAAGCGGAACAGGACGTACTGCGGGTGGCGCAGGAAAAAATGAAACACCTCCTCCTGCTGGCCCGCCAGCCAGTTCTGTTCCTCCAGCGAATCGCGCTCCTTTTTTTCGTAGATGGAAAACAGCAGGAGATTGTAGCACCCCGCCGTCAGCTCCAGCGACTGCCGGGCCGCCTCTTCATAGATCTCCTTTACGGAAAGCTTTCCGTCCAGCATTTTTTCAAAGAAACGGCGCAGGGAAAACTGCTCAAATTCCCGGATCTCGTCCTGATAGCGGGCCTGATAATCCATCTGCTCCGCATCCTGCTCGATTTTTTCCCGGATCTCCAGCAGCACGCCGCGCAGCGCGGCGCGGGTTACCGGCTTTAACAGATAGCGGTCCACGCCGGCCGCAATCGCCTGCCTGGCGTACTCAAAATCGTCGTAGCCGCTGATGATGATAATCCGGATCCGGGGAAATTCCTCCTTCACGATCTCGCTGAGAGACAGCCCGTCCATGAACGGCATCTTGATATCCGTAATGAGGACGTCCGGCTTCAGCCGCCGGATCATCGGCAGCGCCATCTCCCCGTCGCTGGCCTCGCCCGCCAGCGAAAATCCGTACTGCTCCCAGGGGATCTTGTCGCGGAGCCCCTCGCGGATGACCGTCTCATCCTCTACCATAAATACCTTAAGCATCCTGTTCCTCCCTGCCCGGCCGCGCCTAACACCCGCCGCCGTGTGTTTCCCGCGTCTAGTACCATCGCTCTTCCATGGCCTCTGCGGCATTTTCCTGCGTATAGACCTGCTCCTCGACAAAATACAGCCGGGCCACCGGCTCGCCCGCCTCCAGCTTCTCAATGATTCGCCGGATATACTGGCCCTGCTCGGGATTGCACTCCACGTCCGCCGTGATCACGCCCTGCGACACCAGCTCCAGCGCATCCTTTACCGCGTCAAAGGAGATTACCATGATATCTCCGTCTGTCCCCGGCGTCAGGCCGTTTTTGCGGATTGCCTCCAGAGCGCCGAACGTCATGTCGTCGTTCTGGGAAATCAGGACGTCGATATCTTCATACTGCGACAGCAGGCGCTCCATCTCCTCCTGCCCCTTGGCCGCCGTAAATTCCGCATCCACCTGCTCCAGAATCAGCCAGTTTTCATGAAGGCCGGCCACCTCTTTAAATCCCGCCGTGCGGCCGATGGCCGCCGTGGAACCTTCCGTCCCCTGCAGGACCACGATGCGCACCGTCTCCTCCTGCCGCCCCTGCTGCTCCAGATACTGCGCAAGCGTCTCTCCTGCCATCCGGCCCTCGTTGTAAAAATCCGAACCGATCCAGGCCGTATAAAGCGTGGGATCCGCCGTCCGCACCTTGCGGTCAATCAGAATGACCGGGATCCCGGCCTCCCGGGCCTCCTGCAGCACCGTATCCCAGCCTTCCTCCGTGAGCGGCGAAAACACAATATAATCCACCCGCTGGGAAATAAAGCTTCTGAGCGCCCGGATCTGATTTTCCTGCTTCTGCCGCGCGTTTTCAAAAATCAGGAAATACCCGTTCTCCCTGGTAAACGTCTCCTGAATGGACGCCGTATTGGCCGTGCGCCAGACGGATTCGCTGCCCAGCTGCGAGACGCCTACCACGATCCGGTTCTCGTCCACCGGCGTCCGCGTATCCTCGGAAAGATCCTCCACGTAGCCTCCCCAGCAGCCCGCCAGAACAAAAGCCAGCCCGCCTGCCAGAAGCCCCGCGGCGAACGCCCCGCGCCCGAAAAACCGGCGTTTGCCTGTTTTCGCTCTGCTCATGCCTTCTCCCCCTTTTCTGCTTTCGTTTCTTTCCTCTCGTCCGTTCCCAGGCGCACCGCCGGAATGATCAGGCGCACCGTCGTCCCTTTCCCCCGGGCCGAATCGATCTGCATCCCGTATTCCGCGCCGAAATACATCCGGATCCGCTCGTTGACATTGGCCAGGCCAAAGCCTTTTTCCGTCTCGGCGCAGGGCCGTTCGATCTCTCTTCGCAGCTCTTCCAGATCGGCGGCCTCCATGCCCACGCCGTCGTCGCTGACCGTCAGGCACAGAAGATCGCCGTCCTTTCTCCCGCTGATCTGGATATGCCCCCGCGCCCGTTTATACTTGATCCCGTGATACAGAGCGTTTTCCACCAGCGGCTGCAGCGTCAGCTTGAGAATCCGGTATTCGTAGAGCGAAGGGTCGAGATCGATATCGTATTCCAGGATATCCCGGTAGCGGACCTCCTGGATCTCCAGATAGCTGCTGATGTGCTCCTTTTCCTCCCGCAGCGAAATCAGCTCCCGGCCCCGGCTTAACACCAGGCGGAAAAAATCCGAGAGCGCCACGACCATATGGACGGCCTCCTCTTCCTTGCCGCCCTCAATCAGCCACACGATCGTATCCAGCGTATTATACAGAAAATGGGGGTTGATCTGCTCCTGCAAAAGCCGCAGATCGGCGATCCGCATCTTCTGCTCATCCTCTTTGATCTTGTCGATCAGCCGCTGCATGTTGCCGGCCATATCATTGAAGCCGGCCGCCAGCGTCTCCAGCTCGTCCCGGGAGCTCACATCCGCCCGGGCGCTCAGATCCCCGTCCGCCACCTGTCCCATCGCGTCCCGCAAAACCCGGATCGGCCGCAGGATCCCGGCCGTGATAAAATACGCCGCGGACACCGTGCCCGCTATCAGAATCAGGAGCAGCGCGCCGCAGACAAAGATAAACCGCTTAATCTGATCGTTCAGCGCCCCCGTTACCATCTCCATGCTCCGCGTCTGATAATAAATATAATACTGGATATTGCTCTGGATCAGCTCGGTCAGGATATAGATGTTGTCATCCAGCATCTTGATATTTTTGTCGTACTGCCCGCCGATGCGGATATTCTCCAGCACATCGTCCACCCGCTTTTCCAGCGTGTCCAGATTGCGCAGGAGCGTTTCCAGCCACGCCTGGCTCTCTGGATCCGTCGAGATGTCCCGCAGCCTCGAAAATTCGCTCCGCAGCTCCCCGATCATGTCATACGGGTTTTTCAGCGTCTCGTCCTCCGAGATGTTTTCAAAATCCACGTAGCCCACGACCAGCTTGTAAAGGCTCTCGTCCATCTCCTCCTTAAAATCCAGATTATAATTGTTGGCAATGGTCAGATTCCCCACGATCTGATCGTACACGCGGCTGTACTGCATCATGGAAATCAAAAGAACCACGATCAGCGCCAGAAACGGCAGAACGATCGCGGCGGCAAGAATCTGTATTTTCTTATTGATCGAAAAACGAATGCGGCCCGCTCCCATGCTTTTTCCCCCTCCCCTGCTATTATAAGGGAAACCGGCGGTTTGCACAAGAATCCGGGCCGCTCCTTTTGCTTTCTGTCTGATCTTTCTTTTTTCCTGGTTTCTTACTCCTCTGCCTCCTGCGGCTGTGTTTCCGTGCCGGCCTGCGCGGCCGCTTCCGTCTGCACGGCCGTCTCCTGCGCGGCCTCCTCCGCCTTGCCGCCCTCGACCCAGATCGCCACCAGGCACATCAGGACGCCAATCCACAGGCCGATGTGATAATTCTTCGGCTCCTTTT
Organism: uncultured Lachnospiraceae bacterium; assembly: GCA_944381615.1. GTDB lineage: Bacteria > Bacillota > Clostridia > Lachnospirales > Lachnospiraceae > Otoolea. The sequence continues at coordinate 15,458 of CALWLT010000033.1, read as the reverse complement.
TGCCATAATCGTTCTTGCCGTAATAGATTTTTCCGTAATTCTTTTTATCGATCGGATTTTTCCCAAAATACCGCGCCATTTTTTTTCCTGCCTTTCTACGTCCGTTCCCCGTTCCGGCTCTCTTCTCTGCCTGACGGCCGTCAATATACATTCAGTATATCAGAAAACCAAAAAAAACGCACCTCTTTTCTGACATTCTCCTGAACCCTCCTGAACCGCGCTTCTGAAACGCCCGTTCCGGCCCCTTCGGGAGAGGTTCCCGGCTGCTGTGAAAAATCTTCCCGTATAAACATTTTTTTCCTCCTTTCCTCCGCGAAATCTGTCCCGTTCCCGGACATAATGAATACAGAACTTTCATTTTCGCATCCTAATCAAAGACAGAAAGGAAAACAGACATGGTTTCTCTGCTGATCATTGCCGACGATTTTACCGGCGCGCTGGATACGGGCGTGCAGTTTGCCGCCCGGGGAATCGCCACGCGCGTGGTTGCCGATCCGGACGCCAATCCCGCCTTCTTTGCGGACGAAGTCCTGGTAGTGGACACGGAAACCCGGCATCTGGAGCCGGAGGACGCCCGCCGCACCGTCGCCGCCCTGACCGGGCGCGCCGTAAAGGCCGGCGTCCGCTTTCTCTATAAAAAAACGGATTCCGCCCTGCGCGGCCAGATCGGAGCGGAGTTATCCGCCCTGCTTACGGCAAGCGGCGAAAAACAGCTTCCGTTTCTCCCCGCCTTCCCGCAGACCGGACGGATAACCCGCGGCGGCATCCACTATGTGGACGGGGTTCCGGTTACAGAAAGCCCCTTCGGCGCGGATCCCTTTGAGCCGGTCCGCCGCGCCTCGGTGCCGGAGCTCATTGGCGCGCAGAGCAGCCTCCCGGTTCACAGCTTCCCGCCTTTAAAGGACCCGGATCCGATCCCGGAGGACGGCGGGATCCTGGTTTTTGACGCCTCGGACGATGCGGATCTGGAATCCACCGGCCGCCGTCTCTTTGCCGGACGCCGCCCCCGCATTCTGGCCGGCTGCGCCGGTTTCGCCGTTTTTCTGCCAGAGCTTCTGCATCTTAGACAGTCCGGCGCGCCGGGGGTGCCAAAGCTGGATCCGCGGCTTCTGGTCGTCTGCGGAAGCGTCAATCCCATCACGCTGGCCCAGCTGGATGCCGCCGAGCGCGCCGGCTTTGCCCGGCTGCGGCTGACGCCCCGCCAGAAGCTGAAGGCCGGTTACTGGGAGACCGAAGAAGGGCGTCGCGATCTGGCTGCCATCGAAACCATGCTGACGGAACATGCGCACTGCATCATCGAGAGCAGCGACGCGTGCGGCAATCAGCTGACCGCCGGCTATGCCGCCGCGCTCGGGCTTAACCTGGACGGGCTGCGCGTGCGGATCGCGCGAAGCCTCGGCAGCCTGGCCGGAGCCATTTTCTCCAGCCAGAATCTCGGCACCCTGCTGCTGACCGGCGGCGACACGCTTTTACAGTGCATGAAAGCCGTGGGCGTGCGGGAACTGATCCCCGTCTGCGAGCTGGAAAAGGGCGTCGTCCTGGCGCGCTTTTCCTGCCGCGGCTGCACGCGCTTTGTGATTACCAAGTCGGGAGGCTTCGGCCAGGAGACGCTCTTTGCGGATCTGGCCGGACGCATGGCCCGCTGACCCCATATACCCCATTTTCCCAAAAAGGAGGAACGCATATGTCATACCCCAAACTTCCCGGCCTGACCTGGGACGGCACGCTCTATGAAAATGAAGAAATGGGCACCGTGGAAGCCCTGCTGCCCACCGGCGGCTGGCCCACCGCCCACGCGCCCGCCCTGGCGCAGCTCGCAAACGGCGATCTGCTTTGCTGCTGGTTCGCCGGCACCTATGAGGGAAGCGCCGACGTCCACATCATCTGTTCTCTGCTGCCCTGCGGCGCGCCGGCCTGGCTGCCTCCGGTCGATATCTCGAACGACCCGGAGCGCAGCGAGCAGAACCCATCGCTGTTCTGCGGCCCCGACAACGCTGTCTGGGCCATGTACACGGCGCAGCTGGATCGCCAGGAGGGAAAGGACAACATGCAGTACACCGCCGTGGTCCGCTGCCAGAAGAGCACGGACGGCGGGCGTACCTGGGGCCCGTACGAGACCGTCTTCCCGGAGGAAGGCACCTTCTGCCGCCAGCCCATCCAGGTGCTCTCAAACGGACGCTGGATCTTTTCCAACTGGCTCTGCACCGATTCCGCCGACGGGCTTTCCGGCGATCCGACCGCGTTTCGCATCTCGGACGATGAGGGGAAAACCTGGCGCACGGTCATGATGCCGGAGAGCAACGGCCATGTTCACGCCAACGTCGTAGAGCTGGAACCCGGCCATCTGGCCGCCTTCATGCGCAACCGCGCGGCATACCGCATCCACCGCAGCGAATCCTTCGACTGGGGCGAGACCTGGACAAAGCCGGAGCCGACGCCGCTGCCCAACAACAATTCCAGCATCAGCGCCGTAAAACTTCAGAGCGGACGCATCGCCGTCGCATACAACCCCACCTGCACGCCTGATCCGGTTCCCGGAAAGGCCGCGTGGCCGGGCCTGCGCTGTCCGGTGGCGGTCGCTCTCTCCGAGGACGGCGGCCTGACCTTCCCGATCATCCGCTGGATGGAACGCGGCGAAGGCTTCATCGGAGAAGAAAACCGGACCAACAATCAACAGTATGAATATCCCTTTATCATGCAGGGGACAGACGGCGTCATTCACCTGGCCTACGCCGCGCGCACGCGCCAGGGAATCAAATACGTCCGTTTTACCGAAGAAGACGTCCTCGGCGCAAAGCGCGAACGCGTCGGGCTCTATAACCCCACGGCCGCCCAGAGCCGCTGACACCAGTCCATCTGTTCATCAAAGGAGGTTTTTGCCATGCTTACAACCTATAATCTGAAAATGCCGCGCGCCGTTTACGGCGGCGAGAACGCCATGGAGCAGATCACGGCCATCCTCAGGGCCGGAAACGTGCGCCGCGCGGCCATGTTTACCGACAGGGGAATCCAAAACGCCGGCCTCTTTGCCCTGCCAAAGCAGGCCGTACAGGCGGCCGGAGCCGACTATTACGTCCTCGACGATCTTCCCGCCGAGCCCAGCTACATGGCGGTTCAGAAGCTGGTCGACGAATTTAAGGAAAGCGGCGCCGATCTGATCATCGCCTGCGGCGGCGGCAGCGTCATGGACGCGGCCAAGCTGGCCAGCGTCCTCGTGACCGACGAATACGGCGTAAAAGAACTCCTGGATGATCCGGGCCGCGCCAGAAAATGCGTGCCCGTCATCCTCATCCCCACCACGGCCGGCACCGGCGCCGAGGTCACGCCCAACGCCATTGTCGCCGTTCCGGAAAAAGAATTAAAGGTCGGCATCGTCAATGACAACCTGATCGCCGATTACGTGATCCTGGACGCGCGCATGATCAAAAACCTGCCGCGCTCCATCGCCGCCGCCACCGGCGTGGACGCCCTGGCGCACTGCATCGAATGCTTTACCAGCAACAAAGCCAACCCGTTTAGCGATCTCTACGCGCTGGAGGGCCTGGATCTGATTTTAAACAACATCGAAAAAGCCTGCGACGATCCGGAGGCCATGACCGAGAAAAACCGCATGCAGATCGCGGCCTATTACGGCGGCCTGGCCATCACAGCCAGCGGCACCACGGCCGTCCACGCATTGAGCTACCCGCTGGGCGGCAAATATCACATCGCCCATGGCATCTCCAACGCCATCCTGCTGGCCCCGGTCATGCGCTTTAACGAGCCTGCCTGCCGGGAGCGCCTGGCCGCCGCCTACGACCGCTGCTGCCATGACGAAGTCCGGACCTGCGTTACCGCCGAAGAGAAATCGGCCTGGATCATCACCCGCCTGGAAGCCATCGTAAAGCACCTGGATATCCCGGCCAGCCTGAAGGAATTCGGCGTGCCCGAAGAGGATCTGGAGGGCCTGGTAGCCGCCGGCATGCAGGTTAAACGCCTTCTGATCAACAACCCGCGCCCGGTTACCCCGGACGACGCCCGCGCCCTGTACCGCCAGATCCTTTAAAGGCCGGTCACATCAGCCGGCCGTCTTGACGCGGCCGGCCGCGCCAGAGCAGCCAAAACTTCTGTTTCGCACCGGATCAGATATTTCCCATCAAATTATTTAAGGAGGATTTTTATGAAAGCGATTGAACTGAGAGGCATTATCCCGCCCATTCTGACCCCCATGCACGAGGATGAGAGCATCAACGTGCCGGAACTGCGCCGCCAGGTAGACCGGATGATCGAAAACGGCGTGCACGCGCTCTTCCCCTTCGGCACCAACGGCGAGGGCTACATCCTGACCGCCGGCGAGAAACAGCTGGTGCTGGAGACCGTCATCGAGCAGTGCAACGGCCGCGTTCCCGTCTACGCCGGAACCGGCTGCATTTCCACAAAAGAAACGATCGCGCAGAGCAAAATGGCCCGGGACGCCGGCGCCGACGTGCTGTCCATCATCACGCCCAGCTTCGCCGCCGCCAGCCAGGACGAGCTCTACGAGCACTACAAAGCCGTCGCCGCGGCCGTGGACATGCCCATCGTGCTCTACAACATCCCGGCCCGCACCGGCAACGCCCTGGCCCCCGCCACCGTCGCCCGCCTGGCCCAGATGGAAAACATCGTCGGCGCCAAAGACTCCAGCGGCAATTTCACGAACATCCTGGGCTACATCGACGCCGGAAAGCAGAAGGAAAACGGAACCTTCTACACCCTGTCCGGCAATGACCAGCTGATCATCTGGACGCTTCTGGCCGGTGGAACCGGCGGCATCGCGGGCTGCGCCAACGTCTACCCGCACACCATGGCCTCCATCTACAATCTGTTCATGGAAGGAAAGATCAAGGAGGCCAAAGAAGCCAACGAAAGCATCCAGAGCTTCCGCGCCTGCTTTAAGTACGGCAACCCCAACACCATCGTCAAGACGGCCGCCCGCCTGCTCGGCTACAACGTCGGCCCCTGCCGCGCGCCCTTTAACCAGGTGCCCGAGGAAGGCATCAAAGCTCTGAAGAAGGTTCTGGCGGAAAACGAAGCCAAAGGCATGCACTAATCAGAAGGGGGCTTTCGCGATCTTCTGCGAAAGCCCCGGTCAGGAGGAACACATCTCATGAAGGAAACACCGATTATCGGGATTACCATGGGCGATCCCGCCGGAAACGGCCCCGAGATTACCGTCAAAGCGCTGGCCCACAGAGACATTTACGACCGCTGCCGCCCCCTTGTGGTCGGCGACGCGAAAATGATCGAACAGGCGGCCCGCTTCGTCGGCCGCCCCGACATCCGGATCCGCCGCTGTCAATCCGTGAGCGACGCCGTCTTTGCCCCCGGCACCATCGATGTGCTGCATCTGGATCTGATTGAGGATCCCGCCGCCTTCCCGCTCGGGCAGGTCAGCATCGAGGGCGGCAACGCCGCCTTCCAGTGCGTGAAAAAGGTCATCGAACTGGCGCTGGCCGGCGAAGTGGACGCCACCTGTACCAACGCCCTCAACAAAGAAGCCATGAACCGGGCGCTGGAATTTTTCCACGGAGAAACTTCGGACGGCTACACCCATTTTGACGGCCATACCGAGATCTACGCTACCTATACGGGCACGAAGAAATACACCATGATGCTGGCGCACCACGACCTGCGCGTCGTGCACGTTTCCACCCACGTCTCCCTGCGCGGGGCCTGCGACCGCGTGAAGAAAGCGCGCGTCCTGGAGGTCATCGAGATCGCCGACCGCGCCTGCCGGGACATGGGGATCAAAGCGCCGCGGGTCGCCGTCGCCGGACTCAACCCGCACTGCGGGGAAAGCGGCCTCTTCGGCACGGAAGAAATCGAGGAAATCAGCCCCGCCATCGAGGCGGCAAACGCAGAGGGCATCGACGCCATCGGCCCGATCCCGCCCGACAGCGTCTTTTCCGAAGCGCTGGGCGGCTGGTATGACATCGTCGTCTGCATGTACCACGATCAGGGGCACATCCCGCTCAAAACCGTAGGCTTCGTCTACGACCGCGAAAAACAGGCCTGGAAAGCCGTCGAGGGCGTCAACGTCACGCTCGGGCTTCCCATCATCCGCACCAGCGTCGATCACGGAACCGGCTTTTCCCTGGCCGGCAAAGGCACTAGCAACGAATTGAGCCTGGTCAACGCCATCGACTACGCCGTGCGCATGGCAAACGGTCGCAGAAAATAACAGGAGGAACCCATTATGACAACCCAGATGATTCTCGCTCTGGCCATTACCATATTCATGATCATCCTGATCATGATGGACAAGCTGCCCTTCGGCGCGCCGCCGCTTCTGGCCTGCCTGCTGCTGGTCATCTTCGGCATCACGGACATCAAAGGCGCGTTCGCGGGCTTTTCCAACGCCACCATCGTCATGCTGGCGGAATTCATGGCGCTCATCGCCGCCCTGCAGAAAACCAGCTTTATCTCCGCCTTTAAAAGAATCATGTTCAACATGGCGGACAAGGGCGGGCTCAAAGCCTATCTGCTCATCATCCTCGTGGTCATGCTGGCCTGCAGCCTGTTCGGAACCGGTTCCACGGCCTACTACGTGCTGACGATCGGTCTTCTGTCCACGCTGCCCTACAGCAAGAAGCTTCCGCCGTCCAAGGTCATCATGACGGCCGGCTTTGCGGCCAACCACCCGCTGATCCCCTTTAACACCGCCCTGCAGTACGGCATCGTGATCGCGGTCCTGGGAAGCGCCGGCGTCGCCTCGCAGGTCCCGGTCTTCAAATTTGCCATCGTCAATCTGTTTCTCTCGTTCGGCTTTCTGTTAAACTGCGTGCTCCAGTACAAACTCCTGCCGGATCACCCGATCGCCGAGGCGACCGCAGAGGCCAGAGCCCAGGGCGAAACGGTTTCCACGCTTCCGAAATGGAAGGAGCAGCTGACCTACGCCGTATTTATCATCGCTGTCCTCGGCATGATTCTCCAGAGCTTCATCGGCGACGCCGGCTACGCCATCCCCGGCCTGTCGGTTGCCGTCCTGCTGGTCATCGGCGTCATGAACTTCAACGAAATCCGCGACGCCATCTGCGCGCCCATCATCCTGATGTCCGCCGGCGTCATCGGCATCGCCGACGCGCTCGGCAGCACCGGCCTGACCAACCTGGTCGGCTCCACGGTCGCCGGCATGCTCGGGAACGACATCAACCCGTTCGTCATGATTTTTGTATTCTGTATCCTGACAAGCGTACTCGCCACCATGACCGGCTCGACCATCGGCACGGTCTACGTCTTCGCCCCCATGGCCATCGCCACCTGCGTCAGCCTGGGGCTGGATCCCACGGCCGCGGCCTGCGCGATCGTCATCTCCGGCTGGTGCGGGCATTTCCTGCCGATCGACGGCATGCCCGCCATGGTTATGGGCGTCGGGAAATACAACATCCTGGAATTCTGGAAATTCACGATTCCGCAGTATTTCATCCGCCTGCTCGCCCTGACCACCGGCGCGCTGATCGTCTTCCCGGCCTGAACAGGAGCGCCGGCGCACGGATCGCCTTCCCGGTCTGAACAGGACCGCCGGCGCACGGATCGCGTTGGCACGGATCGCGTTTTCTGATCTGGCAAAACGCCAGAATTCATGATAAAATCAATTTCAGAAGCTTGACTCAACAGAAACGAAACGCTTTCCTCAGCAGAAACGAAAGGAGAAGGATTTCCATGAAATGCAAATTTACGCTGGAACACGTCGGCATCAACACGCCGAACGAAGAAGAAGCAAAGAAACTGGTAACTCTGCTGTGCACGCTCCTCAATCTGGAGCCGCGCCAGGGCGACAAATCCGATTTTGCCGGCCCCTATTTTGAATGTATGAAATACCCGTACCTGGGAACCAACGGCCACATCGCCATGAAAACCGACTCCGTAGAGGACGCCATGGCAGAACTGAAGGAAAAAGGCTTTTCCTTCAACATGGACACCGCCGCCTACAATGAAGACGGAACGCTGAAAAATATTTACCTGGACGGCGAATTCGGCGGCTTCGCCATCCACATCCTGAGAAAGTAGAGAAGCGCCGGCAGCGGAAAACACAGGCGCAAAAAACAGATGCAGACAGCGGAGAACCGCGTTTTCCCCTGGTTCTCCGCTGCTTTTTTTACCCGTCTTCCGTCCCGTTTATTTCGCAAACAGCGCGCGGATGGCGTTTAACACCGCCAGAATCATCACGCCCACATCGGCAAAAATCGCCAGCCACATATTGGCGATGCCAACCGCGCCCAAAAGCAGGCAGATCAGCTTGATCCCAATGGCAAACACGATATTCTGATACACGATCCCCAGGCATTTGCGGGAGATGCGGATGGCCTTTGCAATCTGCAGCGGATCGTCGTCCATCAGCACCACGTCCGCCGCCTCAATGGCTGCGTCCGATCCCATGGCGCCCATGGCGATGCCGATATCCGCCCGCCTGAGCACCGGCGCGTCATTGATGCCGTCCCCCACAAAGGCCAGCTTCTCCTTCTCCGGCTTCCCCTGCAGAAGCGCCTCCACCTTTTCTACCTTATCCGCCGGAAGCAGTTCGCTGTACACCTCATCTAACCCCAGCTGCGACGCGACCTGATCCGCAACGCTTTTCCGATCGCCCGTCAGCATGACAAGCTTTCGCACCCCGGCTGCGCGCAGCGCGCGGATAGCCTCCTTCGCATGCGGCTTGATCACGTCCGAAATCACGATGTGTCCGGCGTATTTCCCGTCGATCGCCATGTGAATGATAGTTCCCACGCTGTGGCAGCGGATAAAGGGGATCCCCAGGCGATCCATCAGTTTCTCGTTTCCGGCGGCCACCGAAACGCCGTCCACCCGGGCCGTCACGCCGTTGCCGCTCAGCTCCTGGATCTCCGTCACGCGGGAGCGGTCGATCTCTTTTCCATACGCCCGCTGCAGGCTGAGGCTGATCGGATGGGAGGACGCGCTCTCCGCCAGCGCCGCATACTCTAAAAGCCGCTCATTCTCCAGCTCGCTGTGATGGATGCCGTTGACCTCGAAGACGCCCTGCGTCAGGGTGCCGGTCTTGTCAAAAACTACCGTCCTCGTCTGCGAAAGCGTCTCCAGATAATTGGAGCCTTTGATCAGGACGCCCTCCCGGCTCGCGCCGCCGATCCCGGCAAAAAAGCTCAAGGGAATGCTGATAACCAGCGCGCAGGGGCAGCTGATGACCAGGAAGGTCAGCGCCCGGTAAATCCAGGTCCCCCACTGCGCCGGAACGCCAAACGCCAGCATCCGCACGACCGGCGGCAGGAACGCCAGAGCCAGCGCCGCATAGCAGACGGCCGGCGTGTAGACGCGGGCAAATTTCGAGATAAAATCTTCCGATTTTGACTTGCGGGAGCTGGCATTCTCCACCAGATCCAGAATCCGGGAGACCGTCGACTCGCCGAATTCTTTTTCCGTGCGGATCTTCAGCACGCCGGTCATGTTGATGCAGCCGCTGATGATCGCATCGCCCGCCTTCACGTCCCGCGGCAGGCTCTCGCCGGTCAGGGCGCTGGTATTGAGCGTCGAGACACCCTCCGTGACCGTGCCGTCAATCGGCACCTTCTCGCCCGGCTGCACCACAATCACGCTGCCGATCTCCACCTCATCCGGATCGACCCGCTCCAGCGTGCCGTCCTGCTCCACATTGGCATAGTCCGGACGGATGTCCATCAGCTCGCTGATATTGCGGCGGCTTTTGCCGACCGCATAGCTCTGGAACCACTCGCCAATCTGATAAAACAGCATGACCGCGATCGCTTCCGTGTAGTCGCCGCTCTGCTCGTAAAGCGCCAGCGCCACCGCGCCCACCGTGGCCACCGCCATCAGGAAACACTCGTCAAACACCTGGCGGTTCCGGATCCCCTTAAACGCCTTGATCAGGATATCGTAACCGACCGTCAGATACGGAACCATATACAGAAGAAATCTCGCCGGCCCTGTAACCGGCGCAAATCCCAGCGCGATCAGCATGGCCGCCGCCGCCAGGATCCGAATCAGCATCTTTTTCTGCTTTTTGTTCATCGTCTCGCCCTCTCCCGCGCCGTTTCGCGTCAGGAAGCATCCCTGCTAAAACACTTCCGCACGCCGGGGCCGCTGCCGCGGCCCCGGCCCCGCGCTCCCGCGCCCTTTACAGGAAAATCTCGCAGTCGTCCTCTACCTTCTTGCAGTTTGCGCGAACCTCCTGCATGACCGCTTTCGGATCCGCTCCCTCCTCAAACTCCACATTCATCTTCAGTGTCATAAAGTTCACGACCGCCTCCTTCACGCCGGCCGTCCGGCGCGCCGCCTCCTCCATCTTGTTGGCGCAGTTCGCGCAGTCCACATCAATCTTATACGTCTTCTTCATCATTTTCCTTCCTTTCCGGCTTTTTCTGCCTTCGTCCTTTCCGGCCGCCCGGAACATTCTTCATCCGGCTGCCGGCCATTTGCTTTGTCCGGCTTCGTCCGCCTCTTCTGATCCTCCCGTCCGGCGGACATCCGAACATTTCTTCAATTAAGCACTTGTTTAATTGTTGGTTTCATCATACTCCTTTTTAAAGCCGTTGTCAATCCGATCCGGGCGGTTTTTTTAATAGAGATTCATGCGTAAATCCGATCCCCCCTTGTTCCGTCAGATTTATCTGTTGCTCAAAAAAACAGGGGACTCCCCGGCCACCCAGACCCGGTTTTCCCCTGCTTCTTCAAACAATTTATCCGCACGTTTCCCGGCGCGCTTACCAGCTTACCTGAAACAGCGTTTTCGCCTCTCCGGCTTCCATCAGAGCGCTGTTTGCGTATTCCGTGCCCGCGCTTTCCGGAATATACCGATCGTCCCACTCTACCACATGAGACAGATAATGGCTCTCAAACTGGCAGCCATACACAGAATCCCACGAAATCCCGCCGAAAGCCTCCTGTCCGTCCGCCCAGGTGCGCCAGCCGTACTGGATCGTCCAATACGCCCCCAGCCGTCCCAGAATTACCTTGGCCTCTCCGTGCTGTCCGGACTGACTGGCCGGTCCCAGAACGCACTCGCCCAGTTTCACGACGCGACCGGCAAACATCCGGTACACATCCAGAACAACCGAATAGCCTCCGTTTTGCGCTTTCAGACGCACTACCGCCAGCTCATCCGTCGCCTCTTGATCAATATTTTCCACGGCGTAGCCCAGAATTCCCTCCGACAGAGTACCGCCTTGTGCCCACGAGGAGCTGCCGTACGCAGAACGCAGCTCCGACTCCGCGAAATTCTCGTAATACGCTTCCGGATCCGCCCAGAACTGATTCTGATTTTCCTGCGATGCGGCCGCAGCGGACGAGACAGAAACCCGGATCATCGCGCCATTCTGCATACAGTATGCCGTGTCGCCGTACACAAAATAGGAGTCGATTTTTTCTTCTGTAATCTGCTGGATCCGCGAGTCCGTCAGAGACGCCCGGTACAGAAACCCGTCGCATGCCTCCGGCCCGTAGTGCAGGCCGTCCTCTGTCTGCAGAAAATACATCCAGCCGTCTTCCACCTGAAGCTGATCCGGACAGCCGCCGAAAACCGCTTCCGGATACGGCAGGCGGTTTCCTCCGCTGTCAAACGCGGCAAACCGTCCGGTCCCGTATTCCGGATCCGACGAGGTAAGATAGATAACCCCGTCCTGAATGCACAGATCCTCCGCATCCTCAAACACGATCCCGTTTCCCCGCAGCTTCAGCTCCGTTTGCTGGCTGCCGTCCGGATTCATGCTGTACAGGGTGCCAAAATAGTAAAAATAAATCCGTCCGTTTTCCACCCACACGCAGTCGACTGCATCCGGATCTCCTTCCCGGTTTACGTTCTCCGACCAGAGCTGCTGCCGGTTCCCGCCATCCGGATTTGCCGCGTACAGGCTGTCCCCGCCAAAATAAGCCCGGTCCTCTTCGTAAAACGCATCGTCCCGGTTATAGGAAACCCCCGTCAGAACCCCTTTTTCATCCGTCTGAAACGTGCGTTTCCCCAGGCGGAAGGTTCCGGTCCGGATGGTTCCGTCCGCCTGAATATAATAAAGCTCCCCGTTCATTTTCAGCCACTGGCTCCGAAACTCCGGATCCGCTGCCGGCTCTGCCGAAACGGTTTCACTGCCCTGCGCGGCATTTCCCGCGGCAGCCAGCGCCGGATCCCCCGGCATCCCGAGCAGGCACAGACAGGCCGCCGTCAGAACGGCCGTCAGACGTTTTCCCTGTTTCATATTCCTCTCCTTTTTTCCACTGCCATCCGCCATGTTATTCCTGCAAAAGCGGCCGGACATTCTCCTCGCTGTTTGAAATATAAACGCCCGGTTCCTCCCAGAGCTTTGAATCCGAAAGGCTGTATGTTTCGTCGTACCTGCGCAACTCTTCCCAGGCAAGCCGGTATTCTTCATAATCTGCTTCGCTCAGGCTGTTCTCCCGGTATTCCTCCACGAAAGAAGAACCGACTCCGGACGCTATCAGGCCGCTGAGGTACGCTTCCACTCTCGCCTTATAGTCCTCATACGAAGCGGCCAGCGGTTCCGGATACATCAGATCGCCGGAGTACCACACGTTGGCCGCATCCGATTCCCCGCTGTCCGCCCCGTGATGCCACTCGTCCAGGATCGTGCCTTCTGTCCCGTCAAAAGACAAAACAAACGCATCATAGCTTTCTGACTGAGAACCGACATATCCCCCGGAATAAAGCAGCTGCTCCCTCTCATTGTAAAGAAGCGGAAGTTCATGAACCGCCCGGCAGATCTCCTTTACGGAACCGTCCACATAAGCGAAAACACACTCCGATCGGATGGAACTGTCCATGACAAACAGCTCATCGATTCCGTCCTGATTGAGATCGAAGAGATAAAATGACATATACGCCGCATGGCTCTGCAGATGGGCCCCGTATGCCCGGTGCGCTTCCCGGTTTTTCCTCTGCAAAAGCGTCTCCCCGTCCTCCTGCTCCCGGCTGACGCCGGACGCGGCAGACGGTTCCTCCGATGTCTCTGCTGCCAGATGCTCTGCCCCGGCAGGCTGTGTGCCCGGCGTCCCTGCAGGCAGACTCTCCGTTCCGGCAGGCTGTGTGCCCGGCGTCCCCGCCGGCAGACTCTCTGACCCGGCAGACGGCGCTCCCGGCGCCCCTGCCGGCAGGCTCTCTGACCCGGCAGACGATGCGCCCGGCGCCCCCGCCGGCAGGCTCTCCGACCCGGCAGGCAGTCCTTCTGCTGCCCCTTCCGTCCGGTTCCCTGACCCGGCAGGCTGCTCCGACCCGGCATTCTCCGGACCCGGCTGCCCGCTTCCCGCGGCTTTCGTCTCCCCGACCAGGCCGGCCTCTGTCCCGCCCTGCGCCGTCTGAACCGCCTCCCGGGAAGCTTCCTTCTTTCCGGCATTTCCGGCCATATGAATCCCCACGGCCGCCGCGCCTCCTAAAACGGCCACAACGGCCAGAATCGCCGCCACTCTGGAAAATGACGGACCGGCCGGTTTTCCGGCCGTTTTATCAGAAACCTCCGCACGTCCCGCAGACACACTGCCTTTTGCAGCCCTACCGACGCCAGCCGCAGACGCGCCGCACTCTCCGGCAGCAATCCCGGTTTCCGCCGCCACGCCGTTCCAGATCAGGGCCGTCTGCGCCGGCGTGACGCGCACTTCCGTAAAGGCCTCATGCAGCGCCTTTACCAGAAGCGGCGCTGTCAGGCTGAAAAGCGCCTCGCCCGTCTCCCGCTCTTTTTTCAAAAGCCCGGCCTGAACAGAGCGCCCCGCGCTGTTTAACCGGCTCCGGATCATCCCCTCGCTGCACCCGGCGGCGCGGGCAATCTGTCCGACCGTCATCTGATCCACATAATATGCGATGACCGCCGCCTGCTGCAGAGACGGAAGCTTCTGAATCTCCTCCCGGATCAGCAAAATGGTTTCTTTCCGATCCGCCGGCATTTCCGAAAGACGGCTTTCTTCCTCCGGAAGCGTCTCCAGAAACGCTTCCTCTTCCTCGTCCAAAAAAGCCTCCCGGCGCTCTGCCGCCTGCTTATGTCCCAGCTGAAGCGCGATCTCCGTCAGCCAGGACACGGCTTTTCCATCCTCCCGCAGCTGATCAATGCCGTTCCAGGCCGTTCTATACGTATCCCGCACCAGATTCCAGGCCGCCCCGTCGCTCCCCGACAGGGCGCGCGCATGAAAATAAATCAGCCGCACCGTCTGCCGGTAGAACCGCTCAAATGCCTCCGGATTTCCCGCCCGGATCCCGGCCGCAAGACTCTCCGTTTCTGTTTTCTGTCCGCCCTTTACCGGATTTCTTTCACTCACTGTTTCCGCCCTTCTCCCGTTCCTTTTTTATTGTTCCATGTCCTTTTTTTCACATCTTTCAGCTCCCGCTCTGATTAAGCGACCAGAGATATTCGCCGGTTGGGACAAAAACACCGGGAACCTTCCAGAGCGCCGTATCCGAAAGGCTGTATTTCTCATCATACGCGCGCATCTCTTCCCAGGCGCTTTGGTACTCCGCATAATTTTCCTCGTTCAGGCATTGCTCCCGGCAGGACTGTATCCGGGACTCATCGGCAAATCCTTCTTCCGCTGCCAGATATCCTTCAATCGCCTGCGCATATTCCTCATACGAAGCGGCCATCGGCTCCGGATACATCAGGCCGCTGCGCTCCCACACGTTGTCATCCTCAAGCATAAGCGCGGCCGCCGCATGGCCCCACTCATCCAGAATCGTTACCCCGGATCCGTCAAACGACGCGACGTACGCGTAATATTCCCCATCCGAAGCGCCGGGATATCCGCCGGAATAAATCAGCCGATCCCGCTCATTATAAAGAACCGGAAGGTACTGCCGCGTCCGGTTTGCCTCCTGAACCGCCCCGTTCACATAGGCAAAAATGCACTCGACATCTTCATATCCGTCATAGGCCATCATCTCGTCCACCCCATCCTGATTAAAATCGACGAGATAGAAGGATGTGTACTGATCGCTTCCTCCCAGAAACGCCCCGTATGCCCGGTGCGCCTCCTGATTTCTTTCAAATGCGGCTTCTGCGCCCTCCTGTTCCCGGCTGATGCCGGCGACCGCCACGGTCTCCTCCGCCGGATCCGGGATCAGGCGATCCGCCCCGGCCTGCGGCTGGGATCCGTCCTGTTCCAAACCCGGCTGCGCGCCTTCTGCGCTTCCCGCTCCTTTAGGCAGGCCGGTTCCGTCCTGCGCCGTCTGAACCGCCTCCTGCGAAACCGCCTGGTTTCCGGCATTTCCGGCCACGTAAACGCCGGCCACCGACGCGCCGCCCAGAACGGCCACCCCGGCCAGAACCGCCGTCGCTTTGGAAAACGCCGCGGCTGTGGCGGTCCCGGCCGCCGCTTTTCCGGCTGCCGCCGTGACAGCCGCCGCACCCTTTCCGGCCGCCGCACTTCCCAGAGACGCCCCGCTTCCCGCGCTGCCCGCTCCAACTGCTGCTCCGGTGGCCGATACGCCGCCCTCTCCGACTGCCGCTCCGGTCCCGGCCGAT
>CALWLT010000032.1 GCA_944381615.1 uncultured Lachnospiraceae bacterium | reverse complement strand
CTCCCGCCCGCGGATCGGCGGATGAGCCAGGCCCAGGCTCGCAAATCCGTGCTCCGCGGCAAAAGAGATAACCGTTTCGATGACCTCCAGATGCCTGCTCGTCTCGCGCACCACGCCCTTCTTTCTGACCTCTTCCCGGCCGGCCTCCAACTGCGGCTTGATCAGCGCGACCACGCGGCCCTCCGGCTTCAGGATCTCCCGGACCGGCCCCAGCACCATCGTCAGGGAGATAAAGGATACGTCGATGGACGCAAAATCCGCCGGCTCCCCGATCTGATCCGGCGTCAGATAGCGGACGTTCGTTTTTTCCATGCAGACGACCCGCGGATCGTTGCGCAGCTTCCAGTCCAGCTGGCCGTGCCCCACGTCCACCGAGTAGACGCGCGCGGCCCCGTTCTGCAGCATACAGTCCGTAAATCCGCCTGTGGATGCGCCGATATCCGCACAGACCGCGCCCTCCAGGGCAAGGCCGAAGGCCGTTACCGCCTTCTCCAGCTTCAGGCCGCCGCGGCTCACATAGCGCAGGGAAGAGCCGCGCACCTCCACGGCCGCCGTCTCCTCAAAGGATGCGCCCGCCTTGTCCTCCTTCTGCCCGTTTACGTAAACGATGCCGGACATGATGACCGCCTTCGCCTTCTCCCGGGAAGGCGCAAGCCCTCTCTTTACCAGCAGCACATCCAGCCGCTCCTTCATGACTCTTCCTCCCTGTCCGGCCCGGCAGCCCCGCTCGCCTCTTCCTTACCGATGATGCCCTCACATCTCAGACGTTCCAGGATCGAATCGCTGTCAATCCCCAGATCCCGGCGCAGGACGGAGACATTGCCGTGCTCCACGTAAGCGTCGGGCAGCGCGATGTTGACCACTTTTATCTGCGGGTAATGCTTCTGTACGTAATCCGTGATCCGCTCGCCGTATCCGCCGCAGAGCACATTTTCCTCCAGCGTCACGATAACCGGATGAGACGGCGCCAGGCGATCCACCACCGCCGTATCCACCGGCTTGATGAAACGGCCGTTGACCAGCGTACAGCTGTAACCGGCGCTCTTTAACTTGTCGCGGATGTGCTCCGCCGTGCTGACCATGCTGCCGACCGCCAGCAGGGCGATTCCGCTCTCCTCCTGAAGGATCTCGCTCTTCCCGTACACGACCGGCTCCAGGAAATCCTTGAGGCCCCGGTACGCCTGCCCCCGCGGATAGCGGATGGCGATCGGCCCGTCCCAGGACAGCGCAAAGCGCAGCATGCTGCGCAGCTCCCAGAGGTTCTTGGGAGCCATCACGCTCATATTGGGAATGGACGACAGAAACGTCAGATCAAAAATCCCCTGATGCGTCTCCCCGTCGCTTCCCACCAGTCCGGCCCGATCCACGCAGAACACGACCGGCAGGTTCTGGATACAGACGTCGTGCACGATCTGATCGTACGCCCGCTGCAGAAACGAAGAATAGACCGCGACCACCGGCCTGAGCCCGGCCGCCGCCATCCCCGCCGCCGAGGTCACGGCGTGCTCTTCCGCGATCCCCACGTCGAAAAAGCGCGACGGGAACTGGCGGGAAAAGCGCGAAAGCCCCGTCCCGTCCGGCATCGCCGCCGTTACCGCCACGATGCGGGGATCCTCCTGCGCAAGGCGGCACAACTCCCTGGAAAACACGTCCGTATATCCCGGATAGATTTTCTTATTGAGCGGCTTGCCCGTCGCCACGTCAAACGGCTCCACGCCGTGAAAGGCGGCCGGATTCTTCTCCGCCGGGCGGTAGCCCCGCCCCTTCTGCGTGATCACATGGATCAGCACCGCGCGGTTGATCTTGCGGGCCTCGCTGAAAATCTTTACCAGCCCCCGGATATCGTGGCCGTCCACCGGTCCCAGATAAGTAATCCCCATATTTTCAAAAAGCATACCGGGGATCAGGAACTGCTTGATGCTGTTCTTGGTGCGCAGCATCGTGTCCAGCACATCATTGCCGATGACCGGAATCCGCGACACTGCCCCCGCCACATTCTTCTTCAGGAGATTATAACCCTCGTCCGCCCGCAGATTGCTCAGGTACTTGGACATGCCGCCCACATTTTCCGAGATCGACATGTTGTTGTCATTGAGCACGATAATAAAATTGGTCTTTAAGCGGCCCGCGTTATTTAACGCCTCGTAGGCCATGCCGCCCGTCAGCGCCCCGTCGCCGATCACGGAAACCACCGAATAATTCTCTCCCAGCACATCCCGCCCCTGGACCATCCCCAGCCCGGCCGAGATCGAGGTAGAGCTGTGCCCCGTGTCAAATGCGTCGAACGGGCTTTCCTTCCGCTTGGGGAACCCGCTCAGGCCCCCGTACTGGCGCAGGCCGTCAAAATTATCCTTCCGCCCGCTCAGGATCTTGTGCGTATAGGACTGATGTCCCACATCCCAGATTATTTTGTCTTCGGGCAGATGGAAGGCGCGAAACAGCGCGATGGTCAGCTCCACCACGCCCAGATTGGAAGCCAGATGGCCCCCGGTATGGCTGATTTTCTCGATCAGGAACTGGCGTATCTGCGCGGCCAGTTCCTTCAGTTCTTCCTCGTTCAGCGCCTTGACGTCGTCCGGCCCGCTAATTTTATCCAAAATCATATCTGTCCCTTACTCTTTTACCCGATCCTATTTTTCCCGCCGGATCAGCATGTGAATCAGCTCCTCCAGGAAATCATTCTTCCCCGGAAGAGAATACAGAATGTCGAGCGCCGTCTCCGTCAGCTTCGCGGCGTCCTGCCGGGCCTTCTCAAGCCCCTCCAGCGTCACGTACGTCGTCTTGCTGTTCTTCTCGTCGCTGTGAACCGGCTTGCCGATGACCGCCTGATCGCCCGTCACGTCGAGGATATCGTCCTGGATCTGGAACGCCAGGCCGACGGCCGAGGCCATCCGCTCCACCGCCTCGCAGTCTTTCTCCGACGCGCCGGCCATCACGGCCCCGATCAGCATCGACGCCTCCAGAAGCGCCCCCGTCTTGAGACGGTAAATAAAATCCAGCTTATCCCGCGAAACCGGCTTCCCGGTCAGCTCCACATCGACGGTCTGGCCGCCGATCATCCCGTAAATTCCCGTTTTCTCCGCCAGGATGGCGATGCAGCGGCCGACCTTGGCCGCGTCGTCCGTCATGGCAAACGCCCTGGCCGCCGTCTCCACCGCATAGATCAAAAGAGCGTCCCCGGCCAGAACCGCCATGTCGTAGCCGTACGCCACCCAGGTCGTCTTCTTGCCCCGGCGGTATTCGTCGTTGTCCATACACGGCAGATCGTCGTGGATGAGCGACGAGGTGTGAATCATCTCGATCGCCGCCATCATGGGCTCGATCTCGCGCCCCGTCCCCCCGAACAGGCGGTATACCTCGCGCATCAGAATGGGCCGAAGCCGCTTTCCCCCCGCGCGCATGCTGTAATTCATCGCCTCAAAAATCGTTTTCTGGTATCCTTCCTCCGCGGGCAGATAGGAATCCAGGATCCCCTCTACCTCCTTCGCACACTCCCCAAGCCGCTGCTTCATCCTTCTTCCTCCTCTTGTCCGTCGATTACCAGGATCTGCTTCTCCACGCGATCCAGCCGCTCCCCGCAGGCTTTTATGAGCTTCATGCCCGCCTCGTAGCGCGCAAAGGAATCCTCCAGCGTAATCTCTCCGTCCTCCAGCTGCCGGATCACGCCGTCCAGCTGCTCAAACATCTCCTCAATCGTCAGATCCGAAAAATCTTCGGTTTTCTTCGCTTCTCCCATGCGTCCCGCCTCTCTTTCCGCTTCCGGCTCCGTCAGGCCGTCCCTTCTTTCTGCGGCGAAAGGATCCGGCTTCCGGTCACGCTCGCGTCGATGCGCCCGTCCGACACCCGGATGCACACGCGATCCCCGGGTTTTACCGCGCCGGCCGAGCAGATCCGTTTTCCGTCCCCGCCCGTCACAAATCCAAACCCGCCGCTGATCCGCTTTAACGGAGACAGGCCGTCGAGCCGCTCCGAATAAAGCGCCAGAGCGTGGCGGCGGCGGGAAAGCGTCCCGTCCATCAGGCGCCTTAACCGGTCCTCGCCGTCCGCCAGCCGCTGCCGCCTGGCGTTTAACTGGCTCTGCGGGCTGTAAAGGCGCAGGGAAAGCCGCCGCTTCTCCAGCTCATGGCGCGCCGCGTCGCGTCGCGCCGTGAGCGCCTTCTTAAGCCGGCCCGCCGCCGCGAGAAGCTGCCCGTCAAAGAGCGATGCGTCAAACACCGCCAGCTCCGCGGCCGCCGAGGGCGTCGGCGCCCGCAGATCCGCCACATAATCCGCGATCGTCACATCCGTCTCATGGCCCACCGCCGAGATGACCGGCGTGCGGCAGGCAAAGATCGCCCGCGCCACGCTCTCCTCGTTAAAGGCCCAGAGATCCTCGATGGATCCGCCGCCGCGCCCCACAATCATCACGTCCGGCCCCATCCGATCCAGCGTGCGGATCGCCCGCACGATGCTGGGGGCCGCTCCCGCGCCCTGTACCAGGGCCGGGCATAGAACCAGCTGCACGTAAGGGTTCCGGCGCGCCGCGATATTCATGATATCGCGGATGGCCGCCCCCGTATCCGCCGTCACAATCCCGACCGTCATCGCATAGCGCGGGATCGGCTGCTTATATTCCGGGGAAAACATCCCCATCTCCTCCAGCTCGTTCCTGAGCTTTTCAAAGCGCCGGAAGAGATCGCCCTCGCCGTCCAGCTCAATCCCGTCGGCGTAGAGCTGATATTTCCCGTCCCGCTCATACACCTCGACGCTGCCTTTTACGATGACCTGCTGCCCCTCCTCCAGGCGAAAGGAAAGCCCCTTCCTGCGGGAGGCGAACATCACGGCGGAAATCGCTCCCAGCCGGTCCTTGAGCGTAAAATAAATGTGGCCGGAGGTGTGATACTTGCAGTTGGAAACCTCGCCCTTGACCGCGATCCGCCGCAGGGCGAAATCCTGGGCAAACATATTCTTAATGTAGGCATTGACCTGGGAGACCGAATAGACGCCCGCCATCCCCTACACCAGCCTGGCCAGGATCCCGTTGACAAACGAGGGCGACTCGTCGCCGCCGAACTTCTTCGCCAGCTCCACGGCCTCATTGATCGCCACTTTCTCCGGCACGTCCTCATCGTAGCGGATCTCATAGAGAGCCAGGCGCAGGATCGTCAGCTCCACCTTCCCCATCCTCCGGGTCGTCCAGCCCTTGGCGATCGCGTTGATCGCCGCGTCCAGCTCCGGGATGCGCTCCATGATCTGCTCTACCTTCGTTCTCACATAGCCGCCGTCAAACACGTCCAGCGCAGGGCTGTGAAGAACCTCCCCGATACCGTCCGGCGTGTCCTCCTCTTCCTTCGGTTCGGTAAAATACTGCTCAATCTGCTCCTTCGTCTCCGCGGCCGGATAAAAATCCGCGCAGAAAAGCAGCTTGAAGCAGTGTTCTCTCAGTTCTCTCCTGGTCATGCTCCGCCCTCCTGATCTCCTTCTTAAACTCGCATCCTGCATAATGCTCTAATTTATCATTATAGCGTATGGGCCGTCTTTCCACAAGAAAAAGTTCACAAATTCTTTTCCCGCCCGGCGGCGGCTGCGTTCACAGAATTTTCACTGTTTTTTCAGAAAGTTTTCAAGATTTCCCGCTATGATTTCCCATAAACAAAAATGGAAAAGGGAGGTCTCTATGATATCGGCAGAACATCTGACCAAATATTACGGCGATTTTGCCGCCGTCCGGGATCTGACGTTTACGATCGAGGACGGGCACGTATACGGCTTTCTCGGCCCCAACGGCGCCGGGAAATCCACGACCATGAACATCATGACGGGCTGTCTGTCGGCCACCTCCGGCCGTGTAACCATCGACGGGCACGATATCTTTGAGGAGCCGAAGGAGGCGAAAAAGCAGATCGGCTATCTGCCCGAACAGCCGCCGCTCTATCTGACGGAAACGCCGGAGGAATACCTGCGCTTCGTCGGGGAGGCCAAGGGGCTTAAAAAAGCCGAACTCGCAGACCAGCTCGAAACCGTCCTTCTGCAGACGGGAACGGCCGGCGTGCGAAACCGCCGCATCGGCGAGCTCTCCAAGGGCTACCGCCAGCGGGTCGGCATCGCCCAGGCCCTTCTGGGAAACCCGCGCGTCATCATTCTCGACGAACCCACGGTAGGACTCGACCCGATCCAGATCCTGGAGATCCGCGATCTCATCCGTGAGCTGGGCAAGAACCACACCGTCCTCTTCAGCTCCCATATCCTCTCCGAGGTTCAGGCCATCTGCGACCGGATCCTGATCCTCTCCCACGGGCGCCTGATCGCCATGGGGGACGCCGAAAGCCTGGAGCAGACGCTTCTCACGCCCGGCGAGATCGCGCTGATCGCCGACGCCGGGATCGAAGAGACGCGCGCCGCCCTCGTCCCGCTTGCAGAAAACGGCCTTCTCTCCGAGGACGGGATGTTGCCGTACAGCCTTAACCCGCAGGAGGACGGGCGCACCCGGGCAGTTCTCAGGCTTACCCGGGATCAGAACGCGGACGATCTGTGCCGCGCCCTCTTCTTTGCCTTCTCCGGCGCGGGGATCGCACTGTTGGAATTAACGCCGAAAAAAGCCAGCCTGGAGGACATCTTCCTCGAGCTGACCGAGGACAGAAAGGAGGAATCCGCTTCATGACCGCCGTATTAAGACACGAACTGCGCCTGTATTTTCACTCGCTGACCGCCTATATCTTCGGAGCGCTTCTTCTGGCCTTTACCGGGATCGGCGCCATGCTCTACAACATCCAGGCGGCCGTCAGCAATTTTGAGTTTGTCTTAAGCTTCGGAAGCTTCGTCTTCGTCATCATCGTTCCCATCCTGACCATGCGCGTCATCGCCGAGGAACGCCGTCAGAAGACGGATCAGCTGCTCTATTCCCTCCCCGTGACCACCACGCAGGTCGTCCTGGGGAAATA
Organism: uncultured Lachnospiraceae bacterium; assembly: GCA_944381615.1. Taxonomy (GTDB): domain Bacteria; phylum Bacillota; class Clostridia; order Lachnospirales; family Lachnospiraceae; genus Otoolea. The sequence goes on along the minus strand of CALWLT010000032.1, from coordinate 71,463 downwards.
CCTGGCGCTTTTAACCGTCTACCTGCTTCCGCTGTGCGTGATCAGCCTCTATCCGCTGATTTTCTCCCAGTTTGGCGACGTTTACCTGCTGACCTCCTACGGTTCGCTGTTTGCCTTCTTTCTCATGGGGGCCGCCTTCCTGGCCGTCGGCGTCTTTCTCTCTTCCCTGACGGATAACCAGGGCTTCGCCGCCGGCATCGGCATCGTAGTCATTCTTCTCAATTACTACAGCGTCGCCCTGTCCGAGTACGTTTCTGCCACGGCTATCGGATCGGCCGCCGCCCTCTTCGTCCTTTTCCTGGCGCTGGGCGTCCTGGTCCGCTGTCTGACGGGAAATGAAGCGCTCGGCTGGGGGGTCTGCCTGGTCCTGATGGCCGCCGTTACCGCCGCGTACCTGTTTTCCCCCGCCTCCTTTGAGGGGCTTTTACCGAAAATCATGGCCGCGCTCTCTCTGTTTGAGCGGTTTTCAGCCTTCGTCAACGGCGTATTTGATCTGACAGCCATCGTCTACTACGCGTCGGTCATCATCTTTTTCCTCTTTCTGACCGTGCAGTCGCTTGAGAAAAGGAGGTATGCGTAATGAAACGCTTTTCATTTGCAGGCCGCAAAGCCGCAGAGCCGGCAACAGAGCGGGCAGACGCCGGAAACGGACGGCCGCAGAGCCGCGCCGCCCTCGTCGGCGGATCCTATTCGCTCCTCATCTCCGTCCTGGCGCTGGCCATCCTCGCCGCGGTCAACGGATTCGTCTCGTTCCTTCCGGCTTCCATGACCCATTTTGATATCAGCGCCTCCCGGCTCTATTCGATTACCAGCAACACCAAAGCCGTGGTAAACGCGCTGACGGACGACGTCTCCATCTACTGGATCGTGCAGGCCGGGGAGGAGGACGACGTCATCGCCAACCTGCTCGACAAGTACGAAAGCCTCTCGGATCACATCCAGGTCATCAAGCGCAACCCCGATGTCTATCCCGCCTTCGCCGAACAGTACACAGACGATCCCGTCCAGAACAACAGCCTCGTCGTAGAATGCGGCGATCGCAGCCGTTACATCGGCTACGAAGACATCTACATCCAGGAGCCGGATCTCTATTCCTACACCTACAACACCTCCTTCGACGGCGAGGGGGCCATTACCTCCGCCATCGACTACGTGACGAGCGCAGAGCTGCCGCAGCTCTATCTGCTGGAGGGACACGGCGAAGCCGAACTGCCCGCCTCCTTCCAGGATCAGCTGGGAAAGGAAAACATCGAGCTTACTTCCTTTTCCCTCCTGACAGAAGACGCCGTGCCAAAAGAGGCCGACTGCGTCCTTCTCTACGCGCCCTCCAGCGACATCTCTGAAGAGGAGGAGTCCATGCTGGCCGATTACGTACAGGGCGGCGGAAAACTGCTCGTCTTTGCCGGCCCTGCCGAGGACGGCCCTCTGGAGAACCTGACCGGGCTCTTAAGCCGCTACGGCGTCACGGCGCAGGAGGGCGTCGTCGTCGAGAACGACCGGCTGCACTACGCGTTCCAGCTCCCCTACATCCTGCTTCCGGACATGGCCTCTGACGCCGTCACGGATCCCCTGATTGAGGAGAACTATTACGCCATCATGCCGCTTTCCCAGGGCCTTACCGTATCCGAAAACTCAGGGACCGCAACCAGCCTGCTTACCACCTCGGAAACCTCTTTTTCCAAGATCGCGGGCTACGACCTCTCGACCTACGAAAAAGAGGAGGGCGACATCGACGGGCCGTTCTCCGTCGCCGTATCCATTGAAGATCCGGGCGGCGGAAGCATCATCTGGTTTTCTTCGTCCCTGTTTTTAGACGATATGTACAACGCCTACTCGTCCGGCGCCAATTCCAACCTGGCAATGAACGCGCTGTCCTCGCTGATCGGCGAGAGCGAGGCCATGGCCATCCGCAGCAAATCGCTGAACTACAATTACCTGACGATCAGCGATTCCACTGCATCCCTGCTGAAGACGCTGATGGTTGCCGTCTTCCCGCTTCTGTATCTTGGCGCCGGCATCGGGATTGTAATAAGAAGAAGGAGAATGCAGCATGAAACGAACTGAAAAAATCGGCGCGCTGTGCGGCCTGCTGGCCGTCTGCTGCGCCGCCGCCTTCGCCGCGGCACATACGAAACAGAAACAGGAGGACATCCGCGAAACCGGAGAAACGATCCTGGAAATTGACGAAAATACGGTAACCGCCCTCTCCTGGGAAAATGAAGACGGCTCGCTCTCCTTTTCCCAAAACGACGGCGTCTGGACTTACGATACGGACAGCGATTTTCCCGCCGATCCGGAAAAACTGACCGGCCTGCTGGCCGCCTTCCACCCGCTGAACGCATCCTTTATCATTGAAAACGCAGAGGACACCGGCCAGTACGGGCTGGACGATCCGATCTGTACCATCCGTCTGACGGCAGACGGGACCGATTATGAGATCCTGCTGGGCGACTACAGCGCCATGGACTCCAAGCGCTATGTCTCCATCGGGGACGGCAACGTCTATCTGGCCGCCCAGGATCCCTACGAATCCTTCGACGCCGGCCTCTCCGACGTGATTCTAAACGACGAGCTGCCCGCCTTTGAGACGGCCCGCTCCGTTACCTTCTCCGGCGATCAGGACTACTCCATCGCCTGGAAGGAAGAAAGCGGCAGCACGTTTCGCGAAGACGACCACTATTTTGCACAGCTTGAAGACGAAGAGCTCCCGCTCGACACCGGACGGGTCGAAGATTATTTATACGAAATTAAAAATCTGGATCTGAGCGACTATGTGACCTACCGGGCGACCGGGGAGGATCTGGCCTCCTGCGGACTCGACGAGCCGCAGCTTACCATTTCCATCGATTACCGCACGGAAAATGAAGAGGGCGAAGAATCAGAAAAGACCTTCCTGCTGCACGTAAGCCGCGACCCGAAGGAACAGGAAGAGGCAGAAAAGAAAGAAACCTCTGAAAAAGAACAGGAAGAAGACGGTTCATCCGGCCAGGAGGATGCAGAGGAAACGATCACGGCCTACGCGCGCGTCGCCGACTCCCCCATTCTCTACCGGATCTCCGGATCCGCGTATGAAGCGCTGATGGCCGCCGGCCCGAACGACCTGCGCCACCGGGAGATCCTGCCCGCCGGCCCGGAGTCCATCGATACCATCGACATTTCCCTGGACGGCAGCCGCTACACGCTTACGCGGGAAGGATCCGGCGACAGCCTGGCCTGGCTCTATGAAGGAGAAGAACTGGAAACCAAAGAGTTCCAGAATGCCCTGACCGCCCTTCAGGCCGCTCAGTCCGCCTCTTTTGACGTGCAGGACGGCGGCGGAGAGGAAGAAATCCGCCTGACTCTTCATCTTGACCTGGAAGGAAACCCGCAGGCTGAAATCTCGTTTCTCCGCTACGACGGGGACGACTGCCTGGCCGTCCTCGACGGGACGCCGCTCTGCTACGTCAGCCGCGAATCCGTTGTGCGGCTGATCGAAGCCGTTCACTCCTTCGTTCTGTAGCGCAGGAGGAAGGCCGAGTGAACGATGACAAACACGGAACCGGCATTGTGCACCAGGGCGCCGACGACCGGGTTTAACACCCCGGTCATCGCCAGAAGGATCGCCACAAAATTGAGGATCATGGAAAATGCCAGATTGCAGCGAATAACCGACATCATCCGGGAGGACAGCCGCACCAGATGCGGAATCTCCCGGATCTCGTCGCTGATCAGCACGATGTCGGCGGCATCCACGGCAATGTCGCTTCCGATCCCGCCCATGGCGATCCCCACATGCGCCTTCTTCAGCGCCGGCGCGTCGTTGATCCCGTCGCCAATCATGCAGACCGGCTTCTGTTCCCGCTGCGACTGTTCAATATAGGAAAGCTTATCCTCCGGAAGGCAGTCCCAGCGGATCTCCTCCATTCCCAGCCGCCGCCCGATCTCCCGGGCGGCGGCTTCGTGATCCCCGGTCAGCAGCACCGGCGTAATCCCGGCCGCCTTTATCCGGCTGATTACCCGGGCCGCCTCCGGCCGCAGCGTATCCGCCAGCGCCAAAAAACCGGCCGCCCGCCCGTTTACCGCCGTGTAGATCACGGTACAGCCCTTTTCAAGAGCCGCCCCGGCGCGCTCCTTCATCTGGCCGGTCAGCGCGACGCCCGCCTCCTTAAACAGCTCCGGATTTCCGGCCAGAATCTGTCCCTGCGCAGAGACCGCGCTTACCCCGCGCCCCGGAATCATCTGAAACTCCCGGATCTCCGGCGCCACATCCCCGGACTGCTCAAAGCAGCGCACCACCGCCTTTCCCAGCGGGTGCTCCGAGCGCCGCTCCGCGGCGGCCGTCAGCGCATAAACCTCCTGCGCGGAAAATTCCCCGGAAAATGTCTGCGCCTCCACAACCTGCGGCGTCCCGCAGGTCAGCGTCCCCGTCTTGTCAAACGTAATCCGGGAAACCGACGCCAGCCGTTCCAGCGCATCGCCCTCGCGGACGAGAAACCCGTGCCGGGTCGCATTGCCGATGGCCGCCATAATCGCCGTCGGCGTCGCCAGTACCAGGGCACAGGGGCAGAATACGACCAGGATCGTGACCGAGCGGATGATCTCTCCCGTCGCCAGCCAGGTAAGCGCCGCCGCCGACAGGGCGATTCCCACGATCCAGGTCGCCCAGCGATCCGCCAGGCCAACGATTTTCGCCCGGCCCGCATCCGCCGACTGGACAAGGCGAATCATGCGCTGGATCGAGCTGTCCTCGCCAACCTTCGTCGCCTCCATATCAAACGAGCCAAACTGATTGACCGTCCCGCTGGACACAGGATCCCCGGGCCCCTTATCCACCGGCAGCGGCTCTCCGGTCATAACCGCCTGGTTGACCGACGTCTGTCCTTCCCGGATCACGCCGTCCACCGGGATCGTCTCCCCGGGCAAAACCCGCAGCCGGTCGCCGACCTTTACCTGCTCTGCCAGAATCACGTCCTCGCCGCCGTCCCGAATGACCCGCGCCGTCTGCGGCGTCAGATGCACCAGCTTTTCGATTCCCGCGCGGGCCCGCGCTACCGTCAGTTCTTCCAGAAGGCCGCCCAGCTGCATGATAAAGGCCACCTCTCCGGCCGCGAAATCCTCGCCGATCAGGACCGACGCGATCAGGGCGATCGACACCAGCACATCCGCCCGGATATCAAAGGCCGTGACCAGGCCGATGACCGCCTCCAGAAGAATCGGAACCCCGCACAAAAGGATCGCCACCCAGGCCGCATCCACCGGCAGCAAATCCGGACCGAACATGCTGAGCAGGAGCGCGGCGCCCGAGAGGACGAGAAATACGACGTCCCGCTTCATGCCGCCCCACTCCAGAATCTGTTCCAGACGTTTCATGACATTTTCCTCCCCCGGCATCAATCTCTGATATCGAACATCTCCGATACCGTCATTATACATATAGGGGTATAGGTTTGTCAATCTGGTTTTCCCGCCGCTTCAATCCGCTTCAATTACCTTCAATCCGGACTTCTTGATCCGAGGACGCTGACCGCCACCTTCAGCGCCCGCCGATCGCGGATCATTCAGCGCCGTCGATCGCGGATCCTTTCAGCACCCGCCGTTCTCCGTTCAGAGCTTGCAGCTTTCCTGCCGCAGTGGTACACTAAAAGACAGCAGGCCGGGCAGCGGACAAGCCTTCCGGGCGCGCCCGGTGCGCCGGTGCTGCAATTCTGATATCAGGAGGGATTTCGCATGAGAAAAAATTTCGGAGCCAAGGCCTATCTGTATCCGCAGCCGGTCCTCATCATCGCCAGCTATGACGAAGACGGGACGCCGGATGCCATGAATGCCGCCTGGGGCGGCATCAGCGACGACACGCAGATTTCCATCTGCCTGAGCGCGGAACACAAAACCGTTAAAAACATTCTCGGACGGAAGGCGTTTACCGTCAGCATGGCCGACGCCGCGCACGTAACCGCCTGCGACTACGTCGGCATCGTCTCCGCCAACGACGTGCCGGACAAGCTGGCCCGCGCCGGTTTCCACACGGTAAAATCCGATCTGGTAGACGCGCCGCTGATTGAAGAGCTTCCGATGGCTCTGGAATGCCGTCTGGTCAGCTACGACGCCGAATCCTGCCGTCTGGTCGGCGAAATTGTCAATGTCAGCGCCGACGAGCGCATCCTGGATGAAGATGGAAAAATCGATCCCGCCAGGCTGCAGCCGATTACCTTCGATCCCGTCCATCTGACCTACCTGAAGCTGGGCGAAAAAGCCGGAAACGCATTCCGGGACGGCCTGGCGCTCAAATAAGAAAGGGGCCGTCATGCAGTATTCCAGCCATTACCCGTCCCCGCTCGGCGAGATCCTTCTGACCGCGGACGATACCGGCCTGACCGGCCTCTGGTTTGAAACGCAGCGGTATCTCGCGCCGTTTCTGAAGGACGGGCTTACCGAGAAAGAGCTCCCGCTGTTTCGCCTGACAAAGCAATGGCTCGATCTCTACTTTTCCGGGAAGGAACCGGATTTCACGCCCCCGCTTCATCCGATCGGCTCTGAGTTCCGTCAGGCGGTATGGAAGATCCTCTGCTCCATCCCCTACGGGCACACGCTTACCTACGGGGAAATTGCCCGGCGGCTGGCCGCGGGACGGGGGATGGCGCATATGTCCGCCCAGGCCGTGGGCGGCGCCGTCGGCCACAACAACATTTCCATCATCATTCCCTGCCACCGGGTCGTCGGAGCGGGCGGCAACCTGACCGGTTTCGGCGGCGGCATCGACCGCAAGGTAAAGCTTTTAACCCTGGAAGGCGTGGACATGAGCGCATTTTTCATTCCAAAAAAAGGCACCGCGCTGTAACAGCGCGGTGCCGCAAAACACAGACACCAGAAAGGCGGCCGGACCTTATTCGCTCAGACGGTGCCCGCAGTAGGGACAGCGATCGGCGTTGCCCGAATGGCCCAGGAACTTCCGGCAGCGCGGGCACCGGTTATATGCAAAAAGAAAAAGATTGGTGCCCACCAGAACGATGAAAGCAACCGCCACCAGCCACGTCATCTTCAGCAACGCGGCCAGCAGAATCAGCGCCAGTCCCAGCACCGCCATCCCCCACGAAATCGCACTTACTTTTTTTAACGGCAGACGTTTCATTTTTATCCAATCCCCCTGATCGTATTTTCTTCCATTTTTCTAACTCTAATATACATTAGCGCAAAGTCAATAACTTTTGTCAAAACACCACTATTATGTAAATCGATTACTCACACACCAAAATACAGGAATATCATATAGAATTCATGGATAAACAGTGTAGGAGTGACTCCTTATTTGCCATAAAAAGTCACTCCCAAATACTCTTAATTACTTCTTCTAACCGCTAAATACGGCTGTTTACTAGAATCTGCCTTCTTTGGCCGCTTCCTCAATCGCAACGGCCACAGCCACGGTCATGCCAACCATCGGGTTGTTTCCCGCACCGATCAGGCCCATCATCTCTACGTGAGCCGGAACAGAGGAGGAACCGGCGAACTGGGCGTCGGAGTGCATGCGGCCCATGGTGTCGGTCATGCCGTAGGAAGCGGGGCCGGCCGCCATGTTGTCCGGATGCAGAGTACGTCCCGTGCCGCCGCCGGAAGCAACGGAGAAATACTTCTTTCCCGCCTCGGTGCGCTCTTTCTTATACGTTCCGGCAACCGGGTGCTGGAAACGGGTCGGGTTGGTGGAGTTTCCGGTAATGGAAACATCTACGTTTTCCTTCCACATGATGGCCACGCCCTCGCGCACGTCGTTGGCGCCGTAGCAGTTGACCTTCGCGCGCGGGCCGTTGGAGTATGCCTTGCGGAACACTTCCTTCAGCTCGCCCGTATAGTAGTCATACTCCGTCTCCACATACGTGAAACCGTTGATGCGGGCGATGATCTGCGCGGCGTCTTTTCCCAGGCCGTTTAAGATTACGCGGAGCGGTTTTTTACGGACCTTGTTTGCCTTCTCGGCGATGCCAATCGCGCCCTCAGCCGCCGCGAAGGACTCGTGGCCCGCCAGGAAGCAGAAGCAGTCCGTATCCTCTTCCAGAAGCATTTTTCCCAGATTTCCGTGTCCCAGGCCTACCTTTCTCTGATCCGCAACGGATCCCGGGATGCAGAACGCCTGCAGTCCCTCGCCGATCGCGGCCGCGGCATCCGACGCCTTGCGGCAGCCCTTTTTGATCGCGATAGCCGCGCCCGTGATGTAAGCCCAGCACGCATTCTCAAAGCAGATGGGCTGAATTTTCTTAATCTGATCGTAAACGTTCAGGCCGGCATCCTTCGTAATCTTCTCCGCCTCTTCCAGGGAAGCGATGCCGTAGCCGTTTAAAACGGAATTGATCTTGTCAATTCTTCTCTCGTATGATTCAAATAATGCCATAACGCAATGATCCTCCTTTATGATGTACCTGAAAATGAACGTTTTATCCGCTTATTCCTGTCTCGGGTCGATGATCTTGACCGCATCGTCCACGCGGCCGTACTGACCCTTCGCCTTCTCCCAGGCCGTATTCGGGTCGTCGCCCTTCTTGATGAAATCCGTCATCTTGCCCAGGTTTACAAACTGATAGCCGATGATCTGATCTTCCTCGTCGAGCGCGATGCCCGTCACATAGCCTTCCGCCATCTCCAGGTAGCGGGGACCTTTTTTCAGCGTTCCGTACATGGTTCCGATCTGAGAGCGAAGCCCCTTGCCCAGATCCTCCAGGCCCGCGCCGATCGGGAGTCCTTCCTCCGAAAACGCGCTCTGGCTTCTGCCGTATGCGATCTGTAAAAACAGCTCCCGCATCGCCGTATTGATCGCGTCGCAGACCAGATCCGTATTCAGCGCTTCCAGGATCGTGCGCCCGGGAAGGATCTCCGCCGCCATCGCCGCCGAGTGCGTCATGCCGGAACATCCGAGCGTTTCTACCAGAGCCTCCTGAATGATTCCCTCCTTCACATTCAGCGTCAGCTTGCAGGCGCCCTGCTGGGGTGCGCACCAGCCAACACCATGCGTCAGGCCGGAAATATCCTTGACTTCCTTGGCCTTAACCCATTTTGCTTCCTCGGGGATCGGAGCAGCGCCATGATTCACGCCCTGAGCTACCGGACACATACTTTCTACTTCGTGTGAATAAATCATTGTAAGACTCCTTTCAAAATGAATGTGCTTCGTACTTTGTTAATTTTATCACATCGTTTCCGTCCTTATTATCTCACGGATTTTCTGATTCGTCCATCTTTTTTTCCTGTTTTTTCTCTGCTTTTTTCCATCTCTGATCCAGGAGCCGCAAAAGGATCAGGAAACTCAGGAAAAGGACGCAGCCCTTGGCCGTGCTGGAGACGCTAAGCGCCACCCAGACCCCGTTAAGCCCCAGGAAGGAAGAGAAGAACACCGCCATGGGAATCCGCGCCGAGGTCAGCGTGATACTCACAAAAGACGGATAAAGCGTGCGCCCCAGCCCGGCGAACGCGCCCACCGAAGTCTGCTCCACCATCATGAACAGCTGGCAGAGGCCGATGATCCGCAGATAGTCGATGCCGGCCGCCAGCACCGCCTCCTCGCGGATGAAGAGAGAAAAGAGCGGCCGCGCCCCGAAAAAGAGCAGCGCCGTCGTGCATGCGCCCCACAGCGCCGTCATGGAAACGGCGCACAGATAGCCTTTTTTGACCCGATCCGGACGCCGGGCCCCGTAATTCTGCCCCAAAAATGCGTTGACCGCCGCCGAAAAACCGTCTCCGACCATCCAGGATACGGATTCGATCTGGCTTCCCACCCGTTGAACGGCGACCGCCGAGTCTCCCCAGGCCGCCACCAGCCGCGTCAGGAACATGGAGATCCCCGCATAGACCAGGTTCTGCGCCGCCGCCGGCACGCCGATCTTTACCATCTCCCACATGCAGGAGAGCGGCACCGGCTCCCAGAGGCAAAACCGGGAAAAAAGCTGTTTTTCGCCTCTTACCGCCAGCACAAACAAGAGCGTGACGACCGCCTGCGCCGCCACGGTGGCGACCGCCGCCCCCAGAACCCCCATGGCCGGGAACGGGCCGATCCCGAAAATCAGCACCGGGTCAAACACAACGTTGATCAGCAGCCCCGCCACGTTCGCCATGAACGGCGTCCGGCTGTCCCCGGCCGCCGTAAAAAGGCCCGTAAGAATCGCATTCAGAAAGGAAAACAGGATCAGGCCGCAGGCCACGCGCAGATAACTCTGCGCATCCTGAACGATAAGCGGGCTCTGCAGGCCGAAAAACCCGATCAGCTGACGCGCCCCGAAAAAAGAAATCAGGCCGTACAGGACGCCGAACAAAATCCCCATCTGAAGGGCCCCGCGCGCATAGCGGGCCGCCCCGCTCTCGTCTCCGGCCCCCAGGCAGTGCGCCGCCTTGACCTGGCCCCCGGTCCGGGCCAGGATGGCAAATCCCTGGGAAAACCAGGTATACATTCCGGCCGATCCGACCGCCGTAACCGCGCCGGATCCCAGCTGGCTGATCCAGGCCATATCCGTCAGATTATAGGCCATCTGCACCAGCGAGGTCGCCATGATCGGGACGGCCAGCTTTGTCAGAGCCGGCAGAATCGGCTCGTTTAACAGATCCACCTTGCGGCTCATCCGTTTTCCCTCCTTTGTCTGATTGTTTCCATGTTTGCGCAGAAAACCAGCCCGCAAAGCGGCCTGATTTCACACAAAAAAACTGCCTGTGAAACGGTTTGATTTCACGCAAAAAGCCTGCCCGCAGAGCGGCCTGATTCCGGCCCCGCGCGCAAGCTTTCTCTATCAATGAATGGTTATTTTGCGGACAGATACGCGTCGATTCCCTTCGCGCCGGCACGGCCCGCCTCCATGGCGAGAATGACCGTCGCGGCGCCCGTCACGGCGTCCCCGCCTGCAAATACGCCTTCCTTCGTCGTCTTTCCATTGCTCTCGTCGGCGACGATGCACCGGCGGCGGTTTACCTCCAGCCCCTTCGTGGTATTGGAGATCAGCGGGTTGGGGGAAGTTCCCAGCGCCATGATAACCGCGTCCGCCTCAATCTCAAATTCCGATCCCGGAACCTCGATGGGACGCCTTCTGCCCGACTCATCCGGCTCGCCCAGTTCCATCCGGCGGCAGACGATCCCGCGCACCCAGCCGTTTTCCTCCGTCAGGATCTCGGCCGGGTTCGTCAGCAGATGGAACGCGATGCCCTCTTCCTTCGCATGGTGCACCTCTTCCGCCCGGGCCGGCAGCTCCTTCTCGCTGCGCCGGTAGACGATATGAACCTCCGCGCCCAGCCGCAGCGCCGTGCGGGCCGCATCCATGGCCACGTTGCCGCCGCCGACCACCACGACCTTCTTCGCCTCCATGATCGGCGTGTCGTGATCCTCGCGAAACGCCTTCATCAGATTGCTTCTGGTCAGGTATTCATTGGCCGAGAAAACGCCGTTGGCATTTTCTCCGGGGATCCCCATAAACCGGGGGAGTCCGGCTCCGGATCCGACGAAAACGGCCTCAAAGCCCTCCTGCTCCATCAGCTCGTCGATCGTGACCGATTTGCCGATGACCACATTCGTCTCGATCGTCACGCCCAGCCGGCGCACGTTCTCAATCTCCGGCTGCACCACGCCGTCCTTGGGAAGACGGAATTCCGGAATCCCGTAGGTCAGCACGCCGCCCGGCTCATGAAGCGCCTCGAAAATCGTGACCTCATAGCCCATCTTGGCCAGATCGCCGGCGCAGGTAAGGCCGGCAGGGCCGGAGCCGATCACCGCGACCTTCTTTCCCTTCTTTTCGGCCGGCGCTTCCGGCACGAAACCGTGCGCCCGCGACCAGTCGGCCACAAAACGCTCCAGCTTACCGATGGAAACCGGCTCGCCCTTTACCCCGCGCACACAGACGCCCTCGCACTGGGATTCCTGCGGGCAGACGCGGCCGCAGACGGCAGGAAGCGCGGAGGAGCGGGCGATGATCTTCGCCGCCTCCTCAAATTTACCCTCTTTTACCTGCTGAATGAACGCCGGGATGTCGATCGACACCGGGCAGCCCGTCACACATTTTGCATTTTTACAGTTCAGGCACCGCTGTGCCTCGGCGAGCGCCTCTTCCTCATTGTATCCCAGGCAGACCTCGTCAAAATTCGCCGCGCGCACCTTCGGATCCTGTTCGCGCACCGGCACCTTCTTCGTCATATCTCTCTTCGCTTCCATCTCACTCATCCCCTCCGCAGTGTCCGCATCCGCCGTGGTGCGTCGCTCCTTCCTTCAGGCGCAGCATCGCCCGGCCTTCCTGCGTTTTATAGATCTGCTGGCGCTTCATCGCCTCGTCGAAATGAACGAGATGGCCGTCAAACTCCGGCCCGTCCACGCAGGCAAATTTGACCTGATCGCCTACCGTCACGCGGCAGGCCCCGCACATGCCGGTGCCGTCCACCATGATCGGATTCAGGCTGACAATCGTGGGCAGCGCAAGCTTCTTGGTCAGCAGGCAGACAAATTTCATCATGATCATGGGGCCGATGGCCACGCAGACGTCATAATGCTTTCCCTGGCGCACAACCAGATCCTCGATCAGGCCCGTGACCATGCCGTGATAGCCGGCGCTTCCGTCGTCGGTGGCGATATAGAGCGTTCCGGCCGCCTCCTTCATTTCCTCCGTCAGGATCAGCAGATCCTTCGTCTTGGCGCCGATAATCACGTCCGCCTGCACGCCGTGCTCCTTCAGCCATTTAACCTGCGGATAAACCGGGGCCGTCCCCACGCCGCCGGCCACAAACAGATAACGGCGGCCGCGCAGAGCCCCGGGATCTTCCTTTACAAATTCCGACGGATTGCCCAGCGGCCCGACAAAATCATGGAAGCAATCGCCCGCCTTCAGCGCGCTCATCTTCTCCGTGGAGGCTCCGACCGTCTGGAACACAACGGTAACGGTTCCCGCTTCCCGGTCATAATCGCAGATGGTAAAGGGGATCCGCTCCCCCTCCTCTCCCATCCTGACGATCACGAATTCGCCCGGCTCGCAGCTCGCCGCCACGCGCGGCGCCTTCACGACCATCAGATAAATTTTATCTGCCAGCTTTACAGCTTTTTCAATCTGATACATTCCTCTCCTCCTACACACTTCGCAGTATCCGCTTTATTTTACCACCCGGAAACGGGACTGACAAGCAGAAAACATTCCGCCCCGGTATCCGGCAAAACGCTCCGTCACGCCTTTTTCTCATAGCGCGCGAATTCATAGCAGATATCAAAAAACGTCCGCTCCCCGCTTCGTTCCTGAATCCGGAACCCCTCCTGCTCCAGATCCGGCAGGTACGCGTCCGCCTCATAGGCGTAATCGATCCTGGTCACAAAGGCCGTCCGGCAGTACGGCAGGAACGCCCGGTAAATCTCCTCCCCGCCGGCGATCCAGACGTCCCCGTCCGTCAGATTTTTCTCTGCCAGCAGCGAATCAATCTTCGCGAGCGCCTCCGGCACGCTCCGGCAGACGAACACGTCCGCCGCCTGGCCTTCCCGAGACAGGCTCCGGTCAGACGCGCCGTTTCGGCTTAAGACGAGGTTCACGCGGCCGGGAAGCGGCCGTCCGCCCGGCAGAGACTGAAAGGTTTTCCGCCCCAGGACCACGATCTTTCCCGCCGTCAGCCGCGAGAACAGCGCCTGATCCTCCGGGATCGTCACCAGAAGGCGGCCCTTATTGCCGATGCCGCGGTGTCTGTCCGCCGCCGCGATCAGGCAGAAACGGCGCGCGAAGCGCTCCGGAAACTGACGGCGCAGCGTCTTCATCATGCTGGCCGCATTGATGTAAAACGCCTCGTCCGGCTGCCATTTCTTATCGATCCCGGCATGAAAAATCCGCTCCAGCTCTCGAAGCGCCGCCGAATCGTCCGGCGCTTCGTTCATCACGCGGATCATGATCTCTTTGCTCTCTGCAAGCTTTTCCTCCAGCAGATCCCAGATATGATCCCGCTGTCCTTCGCCGACCGGCCCGTGATGATTCAGAATGATCTCTTTAACCGGAATCGCCCGCGAACGGCTAATCGACTCCTCCGCCCCCAGATAGTCTACCAGATAGGACGGCATGTATCCGCCGTCTTCGCCGAGGACGCCCACCGTCTCGCTGCAGAGCATGACTTCCCCGTCCACCACATAGGAGAGCGAGCAGCGCGTGTGGCCGACCGTGGCAAACGCGTACACCGTATGATCGCCGATGGTTACCGTCTCCCCGTCCTCCAGCGCCACGTCCACGCGCAGATCGGCGTCGTCGTACGACGAATCCCAGGGAAGGCCGGCCGCCTCAGCGGCCTCGGCGCTCAGCCGGCGCATCACGGCCAGCGCGCCCGGCCGCTTTACGATCTCCTGCGCGCGCCGGGAGGCGTACGATTTCAGTTCCGGCCACTGCCGGCGAAGCTCCGGCAGGCCCGCCACATGATCATAGTGGGAATGCGACAGAAGCACCGCGTCCAGCTTCCCGTCCTCTCCCAGCTCCCGCCGGATCGCCTCCACCATCGCATCCGCCGCATACGCCATCCCGGCCTCAAACAGCAGATTGGCCTTCCCCTTGATCAGGAACACTGCCCCGCTTCCCACACCGGTTACATCCACCAGTTCCATCTGTCTTTTGCCTCCTTCTTGCCCGCCATTTTATCTTTTGCCATTCTACACTATTTTTCCGGCAAAGACAAGAAAGAAGATCGGCGCGGCGCACGGAAACGGCGCGCAGGCCGCAGTCCCATCCCGCCGCGCGCCCGAAACGGATGTTACGGCTCTGCCATATACGGATAGGCCACCTCCCGGGAGGGAAGGAACTGTTCCTTGATTGTGCGCGGGCTCAGCCAGCGCTGCATATTGATCACGCTGCCGGCCTTGTCGTTCGTCCCCGAGGCCCGCGCGCCGCCGAAAGGCTGCTGGCCGATGACGGCTCCCGTCGGCTTATCATTAATATAGAAGTTTCCGGCCGCATTTCTCAGCGCATCCTCCATCTTCACGATCGCCGCGCGGTCCGTGGCAAAAATCGCGCCGGACAGGCCGTAGGGCGTCGCCGAGTCGCAGCTCTCAAGCGCTTCCTCCAGCCGCTCGTCCGGATACGGATACACCGTCATGACCGGCCCGAAGATCTCCTCCGTCATCGTCCGGAAATCCGGCCGCCTCGCCTCAATCAGCGTCGGATACACGAAGTACCCCCGGGAATCGTCGTACCCGCCGCAGAGCACCCTGGCGTCCGCCGACGCCTGCGCGCCGTCGATGTAGTCCTTACAGGTCCGGAACGCAGACGCGTCAATGACCGCTCCCATGAAATTCGTAAAATCGCACACATCGCCGACCTTCAGCCGCTCAATCTCCTCCAGCATTCCGTCCCGCACCTGCGGCCAGAGGCTCATGGGCACAAACGCGCGGGAGGCAGCCGAGCATTTCTGTCCCTGATACTCGTAAGAGGCGCGCACCAGCGACGCTACCAGATCCGGCACGTCGGCCGACGGATGCGCAAAAATGAAGTCCTTGCCGCCCGTTTCGCCCACCAGGCGCGGGTACGTCCGGTAGGAACGGATATTCTGCCCCACCTGCGACCAGACGCCGCTGAACACCTCCGTGGAACCCGTAAAATGGAAGCCCGAGAGGTTCGGATCGCTGATGACATAGCGGCTGACGTCCGACCCGCGGCTGGGAATAAAGTTAATCACGCCGTTCGGCAGGCCCGCCGCCTGAAACGCCCGCATCACATAATAATTGGAAAGAACCGCCGTCGTCGCCGGCTTCCAGAGCACCACATTGCCCGCGATTGCCGGGGCGGACGGCAGATTGGCGCCGATGGAAGTAAAATTAAACGGCGAGATCGCCGCCACAAATCCCTCCAGCGGGCGGTACTCCACGCGGTTCCAGACCCCCGGCGCGTGGTTCGGCTGTTCCTCGTATATTTTCTGCAGATAATAGACGTTAAAGCGCAGGAAATCAATCAGCTCGCAGGTGTCAATCTCCGCCTGCCAGACGGTCTTGCTCTGCCCCAGCATCGTGGCCGCGTTGATCGTATCGCGCATCGGCCCGGCAATGATCTCCGCCGCTTTCAGGAAAACCGTGGTCCGGTGCTCTGCCGGCATGCGCGCCCACTCGTCCCGCGCCGCCAGCGCCGCCGCGATCGCGGCCTTCAGCTCCTTCTCGCCTCCCTGCGCCGCTTCAGCAATCACATGGCCGTGATCGTGCGGCATGACCGTCCGGGTCTTCTTCTCTGTCCAGACGTCCTTTCCGCCGATGACCATCGGGATCTGTACGATCTCCCGCGACTGGCGCTCCAGCTCCCGCTTTAAGCTCTCCCTCTCCGCGCTGCCGGGCAGATAGCTGCGGTTTTTCTCATTTTCCGGCATCTCCGTCTTAAAATACCCGTTTCCCATCGCTGCTTCCTCCTTTTTTTCTTCTCGTTTTGTATTATATAGTTATTTTCTCTTTGTCCTGTATTTCATTTTATTGTCATTTATTCTTTATTAATTTCATATATATGAATTTTATATGCTGATTATAGATCTATTTTCATATATTGTCAATTATAATTCATTTTGAAAATTCACAGTTTTTGATATATTATTTTGTATATATCGCACAGAGTATGTAATAGTATGTGAGGCGCAAATCCCGCGCGGCATTCCCGCCGGTTTACGCCGCGCCCCTTTTATGCTATGATAAGAGACAGACGCGGCTGTTTCAGCCGCACGCCAGGCCAGTCAACTATGAGCGCCGCCGGCCGGCGGCAGAATGGAGAATCCTATGATTTTATTAGAACGGACAAGCGTGATGAATCTGGAGAACGCCATGCGCGGCGCCAGGAATCCCTTAAACAGCTGGGGACGCATGGACAGCTTCTATGACGAGGCCGGCCGTTTCGTGCTGGGCCCCAACGATTTTAATCTGGCCCTGCGCCTGCGCCGGGCCGGCAGCGATCACCGCAAATTCCTGCGCCAGGTCTTTGTCTCGGTGGACATTACCGCTCCGCTTTACTGGTGGAAGGAGTACGATACCTACAAGGTCGCGACCGTAGCCAATTCCACCAGCACCATGCACAAAATTTCCGCCCGGCCGTTCCGGCTGGACGATTTCAGCTGCGACCACATGACCGAAGACACGAAGGCATTTATGCAGACCGTCGTAGACCGGCTGGAAGCCATCCGCCTGCGCTATCTCGAGACGAAAGACAAAGCCGACTGGTACGATCTGATCCAGCTGCTTCCCAGCAGCTACAATCAGATGCGCACCTGCACCTTCAATTACGAGACGCTGATTAATATCTACTACGCCAGGAAAGATCACAAGCTCGCCGAGTGGCATGAATTCTGCGCCTGGATCGCCTCTCTTCCCTATGGAAAAGAGCTGATCATCGCGGCAGAAGCCGAACCGGAGAACGGCACGCAAACAAATTAGGCGGCCGGCACGCAAACCGCTTGCATCCGGCCGCCCGGACGGCGTATAATAAAAAGGCAGCGCCCTGCGGCGCAGCACCATCTATTGAAACAGACTGACAGGAAAGAAAAAGGAGGTACCTTCCCATGAAGAAATATGTCTGCGAACCCTGCGGTTATATCTATGATCCGGCCGTCGGCGATCCCGATAACGGCATCGCGCCCGGCACGGCCTTCGAGGACCTGCCCGCCGACTGGGTCTGCCCCATCTGCGGCGTAGGCAAGGAAGAGTTTAAGCCGGAAGACTGATCCGGTCCGGGCCAAGAGATGAAACAGGCGGAGCGCTGCCCCTTTTGCGGCAGCGTCCCGCCTGTTTTCTTCTCTGAAATTTTTCCTTCCATTTTCCAGATTTTAATTGCATTTCTCACATTTTCAGCTATGATAGGGGTAGCAACGAACAGACAAGGAGCAACAGACATGAAGCATCAATATGAAATGGATATGTGTACCGGGCCTCTGGGGAAGAAGATTCTGACTTTCAGCATCCCCCTGATGTTTACCAACATCCTGCAGGTACTGTTTAATATGTCGGACATCGCGGTTGTAGGGAAATTTTCCGGCCCCATCGCGCTGGGGGCCGTCGGCTCGACGAGCATCCTGGTGTCCATGTTTACCGGTTCGCTCATCGGGCTGGCCAGCGGCGTCAACGCGCTGACGGCCCGCTACATCGGCTCCAAAAGCGCCCGCGGCGTGCGCGGCACCGTCCACACCGCCTTTCTCGTCTGCCTGGCGGCCGGACTCTTATTTTCCCTGTTCGGCATCGCGTTTGCCCGGCAGATCCTGGAGCTTTTAAATACCA
Organism: uncultured Lachnospiraceae bacterium; assembly: GCA_944381615.1. GTDB lineage: Bacteria > Bacillota > Clostridia > Lachnospirales > Lachnospiraceae > Otoolea. The sequence continues at coordinate 53,285 of CALWLT010000032.1, read as the reverse complement.
AGGACGAGCTGATCGAGGGCGCCGTCCTCTATCTGCGCATTTACATGCTGGGCGCGCCCGCGCTGGCGATCTTTAACTTCGGAAGTTCCGTATTAAGCGCCGCCGGGGACACGAGGCGGCCGCTGCGCTACCTTCTGATCGCCGGCGTGCTCAACGTGATCCTCAACCTGTTTTTCGTGATCGTCTGCCACCTGGACGTGGCCGGCGTGGCTCTGGCCAGTATCCTCTCCCAGTACCTCTCCGCCGTCCTCGTCCTCTCGCTCCTGTTCCGCAGCCGCGAGGCCTACGGCCTGCGGCTGCGCCGCCTGACCCTGGAACCGGACAAGATGCGGCGCATCCTGGAGATCGGCGTCCCGGCCGCACTCCAGTTCATCCTCTTTTCCATCGCCAACCTTTTTGTCCAGGCCAGCGTCAACTCCTTTGACCACGTGATGGTCGAGGGCAACTCGGCGGCGGCCAACGCCGACCCGCTGATCTACGACATGATGACGGCGATCTACACGGCCTGCGCCAGCTTTATCGCGCAGAACCTGGGCGGCGGAAAACGCGGGCGCATCCTGCGCAGCTATTTCATCTGCCTCGCCTACTCGTTCGGCGCGGGCATGGTGCTGGGCGTCGGCATTTACCTATTCCGCTACCCCTTCCTCTCGCTGTTTACGAACGACGCCGCCGTCGTGGAAGCCGCCATCCACCGGATTTCCGTCATGGCCTTCTCCTACGGCATCAGCGCCTTCATGGACTGCACGATCGCGGCCGCGCGCGGGCTGGGAAAAACCATCGTTCCCACGATCATCGTGATTTTGGGATCCGTCGTCTTCCGGATCATCTGGATCTTCACGATTTTCGCCCACTTCCGGACCATCGAGTCCCTCTACCTTTTATACGCCTTTTCCTGGGGAATCACGGCGCTTCCGGAAATCCTCTATTTCATCCATATCTACCGGAGGACGCTTACCGGGCCGGGCAGACAGACGGCCTGACGCCGGGAAAACAGGAAACCGGATACCGGCAAAACCGGTACACGGATGCCGAAAAGACAGAAACACACATACCGGAGACACCGAAAGGAGAAGTTCATCATGAATCCCAATCCCGTACTGGAAGCCATCCGCCGCCGGCGCAGCATCCGCCATTACACCGACGAACCCATCGCCGAAGAAACGCTACAGCAGATCCTGGAGGCCGGCCTGATCGCCCCCTCCAGCCGCGCCATCCGCCCCTGCGAATTCATCCTTGTAACCGACCGGGACACGCTAAAGGCCATGGCCGGCTTTCGCGACACCAGCGCGCAGATGCTCTCTGAGGCCACGGCGGCCATCGTCGTCCTCGCCGACCGGACCAAATCGGACGTGTGGGCCGAGGACGCCTCCATCGCCATGGCCTACATGCACCTGGCGGCCGACGCTCTGGGACTCGCCAGCTGCTGGGTTCAGGGACGGCTTCGCACCGCCGGTCCGGAGAGCAGCGAAGCATACCTGCGCCGCCTCCTGCACTATCCGGAGTCTTACGCGCTGGAGGCCGTCCTCGCGCTCGGCCACGCGACCTACCGCCCGAAGCCGCGGGAGGTCACGCCGGAGCTGCGGGCAAAAATACACCGGGAGCGGTTTTAAACCCGCCCCCGGTTTTTTCATTTCTCTTTCCTTCCGATGGACCGCCCTTTTGAACTACCGCCCTTTTGAACTACCGCCGGAACATGATTTTCAGCTTTTCTTTAACTGCCGGATCCCGGCCTCCAGCCCGGCCGCCGTCAGCGGAAACATCGGCACCCGATCCCGGATCAGGCGGATGGTGCGCGCGCCGTACGCATAATCCCAGCGTTTTTCCTCGATGGGATTTAACCAGATAACACCGGGAAAGCGGCGGCACAGCTCCTCCAGCCAGTCGATCCCCGCGCGCTCGTTGCTGTGAAAATAATCGAGGCTGCCGCCCCGGTACAGAAGCTCCGACGGGGCCATGGAAGCGTCGCCGACCAGAATAACCTTATATTCCGGCTTCAGATTGTGAAACACCCACTCCGTGGCGATTTTTTCCTTCCAGCTGCAGGACGGCGCCGTAAACAGGTATTCATAAAAACAGTTATGAAAATAAAAGATCTTCAGATCCTTAAAATGCGACGCCTGATTGACCGCCTGGAACAGGCGGTTGCACAGCTCCGCATACATCCACATGGAGCCGCCGCTGTCCATCAGAAGCAAAAGCCGGGTCTGATTTTTGCGCGGCCGCTCCAGGACGAGCTCCAGCTGCCCCCCGCGATCGCAGGTCTTTTCAATGGTCTTCTCCACGTTGAGCTCCGTCTTCGGCCCGTCCTCGCGGCACGAGAGCAGCCGCAGCTTGCGAAGCGCCATCTGGAACTGACGGATCTGCAGCACGCGGTCGTCCCGGAAATCGCGGTAATTGCGCTGCTCTGCCACCTGAAGCGCGCTGCGGTTTCTGCCGGGGCCGCCCACGCGGATCCCCTTCGGGCTGTACCCGGAATGCCCGAACGGCGAGGTGCCGCCGGTCCCGACCCAGCGCGAGCCGCCGTGATGCGCCTCCTTCTGTTCCTTCAGCCGCTCGGAGAGCATCCGGCGGATCTGTTCCAGATCCAGGCCGCGAAACCGCGCGTCTACCTCTTCTTTGTCATACGGCGTCTGCTCGTGGGCGCGCGAAAGCCACTCCAGAAGCTCCTTCGGCAGCTCCTCGATCGTCTTTACGTCTTTAAAATACTCCAGAAACGCCTGGTCGAAGCGGTCGTAATCGGCCTCGCGCTTGACCAGCACCGCCCGGGCCAGATAATAAAATTCCGTCAGCCCCGCCCCGTTCAGATTCAGCCGCAGCGCCTCCATCAGGCTGTTCCACTCATTTAAGCCCGTCTTCATGCCGCAGCTGCGCAAAAGATACAGAAAATCAGTAAACATGCCGGTTATTCTCCACCTGCCTTAAATCCTCTGTCTTCTTTAATAACACGCCCGCAAACGGGATCTCCTTTTTCAGCCGTTCCACGGGGATCCCCCCGATCGCCAGGGCCTGGATCCAGTCCAGCACCTCGGACGTGCTCGGCTTCTTCTGCAGGCCGCGCATCTCCCGGATGCGGTAAAACGCGTCCAGCACGCCGTCGATCAGCTTCTGTTCCAGATCCGGATAATGGGCGCGGATGATTTTCTCCATCATCGCCTCGTCCGGAAACGCGATGTAATGGAAGATGCAGCGGCGCAGAAACGCGTCCGGCAGCTCTTTCTCCGCGTTGGAGGTAATGATCACGATAGGGCGTTCTTTCGCCCGGATCGTCTCCCCCGTCTCCGGAATGTAAAACTCCATTTTATCCAGCTCCCACAGAAGGTCGTTGGGAAATTCCAGATCCGCCTTGTCGATCTCGTCGATCAGAAGCACCGTCTGTTTCTCTCTCTGAAACGCCTCGCCCAGCTTTCCCAGGCGGATATAGCGGGAGATATCGTCCACGCCCTCGGCCCCGAACTGGCTGTCGTAAAGGCGCTGCACGGTGTCATAGACGTACAGGCCGTCCTGCGCCCGCGTCGTCGATTTGATATTCCAGATCAGAAGCTCAAGCCCCAGCGAGCGGGCGATGGCCTCTGCCAGCATCGTCTTTCCCGTCCCCGGCTCTCCCTTTAACAAAAGCGGCTTCTTTAACGCCGCCGCAATATTCACGCTGCGGATCAGCTCATCCGAAGCGATGTACTCCTTACTTCCCTGAAACTGCTGCATCTTCTGCGTCTCCTCCCTGCGGGCCTCATTCCCCGCGCATCCCGTATCTGCCCTCGCAGAAACGGATTTCCGTCACACGGTTTCTACTATAACAAACTCCCGCGCGTCTTGTCAAACCCGCAAGTCTGGATTATACTGAATTCAGGCATCTTGCAAAATACCACAGAAAGGATCTCCCTTCTCCTATGAAACCTTCCTCCGAGACGAAAAACCGGCGCCCGATGGCGCTTTCCAGCAAATTAAGCGTCCTGCTTCTGATTGTGTTTATCGCCGTCATTTCCATGGGCATCGCTCTCACGCGCGACCGGCTTCTGAAAAACGCCGCCACGCTGGGGGAGACGCTGGCCCAGAGCTACGCCTACCAGGAGCAGAACCGGATCGATATTTACCGGATGTTCATGCGCCTGGGCACCATTTACGTCAAAAACAACATTGAGGCCGGCTACACTGACAGGGAACATGAAATCTGGCTGAACAGCTACCGGGCGCACCTGCAGGAAATGCTGGGGGCCGACATCGCGCGCCCCTACGCGGTAATCAACGGCCGGATCATCGCCTCCATCTACTGGGAAAATACGGACGTCTACCGCTTTGAGGAAACCGACTGGTACCAGAAGGCCGTCGAGGCGGGCGGCGAGATGGTCTTTTCCGATCCCTACACGGACGTGGTCACGGGCGAGCCCTATATCACGCTGTCGCAGGTCATCAACCCGCAGGGCGATATTTTCGCCTTCGACATCCCCTTAAGCAGCTTCCACGCCCACCGCAACAAGGTGGCGCTTCCCGAAGAGAGCTGTTACTATCTGTATGATACCGGCGGCACGCTGATCTACTCGCTGCACGACCATGCGGGCGAACAGACGGCGACGACCGGCGGCGAGAACGCGGCCGATCCGGCGCAGGAAGAAAGCGGGCAGGCGCAGGACGCCCCCTACGCCGACCGGCTGTACGAGGAGATTCAGGACGGGCAGCTGATCTCGCACAACGCGATCATCCAGGATCCCTCTGGCACCAGACAGGGCGTTTACTACTACACGATGGACAACGGCTGGCTCTCCGTCGTGACCATCCCCATCGCCTCCATCCTGCAGGAAAATCTGGACAATACCATGATGGCCCTGACCGCGGTCAGCGGCATCCTCTTTCTGGCCATTGCCATCCTGCTGTTCCGCGAAGCCCGGGGAAACCGCCAGATGCGCTACGTCAACGACACCCTGCGCATCCTCGGCGACACCTACTATGCCATCTACCGGATCGATTATGAGGCCGGCACCTACCGGACCATCAAATCCTCCGGCGACGTGCGCGAGATCCTCGGCGAACACGGCGACTACCGCCACCTGCTGGACACGGTCCGCGAAGTCGTGCAGGATAAAACCTACCGGGAATTTGAGGAGAGCTTCTCCCTGGAGCACATCCGGGAACTGATCAGCCAGAAGGTTTATGAATTCGGCGGCGAATACAAGCGCCACTTCGGGGACGCCGACCGCTGGGTCAGCATCCGCATCATTTACAATGAGGGCCTGCATCTGAACGAAGTCCTCATGTGCTACCGCGACGTGGACGCCGAAAAGCAGAAGGAGATCAGCCAGCTGCTTCTGCTCCAGAGCACGCTGGATTCCATGAAGCGCCTCGTAAAACAGAAATCCATGTTTTTCAGCAACATGTCCCACGACATGCGCACGCCCCTAAACGCCGTGATCGGCCTCGCGGAGCTGGCGCAGAAGAACCGGGACGACCGGGAAAAGGTCGACTCCTACCTCGCCAAGATTGAACAGTCGGGAAAACAGCTTCTCAACCTGATCAACGACGTGCTCGATATGTCCCGGCTGGAGCAGGATTCCGGTTTTTCCCTGGATTACAGGCCCATGGATCTGCCGGCCTGCGTCCGCTCCTGCGCCGAGCTGTTTAAAGAGCAGGCCGCCCGCGAGCAGAAAGAGCTTACCGTGACCACTGAGGTCACGGACGCGATTGTCTGCTGCGACGATTTCCGCATCACGCAGATCCTGAACAACCTGATCTCCAATGCGCTCAAATACAGCCTGCCCGGGGCGAAGATCGACGTCTCGCTGCGCGAGCTCGAGTGCCGCACCGGACGCGGCCGCTACCGGCTTACCGTGAGCGACACCGGCATCGGCATGTCCCGGGAATTTCTCGACCGGCTGTTTGAGCCCTTTGCCCGCGAGACCACGTTCGCGCCGAAAAACATTTCCGGAACCGGCCTGGGCATGCCCATCGTCCAGAGCCTGGTGCGCCAGATGAGCGGCGAGATCTCGGTTGAGAGCGAGCTGGGAAAAGGAAGCGCCTTTACCATCATCCTGCCACTCCTGATCGCCAGGGACGACGCCCCGAAAGAGGCGGACGTTACCGGACGGGAGGCGGCGGACGCAGAGAAGCCATCCTTTACGCTCGAGGGGAAAACCATCCTCATCGCGGAAGACAATGAGATCAACATGGAAATCGCCTCGGAATTTCTGCGCTCCCTGGGCGCGGAGCTGATCGAGGCCTGGGACGGCAGGGAAGCGCTCAATCTGTTCTCGGCCTCGCTTCCGGGAACCATCGACGCCATCCTCATGGATATGCAGATGCCCAACATGGACGGCTGCGCCTCCTGCCGGGCCATCCGCGCGCTGCGCCGTCCCGACGCCGCCACCGTACCCATCATCGCCGTCACGGCCAACGCCTTCGCCGAGGATATCTCGGAGACGACCAAAGCCGGCATGAACGCGCACATCGCCAAGCCCATCGATTTCCCAGCCCTCATCCGGCTTCTGGAATCGCTGACCGGCAGTCAGAAATGAAAGGAGACATAAGACAATGATCAATACCATCTGGAAAGCAAGAAAACGAAACTTCCTCGGCCTGCCGTGGACCTTTACCGTCTACGGATTCTCCGAAGACCGCCTCTACGTCAAGACCGGCATCCTCAACACCCGCGAAGACGAGATCCGCCTGTACCGCATCACGGACATCGGGCTGACCCGGACCCTGTGGCAGCGGATCATGGGCATGGGAACCATTCAGATTTACAGCTCCGATCAGTCCATAGGCGATTTTTCCCTGATCAATCTGAAAAAGAGCGACGAGGTAAAAGAGCAGCTCTCCCAGCTCATCGAGAAGGAGCGGACCAATAAAAAAGTCTCCTCCCGGGAATTCCTCGGCATCGACGAGGACTCGGAAGGAGACGTCCTGAATTAGTTTTCTTCTCCGTAAACGGCATTTATTGTTTTCCTGAACGTTTTTTAACAGAAAAAAGGGGGGCGTCCCTTCAGCCTGAAGCGGCTGTCGGGACGCCCCCTTTTTATGGTTTCACGTCTTGATTTATCGATTGTTCAGCGCTGCCTGTGCCGCCGCCAGTCTTGCGATCGGTACACGGAACGGGCTGCAGGAAACGTAGTTCAGACCAACCTTGTGGCAGAACTCTACGGACGACGGATCGCCGCCGTGCTCGCCGCAGATACCGCACTTCAGATCCGGACGGGTCGCACGGCCTTTCTTGACCGCCATCTCTACCAGCTGGCCTACGCCGGTCTGATCCAGTCTCGCGAAGGGATCGGACTCGTAGATCTTTGCCTTGTAGTAAGCGTCCAGGAACTTGCCGGCATCATCGCGGGAGAAGCCGAAGGTCATCTGAGTCAGGTCGTTGGTACCGAAGGAGAAGAACTCCGCCTCCTCGGCAATCGCGTCGGCCGTCAGAGCCGCGCGCGGGATCTCGATCATGGTACCGATGTGGTACTGCATGTCGGAGCCTTTCTCTTTCTTGACCTGCTCCGCTGTCTCTACGACAACATCCTTCACAAACTTGAGCTCTTTCTTCTCGCCTACCAGCGGAATCATGATCTCGGGAACGATGTCATAGCCGCACTCTTCCTTCACTTCGATGGCAGCCTCCATGACGGCTCTCGTCTGCATTCTGGCAATCTCCGGATAGGTAACAGCCAGACGGCAGCCGCGGTGGCCCATCATCGGGTTGAACTCGTGAAGGTCGTCGCATTTCTTCTTGACATCCTCCAGCGTCAGGCCCATATCCTTCGCCAGCTCTGCCATCTCCTCCTCGGTGTGAGGAACAAACTCATGCAGCGGCGGATCCAGGTAACGAACCGTCATGGGCCGGCCCTCCAGAGCCTTGTACATCGCCTTGAAGTCGCCCTTCTGGAACGGGATCAGCTCATTTAACGCTTCCTCTCTCGCTTCCACGCTGTCGGAGAGGATCATCTTGCGGATCTTCGGAATCCGGTCCGCATCGAAGAACATATGCTCGGTACGGCAGAGGCCGATGCCCTCCGCGCCCAGCTTAACCGCGTTCAGCGTGTCGGCCGGCGTATCGGCATTGGTGCGAACCTTCAGGGTGCGGAACTGATCCGCCCAGTCCATGATTCTCTTGAAGTTGCCGCCTACGGAAGCTTCCTGCGTCTTGATGTCGCCCTTGTAGATCTTGCCGGTGGTGCCGTCCAGGGAAATGTAGTCGCCCTCATGGAAGGTATAGCCGCCCAGCGTGAACTCCTTCGCTTCCTCGTCAATCACAATCTCGCCGCATCCGGATACGCAGCAGGTTCCCATACCGCGGGCTACAACGGCCGCGTGGCTGGTCATACCGCCGCGGACGGTCAGGATACCCTGAGAAGCATGCATACCCTCGATGTCCTCGGGAGAGGTCTCCAGACGAACCAGGATGACTCTCTCGCCCTTGCCGCCGATGCCCAGCTCCTTGGCTTCCTCCGCCGTGAAGCAGACCTTGCCGGCCGCAGCGCCCGGAGAAGCCGGAAGAGCCTGTCCGATTACCTCGCCGGCCTTCAGCGCCTCGGGATCAAAAGTGGGATGAAGCAGCTGATCCAGGGACTTGGCCTCGATTCTGCACACCGCCTCCTCGGGGGTAATCTGTCCCTCGTCTACTAAATCGCAGGCAATCTGAATGGCTGCCGGAGCCGTTCTCTTGCCGTTTCTCGTCTGTAAGAAGTAGAGCTTGCCTTCCTCGATGGTAAACTCCATATCCTGCATATCATGGAAATGATTCTCCAGCTTCATGGCCAGATCCATGAACTGCTTGTAGCACTCCGGAAGATCCTTCTCCAGCTGGGAGATCGGCTGCGGCGTACGCACGCCGGCCACAACGTCCTCGCCCTGCGCGTTGATCAGGTACTCGCCGAAGATGCCCTTGGCGCCCGTGGAGGGATTGCGCGTAAACGCAACGCCGGTACCGGAGGTGTTGCCCTTATTGCCGAATACCATGGTCTGTACGTTGACCGCGGTTCCCCAGTCGCCGGGGATATCGTTCATACGGCGGTAAACAATGGCGCGGGGGTTGTCCCAGGAACGGAACACGGCCTTCACGGCGCCCATCAGCTGCTCCTTCGGATCCTGCGGGAATTCCTCGCCGTTCATGGCTTCCTTGTAAACAGCCTTGAACTTCTCGGCCAGCTCCTTCAGATCCTCCGCCGTCAGCTCCGTATCATACTTCACGCCCTTGGCTTCCTTCATCTCGTCGATGAGCTTCTCAAAGTAGGACTTCGGAACCTCCATAACGACATCCGAGTACATCTGGATGAATCTTCTGTAGGAATCATAGGCAAATCTGGGGTTGCCGGTCTTCTTCGCAAAGCCCTCAACCGCCACATCGTTTAAGCCCAGGTTCAGGATGGTGTCCATCATGCCGGGCATGGAAGCGCGCGCGCCGGAACGGACGGATACCAGAAGCGGATCTTCCGTATCGCCGAACTTCTTGCCGTTTACGCCCTCCAGCCAGGTCAGGGCCTCAAAAATCTGCTGCTGGATCTCATCCGAGATCTGCTTGCCGCAGTTGTAGTACTCCGTGCAGGCTTCCGTCGTTACGGTAAAGCCCTGCGGAATCGGCATTCCCAGGTTGGTCATCTCTGCAAGGTTGCAGCCCTTGCCGCCGAGAAGGTTTCTCATCGCTGCGCTGCCTTCTTCGAACTTATAAACCCATTTTGCCATAAGTCTCTCTTCCTCCTAATGTTTTTCTTTGCATCTGCATGCTCCGACAGAGCAGATCCGCCAGCCCGTCCGCGGGCGCGCCCTCACGCGCACCGCCGGATACGCTCACAAGCACACACCCAAATACACACTACCCCCGCTTCGCGGTGCCAGTAATATACATTTGGATATGCGCCTGTCTTCTCTGCCTATCGTGAATATTATAGCATAAACTAGAGTCTAGTAAAGAGGTTTTCTTCAATTATTTCCAAAAAAAGCCGCCAAAGCGGGCGGATTCCGGGGCAGTTTTCTCCCCGGAGCCCGCCGCCTTCGCGGCAGCCGGTTTCTCTTAGAATCTCAGCTTCTCTTCAAAATAGCTCTTCAGTTCCGCGATCGGGATGCGCACCTGCTCCATGCTGTCGCGCTCGCGCACGGTTACCGCGCCGTCCGTCTCGGACTCGAAATCGTAGGTCACGCAGAAGGGCGTTCCGATCTCATCCTGGCGTCTGTAGCGCTTGCCGATATTGCCGCGGTCGTCGTACTCGCAGTTATAGTAGCGGCACAGCTCGGCGTAAATCTTCTCCGCTCCCTCCGAGAGCTTCTTGGACAGCGGCAGCACGCCGATCTTGACCGGTGCGATGGCCGGATGGAAATGAAGGACCGTCCGCACATCTCCCTCTCCGATCTCCTCCTCGTCGTAGGCGGCGCAGAGGAAGGCCAGCGTCACGCGGTCCGCGCCCAGCGACGGCTCGATGACGTACGGAATGTAGCGCTCCTTCTTCTCATCGTCGAAGTAGCTCAGATCCTGGCCGGACGTATTCTGATGCTGCGTCAGGTCGTAATCCGTGCGGTCGGCGATGCCCCACAGCTCGCCCCAGCCGAAGGGGAAGAGGAACTCGATGTCCGTGGTCGCCTTGCTGTAGAACGCCAGCTCCGCCGGATCGTGATCGCGGTAGCGCATCTCATCTTCCTTGATGCCCAGATCCTTTAACCAGCTGATGCAGAAATTCTTCCAGTAGTTAAACCACTCCAGATCCGTGCCCGGCTCGCAGAAAAACTCCAGCTCCATCTGCTCGAACTCGCGGGTGCGGAAGGTAAAGTTGCCCGGCGTGATCTCGTTGCGGAATGATTTGCCGATCTGGCCGATGCCGAACGGGATCTTCTTTCTCGAGGTGCGCTGCACATTCTTGAAGTTGACAAAGATTCCCTGGGCCGTCTCCGGGCGCAGGTAGACCGTGTTCTTGGCGTCCTCGGTCACGCCCTGGAAGGTCTTGAACATCAGGTTGAACTGACGGATATCGGTAAAATCATGCTTGCCGCAGCTGGGGCAGCAGATGTTGTGATCCTCGATATACTGCTTCATCTGCTCCTGGCTCCAGCCGTCCACGGAGCCCTCGATCTCGATGCCGTTCTCCGCCATGTAATCCTCAATCAGCTTGTCAGCGCGGAAGCGCTCCTTGCAGGCCTTGCAGTCCATCAGGGGATCGGAGAATCCGCCCAGGTGTCCGGACGCGACCCAGGTCTGGGAGTTCATCAGAATGGCGCAGTCCACGCCCACGTTGTACGGGCTTTCCTGGATAAATTTCTGCCACCAGGCTTTCTTGACGTTATTCTTCAGCTCCACGCCCAGGTTGCCGTAATCCCAGGTATTGGCGAGCCCGCCGTAAATCTCGGAACCCGGATAGACAAATCCTCTCGATTTGGCGAGCGCCACGATTTTTTCCATCGTTTTTTCCATTTTCTCTTTCATCCTCCTGCTTTTACTTAAAGATAACCACGGTGCGGCCGTCCTCCGGCACGCGGACCGTCTGCGTGTCTACAAACTTCGCCTCCTCTGAGGCGCCGATGATCTGCCCGGAAAACATGACGGTTCCTCCGCCCTCAATCAGAGCGGCCGTATGCTCCGAGACGCCGGCTTCTTCTGCCGAAACGGCCTGCCCGTCCGCGTCCTTGAGCGCCGTCCCGTCAAGCCAGCCTTCCCCGGCCGCGCTCGCGGCGTCCGCTACCTCCAGCGCCGTGACCGAGCTGCTCTGATCGTCATTGTCCTCAGTCTGACGGAACGCGTTCAGATCCTCCAGCGAGGCATACTCAAAAATGACCGTCGCCTTCTCCCCGTCCAGGGAAAGGCTCTGAAGAGCCGCCGGCAGGCGCTCTCCCTCCTCCGGATTCTCCGAGAGGGCCTGCGCCCCCTGCGCCTCGTTAAACCGCGCGACGGCCGCCTCCAGATATTCTCTCAGGTCCGCTTCCTCGACCTTTTGCCCCTGCAGCGGCTCAACCAGAGCGCTCGACAGAGCGCCGTCCTTTTCCACATATATGCAGCTCTCCGCCGGCGAAAACGCCGCTTCTTCCTTTGAGCCGCACGCGCACAGACTGCACGCGCACAAACAGATCCCCGCCGCCATGGCGGCGGGAAACCGGCCTGATCCTCTCATACCCATCCCTCCGTGATCCTGCATCAAGTTTTTATAGTATACCCGGTTTTTGCCGTATTTTCAAGACTGCGCGTCAGATTTTCCGTTCCTTTCTCCCCGGATCCGTGCTATAATCAGCCTGTCGCAGGACAAACGGACTGCTTCTATAAATAATAACAAACGCACAGGAGGATATATCGTATGAAGTTCCAATTTCCCGCTCTCATCTGTCTGGGCGCCGTTCTCTGCCTGGCCCCGCTTTCTTCCGGCTGCGGAGGAAACGAACCGGCCCCCGGCTCCGAGTCCGCCGCCGCCCATTCTTCCGCCGCCCCGGAAACGGCCGCTCCCGCCGGCGAAGGGACACCGGCCCCTGGCTCCGAGTCCGCCGCCCCGGAAACATCCGCAGAAGAAAACGCCGTCTCCGTCATCGGCGGCGCGGACGGCCCGACCTCTATCTTTCTCGCCGGCAAGACGGACGACCCCGTCGATTATTCCGATCCCGCCAGCTGGGCCTTCCTCGGAGAAGGGGATGAAAACGCCGCGGCCGACGTTTTCTTTGTCTGCCCCACCGTATACGGCGGGACGGACGATTCTTTCCTCATGCCGCTGGACGATGAAGACGCGAAGGAGAGCTTCGTGGGCGCCACGCGCATGGAGATGGGCATCTACGACGAAGACGCCCGTTTCTTCGCCCCCTACTACCGGCAGGCCGGTCTAAACGTCTACGAGCTGCCCGCCGACGCGCAGGAACTTTTCCTCTCCCTGGCCTACGAAGACGTAGAGGACGCCTTTGAATACTACTGGGACAACTGCCGCGAGGAAGAGCGGCCGCTTATCCTGGCCGGATTTTCCCAGGGCGCGGACATGTGCATCCGCCTGATGAAAGAATGCTTCGGCGGGGAAGAACGCCTGGATCAGCTGGTCGCCTGCTATGCCATCGGCTGGCGGATTACCGACGAAGAGCTGGAGGCCTACCCTCAGCTTAAGATGGCGTCCGGCGAAGACGATACCGGCGTCATTATCTCCTTCAACAGCGAAGCCGAGGGAATCGACGATTCCCTGATGATCCCGGCCGGCACGAAGACGCACGCCATCAACCCTCTCAACTGGAAGACGGATTCCACGCCCGCCGGAAAGGAGCTAAACCTCGGCGCCTGCTTTACTGATTACAGCGGGGAAATCACGACCGAGATCCCGCAGCTGACCGGCGCGTACCTTGATCCGGCGCGCGGCGCGCTCAAGGTGCCCGACGTAACCCCCGAAGACTACCCCGCCGGCCTCCCGATCTTTGAAGACGGCATCTATCATCTGTACGATTATCAGTTTTTCTACCGCAATCTGCAGGAAAATGTCCGCACGCGGCTGAACGCATTCACCGGCAAGGCCGCCTGACGCGCGGCGCGAACTGGCACGCCCCGGGCGCGCCTGAACGCGCTTCCCGCCCGAACTGCGGACGTGACTGTCCGCGCCCGCAGCTCTTTACTCTGAACACCGGCATCTGCCCGCAAACCGCTTCGCGGCGCGTCAGCGCCCTCCGCTCAGCACGCCAAAGACGCGCGGCAGAAAGCGCGAAAGCAGCCCGGCCGCCAGCCGGCAGCAGAGCACGGCGATCAGGGGCATCAGTGCAAACAGGACAAGGCAGACGGCCTCATTTCCCGGAAAGAGAAGCGCCGCCGCCTTGTTGAGAAAGCGCACCGGGATAAAATGAAAGGCATAGATAAAAAAGGTCATGGTCATGACCGGCCGGATTTTTCCCAGCCGCTTTTCCGGGACCATCAGCCAGAAACCGACCGACGCAAAGAGCTGATAGAAAACGATGCCCGGCACAAAATAATCCGTATAATAGGGCCGGCTTATCAGTAAGCCGAGCCCCAGAAGCGCCGCCCCGCAGGCGAAACGCCGCCGGTTCCACGGCGCTTCCGCGGCGTTTCGCAAATGCAGCGCCGCATACGCGGCCGCGCTGTAATACAGCACCGCGTCCAGATTCAGCTCCGGCAGGGAAACCCCGGCAAAAACCGCGGCGGTCAGCGCCGCCAGGAATAAGCCCCCCCGCCAAACGCCCTTTAAAAAGAAATACAGAACCGGCGCCAGAAGGACCAGCCACAGAAGCTGATACATAAACCAGAACACCGGATTAAATTCATACTTCACAATCGCCCGCAGCGCGCCGGACAGCGTAAACGCAAGCCCCGTCCGGTTGATGATCCCCTGCAGCACGTCCAGATAGCTCGCGGCCAGATACGCCGCATAATACAGCGCATTCCAGAGCAGATACGGGATCAGCAGCGAATGCACGCGGCGCTTCCATTTCCCCGCCAGCTGATCCGGCGTAAAATTGCGGTAAAACAGATACCCCGAGAGCATCAGAAAACAGGGGATGTTGACGCGGATCAGCTCCGGCGTTACCCGGTACTGCAGGCGCATCAGCGGCGCGTCCGCCGCTATCCCCGGGAAAAACAGCTCCGCGTTGCCGGCGTGGTTCCAGATAACCAGAAGGCAGCACACAAAATTAAACCAGGTAATTTTCTTCCGGAACGCATCCTCGTTCATCATCATCCGCGCCCCCTTTCCCCATCCGCCGCGTCCTAAGCGTCCGCTCCGTTCTTTTCATCCCGCCGCAGCGCGCTTTCTTTATTCGGTCCGCTTTACCCGCTCTGTCCGGTTCTTTTGCCCTGTCCGGTTCCCTTGCTTTGTCTGATTTCCTTGCCCTGTCTGGTTCACAGCGCCGCGGCTTTCAGCGCCATGCGGATAAAATTCACGGTTCCCGCGGCCGCCGCCGTCCCGAAAAACAGCCAGTACGCCCGCGGCGACTGCCGCCAGAGGCGCGCGGCCAGCGCCCCCTGCACGAGCAGAAGCGCCAGGTACAGATAATAAAACGTCCTCGTGTGCGAGGCGAAGAGCGTCGGCGAAAATCCCAGCATAACCCGGCTGGCAAAGCCCAGCGCCAGGATTCCCGCCAGCAGAAGCTTTCCCGTCCCCGTCTCTGCCATCGCCAGGATGAAGATAAACGCGGCCAGCAAAACCAGCGCCTGCAAAGAAAGCGCCGTCCCTGCACCGGCCGGACAGAGCGCCGCATCCGTATACGGATCATCCACCCCGTTTAGCCAGAAAAGCAGCTGCTTCCCCGTGAGGACCTCTCCCGCCTTCAGCGCCAGCACCAGAAGCTCCCACAGAAACGGAAGCGTTCCCGCCGCCCTGAGAAGGCGGCCCTTACCCCGGCCGGTTACCGCCAGCAGAAACAGCAAAAACGCCGCGCTCAGCACGATCAGATTGGGGATCGAGAGCAGGTGGTTCATCGTCGAAAACACACCGTTTCCCAGCTTTTCCAGCACCGTCAGCCGCTCAAACCCGGGCCAGTAGGTGCGGATGGAAAGCTCCATGCGCGCCGCATTCCCCCCCTGCAGATGAAACAGAAGCGAAAGCGCCGCCAGCATATCCAGGAACAAAAGCGCCGCCAGACTGTCCCGGCGGGCTTTCCGATCCGCGCCGTTCTCCGCGCCGCCAGCCGACCCGTTCCCCGGGGCAAGCTGTCTGACGGCGTAATTCTTGGCGGCGTAATACCCCGCCGCGCCGGTCAGCGCGCCGGTCAGGATGGCCGCCATCTGCTCCATATTTCCCGCAATCAGAATCAGGACCGGCGACGCGGCCAGCCAGGGAGCCGGAATCCGCTCCCGTTTTCCCGCAAGCAGATCCGCTACCGGCCAGAGCGCCAAAAGGCCGAACGCGGAAGGCCAGACGTAATTGATAAACGTCGGGGGAATCCCCGCCGCCGCCAGATCCTCCAGCGGATAGAGGAAAAACAGAAACGTCATGAGCAGCAGAGGGGCCCGCTCCTCCGATGCCGGCAGCGCGCACGCCCTTCCCAGCCGATCCGACAGACGGCCCAGAAGCCGGATCGCAAGCGCCGTAACAGCCGCGTTGGCAAGGGCAAATAAGAGCCAGTGCCGCTGCAGAAAGAAAAAGAGAATCGCCTCTAAAATGACCCGCGTCGTCTCGGACGCCAGGCGTTCCCGCAGAAGCTCCAAAGCCGGCGTCTGCTCCAGAAACTGCAGGAAGCGCACCGTGTCCCCCTTCGGCTCCCGGCACAGGATCAGAAACCAGAGGAAAAAGAAAAAGCTGAAAAAAAGCGCCAGCATCCCGTCCGTTTTTTTCTTCATCCGCTTCTCCTCTCCTTCGTCCGGCTAAAACATGGCGCGCAGGATCTCCAGGGAATGAAATTCCCGGTCGATGTGACGGCGCATGTTTCTCTCCACGCAGGCCTCAAATTCCCGGAACGATTCCTCGTTTAAGATAAACGTGTAAAGCTTCTCCAGCGGGGCCGCGATCACGTATTCCCAGGCATAACGGGCCGAATCGCCCGTCTCAAGCGGCGGCTCCTTCGTGTATTCGCCGTTGACCGCCATGATCCGCAGCTCATAGATCCGCCGCACCAGCCGGTTGGGAAGAGCTTCCTTCTGCAGCGCGCGCAGCGACTGATAGAGAAGCAGAAGCATCTCGCCTCCCTCGATCCCCTCCCGCCCGTAGTAGGCGGCAAATTCCGCAAAGTACGAGGCGTAGCAGGCGCTCTCCACGTCGCGCTCCAGCCACTCGAAATAATTGCTGATCTCCGCCCCGTAAAGGTTATAGGCCTCCCGCGCCTCTGACAGCGTAAAGGCGCCGAACGCAAACGGGCGGCTCGGCGCGCGCAGAAGGCTGCCCGTCCGCTTTGCGCCCCGCGCAAACGCCGTAATCTTGCCCCGCTCCCTCGTGAGGATCACAAGGCGCTTATCGTATTCGCCCGCCGGGGACGCCATCAGGACCATCCCCGTGGTTTTTATCAGATCCCGCACCGCGCCGCCTCCGCCTGCCGCTATCCGATGTCCTTCGGATTATACCCGTAATTTTTCATGTAGAGATCGCTGTCGCGCCACTCCCGGCGCACCTTGACCCACAGCTTCAGATTGACCCTGGCATCCATCAGGTTCTCGATCTCCGTGCGCGCCGCCGTCCCGATCCGCTTGAGCATCGCGCCGCCCTTCCCGATGATAATCCCCTTGTGGGATTCCCGCTCGCAGACGATGGAAGCCTCGATGTCCACCAGCCCGTCCCGCCGCTCCTTCATCTGATCGATGACCACCGCGATCCCGTGCGGGATCTCGTCGTCCAGCATCCGCAGCGCCTTCTCGCGGATCAGCTCCGCCGCAATCTGGCGCATCGGCTGATCCGTTACCGTATCCTCGTCGTAAAACTGCGGGCCGGCCGGCAGATATTTGAAAATACTGGCCTTCACGTCCTCCAGATTGGTCGCCTTAAGCGCCGAGACGGGAATGATCTCGGCAAAATCAAGGATATCCTTGTAGGCGGCGATCGCGGTCAGGATCTCCTCCTTCTTTACCGTGTCGATCTTGTTGATAATCAGCAGCACCGGCGTTTTGACCCGCGCCAGCTGTTCGGCAATATGCCGCTCCCCGGCGCCGATAAACGTCGTCGGCTCCACCAGCCACAGGATCACATCCACCTCTTTCAGGGTGTGCTCCGCCACGCTTACCATGTATTCGCCCAGCCTGTTTTTCGCCTTGTGGATCCCCGGCGTGTCCAGGAAAATAATCTGCCCCCGCTCATCCGTATAAACCGTCTGAATCCGGTTGCGCGTCGTCTGCGGCTTTTCCGAGGTAATCGCGATCTTCTGGCCGATCAGATGATTCATCAGCGTCGATTTTCCCACGTTCGGCCGCCCGATCAGCGTGACAAAGCCCGATTTATATTCCTTTTCATTCGTATCCGTCATCTGTACTCCTTTTTCTTTCCGGCCGTCCGCCCGGCCGGCCGCTTCTTCCTCTCCGGACCGCTTCGCGGCTTAGTTAAACAGGTTCTTAATCTCCCCGAACAGGCCGCGGTTTTCCTTTATCTTCTCCGCGTTGCCGATGGCGCAGAGGCTGCCCGTGGCAAGAATCGCCCGGATGGCCTTCGCCAGCGCGCGGATGTCCGCCGGCGTCACGGAAAGCACCTCCCGGCGCTCCCTGGCAAGCATCTCGTCCGTCACGCCCGAAAACCACGCCGAATCGCCGCGCATTCCCTTATAAGCCGGCAGAAGCGGCGCGTCCATATCGCTGATCGTCCCGATCACATACTTCGTCATATCGCGCTCGTCGGCGTCAAACTGCTCCAGATAGGAAACCACCTTTTCAAAGACCTCGTTCGTCTCCCGCAGGTTGGGATCCCGGTAAGAGACAAAATAGCCTTCTCCGGAGCGCCCCGCCCCGTTCATCACGCCGTAGGCGCCGCCCTTGACGCGCACATTGATCCAGAGGTAATCATAGCCCAGGATCGGCTTGAGCGTCTTTAGCGCCCCCGTATAGGAAAAGCCGCTTCCCGCAAAGGTGCCGCAGCGCGCCACGTAATTGACCTGTGACGAGGTCATGAAGCCCTCGTTTCGATTGCCGCGCTCCCAGACGAAGGGGTAGCGCGTCCCCGTCCCGGCCGGCAGCCGTTTCTTCAGAAGCTCCAGGGATGCGGGCAGCGCCGCAAGCCCGGCGGCGTCCGCCGTATAGCTGACCGTCATATTTTCCGCCGTAAAAAGCAGCGCCGAGACGCGCTTTAACCCGGCGATGATCGAAGCCTTCTTCTCCTCGAAATGCTTTGCCGCATCCTCCAGAAACTGATAAAAACCGATGCCGCCCGTGCGGTCGCTGAAGGCCGCGCCGGCGGAAAAATAAGAAGTCGCCCGCCCGACGGCCGCCGAGTGGGACGCCTGGTTCAGCTTCATCTGGCTTCTCGATTTCGTCTCCGCCACGATCTCCGCCAGCCGCTTCCCGTCATCCAGGATCGAATCCAGCAGGATCTCCCCGATTACCTCAAAACCAAAATCCAGTTTTTCATACAGGACCCGGATCTCCGCCGCAAACAGGCCCGTGAATTTCTCCGGATCCGCAAAATCCGCATACATGGGCATACTCAGGCTGAGGCCGCCGCTGTTTAAATTGATCTCGTCCGCCAGATCCTGATAGCTGTGCCGCGAGGTATCCACATAGCCCAGCACCGATTTTAACAGCCCCACGTAGGGCAGATCCTCCGACGGCACGCGATCCGTGGAAAACAGCACGCGCAGATAGCCGATCCCGGAGGTAAACAGCTCGTGCGCCAGCACCGTCGTCCCGTCCGCCTCCCGGACGTCCAGGCAGATCGGTTCCGGATCCTTCCCGATATCCTCGCGCTTTAAGAGCGGGATCTTCTCCAGATCCTCCTTCGGGGACGGCGTGTCCTGATACTCCTTTAACGCCCGCGTCTCCTCCGCCATCCGCTCAAGCTCCTGCGGCGCAAGAGTCTCCCGGTACGCCTGCAGCCGGGCCCGCAGCTTCTCCTCCTCGATCGCCGTCAGGTTTTTCTTCGGGCTGACCACGATGACCGCCTCAAACGGGTTATCCAGAAGATACTTCCGGATCAGGTCCTCAAAATACCCTTCCCCGGCCGCCTTCTTTAAAAACGCAAAGGTCTCTGCGTACTCCAGATGCATCAGCGGATCCCCGCCGTAGAGCCAGCTGTCCAGGCTCTGCAGGCCGTACATCAGCCCCCGCGGCGCGCCTCCGAAATCCGCCTCGCGGCAGCGGAATTCATAATAATTGATCCCGGCCAGCAGGCTCTTTTTGTTGATTCCCTCGTTTGCCAGGCGGCGCAGCGTCCCCTTGACCACCGCCAGGAATTCGCCCTTCTGGCAGCCGTCGGCATCCTTGGCAATCACGGAAAAATACGGCTGCAAAATCCCGTTTTCGTAGCCCCCCAGCACGTCCTGGCCGATCCCCGCTTCCACCAGCTCCTTCTTCAGCACCGCGCCCGGCGCGTCCAGAAGCACGTATTCCAGGATCTGAAACGCCAGATAAAGCTTCGGATCCACATCGTCGCCCACGACCGTATTGACCGACAGATAGGTCGCATGATCCTCCGGCTCGTCCTCCGTGATGGGATAAAAGATCTCCCTCTGCACCGGCTCGGAAAACGCCTTCTGATAGTGAATCTCCGAATCCACCGGCTGACGGTCGTAATGGCTCAGATACTCCCGATCCAGCCAGTCGAGCTTCTCAGCCATATCCATATTGCCGTACAGATAGATAAAGCTGTTGGACGGATGATAATATTTCCGGTGGAAATCCAGGAACGCCTCATAGGTCAGATCCGGGATCGCCTCCGGCGCGCCGCCGGATTCGTGCGCGTAGCAGGTATCCGGGTACAGCGTATTCTGGATGCAGCGCTCCAGCACGCCCTCCGGAGAAGAAAACGCCCCCTTCATCTCATTGTAGACCACGCCGTTTAACGTGATGGGGCTCTCCTTCGTCTCCATCTCATAGTGCCAGCCCTCCTGGCGGAAAATCTTTTCCTCCCGGTAAATATTGGGGTGCAGCACCGCGTCCATGTAGACGTCCATTAGATTCTGAAAATCCGTGTCGTTGCAGCTGGCCACCGGGTATACCGTCTTGTCCGGATACGTCATGGCGTTGAGGAACGTGTTGAGCGATCCCTTGACCAGCTCCACAAACGGATCCTTGACCGGGAATTTCTCCGAACCGCAGAGCACGCTGTGCTCCAGGATGTGCGGCACGCCCGTGCTGTCGGACGGCGGTGTCCGAAAGCCGATGCAGAATACCTTATTCTCATCTTCATTGGAAAGCAGGAACACCCTGGCGCCCGTTTTCTTATGCTCCAGGATCATTCCCTGCGAATTCAGCTCCTTAACCTCTTTTTCCCGGATTACCCTGTAAGCCGTTAAATCCTTTCCCGTCATAGTCCACTCTCCTGCCGTCATAATCCTTTCTCCTCTTCTGGCCGGCCGCGCCTTTCCGGATCCCTCCTCCGGATCTCTTCTCCAGATCCCTTTTCCGGATCTCTTCTCCGGATCCCTTCTCTGGATCTCTTCTCCGGATCCCTTCCGGCCGTTTTCCCATGTTCCGCGCCCTGCGCTACATCCGTCCCAGGAATTTATCCTTGAGAACGGCGAGTCCCTCCCGCACCCACAGATGCAGGGCGAGCACCCGATCGCCGGGCGCCGCCACGCCGACCGGGTTCACAATCCCCTGCTTCCGGGCAATCGCCTCCGCCCGGAACAGATGGTAGTTGCTGGTCAGCACGCCGACGCGCACGCGGTCATTTTCCGAGCGGCGGCGGTAATTATCCTGCAAAAGCGCCTGCGCCGCCATCGCCTTATTATACTCCTGCCGCTCGATTACCCGGCGGCTGAACGCAATATTTTCCACGGTGTCTGAAGACTGATCCTCGATCAGCATATTGGCGGCGGAAACGCCGTTGTAGGACAGATAGTCGAACATGACCCGCGCCTCGCTGATCTCCTCGCCGGGCCCCCGCCCGCCGGACAGCACCAGCACCGTATTGGGGTATTCTTCCACATACTCGATGGCTTTATCCAGCCGTTTCCGAAGCGAGTTGCTGGGTTCTTCCCCCCGGACCCCGGCGCCCAGCACGATCAGGTATTCCGTCGCGCGGGCCGGGGAAAACAGGGCCTTCCACCCGATCAGGGCTTCCGTAACCACAAACACCACCGCGATCGCGCCCAGCACCGTCCAGGCCGAAACCGGGACCCAGGGCGGGATCCGCCATGACAGGCGGCCGCAGGCGAAAACACCGGCGCCCAGAAGCGCAAACACGATCGCCATCGCCGGCCAGAACAGGGCGAACGAAGTCGCCGCCCCCGAATAAATCACGATTACCCCGTAATAGACCAGGCACAAAAACGCCGCTCCTTCTAAAATCCAGAACATCCGCTCCCCCCCGTCTCTTCAGCCTGCCGGCGGATCACGTCGTGCGGCTCTGCCTTCCCTTCCAGGTCCACCCACAAAAGCTCCCTGGCATGCGGCGCGCTCTGGCGTCCGTTTCCCTCTTCGTCCCGGATTTCCCGCACCACAGCCGCCACATTGCGGCCGTCCGGCTTCATGATCTCCACCGTCTCGCCCACGCAAAACTTGTTTTTCTGCTCCAGCCTGACGAGGCCGTCCCGGCTCTCTCCCGCGGTTCCCAGGTACACGTAATTTTTCTGATACGTACTGTTGTCATAGATCTGCGCCATCCGGTCCGGACGGCCGAAATAAAACCCGGTGGTAAACGCGCGGATGGTACAGCGCGCGACCTCCTCGCGGTACCAGGAAAGATTGGCCCGGTACTTCTCCGGGCTTTCCCGGTAATCGTCGATCGCCCGCCGGTAGGCGCGCGCCACCGTCGCCACATAAAGCGCCGTCTTCATCCGCCCCTCGACCTTCAGGCTGTCGATCCCCGCCTCCAGAAGCTCCGGAATGTGATCGATCATGCACAGATCCTTGGAATTAAAGAGGAACGTCCCCCTCTCATTTTCATAGACCGGAAAATATTCTCCGGGGCGCGTCTCCTCCATGACCGCATAATTCCAGCGGCAGGGATGCGTGCAGGCCCCGCGGTTGGCGTCGCGCCCCGCCAGGAAATTGCTCAGCAGGCAGCGCCCCGAATAGGAAATGCACATGGCCCCGTGGACAAAGCTCTCGATCTCCATCTCCGGCGGGATCCGCCTGCGGATCTCCCGGATCTCTTCCAGGCTGAGCTCCCTGGCCGTAACCACCCGGCTGGCCCCCAGCCGGCGCCAGAACAGAAACGTCCCGTAATTCGTATTGTTGGCCTGCGTGCTGATATGGATCTCCGTCTGCGGCATAACCCGCCGGGCAGCGTCGAAAATCCCCGGATCCGAGATGATCAGGGCGTCCGGCTCCATGGGGCGCAGCTCCTCAAAATACGCCTCTGCGCCGGCCAGATCGCCGTTATGCGCCAGAATATTGGCGGTAATATAGACCCGCACGCCGCGCGCATGGGCGAATGCGATCCCCTCGCGGATCTCCTCATTCGTAAAATTTTTCGCTTTCGCGCGCAGCCCGAAGGCCTCGCCGCCGAGATAAACGGCGTCCGCCCCGTAATTCACGGCCGTCTTCAGCACTTCGAGGCTGCCGGCCGGAAGCAGCAGTTCCACCTTACGCATCGCTTCGCACCCTCATCCTTTTCGTATTCTCATCCGTTCTCTTTTTTCACGCTGACCGCCGCCCCGTCCCCCACGGGGACTACGGCCGTCTGCAGCTGCGGCGTGTGCGTGAGCGCGAACAGATATCCGCGCATCCGCCCGTGAATCGTCCGGTCGCGCCGCCTGACGGCGTAGCGCGACTCGATCAGATCCCCGTCCTGCATCACGTTATCCGAAAAAAGGACGCCCCCCGGCGAAAGAAGCCGCAGGATCTCCGGCAGCCAGCCCAGATACTGTCCTTTGGCGGCATCCATAAAAATAAAATCATAAGGGCCGGAAAGTGTCTTCAGTATCTCCTGCGCATCGCCCTCCAGAAGCGTGATGCACGGCTCCTTTCCCGCCCTTTGAAAATTGCGCCTGGCAACCGGTATCCGTTTTTCATATTTTTCAATCGTCGTAATATGGCAGCCCTCCGGCATGACCCGGCTCATCAGCAGGGTCGAATACCCCACCGCCGTCCCGACCTCCAGGATCCGGCGCGGGCGGGCCAGCACGATCAGCGTCTTTAACAGCGCGGCCGTCTCCGGACGGATCACGGGAATGCGCGCCGCGCGCGCCTCCTCGCCAATCGCATCGCAGAGCGCCCCGTCCCCCTCATCCAGGGAGCGCAGGTAAGCCGCCACCCGCTCATTGCCCGTCATCTTCCTCTTCCGCCTCCTGCCGCGCCGCCTCCGCGGCGGCCTCGTCCATCTTCTGCAGCAGCTCCCGGGACGTCTCCGAACTGTTTAACACATACGTCCCGGGGTAAATCTCGTATTCGTAAAGCACCGCCTGAGCGACAAAAACGAGGCGGCTCTCAATCAGCCCCGCCTCCTCCAGGCGGCCGGCCACGGTAAAAAGGCCCTCGCCCTCCCCGACCGAAAATTCCACGTCCCGCCCCGGCGCCGCCTCCGCGGCGACCGGGTTAAACACCTCGTAGCCGAGGGCGTACCCTCTCGTCGCGCCCTCGTAGAGCAGGAAAATAACCAGCGCGGCAAACAAAATTTTTGCCGACAGGCTGATAACCGTCGTCGTAATCCGGTTGATCTCGTTCGTTGTCCGGCTCATATCCGTCCTCTCCCGTTCTGCATTGCGGCCCCCGGCTCCGTCTCCTCCCGATCCGGAAAAAAGAACTTATACCTCCATGATGATCGGCAGAATCATCGGATTGCGCTTCATCTTCTTCCAGAGGAAATCGCTTAAGCTGTCCCGGATCATATTCTTGATCTTGCCCCAGTCGCTGACCCTGCGCTTTAAGCAGCCCTGCACCGCCTCGTCCACGATCTTCTGGGCTTCTTCCATCAGATCCTCCGACTCTCTCACATAGACAAAGCCCCGGGATACAATATCCGGCCCCGCCAGCAGCTGATTGCTGTATTTCTCCAGCGTCAGCACCACGATGATGATGCCGTTCTGCGCCAGGTTCTGACGGTCGCGCAGGACGATGTTGCCCACGTCGCCGATGCCCAGGCCGTCCACCAGGATGCCGCCGGCCGGCACGCGGTCCGCAATCCGGTAGCCCTCGTCGCTTAACTCCACCACGTCGCCCGAGGACATCATGATGATATTCTCCTTCGGAATCCCCATTGATTCCGCCAGGCCCTTCTGCGCCATCAGGTGCCGGTATTCGCCGTGCACGGGAATGGAGAATTTCGGACGCACCAGGGAATACATCAGCTTGATCTCTTCCTGACAGGCGTGGCCCGATACGTGCGTATCCTGGTTGATAACCTGCGCGCCCTTCATCGAGAGCTCGTTGATTACCTTGGCCACCGCCTTCTCGTTTCCGGGAATGGGGTTGGAGCTTAAGATGACCACGTCGCCCGGCATGATCGACACCTTCTTGTGCAGATCCGCCGCCATGCGCGACAGCGCCGCCAGCGACTCGCCCTGGCTTCCCGTCGTGATCAGGACCGTATCCTCGTTGCGGTAATTCTTCAGATGTTCGATGTCGATCAGCGTATTGTCCGGGATATTGATATAGCCCAGCTCACTGGCAATGCCGATGACATTGACCATGCTGCGGCCCTCCACCACAACCTTGCGCCCGTACTTGTACGCCGAGTTGATGATCTGCTGCACGCGGTCCACATTGGAGGCAAACGTCGCCACAATGATGCGGCTGTTCTGGTGCTCGGCAAAAATCGTGTCAAACGTATGGCCCACCGTCCGCTCCGACATCGTAAAGCCCGGCCGCGTGGCGTTGGTGCTGTCGCACATCAGGGCCAGCACGCCCTTTCTTCCCAGCTCCGCAAAGCGCTGCAGATCCGCCGGCTCGCCAAACACCGGCGTATAGTCAATCTTAAAATCTCCCGTGTGGACGATAGTGCCGGCCGGCGTGAAGATCGCCAGCGCCGACGCGTCCACGATGCTGTGGTTCGTCTTGATAAATTCGATGCGGAAGCACCCCAGATTGATAGACTGGCCGTGCTTTACCACCTTGCGCCGCACCGTCTTCATCATGTTGTGTTCCTTCAGCTTGTGCTCGATCAGTCCGATGGTCAGCTTCGTGCCGTAAACCGGCGCCGGAACATCCCGGAGGACGTAGGGCAGCGCGCCGATGTGATCCTCGTGGCCGTGCGTAATGACGAAGCCCTTGACCTTATCCAGATTGTTTTTCAGATACGTGACATCCGGGATGACCAGATCGATCCCCAGCATATCGTCGCTGGGAAAAGCCAGACCGCAGTCCACGACAATAATACTGTCCTCGTACTCAAAGGCAGTCATGTTCATGCCGATCTGTTCCAGCCCTCCCAGCGGAATGATCTTTACCTTATTATGTTTGTTTTCCTGTTTCAAATATTGCACCTCCGCATGTTTCGTTTACTGTGTTCGTTTTCCGTCCCGTTCTTCCCGTCCGTTTTCCGCTCTCTGCCCCGGCGGCACGTTCTCCCGGCCCGCCCGCCAGCTTCTTTCGCGGCAGCTTTCCCTGCACGCCCGCCGGAAAGCACAGCGTTTTTTACTCGATCTCGACTCCCAGATCCCGCAAAAGCTCCTGGAAAACCCGCGCCATATACTCCAGTTCTCCGTCGTCGTCCACGAATTCAAAGGATGCCTCCGCGTCCTCCGGGTTCGATTTATCTCTCAGGAGGAAGCACTCGCCGTCTCCCTCTCTGGAATCGCTGACCAGAAGATACGTCCGTCCGTTCTGGACCGTCTCTTCCAGCACATAAAAAGTTTCTTCCTCTCCATCCTCCGTCGTGAGCGTGATGCTGTTCTCCAGCCCGCCCGTCAACTCGTCCAGATCACTCATCCTGCGTTTCCTTTCCCTCTGCCTCTTCCCGATTCGCAGCCTGCCGGTCCAGGTAGCCCTGCAAAATCAGGACGGCCGCAATCTTGTCAATTACATCCTTGCGGTTTTCGCGGCGCACGCCGCTCTCTATCAGTATCTGCTCTGCGGCAGCCGTAGTCAGACGTTCATCCCATAAAATCACGGGCAGGCCGGTGCGGCGCGCCAGCATATCCGCAAAAGCTTCCGTCTTTGCCGCGCGCTCTCCCACCGTGTTGTTCATATTTTTAGGATACCCTAAAACAATGGTTTCAATCTCGTACTCCCGGATCAGCTCCTCGATCCGCGCACAGGTCCTCCGCAGCTTGTTCTCCTCCCTGCGGACAATCGTCTCCAGTCCCTGCGCGGTCAGCCCCAGGGGATCGCTTACCGCCACCCCCGTCGTCCGGGAACCGAAATCCAGTCCCAGCACTCTCATATCTTATTTTACCCACAACAAAACAAGCTGGCCTTCGCCAACCGTCTTTTCCCTGTCTTTTGTCCGGAAGCTATCTCAGCTTTGTCTCCACGTAAACCTTCACAAGCTCTTCCAGAATTTCGTCCCGCTCTACCTTCATAATCAGGCTTCTGGCGCTCTTATGACTGGTAATGTACGTCGGATCCCCAGACATAATATAGCCGACAATCTGATTAATCGGGTTGTAGCCCTTCTCCGTCAGAGCGACATAGACCTTTTCCAGAACCTGGCTGGCGTCCAGCTTTTTCTCATCCTGTACTGCTTTAAAAAATTGTGTATTACTGATATCGCCCATGATCTTATTCACGTCCTTCTAACTACTCTCATCTATTCTACATTAAAATGAGTTATTCGGCAAGTCATTTTTTCTCCCGCCCCGGCCCCGCTTTGTGACAAGGTCACGGAAGCGCGGGCGTTTCTCTGCTATACTGAACCCATCAATTACGGGAGGTACCCGCCATGGAAATCCGGAAACGTCCAAAAAAAACGGCGGCGGTCGACAGCCGTCTCTGCGTGGCCTGCGGCTGCTGCGTCAGAGTCTGCCCGCTGTCAGCTATCCGCATCGCGCACGGCGTCACGGCCGTCGTCGATCCGGCGCGCTGCGTCGGCTGCGGACGCTGCGCGGCCGAATGTCCCGCATCCGTCATTCAGATCCTCGAAACCGCCGCGCCAGACGGTAAAACGGCAGGAAACAGGGAGGGAAACGCATGAAAAAACACTGGTATGACTATCTCTGGATTGCTTCCCTGGCCTACCTGATCCTGGGATTTTTCAACATCCTGTTCGCCTGGCTGGGGCTCTTTTGCTTCTTTCTCCCGCTGATCATCGCTCTGGCGGCGGGCAGCAAGGGCTACTGCAACCGCTACTGCGGCCGCGGCCAGCTGTTCGGGCTTCTGGGCGGCCGCTTCGGGCTCTCCCGCAGGCGCGACGTTCCCGGCTGGATGAAGAGCAGGGCTTTCCGCTACGGTTTCCTGATTTTTTTCCTGGTCATGTTTCTTCAGATGCTTTTCAACACCGCGCTGGTATTCGCGGGCGCAAAGGATCTGAACCAGGCGGTCACGCTTCTGTGGACCTTCCGCCTTCCCTGGGAACACGCCTGGCAGGAGGCGGCCTTTCCCCGGCTGCCGGACGGCGCCGTCCAGTTCGCCTTCGGATTCTACAGCGTCATGCTGACGTCCACGATCCTCGGCCTGCTTACCATGGCGCTCTTTAAGCCCCGCAGCTGGTGCGTCTACTGCCCCATGGGCACCATGACGCAGCTCATCTGCCAGGCCAAAAGCGGCGGGCGGCGCCCGCTCTGAAATCCCGCAAACCCATCTGCTACAAGATAAAACGAATAAGGAGGTACATTTATGTCAGCTGTTCTTACCATTACCAAAAATAATTTTCAGGAAGAGGTCTTACATTCAGAAAAACCTGTTCTGCTGGATTTCTGGGCAGCCTGGTGCGGCCCCTGCCGCATGGTAAGCCCCGTCGTGGACGAGATCGCCGCCGAGCGGACGGATATCCGGGTCGGAAAAATCAACGTGGACGAGCAGCCGGAGCTGGCCGCCCAGTTCCAGGTCATGAGCATTCCCACCCTGATCGTCATGAAAAACGGCAAAATCACAAACCGCGCAACCGGTGCGCGCCCCAAAAGCCAGATTCTGGGGCTTTTATAACATTCAAAAAGGAGGTCTTACCCCATGAAAACCGTCATCGTGGGCGGCGTGGCCGCAGGCGCCACCGCCGCCGCCCGGATCCGCAGGCTGGACGAAAACGCCGAAATCCTGATTTTTGAGCGTTCCGGCTACATCTCCTACGCCAACTGCGGCCTTCCCTATTATATCGGAGGCGTGATCGAGCAGGAAGCCGAACTGACGCTGCAGACGCCGGAGGCCTTCTCTGCCCGGTTTCGCATCGACGCCCGCGTGCGCCACGAGGTAACCGCCATCCATCCGGAGCGAAAAACCGTCTCCGTAACGGACCTGGAAAGCGGGCGGGAATGGGAAGAGCCCTACGACCGGCTCCTCCTCGCCCCCGGGGCAAAACCGGTTGTCCCGCCGCTTCCCGGCCTTTCCAGCCAACGGCTCTTTACCCTGCGCACCGTTGAAGATACGCTGCGCATCCGATCTTACATTGAAAAAAACCGGCCCCGCTCGGCCGTTCTGATCGGCGGCGGCTTCATCGGCGTCGAGCTGGCCGAAAATCTGCGGCGGCTCGGCCTTGAGGTAACCGTCGCCGAGGGCCGCTCCCAGCTGCTGGCCCCCTTCGACGCGGACATGGCGTCCTTCCTGCACTGCGAAATGCGAAAGCACGGCGTCCGGCTCGCCCTGGGCCAGACCGTAACCGGTTTTGAAGAAACCGCAGACGGGCTGCGCGTCCTTTTGAAAGACGCCGAACCGCTCACGGCCGATCTGGCCATCCTGGCCATCGGCGTCGCGCCCGATTCGCGGCTTGCCGCACAGGCCGGCCTGAAAACCGGCGTCCGCGGCAGCATTCTGGTCAACGATCGCATGGAAACCTCCGTTCCCGATGTTTACGCCGCAGGGGACGCCGTACAGGTTACCCACCTGATCAGCGGACAGGAAACCCTCATTTCCCTCGCGGGCCCGGCCAACCGGCAGGGGCGCATCGCCGCCGACAACATCTGCGGCCGCGACAGCCGCTATCCCGGCTCCCTCGGAAGCTCCGTCCTGCGGGTCTTCGATCTGACGGCCGCCTCCACCGGACTGAACGAGACCGCCGCCGCACAGGCCGGCATCGACGCCGACAGCGTCATCCTCTCGCCTATGAACCACGCCGGCTATTACCCCGGCGGGCAGCTGATGACCATGAAGGTCGTGTTCGAGAAACACACGTACCGCCTCCTGGGCGCTCAGATCATCGGTTATGACGGCGCCGACAAGCGCATCGACGTGATCGCCGCCGCCATTCTCGGAGGCCTTAACGCAATCGGGCTGAAAGATCTCGACCTGGCCTATGCTCCGCCTTATTCCTCGGCAAAGGATCCGGTCAATATGGCAGGTTTTCTGATCGAAAACCTGGCCACGGGAACCGTCCGGCAGCTTCACGCCGATCAGGCGGACACCCTTCCCAAAGACGGAAGCGTGATTCTCCTGGACGTGCGCACCGACGAAGAATACGCCGCGGGCCGCATCGACGGTTTTCTCCACATTCCGCTCGATCAGCTCCGGGAACGCCTTCCTGAAATCCGACCGGGGAAACCCGTTTACGTGCTCTGCCAGAGCGGCCTTCGCAGCTATATCGCCTGCCGCATCCTGACCGGCCGCGGATACGAGTGTTTCAACATCGCCGGAGGCTTCCGCCTCTATCAGGCCGTCACCGGCGACCGCGCCATGGCCCGCACCGCCGCCCCCTGCGGCATGGATCTGGCCTGAATCGCACCGCTTGGGCCCGGACAGTACCGTTCCGGCCCGGACAGCCCAATTCCGGCCGAACAGTATAGCTCCGGCCCGGACAGCAAAAGTCTTTTCATTCCCGGAAAAATATGATACACTGGTGCAAGAAACACACAAAGGAGGAGCAAGATGAATCCGTCTCCCCTGATCCAGTATCTTCCGGCGCTGGAACTGCTGATTTTCAACCTGTTCAGCATTGACTGCTGCTGTCACAGAAAATATTCCGCCGTGAAAACAGCCCTGATTCTGGGCCTGTTTTCACTGGCGCTTTTTACTGTCTCTTACCTGAATGCCGAAGCCCTCTCCTTCCGCGGAGACGGCACACTGACCATGTTCGGATTTGTATTTCTCCTGCCCCTGCACTGGGTTTACCGGGAAAAGCTCTCTGTTTTATTTGCCATTGTATGCACCTGCTGGGTCTACACCCTCGGCATCATGGCGCTTTCTATCCACACCGCCGCCCTGCTGGCCGGCGGACATATGTACGCGGTCCTGATCATCCAGAACCTTTTATATCTGCTTACGTTTTACCCCTTCTACCGGATCATGATCCCGCGCTACCTTTATGTCGTGGAAAACATCGGCAATTACCAGTCCTACTGGTCCGGATACATCCTGTTAAGCAGCTGCCTGAACTTTCTGCTGCTGGTTCTCTTCAACGCCGCCTTTCTCAAAGGGAGCGGCCTCCTTGCCAAGATCCTGCTGCTGCTTCTGTTCCTGACCAATATTTTTCTGACCTACTTCATCCTTTACCGGATTGTCCGCGACTCCATCCGCACCATCCAGCTGGAATATTCCGCCTTTCACGACGCGCTGACCGGGCTGGGGAACCGGGCGCAGCTCTGGAAGCAGCTGGAGCATTTCCTCAATGAGAAGCGGACCTTCTCCATCCTGTTTATGGATCTGGACAAATTCAAATGGATCAACGACCGCCACGGCCATCTGACCGGCGACGCCTACCTGCGCCATTTCTCCCGCATCGCCTCCGGCATCCTGGACAGCAAAGGCACTCTGTACCGCTTCGGCGGCGATGAATTCGTGGCAATCTGCGAAGAGGAAGAGCCTCAGTCCTTCCTGGAACAGATCCGCCGCTGTCCCGGCTGGGAAAACGACGCGCCCTGCGCCTTCAACGGCGTCAGCATCGGGATGCTCTCCTGCCGCCCGCCGCATCAGGGCGTCGAACAGATCCTGCAGCAGGTCGACCGGCTCATGTACCAGAACAAACTGGCCGCCGCCCGCCAAAAAGACACGGACGCTTCCCCGGCAGACTAACGCGCAAAAGGAGGACATTTCCCATGACATCTGCATTTCCTCACGATCACGGCCAGCCCTTCGAGGCCCATCCGGAGGGCGTCCCGGACGCCGCCCACTTTCAGGCCGCCGCGGAAGTCTTCCGCCTGCTCGACGACGGCAACCGGGTCCGCATTTTCTGGATTCTCTGCCACTGCGAAGAGTGCGTCATCAACCTCTCCGCCCTCGTCCAGATGAGCAGCCCCGCCGTCTCCCACCACCTGCGCCAGCTCCGGGCCGCCGGACTGATTACCAGCAGCCGCTCCGGCAAAGAAGTTTACTACCGCGCGGCAGACACCGAAGAAGCCCGGCTTCTGCACCGCGTCATCGAAGAAGTCGTTCAGATCAGCTGCCCCGACGCCTTCGGGCAGCCCGATTCCAGCGCGGCCGAATAGGCGAAGGCCAGCGCGGCCGGATAGACGGAGGCCAGCATGCCCGGACAGTCAGATCCCAGCGTGCCCGAATAGCTGGATTCCAGCGCTCCCGGACAGCCAGATTTTCATTGACATCCGTTACCGCTCCCGCTATAATATGAATTACATTCGAGCCGCTCGGAACCATTTCCGGTCACAGTCCCGGCGGATCTCGATTCTCTATTATTTTTCTGATTCTTCTATCTTATTTATCCGCACTTCCTGCGGTTCTCAGAATCATGTCAGACATTCCGTATCAGACGCATTCGCAAGGAGGATTTTACCATGTTATTAGAACAAAAATCCCTGGATCAAATTGCGCAGATCCTGGACCAAAAACTCGACGAAAAACTTAACCTCAAGCCCGGCGAAACCTTTGATCA
Organism: uncultured Lachnospiraceae bacterium; assembly: GCA_944381615.1. Taxonomy (GTDB): domain Bacteria; phylum Bacillota; class Clostridia; order Lachnospirales; family Lachnospiraceae; genus Otoolea. Next base: position 21,003 of record CALWLT010000032.1, on the reverse strand, counting down.
GAAGCTCGACCGCAAGTTTGACGAAAAGTTCAACCTCCAGCCTGACGAGACCTTCGATCAGAAGCTCGACCGCAAATTTGACGAGAAGCTTAACCTTAAGCCCGGCGAGACCTTCGATCAGAAGCTCGACCGCAAATTCGACGAAAAGCTTAACCTCAAGCCCGGCGAGACCTTTGATCAGAAGCTCGACCGCAAGTTTGACGAAAAGCTTAACCTTAAGCCCGGCGAGACCTTCGACCAGAAGCTCGACCGCAAGTTCGACAAGAAGCTTAACCTCAAGCCTGACGAAACCTTCGATCAGAAGCTCGGCCGAAAATTCGACGAGAAGCTTAACCTCAAGCCCGGCGAGACCTTCGATCAGAAGCTCGACTGCAAGTTTGACAAGAAGCTTAATCTCCAGCCCGGCGAGACCTTCGATCAGAAACTCGACCGCAAATTCGACGAGAAACTTAACCTTAAGCCCAGCGAGACCTTCGACCAGAAGCTCGATCGCAAGTTCAGGGAGAGTACGGATGAGCTGCAGACTCATGTTCAGCTTTCATTCGCTCACATGGAACAGTCCATCGCCAGACTGGATGGACGTCTGAGCCGCACGGAACACGATATCCGCGATATCAAACTCGATTTGGAAAACCTTGTCCACCCGCGGCTTAACCTGCTGGCGGAGGTTTATGTTCCCAAAGCAAGAGAATTTGAAAAAGCCTCAACTGAGATCAAAGAATTGAAAGCCTCTGTCGATGTTCTGAACCTTACGGTTACCCGCCACAGCAAGCTGCTTAATAAGGCAAATTTTTCGTAATTATCAAGAATTTCAGTTTATCCGTACAACAGGCAAAAAAGGGGGACTCATATGAGATTAGACCGAGAATCCATCCAGATGCTTTCAGAACTAATCGACCAGAAAAACAAACAATTAAAACAAGAACTTACCAGAGAACTGATCCCGCTTAAAGAAGGCCTTGCCGAAATGCAGACCGACATCCGGGAGCTAAAAACAGATGTAACCGAGCTCAAATCCGACGTTGCAACGCTTAAATTTGATACTGCGGAGCTTAAATCCAACGTCACAACGCTTAAGTCCGACTCTGCCGAATTTAAATCTGATGTCGCAACAATTAAATCGGATATGCACGGGATAAAGCAGCGTCTGGATTCGATAGAATCGAACACGGAGTCTTTAAAATCAGATGTTCGTGCGATCAAGCTCGAACTGGAAACTCAGATCAGCCGCAATATCCAGATTCTGGCTGAAAATTACAGAACCCATGCCGAACGTTTTGATCAGGCCATCGGTGAAATTTCTTCGATGAAAACTTCCATCGAGGTATTAACCATTACAGTAAAAAAACACAGCTCTCTTTTTCAGAAATTGGGCGTGAGCTGATAGCAGATTTTTCTGCCACCGTCTGGAACGTGAGGCTGCCGGCTCCTGTCGATATTTCTCTCTGGCAGGAAGAGGGGCGGCCTCACAGGCAAAAACTCCGGGTTACGGCAAAGCGGGAGACTCCTGGGCAGAAGAAGGCCAGTCCGAGTTCCCCCTACCCTAATTCAACTTATACCACATATATTCTTTTTCCATTCTAAATTTTCTTGATTTTTTTTGCAGGGATTCCTGCATATAAGAAATTTCTTTCACAATTGTCAATAACAACGCTTCCTGCTGCAACTACTACGCCCTCTTCTATTTTAACACCAGGAAGTACTATTACACCTACCCCCAACCAAACCCCATCTTCTATTATTACACTCTTTCCCCACACTTTCCCAGTTCGTTTTCTCTGATCAGAATAATTATGATTCGTTGTCAACAATTGACATTTATATGCAATGCCAACATTATTTCCAATATATATCGAATCATGATATGAATCTATTAGGCAGTCTTTATTAATATAGCTATTCTCCCCCACTGTTAATTTTTTTCCGCTGATATAACACTTTGCATGTATGGCACTACTTTTCCCTATTTTAATACCAACTAATTTATATATCATTTCGCGTAATTTAAGAGGAATAAAATAACTTGCCAAAATACCATTTATGATTATATCCCATATATATTTTTTTATTCTATTACACATAATTAATCTTTCCATTTTCCTCCACTAAATGAAGCAGAGATTCCTGTTCGACGGTGCAGCACTGAATATCAGATCCGCTTCTTGGTTTTTCTCCAATCCCCGAACATATTTTTCTTCATTTTCAAGGTATCGCATCAGAATTATTTCTCCCGTCTGTTATTGCATCTATAAATGCCTTTGGAATCCAAACAACTCTGCAGTACAGTATACAACAACGGAGATAAAAATTGTATTACAAAACTTATTTTATAAGTATCTCCAAACAAAAACGCTGCACAAGCATCTATTTTGATGTTTTTTAATATTTCCGTTATCTCTTTTCACTTTTCATCAGAAATTCCGCCATCTTAAAATCTAACTCTATATCAATATCAACAGAGCGTTCTCGTGGCATAATATACGCATAACTTTTTTCTCCATATACATTCTCTCCTCTTTGAAGCAAATCTGTTTTTACCCAGTAAATCGCCCCGTTTACGCGATAATAAATATCCAAATCCTGCCGTCTTAATGTTTCTGTATGCATAAAAGATTTTAAACAATGATCCGGAGGCAACATATTATACCAGCATGGAGAATGTTCCGCCTCGCAAACACTAATTACAGCATCCGCATTTTTTTCTTTCATGATATGCAATGCATTACAAATATCTTCATTTGTTCTTAATGGAGATGTAGGCTGCAAAAGGCAACATACATCAAAATATTCCCCTTGTTTTTCCATTTCTTTTAACACTTCTACAACTACATCCCAGGAAGATGCCGTATCCTCAGAATTTTTATTACTTCTCAAAAAAGGAACTTCCGCTCCATATTTTCGAGAAACATCCGCATATTTTTCCGAGTCCGTCGATACAATCACATGCTCAAAACATTGTGAACGTTTAGCTGCCTCAATCGTATATGCAATCAATGGTTTTCCATTGAAATCTTTTATATTTTTATCCTTTAGCCCTTTTGAACCGCTTCTGGCCGGTATAATTGCAATCTTTCTCATAAAAACTCCTCAATTCACATCAAAAAACTTCTTTTTTAAATCAATCTGCATACCGCACAGCCGCTCTCTCAGAATCCTTACCATTTCTTCTGATGTATTTCCAGTCCCATACGGATTTTTTACCATTCGGATTTTTCTCCGAAACTCCTCTGTGTCAGCTTTCCGAATCGCAGCAAGAATCGCTTCCTTCCGAGGAATGCAGTTAACTACGCTCTCTGCCTGCACTCTCCCCCGTTGGCGATCTCCGATGTTAATGGTAGGAATCCCGAAAGAAGGAACTTCAATCAAACCGCTGGAAGAATTCCCGATAACCATCCGACAGTATTTCATGGCGCTCAGATAGCGAACGGATCCCAACGATTTATAAACCCGGACATTTTCACGACTTCCGGCATATTCTTCCATCATCTGATTAATAATTCTCCCTCCCGCATCTGCATTGGCCCGCGTCATGATAAATCCCCAATCCTGAAATTCATCCAGCGCATCCAAAAGTTCTCTCATCTGGATTCCGGCCGTTTCCGCTTCCAGCGTAACCGGATGAAAAGTTACCAGAACAAACGGCCGTTCTAGTGAAAACTGCAACTCCTTCTCCAACTCCTCTTTACTCAGGAAATCCATCTGGAGCGCATTTTCCACCCCCAATGCACCAACACAGAATACCCGATCCGGGTTCTCCCCCATCTGGATGACTCTTTTCCGGTATTCTTCTGTACTGGTAAAATGAAAATAACTCAACTTGGTAATGGCATGGCGGATCTCCTCATCCACCGCCCCTTCGGTTGTTTCTCCTCCATATAAATGAATAATGGGAATTCTGGCATTCATCGCCGCACAGGCTACCGCCAGCATTTCATACCGATCTCCCAGAATCACTGCCGCGTCAAACGGATTTTCCCTGAAATAATCAGAAAATCCTATCAGAGCCAGTGCCATACTTTTAGAAATCGCGGACGATGTATCCGCGCTGAGCAGAATCTCAATTTTTTTATCAATTGTAATTCCATCCGCCTCTATCTCCCGGTATGTCAGACCAAATTCCGGAGAAAGGTGCATCCCAGTTACTGCCACCGAAACATCAAACTCCCGGCATTCTTTCATTTTTACAATCAATGGTCTTAAAAGACCGTATTCCGCTCTCGTCGCTGTTACGATACAGATTCTTTTTTTCATTCTCTTTCCATCCGTTTTAAGAAACCCCATATACTTTAGAATATGGCGGCACATTTTTTAATATCAGGCTACCGGCTCCCACAATACTCTGTTCCCCAATCGTAAGCCCCTGCAATATCGTTGCATTTGCTCCAATCAGGCAATCCGCTCCCACAGACACATCGCCGCAGAGCACTGCTCCCACAGACACATGAGCATACGCTCCAACTCGGTTTCCATGTTCGACAATTGCTCCGGTATTAATGATCGCCATATCTCCAATCTCGCTCCCTGCATTGATAACCGCCCGTTTTCCGACAAAAATACCGGTTCCCATAACAACGCTTTCCGCAACCGTTGCAGATGGATCAATCACATTAATAAAATGAAATCCAGCTTCCCGAATCTGCTGTGCCAGCTTTTTGCGCAGGGAAGAATCCTGAATACTTCCCACGGTCACAAACGCATCCCGGTATCCTTCCCGAAATAACTCTACCAATTCTTCATCAGAACCACTAATCGTATACTGCAATACGCGTTTCCCAATCTGAGACGGCCGATCCAGGATCTTGATATCCTTATAAATTCCCTGACGGATTACCGCATCCAGAACCGAAACGCAGTGACCGCCGCCGCCCAGTAAAACCAAACCTTTTCTTCCATTCATTTTTAAATTTCAATCAATTCGTCTTCTTCGAAATCCCGTTTTGCTTTTGTCCCCAGCACCTCATACCAACGCATGGGGCTAAGCCCGTCTCCCGGACGTTTAACCGTAACATTTTCTTCTGTCAGGATCTCTCCTGCCCGGATCCGTTCTCTGGCCACCAGACTCTTGCGGGCTGCAATCCGGTTCCTCCGTTCGGCCTCCGTGGGATATTTTTCTCCGCTTCCAACCGCTTGAACAGCAGCTCTCACTGAATCTGTCAGTTCTTTCAACTCTTCCGGAACCAGACTTGCTTTGTGATCCGGTCCCGGCAGTGAACGATCCAGCGTAAAATGTTTCTCCAGAACCCTTGCTCCCATTGCAGCCGCCGCAATCGACACAGCAATCCCCTCTGTATGATCCGAATAGCCCACTTCAACCCCAAACTCTTTTCGCAGAGTCTCCATTGCCGCAAGATTTACTTCAGAAACCGGCGCCGGATATTCAGTTGTACAGTGAAGTAGTATAATCTGATCTTGCGTATATCCATACCTGTAAAACACCTGCAGCGCCTGTCCGATTTCTTCCATCTCACACATTCCTGTAGACATCAGAATCCGTTTTTCCGTTTTCGCGATTTTTTCAAGATACGGAAGATCCGTCACTTCACCGGAGGGAATTTTCCAAAACGGCATCTCAAGAGAATCCAGAAAATCAATACTCGCCAAATCGAACGGCGTGGACAAAAACAGAATGCCTTCCTGATCCGCTGCTTTTTTCAGTGATCGGAATTCTTCAAAAGATAATTCCAGACGGCTGAGCATTTCTTTTTGATTTTCTGCATTCCCCGTCTGTTTCTTCTGATATTCTGCTTTCGGCGCAAATTTTGAGAGAAGTTCATCTGTTCTAAACGTCTGAAATTTAATGGCATCCACCCCTGCCTTTTTCGCTTCACGGATCATCTGCAGCGCCAAATCCAGGCTCCCGTTATGATTTACTCCCGCTTCCGCAATAATAAAAATGTCTCTCTTTTTCTCACATCTCATCCGCATTTCTCCCGTCATTCCCTTATATGCAGGCTCCGCTTCATCCGCTCCAGTTCATCCATCTGCCCCATATCCATCCACTGATCCTCCGGGATCGAATAAACGCCAATCCGCTTTCCCTGATCAATACAGGCCTGAATCACATCCGTAATATGGATAAAGGTATGATCCGGGATTTCCTCCAGGAACTCCGGCTCCAGAAGATAAAGCCCCGTATTCGTAATAAACGAAAATTCCGGTTTTTCTTTCAGCTGTCTGGCATATCCCTGTCTGGATACCTCTACCGTTCCATACGGAATGGTCAAGTGTTTCTTGGCGCATACCATAGTCGCCAGATTTTTCTGCTCTTTATGAAAATGATACATCTTTGCATAGTCTGCTTCGACCAGAACGTCACAGTTACTCATGAAAAAAGTGGAGGCATACCTTCCTCGCAGAAGTCTCAGGCCTCCACCCGTACCCAGGAATTCTTCCTCCTCAATAAAAGAAACATCCCGCGGCGTCTCGTTTTCCAGAAAATAGGATTTGATAAAATTTTTCTTATAATTGACAATCATGTCAAAATGCAGACATCCATAAGCAGTAAACCGGTCCATGATATGTTCAGTAATGGTTTTTTCCCCGATCGGAATTAACGGCTTCGGAAGAATCTGCGTATACGGATATAGTCGGGTTCCCTTCCCTCCCGCCATGATCGCCACAGGAAGATTCAGCTGCTCTTTGTCCTCTATCGACGGCTCATCCAGGAACAGAATCTCCTTTATTACGTGGTCAGCATCCAAAACCGGCAGGGAGCGGATCTGATACTGTTTCATATACACCCGTCCCCGATTCCGCTCTTCCTGCATGATATATTTGGGAGAGCGGTTGGCTATCTCCCGAACTGGATTCCTCAAGTCTCCGCCCTGCAATAAATATCTGCGCACATCTCCGTCTGTCAATACCCCCGCCAGCTTACCCTGTTCACACAGATATACGATACCCTTGGCATTCCGGTCAATCTGTTTCATGGCTTCCAGAATCGAAGATTCCGGCCCAATGATATACTCTGAAATCCGCATCCTCCCGTTCCTCTTCTTCTCTTTATTGTCTCATCTCAAACTGTCTGATCAGTGCGGCTACCTGCGTTACTTCCTCCCGGCTCAGGCTGGTACTGCAGGGAAGATTGACAATCCGATCATAATACCAGTCCGCTTTTTCAATCTGAAAGCAACGGTTTTTCAGATACGGACGCAACGTATGGATCAACTGCCAGACCGGCCGGCTTTGCACGCCATGCTCATCCAAAAACCGAATCAGCCCGTCCCGATCCTTTGCCAGATAGCTGTAGAACCAATGATTGCTGCGAATATCCGACCGAAAGGGAAGAAGCGGAATTTTCTCTTCCTGATACGCGTCATAATTTTCCTGTTTGACCCGGATAAATCCTTCCAGCTGCTCCAGCTGAGCCAGTCCCAGCGCTGCCTGCAGGTTTGTCATCCTATAATTATAGCCAATCTCTTCATGAACAAAATAAACGATATCCTTTTTGGCCTGCGTGGAAAGAAACCGGCATCGTTTTACCAGCTCCGGATCCTGCGACACTATCATCCCGCCTCCTCCGGTTGTGATGATCTTATTTCCATTAAAAGAGTACACGCCAAGATCGCCAACTGTTCCGGCATATTTCCCCTGATATCTACCAGAAAGATAATAGCTTCCCAGCGCCTCCGTCGCATCCTCCAGAACCTTCAGATGGTACCGGGACGCAATATCTATAACGGCTTCCATATCTGCCAGATTTCCGAAAATATGAACGACAACTATTGCTGAAACTCTTTTCCCACTCTGCCGATCTGTTAAAATCCCATTCTGAAAATCACATTCTGTTTCACAGAACGCCCGCAGTTTCTTCGGATCCATGGTCAGCGTATCATCGCAATCCATGAAAACCGGATCTGCTCCCAGATATCGGACAGGATTAACCGCCGCGATAAATGTCAAAGTAGGTACAATGACCTCATCTCCTGGTTTTACGCCCAACACACGGAGCGCCAGATGAAGCCCTGCCGTCCCGCTCTGACAGGCAGCCGCTTCCGGAACCTTCACATAGTCGGCAATTTGCCGCTCAAAATCCGTAATATACGGCCCCGCCGTGGAAACCCATTCCGTCCGGACCGCTTCTGTCACGTATTCCAGCTCCCGTCCTTTTAAATTAGGGACAGAAAGAGGAATCCTTTTTTTATCTATCCGTTTTTCGCTCATCCTACTCGCTCCCTTCTAGCTACAGGTTATAAAGATCCGGTTTATACCGTTCAAGATTATTTCTGAGAAATTTGATTGTCTCCGCCAACCCCTGCTCAAATGTATACCTGGGTCTCCATTCCGTCAGTTCCATAATCTTTTTATTGCTCCCTAAAAGCCGGTTAACCTCACTCTTTTCCGGCCGCAGGCGCCGCTCATCACAGACAATCCGCGCCGCAGGATTGATCTGTCGAATCAGTTCCTCTGCAAGAGCGCCAATCGAAATTTCCTTCTGCGTCGCAATATTAATCTCCTGCCCAATCGTTTTCTCTGAACGGTAAATTTCCAGAAATCCTCTCGCTGTATCCTTTACGTAATTAAAATCCCGAGTTGGAGTAAGGGAACCCAACTTAATTTCCTCTTTTCCGGAAAGCAGCTGCGTAATAATCGTCGGAATGACTGCCCGGGCTGACTGTCTGGGGCCAAAAGTATTAAATGGCCGGACAATCGTCACAGGCAAAGAAAAAGAACGGTAAAACGACTCTGCCAGCCTGTCCGCTCCGATTTTAGTCGCTGAATACGGGGACTGTCCCTGAAACGGATGCATTTCATCGATCGGGACGTATTTCGCCGTTCCATAAACTTCCGATGTAGAGGTAACCAGTACCCGCTCCACTCCCAGTTCCCGGGCCGCCTGCAGTACATTCAGCGTGCCCTTGATATTTGTGTCCACGTAAGTGTCCGGAGAATGATAGCTGAATGGAATCGCAATCAGTGCCGCCAGATGAAAGACAGCCTGGCAGCCCTTCATCGCTTCTTTTACTCCGTGAGGGTCCCGGATATCCCCCGGAAAAATCTCCACATGATCCATGATTTCAGTCGGAAGTGTATCTAACCAGCCCCAGGTATTAAATGAATTGTAATAAACAAACGCCTTAACTTCATAGCCAGCCTGCACCAGTTCCTCTGTTAAATGACTGCCAATAAACCCGTCGGAACCAGTAAGTAAGATTTTCTTCATTTCTAATTTTTCCTCTCTGTAATATTAATTAATCTGTTTAAATAACAATCCCATAAGTTCTTTCATTAAAGCTTTATCCAGCACATAAAAACTGCACATAAAAATTCCGCCCCCCGCTATCGTATTAAAAATCAATTCAATCCCTATATTCGAAAACAAGTCAGCACTATCTAAAATCAACAATATAATACACATACACAGTGCCGAAATCATTGGAACAAAAATATTTTTAATAAAGCCTATAAAATAAAATTCCGGTTCTGTTTTTAGAATAGATGCAAATAATAAAACACATACCGCAATATTGGCAATTGTTGTAGCTAACGCAAGGCCAGAAACACCCATAAATTTTGAAAGGACAAGATTTAAAAAAATATTGAGGATAAGTCCTATCCCTGCATTAATCATAGGTGTCTTTGTATTTCCTTGTGCATAATAATATTTCGACAATACATCCCGTACCGCAATAAATACAATTCCCAAAGCTGAATATAAAAAAATTTCAGCAGTCCTTGCTGTAGAATCTATATCAAATGCTCCTCTTCCAAAAACGACTGCAATAAGTTCTTTTCTGAATAAAATCGCCCCTATCGTAATCGGCAGTAATATACTTACCAGTAATACGACATAGTTTGTTAAAGTCCGATCATATTGTTCAAAGTTTTTTTTTGCATAAAATTCAGAAAATTTTTTGAATGCAACCGTCGCAATTCCACTCAGAATCAGAGATGAAAAAACAACACTCAATTTGTTAGCATAATTTAAAGCTGTAATACTTCCTGTATCCATTCCGGAAGCAAGCGCCCGATCAATAACTCGATTAATTTCCGCAACACCAACTCCCAATGTAACTGGACCAATTTTACATAAAATCCGTTTTAAGTCATTCCAGGTTTCTTTTAAATCAATTGACGCAAATAAAATTTCTTTATATGGAATAGCTAAAAATATAAAATTAAGTACAATTCCTATTACCGTTCCTAAAACAGCTGCCATTACACCTAGTGCTCTGGCTATCGCAAGCATCGATACAATAATCGCAATATTTTGAATCATACTTGCCGTAACAGGATAACTAAAATTATTACTTGAATTAAAACACACAGTTAGTATATTAATTGTCAGGGTCCAAATAGTTGTCGGTAAAAGAATTCGTATGTATAAAACTGTAGTATCTTTTACCTCTCCCTCAAAACCCGGAGCAAATAAAGAAACCAGCATCTCTGCAGCAAGTTCAGCAAAAATGACAAAAATCACAGAAAAAACGGTGAAAATACAAATCGAACTTTTTAAAAAACTTTGTGCTTTTAATATTCCCTGCGTTTCTTTCTTTTCAATATACAACGGTAACATAATAGTATTAACCGCTGATGAAATTACCGCAAAAAGCGTAACTGGAATCTGTGATGCAATTACATAAATATCAGCCTCCACATTGGTACCATAATAATATGCAAACACACTTTCTCTTACGAAAGATATAATTTGTGAAAATGCAGTTATAAAAATTAAAATACTAACTGTATTTCCCATTCTATTTAATTTCATAAGCATTATTCCAATTTAAAAATTTTACTTTGTGTGCGATTCGATACCAAACTTTATATAAAAACTCATATTTTTTTATAAAAATGGATCCTTTTAATTTTTTATAATCCTTATCAAATTTTTTTTGATTAATCGGAATATCATAATTCATTATAAACCATTTGTTCTTTTCTAATATTTCCTCTGTTTTGCATTGATACAATTCAATCCGTCCATGAAGTCTTTCAAAAATCTGTTCCCCCTTTTCTGTATTAATAAAAACAGCTGAAACGCCTTTCCTTACATCTACTTCAGGATAAAACTTTTCTATTCCCCAGAAATCCCCCAAAGATATATCTGCACTTCTTTCGTATCCTCTGTACTGACAACTATAGCAATTTGTCCTTATTGAATTATGATAACCAAACATTAAGTGATATATGTTATTTTCATGCTTCTCCTGAACAACCCGTTCTGCAAATTTCATTTGATATGAAGCATTATTCCATCCGAATTTTTTTGATCTAAAATTAAATTGTTTTAATTTCCCATACTTCGTCTCCATATAAGCTAAATACTTTTTAAACACCCCTACTCTTGGAGCTCCATGGCAAAACACCTCTATCGTAAAAAGTTTATCTTGCTTTACGTCTTTTAAAAATGTTTTCAAACTCCATATTTGACAAGGAACTCCCGTAAACAATACTGGAACATTCCTTTCTAAATTTTCTCTTATTTTTATAAAAACATCGCCCAAATAAGATTCAACATACTTACTGCCCTGCAGTTGTTTTAACTCCTCTTCCCTCGATATTATCTTATGAAAAACACACTTATTCTCGACATCTAAAACAGCGCCACTCACCACACCGCCATCCTTCAAAAAACTTTTCGCAATCACATATGCAATGCCACCCGAACTACTGTTTCTCACATCGGAATCCACACTCCATCCATAATAAGCATTCCCTATTTGATGGACATCTACAATTTTATGCAAAGCTACGCATTTATCTTCACACAATCTACAATTTATACAATCGCTCCCTCTGTCAATAACGGGTCTATATTCCCCTTCCTCAGAAATTTTCATGGAAATGCATTTTGAGGGACAAATTATGGCACAGGCCCCACATCCGATGCATTCTTTAAATTCTGTATCAATCATAACGAATCCTCTACTATTACTTTCAAATAACTAATCGATCGTTCACGCTGTAAACTAATCCTTTGATTTATATCCGAATAATCAATCTCTCTTCTTTCCATCCATTCATAATCTCCAACAAATCTATTTTCAATCTTAAATACCCGACTTAAATTTTCTATTCTCACATTTCTGTTTTTTCTTTTTATATTATAAAATTCTTTATTGTATATAATAGAAAATGCGGTAGCGTGAAAAGAATCTGTAACTATAAATTCTGCATTTTTTATCAGCCATATAAATTGCTCTGGAGATACCGAAGATAATATCTGATCTCCTTTTAAATAGTCATACGGATGTAAATTTAAAACAACTATCCGACCAACATAATTTCCACACAATCTATTCACTATTTTCTGATCTGCATTATCATGACTTATCATAAAAACAAATACATACTTGGCCTTCTGACATTCAACATTTTCTACTTTTGAAACAATTTTATCCCATTCGCTTTTTTCTAATAAAAAAACCGGATCAACTGTCTCAAAAATTTCTTTATCTGTTATTGCGGAAAGCCATTTTGAAAACTCCTGTTCTCTTACAGAAATATATTTAAAATGTTTTGTCCTTTCTTTTATTTTTTTTATCTGTTCTTTGTTTAAATTCTCAGCAATACTTACAGAATATGCATAACAATCAATATTATCTAAGACATTATCAAAAAACAAAAAGTAAACTTCATCATCAAATAAATTAAGATTCCATATCTGATCACTGCCGCATATCAATTTATCATAGTTTACATTTTCTATTATGTCCTTACCGCATTTTAACAATTTTCCTTCCATATTAAGCTTTTCTTTTTTAAAAAGATCAAAATATTCTATTGTCTTTTTTCTGTTACTTCTGTATTTAAAATTTAAAGCAATCAAAATATTATACAAAATATTTTTTATACTACTTCCTTTTCTATATAACATCCGACCGGCAACTTGCAAATTACCACAATAATTAATAATTTCTACATTTTGTACTCCTAATTTCCGTATACTTTCACGCAACGCGTACGCCTGTAAAACAGCCCCGTAGTTAACTGCATGTGACGTTGTAATAATCCCTATTTTCTGCATTAAATAGTCTCCTGTTCTTTTTTTGCCTGATCACATAATATTTTAGAGCATTCTTTTCATCAAATATTTCAAACACAAGCCAATAAAATATAAACCAGGCATTAAATAAAATCGTTTGAGTAAATGATGAAATAAATATAAGCAACAGTATTATTTTTGAAATTGCAGAACAATTTACTATATTACGCCTAAAAACATTCAAATAAAAAAAAGCCCCAAATATTCCGAAACTAACAAAAATATTTGACATTGTCGTTATGTAAGCAAACAACTCCGGTCTTGTCAGTTCCATCCAGAAAAAATTAAAATCGCCTGAACGCAAATATAATTCCAGATTACCAAATCCAATTCCCGTAATTTTATCAAGAATCGGCATCGCACAAAATATCTGAAATCCTTTTGTGAGACGAATATCATATCCAAAAATATTAATTTCTCTAATCTTATCGAAAATAAAAGCGAATATTGTCATTCGGCTTAATAATACAAGCAACAATATTGCCAGAATTGAAATTAGCATTAACCGAATATATTTATTTACTGTATCTTTTCCATAAAACAAAAAATAGCAACCCCAAATAAAAATAAGAAGAATAATTCCCTGAGATGAAGTGGAGGCGAATATCGCAACAGAAATAAATAATGCACTCTTAAACTTTCTCCCAAATACCAATATTGCAAGCAGCGGAAGAATATAGCTGCAAAACCCCTGCGGCTCAGTAAATAAACCTGATACGCGGTTAGAATTACTAATCCAAAAATGCTGATTTACTTCTGCAACAGGCAAAAACTGTATTGAACTCTGTGGAACATTAAAAACATTTGCCATTATAAACTGGTAAATCACAGCAACAGAACAAATAACACCTACGATATAATATATCTTAACGAACTGTTCTTTTTCTACATGACATACTGTACATAAAATAAACAGTGAAATGATCATAAATAAATACGTGTTTACGTTTCCGCCTGAAAACGTACCGGAAAACATATAAATCAAAATTTGTTGTAATAAAGCATAGCTTATAAACCACATCATCCCTTTGTTAATATAAATGTGAACTCCTTTTATTACAACCGCATAGCATCCGTATATAATTAAAAAAACAAGTCCATAAGACATGATCGGTAATTCATATTGTGCCAAAATTGAAAATGCTGCTATTAAAATAGAACCTACTACAGTATTATCTGATAATAACCGGCGTTTGTTTATATAAAAATGCAAGAATTGCCATCCTCCTTTACATATATCCCATATAAATTTCATTATATTGTTCACTGATTTTTTTCATGGAATATCTCGTTGAAAACGTTCGAATATATTCTGAATCCCAATTCTTTTCAAGCGCCTTTATTAAATATGCGGCAACTTCTTCATCCGTTCTTTCAGGAATTAGCATCATAGCATCAGGATCATATAAATCCAGAACCGCATCTATATCAGAAAATGCCAATGTAGGAACACCAAAAGCATATCCCTCTATAATAGATAAACCAAACCCTTCACTTTTACTCATAACTACATTAAGACAGGCATCTGACCATATATCTACCAGCAATTCTCTCGGAATAAACCCTTTCCATTTTACAATTTTATCCAGTTTTCTTACTTTTATTTCGTTCTTGATATCTATTTCATCGGACTGTTTTCCTATAATGTCGATTTCAATTTCTGTTTTCAATTTTTCGGGCAGAAAAGAAACCGCCCTGATTAACTGAAGTTGATTTTTACATATTCCGATTGTTCCAATACATACGATTTTCTTTTTTTCAGATTTACCCGTTTTCTCTTTTATCGTCTTCGGTTGAAATTCTGTCCCATTCAGAATAACCTGTATATTTTTGCCAGACAATTTATAATGTTCGCAAATACGCCTTTTTATACCAGAGCTAACCACCGTGACTTTTACGTTTTCTTCTTCCAGCTTTTTTAATTCTTCATATTCATATTTTTTCTCTTTTAAGGGCAATATTACACTTTTTTCGAGTCCATTAAGGCCATGTAAAGTCAATAAATACTTAATATGACATTTATCACATATTTCCAAAATCGGTTTTGTCTGATATGTCAGTCCATGTATATGAACCAGATCTGGCTTGATTTTCTCTATACATTTTCTGATACTTCCCGAATCCAAGTAGTAATATAAATATCGCAGCCGAAGACGCCATGGCGCAGGCGTAAATAACATATGCCAAATCCCTTTTATAAAATCAGAAATGTGCATATTCTTAATTACATCCCATTTTGTATGTTTGCACACTGTATAATTTTCTTTGTACCCACCTGTAAACTGATGCGTCACTAAATAGATATCCTGAAAATGCGAAACTCCATTTAAAATATCATTTACCATATATCCAAATCCAGAAGCTGTCCTACAAAATTCTGGATGATTTTTATCATAAATATAAGGTGCGAAAAAAACCACTTTCATTATCTGAAAATAACCTCAACTTTGTACATTCATTTCTGCTGTTTTAATTCTGTTTAAACATTCTTCCAATTCTGCTATCGTTGCAGGTGCTAATATTCGGTTTCTCTTTTTATACAGTTTTACCAAATCATCAATCAGAGCAAGATACTGATCATGAATTGTGATTTTACTTTTCATTATCCCGTATGTAAACAAAACATACGGCTCTCGGTTGAGATATTGTTTGGGAGAAAAGCAAGCCGTTGAAAAAATGGAAATTAAAATTTTATCATCTAAATTCAATGCTGGTAACAAAATTTCAAATGGCACTCTATCGCAATAAATATTAGAAATGTTTTTATATGATGTAATTGCCGACGAAGGATGTAACTTTATCGCAATATTTTCATTTCCAAATATCTCGCAGCATTTTTGGGCAATCTCCCACTGAATATTTCTTATATCTTTTAACTCTATATTCTGATCAAAAATAATTACTTTTTTATCAAGAATCTTTATTGTCTCTTCTTTAACATTAAAAATAGAATAAATACTGCATCTAATCTTGCTGTCTTCTTTAAAATCTATTTTCTTTATTTTAACATTCGGATTTTGTTTTATTTTTAATAAACTCGGATTTCTTACATATATTTCTCTTACACTTTTTTGTAAAACACTGCCAAAAAATATTTTTTGAATTATCTTTTTTAATAAAGGAACCGAATTCTGTAAACAAGCATATGTATAAGTTCCTTCCTCATATAAAGCAATCTTACTTCCTTTTTTCTTAAAATAGGACCATATAAACTGACACACAAAATCATCATATCCAATAAAAATCTGATTATAGTGCATTCCTTTATTAGGAAGGGAATTCCATATTTGTTTTCTTACTATAATTGCTTCAAAAATTTTTCGATAACGTTTAATTTTGTCCCTTCTTTTTTTTACATTCCCATCCGTTACTTTTTTCATCAATTCGGTCCAGATATAAACCGATGAAAAAAAACCTGTTTTAATTAATGTATCGAATTTACAATTATCTATTAAACTATCACGAACTATCATTAATTCTGCGTTGCGTTTCGAATTTGTAACAATACATATCGCATTATATAATTGATATGCTGTACTGCAAACAAATAAATCCATTTACTCTTCCCAATTTAAAATCAATCTTTTTATGGAACCATTCTACATTTTTCGCAAAAACTTTTTAAAAATATATTTCCGTATCTCATTCGGTGCCATAGCCACAATTAACTGTACAAATAACGTATCTATATAATCTACTGTGCTGATATATCCCGTCTCTAAAATCCGTTTTCTTCCTTCCCTGTATTTTAAAAAATACTTCCATCCGCCTCTCCTTGCGTACATGTCAGCGCCTACACGCGCATATACCAGAGGTTTCCCGATATTTTTACATTTTGCGCCGGCCTGTATCATACGAACCCAGAGCAACGTATCTTCCATTAACAAACAAGACTGATAATTGCCAGCCTTCAAAACCATACTTTTCTTATACATTACCGTCATATGATTAAAAGCATCCCGGCGTTTCTGATATTCCTTTATGGCAGCATCACTAAGAGGAACTTTTCGTTCTGACACAATATTGTTCAAAGATCCTTCAAACTCCAGAATGCTGCTTCCGCAGATATCCAGCTCCGGATTTGCCTTAAACTCAAGAAGCTGCATTTCAAAACGATTTTTTACCGCAACATCGTCTGTATCCATCCGGGCAATCAATTCGTTTCTGCAATGTTTAATCCCTTCTGCCAGTGCCGCCCCCAATCCCTGATTCACTTCTAACGAAATAATCGTAAACCGTTTCTGATCCGTATTAATCCATCTTTCCAATTCCGAATCCAGTTCTTTAGTCAAAGGGCCATCCTTCACTATGACAATCTGTTCCGGCTGTATAGTCTGCTTAAAAATGGATTCCATACATTCATGAAAATATTCCGGTTTTTCTTTATAATATAATGACATTAATACGGTAAAGTTATCCATACTCTTTTTATGCACCTTATCGCTTTCATCTCCAAACCGCCCGCACGGTCTGCGCCATTACCCGCACATCATGCAGCAGGGAACAGCTTCGGATTCCCTCCAGGTTCCACCGCATTTTCTCAGGCAGAATCGTCTCCACATACGCCTCGTCCGCCGTTTTCCCTTTCCGCATCTCCCGCTCCAGCGCCTGATCCTCATCCTTGTAGCGGATGCTCGCCTCGGAGGTAACCCCGGCCGGCAAAAGCAGCGTCGCGTACATGGAAGGGCTGTACTGTTTTACATACTTTGACGCCTCCGGGCGCGTTCCCACAAAGCTCATCTCGCCCTTCCAGATATTAATGAGCTGCGGAAGCTCATCCAGGCGGCAGCCGCGAAGCTTTTTCCCTGCTCGGGTAATCCGGGGATCGTTCTTTTCCGTGACCGAAGCGCCAAGCTTCGGTGCGCCGGCTACCATCGTGCGGAATTTATAAATCCGAAACGGGCGGCCGTACTGCGTGATCCGCTCCTGCCGGAAAAAAGCCGGCCCCGGAGAATCCAGGCGAATCCAGATCGCCAGGCATAAAAAAAGCGGCCACAGAAAGGCCAGCATCAGAGTGGACAATGTAAAATCGAAGGTTCGCTTGGCAAGCAGGGCGCCGCGGCGGGCAGCCAGCTCCTGATAATAGGGCCAGACCTCCTTCGTCCGCATAAAAGGCGGGAGTTTTTCCCATCTGCACAGCATGGCAGGACAGCTCCTTCCTGTTCTTTCTTTTCGGGGCACACGTTCCGCGCTGCCCGGATGCTTCAGCAATTCCTGACTCTGCATCCATTTTTGCTCTGCATGGCGGATCCTGACTTCATGGCCTGTTCTGACAGGTATCTCCTGCCCGGCCCCGCCTTTACCTGCAGCGGGCATAGCAGTCCCGGAAGGTCCGGATCACATATTCGATCTGATCATCATCAAGACAGGTATGTAACGGCAGCGTGATTTCATTCTCGTACTGACGGTATGCGTTGGGATACGACTCAATGGAAAATCCCAGATTCCGGTATGCCGTCATCATCGGCAGCGGCTTGTAATGAACGTTCGTGGCGACGCCCTGCTCCGCCATCGCCGTGATCAGGCGGTTGCGAAACGCCGAATCCTTCCCGGAAAGCCGCGTCAGGCAGAGATGGCGGCTGGAATGAAATTCCGCGCCCTGCCGGTCCGTTCCGTCATGCTGCAGGATTTCCACCGGAAGATCCGAAAGCCCTGCTTCGTACCGATCCAGAATTTCCCTTCTCCGCTTCAGGAGAAGCGGGTAACGCTCCAGCTGCGCCAGGCCGATCCCGGCCATCAGATCCGTCATGTTGCATTTATAAGCCGGCATCACGATGTCGTACTCCCAGGATCCCAGCTTCGTCTTCGCCAGCGCGTCCTTGTCCTGCCCATGCAGGGACAGGAGCATGAACTGGTGGTAAATCCATTCGTCATCCACCCCCGGAACGGGCCGCCAGACCAGCGCGCCGCCCTCTGCCGTCGTCAGATTCTTAATCGCATGGAAAGAGAAGCTTGTAAAATCGGCAATTTCTCCGCACCGTTTTCCGCCGCGGGACGCCCCGAACGCATGGGCGGCATCCGACAGAACAATCATTCTGCCAAAGGCTTTCTGCAGAGAATTCGCAGGATGAAAGCTCGCCTTCTTTTCTTCTGCAATCTGAAAAATCCGGCGGTAATCGCAGACAACCCCTGCAATTTCCACCGGAATGATCGCTTTCGTCCGTTCCGTCACGGCCTGTTCCAGCTTTTCATAATCCATCTCATAAGAACCGGGGGCCGTATCGACCAGGACCGGCGTCGCGCCCACATGGCAGATCACGCTGGCGCTCGCAGAATACGTGTAGGCGCTGGTAATGACTTCGTCCCCGGGGCCGATTCCCAGAAACCGCAGCGCCAGCTCCATACAGGCCGTCGCCGAATTCATGCAGACTGCTTTTTTGGTTCCCACATACGCGGCAATCTGCCTCTCAAACTCTTTTGTCTTCGGGCCGGTCGTAATCCAGCCCGAGCGCAGGACTTCCGTTACCTGCGCGATCTCCGCCTCCGTGATATCCGGCGGCGAAAATGGTACCGTCATCTGTTTCATGTATTTCCTCCCTCGTCCCTCTCCATCCGGATCCCCAGCACGGCCGTCCATTTCCGGCCCCGGCCGGGCAGATCCACAACCGCATAGCGCTTCCGGAAATTGTATTTTTCAATCCGATCCTGAAATGCTTCCAGCGGCCCGTCAATCCCCGTGATCGCTCCCGCCCCGTCCAGACGGATGGTCGTCAGGCGGATGCAAAACCGGTCGCCGGCCGCTCCCTTTTTCGCTCCATACCCGCAGAACTTTCTTAAAAAAGCCTCCTCCTCGGCATACAGCGGGATAAACATGGCGCGGCCGTAATCCTGCAGCCGGTTGTCGCCCAGAAGCTTCGTAAATTCCGGCACCCGCTTCAGCTCGAAAAACATTTCCTGCGGATATCCCGTCTCTAAAAAAACATAGGCCGGAAATAACGTCTCCGTTACTTCCAGCCACTCTCCGCCCAGCCTTTTTAAGAGCTGCCGCTCGAAAAAAAAGCAGGCCGTATAAAATTTCCGGGGAACCAGCCTGCGGATAACCGAAACCAGCTCCTCTTCCTTTCCGGTTAATGTCTGTATCACATACCACATGTCCCCTGCTCCTGACCGTCCGCGCCGGACACATGGACTCTCAGGCATACGAAATCCGGCGGCGCCGGTTTTTTCCTGTTTCAGGGTATGCTTCGCCCTGTCCAGAACAAAAGCGCTCTGCACCGTCCGTTTTCCCTATAACCTTACCTCGTCTTCATATGCCCCATTAGCTTTATGAATCCTGCGTAATTTTGTCTCTCCGAAATGACTCCGCCCGCACCGCCCGGCTGCTTCCCTATCCGGCCGCCCGGTCGGTTTTAAAATCAATCCCGGCCCAGATATCATGCGTTTCGCCGGGCAGGCGGCAGTCTAGCACCGCAATCCGCCGGTGGAGATCCAGCCGCCGGATCAGACCTTCCCGTCCGACCAGCGGTCCTTCTTCCGCTTGAAACATTCCTTCCCTCACGCGTCCTCTGCTCAGATCCAACACATGCCTGTCGCCGCACAGTTCACGCAAGAGCCGCTCCTGCTCCGGTTTTACCGGAAGAAGCAGACGGTCCTGCTCCAGGATGTCCGCCAGGCCATCAAATGGCTTCAGCGCTTCCAGAAGCTGCTGCGGAGTTTCGCTCTGCAAAAACACATAGCCGGGAAACAGCGGGATCGTGTCTGTATGCCATTCGCCCAGGTATTTTTTCATCCGCCGGCCGGCAAACTGAAACGCCGTCTCCAGCACCTCGCGGGAAATCTGCCGCTCACAGGTGCGAATCAGCGTCTTCTCCTGCCCGGCCCGGCACCGGAACGCATACCACATGGACAACCTCCCAATCCAAACTCCTGACGTTGTCTTTCCGAAATATTTCGTAGAATACGATATTCTAAGAAATTGAGTCTATTATACTATTGTTTCCGGGCTATTTCAATAGAAGTTTCTGTCAAAAGCCCCGTAAAAAATGTTTAGGAATTTATTAAGGTGGTGTGAAACG
>CALWLT010000031.1 GCA_944381615.1 uncultured Lachnospiraceae bacterium | reverse complement strand
AATCCAAAAAAAGAGCAAAGGAAAATAAAAAGCCTATATATCAAAACAAAAGGACACCGCCGGAACACCCTTATCAAATGGGCATTACAGCGGTGTTTTGTTTTTCTTAACTGTCAAAGATGGGATTGTATCACGCGGCAGAAAAAAATGCAAGTGCGGGATAAAAAAAGATCCGGCCCCAAAAGATCCGGCCGCTTTTTCTTTGCCGTCCGGCGCTTTGCCCGCTTGTATTTCGGCTCCGGATTCCGTATAATAAAGGAGAAACCGAAAACAGCCTTACAAGGAGGAGATGGATCATGAAATTTTACGTATGTAAGCACTGCGGCAATCTCGTAACGCATTTGAAAAACAGCGGGGTTCCCGTGATGTGCTGCGGCGAGCCGATGGCCGAGCTGGTTCCGGGCACGACGGACGGCGCGCTGGAGAAGCATGTGCCGGCGGTGGCGAAAAATGGGGCGGAGATTGCCGTGAAGGTCGGCGAGGTAGAGCATCCGATGCTGGAGCAGCACTATATTCAGTGGATTGCCCTGGAGACGAAGAAGGGCGTACAGATTCATTATCTGGCTCCGGGCGAAAAGCCGGAGGCGGCCTTTGTCCTGGCGGCGGGCGACGAGGCGGTTGCGGCGTACGAGTACTGCAATCTGCACGGCCTCTGGAAGAAAGATCTGTAGGAAACGGATCCTGCGGTCCGATCGGCTGTTATCAAGCCGGCCGGGCCGCTTTTTATGATCCGGATTTCGGTCTGCGGGGGAAACCCTGCGCGGGATCGTATCAGATCCGGGGCTGTGTCAGCGCTTTGGCGGGCGCTTTTCTGGCGCGCGGGGCTTTTTGGCGGCTCCCAGCTGGCGGGAGAGGGCCCGCAGGGTTTCCAGCTGCTTTTTCTGGGCCGGGTTCATGCCTGCGGTCAGGATCGAGACGAGGAGATCCGTTTCCTGATCGGTAAAATCCATGCCGCCGGTTTCGGCGCGCAGGCTCATGAGAAGCGGAAGCAGCTTGTCTTTTGGCGTGTTCTGCGCTTTTTTGGCCAGCTCGCTCAGATAGCGGAGCTTCGCCTCGTCCATTCCCGCCAGGCGGGGATCGTCGTTCCAGTTTTTCTGTGCCAAGATGATTCCATCCTTTCTTTTTTTTGCCGGAGATTTCTGTTTGCCGGGAATCCGGTTTCTGCCGGGAATCCGGTTTCTGCCGGGAATTCGGTTTCTGCCGGGAATTCGGTTCCTTTCGGAAGACCTGCGTTTTCCGGAAACGTTCCGGATCAGGAGATCTGCTGCAGTGTCTGCATGAGAATCCGGGCGGTTTCCAGCTGCGACTGCTGCCCCGGGGGAAGGATCTGTTTTAGCTGATCCAGGGTCAGGCGGGGCGCGGCCGTGCCGGGAGGAGTTTCCCGCGCCACCGTTTCGCCGCGGACGCCGGCGTCTGCTTCGGTTTTTCTGTCTGTCCCGTCCGCGCTCTCCGGGCCGTTTGGAAACGCCGGTTTGCCCGGGCCGGCGGAGTCCTGCCAGGCGGGATCCTGGCCGGCGCGGGAGAGCTGGTAGGCCTGCAGGAAATTCAGGATCAGATCGATAAAATCCTGCTCTTCTTCGGTCCCGTAGGGCTTCATGGCGTTCAGCATATCGGCCGGCGTGCCCGGATCGCCGTCTTCCAGGGAGCAGATGCCGATTTCGCCGCTCTCATCCTGCGCAAAGAGGCGGATGGTGCGCTCCAGCTCGCTGATCTTGACGATCAGGGAGAAGATCCGCTGCTCGGACGCGTGGATGTAGGGCAGGGCCGCCTTGATCATCTGCAGGTGCGGCACGGCCGTCAGGCAGTCAAGCTCCGTCATGCGGGGCGTTTCTTCGTGTTTCATGGACAATACCTCGAGGGCTCTTTCCTAACTATATGCAGATCGGCGGGCGATCATGCCGCCGGAGAGGCCGGGGCGCATATAGTAACAGTATGGCGGCGGCCGGAAGGCCGGGCGTTTGCTTCGGAAAACCGGCTCAGAAAAGAAACAGCCGCCGCAACAGGGAGGGAACAGCATGGGAACCCGTCTGATTATCGAGGGGAACAGCGTATATGAGATAGATGAGGAATGTACGGCCTGCCGCAGCGGCGCGGGGCCGAAACGGGAGACGCCCGGCCTGTCCGGCGCGGGGCCGAAACGGGGGACGCCCGGCCCGTCCGGCACGGGGCCGAAGCGGGGGACGCCCGGCCTGCCCGGCACGGGAAAGAAAAGGACGGCCGGACTGAAAGGGCAGGGGAGCCGGAAACCGGACTCCGGGGCTTAGCCGGGGCAGTCTTCTGACGCGGCCGGCCGGGGGAGCAGGGCCAGGCGGCTGTTCTGATACTCGCCGGAATACGTGACCTCCCGTCCGAACCAGGCGGGGGGTTCAAAGGCCAGCGCCTCCTCCTGAGTGGGAAATTCAACCTCCACCAGAATCAGGCCCTCGTAGCAGTCCTCAAACCGGTCGATTTCCGCCGTGTAGCCGCTGCTTTCGAGAGGAACGCGAAAGCGGCGCTTTTTCAGCACGCGGCCGTCGGCCTTGGCCAGCAGATGGAGCCAGGCTTCTTCGGTCAGCGCGAGATTGTATTCCTCGCGGGCCAGAAGGCCGGAGGATTTATAGGTCAGCCAGAACCGGCCGTCCTCCCGCCGGATGCGGACGACGGGGCGGACGCACAGGTAGGCCTGCTCGATCCGGCTCGACGGGTACGCCTCCAGATCAAAGGGGAGCTTTTCGGGGAGAAATTTGCGTTCGATTTCCATGGGAGATCCTTTCTTTTTCTTCAATTTCTGTTTTTTCAGTATAAACGAAAACAGGCTCGATCGCAAGGGAGGCGTCCGCCTGCGGCCCTTGAAAGAAAAAGTGGCAAAATGCGGCGGATTCGGTTATAATGAGGCTGAAGCCGGGGAAACCGGGAAAGAAAAGGAGAGAGAACATTGATACAGTGGATAAAGAGCCACCGCTACTGCCTGGCAGGGCTTTACCTGTTTGTGTTTCTGGGCGGTTTTTTTCTGATGGAACGGCTGGTGCCGGAGCCGGAATACGTGATTTCCTGCCGGATCGACGACTGGATCCCGTTTTGCGAGTGGTTTGTGCTTCCGTATTTTCTGTGGTATCTGTGGGTGCCCGCGCTGATGCTGATCTTCATGTTCCGGGACCGGGACGCGTATCTCAGGCTGTGCCTGATTATGTTCAGCGGAGCGACGCTGTGCCTGGTTATTTACGCGCTGTGGCCCAACGGCCTCAATCTGCGCCGGGAGATTACGTCGGATAACTTCTGCGCCGACATTGTGCGGTTTTTGCGGTGGGTGGATACGCCCAACAACGTCTGCCCCTCGATCCATGTGTCGAGCACGGTGGCCGTGCATCAGGCGGTCTGCGGTTCGGCGCTTCTGGGGAAGAACCGGCGCGTGCGCGCCCTGTCGCTTGCCGTAACGCTTCTGATCTGTATCTCGACCATGTTTATCAAGCAGCACTCGATCATCGACGTGGTCTGCGGCTGGGCGCTCTCGGCGGGAATCGCGGCGGCGGGCGACAGGCTGATCTGGCCGGGCCTTGTGGCCGTCCGGAAGCGGGACGGTTTCCTGGAAGCGGCGAAAACAGCCGGAAGCGGGCGCAGGGCAGCGGGCGATCAGATCTGATCCGCCTTCCATAACGTATAAAAGAAAGAAAAAAGTGTAAAAATAAGAAAAGAAAGGAAAAAGACGATGGCGCTGGTTTATGCATTTCTGGCCGAGGGGCTGGAAGAAGTGGAGTGCCTGGCGACGGCAGACGTCCTGACCCGGGCGGGGGTACATGTCAAACTGATATCGATCACGGGGAAAAAAGAAGTCCGGGGCTCGCACGGGTTTTCCATCCGGGCGGACGCGCTTCTGGAGGAGACCGATCTGGATCGGGCGGACGTTCTGTTCCTCCCGGGCGGGATGCCGGGGACGAAGCATCTCATGGAGTGCGGCCCGCTCTGCGATGCGCTGGTAAGGGCGCACGGCGCGGGGAAACGGCTGGCGGCGATTTGCGCGGCGCCCTCGGTTCTGGGGCGGCTGGGCCTTCTGAAAGATAAGAAGGCGACCTGCTATCCCGGTTTTGAGGATTCCCTGGCGGGTGCCAAGCTGACGGGGGCCGGCGTGATCACGGACGGCAATGTGACGACGGCCAGAGGGCTCGGATACGCCCTGGATCTGGGACTGGAGCTGGTTGCGCTTCTTCTGGGACATCCGGCGGCGCAGCGCGTCAAAGAAGCGATCCAGTACGATCAGGTATAGCGCCCGGGCATAGCGCTGTCTGGCGCGGCGGCGCGGGGCAGGAGGAAAGGACGGGATGGCGGTGCGGGAAGAGACGCTGTTTTACGGGGGACGGATTCTGACGATGACAAAGGAGCGGGAGGTGCAGGCGCTCCTGGTAAGGGACGGGAAGATCGCGGCGGCCGGCCGCAGGGAGGAGGTCCGGGCGCAGGTAAAACAGGCGGCGGACGTAAAAGAGATCAACCTGGACGGCGCGGTCCTGCTTCCCGGCTTTGTGGACAGCCACAGCCATTTTTCCCAGGTGGCTTCTTCGTTTTTGCAGGTCTCCCTGGACGGGATGGGAACGACAGAGGAGATGGGCAGAGCGATCGGCCGCTACCGGAAGGAGGCGGGCGTGGCGCCCGGCGGGTGGATTGTCGCCCGCGATTATGACAACAATCTGTTTGCGGGGGCGAAGAACCCGCCGCTTTCGGAGCTGGACGCCATCTGCCCGGATCATCCGCTGATCATTCAGCACAAATCCGGCCATATGGGCCTGTTAAACAGCCTGGCGCTCTCGGCGCTCGGCATCACGGAAAAGACGCAGGCGCCGGAGGGCGGACGGATTGAAACGCGGGACGGGGCGCTCACGGGATATCTGGAGGAGAACGCATTCATCGACTGTCTGAAGCGCCTGCCGCCCACGGACGAAAACGCGATGTTTTCCGCCTGTGAGAAGGCGCAGCGGCTGTACGCCTCTTACGGGATCACGACGATCCAGGACGGGATGGCGGTAAAGGAGATGATCCCGTTTTACCGCGCGCTGATGGAGAAAAACCTGCTGCAGTGCGATCTGGTGGCTTATTTTGGCCTGGATGCGGGCGGGCAGGCCAGGCGTGATCTTGCCGGGGCCTGGGAGGGATACACGTCCCATTTCCGGATCGGCGGCTTTAAGATGTTTCTGGACGGCTCGCCGCAGGGGCGGACGGCCTGGATGCGAAAGCCGTACGAGGGGGAGAAGGAGTATTGCGGCTACGGGACGATGACGGATGAGGCGGTCCTGGAAGCGTTTGAGACGGCGGCCCGGGAAAAACGCCAGATCCTGGCCCACTGCAACGGGGACGGGGCTGCAGAGCAGTACCTTTCCTGCCTGGAGCGGGCGGAACGGGAATTTCCGCAGCTTTCCTGCCTGCGGCCGGTGCTCATTCACGGGCAGCTTCTGGGACCGGATCAGGTTTCGCGGGCGGTTTCGCTGGGCGTGATCGCTTCCTTTTTCATTGCCCATATCTGGTACTGGGGAGACGTCCACATCCGCAATTTCGGGATGGAGCGGGCCTCGCGCATCAGCCCGGCCGGAACGGCGCGGCGGCTGGGCCTTCCGTTTACGCTTCATCAGGATTCCCCGGTCATCCGTCCCGACATGATGGAGACGGTCTGGTGCGCCGTCAACCGGATGACGCGCGCGGGCGTGACGCTGGGCGCGCAGGAGCGTCTCGGCGTGGAAGAAGCGCTGCGGGCGGTTACCCGGACGGCGGCCTTTCAGTATTTTGAGGAGGGGGAAAAGGGGACGCTGGAGGCCGGGAAGCGCGCGGATCTGACGGTGCTGGAGCGCGATCCGCTGACGGCGGATCCGGACTCGCTGCGCTCGATCCGGGTCGTCGCTACCTATAAGGACGGCCGGGAAATCTACGCATCCCGGTAAGACGGCCGGATTTTCCGCATTTGCCGGTGAATTTTTAACAATTTAGGCTGGTATTTGAAGAAGGGATATGTTATAATGCTATCTTGAAGTGTAACGCCCGGAGGAATGGCGGTTCACATACAGAAGCAAGAGGAGGACCCCTGATCATGAGTTTACAGGTAGAAAAGTTAGAAAAAGGGATGGCAAAGCTGACCATCGAGGTTCCGGCTGAGCAGTTTGACGCGGCGGTTAAGACGGTTTACAACCGTAATAAAGGAAGATTCAATATTCCCGGATTCAGAAAAGGCAAAGCGCCCCAGGTTATGATTGAGAAGATGTACGGCGCCGGCATTTTCTACGAGGATGCGGCGAACGCGGTCATCGACGAGAGCTATCCGAAGGCGGTCGAGGAGTGCGAGGAAGAGATTACCTCCTCCCCGGAGATCAATGTGGTTCAGATCGGAAAGGGCCAGCCGTTCATCTATGAGGCGACGGTTGCGCTGAAGCCGGAGGTCACGCTGGGCGAGTACAAGGGCGTGGAGGTTGAGAAGGCCGAGGCCGTGGTAACGGACGAGGACGTGGAAGCCGAGATTGCGTCCGCCCGCAAGAAGAACGGACGCTTGATCCCCATCGAGGACGGCCCCATCGAGGACGGCGACAATACGGTTATCGATTTCACGGGAACCATCGACGGCAAGAAGTTTGACGGCGGAAGCGGAACGGATTATCCGCTGCTGATCGGCTCCCATTCCTTCATCGATACGTTTGAGGAGCAGCTGATCGGCAAGAAGGCGGGCGAGACCTGCGAGGTTCAGGTCACGTTCCCGGAGGAGTATCATGCGCCGGAGCTGGCGGGAAAGCCGGCCGTATTTGAGGTAACGATCAAGGAGGTCCGCAGAAACGAGCTTCCGGAGCTGAACGACGAGTTCGCGAGCGAGGTTTCGGATTTCGAGACGCTGGACGAGTACCGTGCGGACGTCCGCAAGAAGCTGCAGGAGAAGAAGGATCGCGAGGCGGCCGCGAAGAACGAAGACCGGGTAATCGAGAAGGTCATCGAGAACGCGCAGATGGAGATCCCGCAGGCGATGATTGAGACCCAGGCGAGAGGCATGGTAGAGGATTACGCCCGCCGCCTGCAGAGCCAGGGACTGAATATCAACGATTACATGAAGTATACCGGAATGACGCCGGAGAAGCTGGTAGAGCAGATGACGCCGGAGGCGACGAGACGGATCAAGACGAGACTGGTCCTGGAGAAGGTCGTCGAGACGGAGAACGTTCAGGTTTCCGACGAGGCGCTGGAGAAGCGTCTGGACGAGATGGCAGAGTCCTATCAGATTGAGCCGGCGAAGCTGAAGGAGATGATGGGAGACGCCCAGAAGGAGCAGATCCGCGAGGATCTGAAGGTACAGGCGGCCATCGATTTCCTGGTTGCCGAGGCGAAGCTTGCCTGACGCAAAAAGCGACAGAAGATATACGGAAGAAAGGGGCGTTGAAACACGGGTTCAATGCCCCTCTGACGGCGGGAGGGAATGCTGCAAAAGGCCGGGACTGCATTTTGCAACATTCCTTTCGTGCCATGTGTGAGCGGATAAGACGGGAGGAAGCAGCATGAGTTTAGTACCTTATGTCCTTGAATCGACCAGCCGGGGAGAGCGGACCTATGACATCTATTCCCGGCTTTTAAAGGACCGGATTATTTTCCTCGGAGAAGAAGTGACGGATGTGACGGCCAGCCTGGTGGTGGCGCAGCTTCTGTTTCTGGAAGCGGAGGATCCCAACAAGGATATCAACCTTTATATCAACAGCCCGGGCGGCTCGGTGTCGGCGGGCCTGGCCATCTACGATACGATGAATTACATCAAGTGCGACGTGTCCACAATCTGCCTGGGCATGGCGGCCAGCATGGGAGCGTTCCTTCTGGCCGGCGGCGCGAAGGGGAAACGCTATGCGCTCCCCAACTCGGAGGTCATGATCCATCAGCCCTCCGGCGGCGCGCAGGGGCAGGCGACGGAGATTAAGATTGTGGCGGAGAAGATTCTGCAGACGAAGAAGCGCCTGAATGAGATCCTGGCGGCCAACACGGGCCAGCCCTACGAGGTCATCGAGCGCGATACGGAGCGTGACAATTATATGACGGCCCAGGAAGCGGTGGAATACGGCCTGATCGACAGTGTTCTCACGAAGCACTGAGCCTGAAAGGATTGAGGTGGAGATATGCCAGGCAGGACGGACGATAAGATTCGCTGCTCATTTTGCGGCAAAACACAGGATCAGGTAAGGAAGCTGATCGCCGGTTCGGATAACGTTTACATCTGCGACGACTGCATCGAGCTGTGCGCGGAGATACTGGAGGAGGAATTTGCCGACCAGAACGAGAAGGGGCCGGATTTCAGCGGGATCAATCTGTTAAAGCCGAAGGAAATCAAGGAATTTTTAGACGAGTACGTGATCGGGCAGGACGAAGCCAAGAAGGTGCTGTCCGTAGCGGTATACAATCATTATAAGCGCATCACGTCGAAGCCGGCGCAGGATATCGAGCTGCAGAAGAGCAACATCCTGATGCTGGGGCCCACCGGATCCGGCAAGACGTATCTGGCGCAGACGCTGGCGAAGATCCTGAACGTTCCCTTTGCCATCGCTGACGCGACGACGCTGACGGAGGCCGGCTACGTGGGCGAGGATGTGGAGAACATCCTGTTGAAGATCATCCAGGCGGCGGATTACGACGTCAACAAGGCGGAATACGGAATCATCTACATCGACGAGATCGACAAGATCACGAAGAAGTCGGAGAACGTCTCGATTACCCGCGACGTGTCGGGCGAGGGCGTTCAGCAGGCGCTGCTCAAAATTCTGGAGGGCACGGTGGCCAGCGTGCCGCCACAGGGAGGGAGAAAGCACCCGCAGCAGGAGCTGATCCAGATCGATACGACGAACATCCTCTTCATCTGCGGCGGCGCGTTCGACGGGCTGGAGAAGATCATCGACAGCCGCCTGGGCGCCGGTTCCATCGGCTTTAATTCGGAGATTGTGGATCGCAAAAATCAGGAGATCGACGAGCTCTTAAAGCAGGTTATGCCGCAGGATCTGACGAAGTTCGGGCTGATTCCGGAGTTTATCGGCCGCGTGCCGATCACGGTGGCGCTGGAGACGCTGACGGAGGACGCGCTGATCCGGATCCTGACGGAGCCGAAGAACGCGCTGATGAAGCAGTATCAGGCGCTGCTGGATATGGACGGCGTCAAGCTGGAATTTACGGAGGACGCGTTAAAGGAGATCGCGCACATGGCGGTCGAGCGCAAGACCGGCGCCAGAGGCCTGCGTTCCATTATGGAAGCGATCATGATGGACGTGATGTACGAGATCCCGTCGGATTCGACGATCGGCATCTGCACCATCACGAAAGACGTGGTGGACGGCGCAAGCGAGCCGGAGCTGGTCTACCGGGACAATACCGTTCCCCGCAAGTCCTTTACGGGGCGGATGAAGAAAGATAAGACAGGCGAGATTGCATAAGAAAAAGGGAGAATTCCGGGCGTTTGTACCGGCAGCGGGAAGGGATTTGTAAGATGGCGTGTCATTTTACAGATCCCTTTTTGCGGATCCCTCCGCATCGGGAGGCAGAAGATGGAGGATAAGAATCAGAGAATACCAGTGATAGCGCTGCGCGGCCTGACCGTGCTGCCGCAGATGACGGTAAATTTTGATATCATAAGGGGAAAATCCGTCGCCGCGGTGGAGCGGGCGATGACCGGCGATCAGCAGGTGTTTCTGGTGGCGCAGAAGGATCTGAGCGAGATGACGCCCGGGATGGACGGGCTGTTTTCCGTCGGGACGATCGGGTTTGTCAGACAGCTGGTCAAGATGCCGGGCGGCATGATCCGGGTCACGGTAGAGGGGCGGGAGCGGGCGCGGATGCTGCGCCTCGCCTCCGGGGAGACGTACGATACGGCGGAGCTGGAGATCTTGGATCCGGTCGGGGACGATCTGAGCGAGATCGAGAAGGAGGCCATGGGGCGGATTCTTCGGGAGAACCTGGTTGAGTACGGGAAGCTGAACGCCGCGGCGGGGAAGGAATTTCTCGGCGCGCTGCTGGCGATCCCCTCCATGGAGGAGCTGACAGAGCAGATTGCGATTCAGTTTCCGTGGAGCTATGAGGCCAGGCAGCGCCTGCTGGAGTGCGGCACGCTGAGCGCGCTGTATGAGACGGAGCTGCAGCTGATCCTGACGGAGACGGAGGTTTACCGCGTCAAGAAGGATTTTCAGGGCAAGGTAAAGACGGCGATCGACAAGAATCAGAGAGATTATATCCTGCGGGAGCAGATGCGGGTCATCCGGGAGGAGCTGGGCGAGGAAAGCCCCGCCTCGGACGCCGATCAGTTCCGGGAGGAGCTGGCGGCGCTGGAGGTCTCGCAGGAGATCCGGGAGCGGATCGAAAAGGAGATTGGGCGCTTTGAGCACATGCCGGCCGGGAGCCAGGACGCCAATGTGCTGCGCAGCTATCTGGAGACGGTGCTGGAGCTCCCCTGGAACAAAAAGACGCAGGATAATACGGATCTGCGCCGCGCCCGGGAGATCCTGGAGGCGGATCACTATGGCCTCACGAAGGTCAAGGAGCGGATTCTGGAGTATCTGGCGGTGCGGATCCTGACAAAGAAGGGGACGAGTCCCATCCTCTGTCTGGTCGGGCCGCCCGGAACGGGCAAAACGTCCATCGCGCGCTCGATCGCGCGGGCGCTGGGGAAAAAGTATGTGCGCATCAGCCTGGGGGGCGTGCACGATGAGGCGGAGATCCGGGGACACCGCAAGACCTATGTGGGCGCGATGCCGGGGCGGATCGTGGAAGGGATCCGCCATGCCGGCGTCAGCAACCCGCTGATGCTGCTGGATGAGATCGACAAGGTCAGCAGCGACTGGCGGGGCGATACGGCGTCCGCGCTTCTGGAGGTGCTGGACAGCGAGCAGAACGTGTACTTCCGGGATCATTACATCGAGCTTCCCCTGGATTTGTCGGAGGTTTTGTTTATCGCTACCGCCAACACGACGCAGACCATTCCCGGTCCGCTTCTGGACCGGATGGAGCTCATCGAGATCGACAGCTACACGGAGAATGAAAAATTCCATATCGGAAAAGAATATCTCATCCGGAAGCAGATGGAGAAAAACGGGCTGACAGAAAAGCAGCTCTCGATCTCCGACGGGGCCCTGCGGGCGATCATTCACAATTACACCCGTGAGGCCGGCGTGCGCAGCCTGGAACGGCGCATCGGCGATATCTGCCGCAAGACGGCCAGAGAGATCCTGGAGCATGACAAAAAGCGCGTGCGCGTGACGGAAAAGAGCCTGGAGAAATATCTGGGGCGGGAGAAGCTTCTGTTTGAGGATGCGGATCCCGAGCCGCAGATCGGGATCGTCCGCGGCCTGGCCTGGACCAGCGTGGGCGGCGATACGCTGGAGATCGAAGTCAACGTGATGCCGGGCAAGGGGAACCTTCAGCTGACGGGACAGATGGGCGACGTGATGAAGGAATCGGCGCAGACGGCGCTGACCTATGTGCGCTCGGCCTCGTCCTCCTACGGCGTTGCGGAAGACTTTTTTGAGACGCACGATCTTCATATTCATATTCCCGAGGGCGCGGTGCCCAAGGACGGCCCCTCGGCCGGGATTACCATGGCGACGGCCATGCTTTCGGCGGTAACGGGACAAAAGGTGCGCGGCCTGCTCGCCATGACGGGAGAGATTACCCTGCGGGGGCGCGTGCTGATGATCGGGGGACTGAAGGAAAAGCTTCTGGCGGCCCGGATGGCCCATGTCGCCACGGTTCTGGTCCCGGCGAAAAACCGGCCCGACGTGGAGGAACTCTCAAAGGAGATTACAGAGGGGCTGGAGATTGTCTACGTCTCAAAGATGGACGAGGTGATTCAGCGGGCATTTGTGCCGGAGGAGAGCGGAGCCGGGAAAAAGAAGCGCCCCGGCAGGAAGACGGCCGCCGAAAAGGAAAAAGAGGCGCGGACGGCCGCCGGGAAGGAAAAAGAGGCGCGGACGGCCACCGGGAAAGAGAAAGAAGCGCGGACGGCCGCCGGGAAAGAGAAAGAGGCACGGACGTCCGCCGGGGAAGAGGCAGAAGAAAAGACGCAGACAGCCGCCGGCAGGAAACCGGCCGCAAAGAAGGAGCAGGAGGCATGATTATTCGCAGTGTGAATCTGGAGACGGTGTGCGGCGTCAGCAGCCGCCTGCCGGAGAATACGCAGCCGGAATTTGCCTTTGCCGGCAAATCCAACGTGGGGAAGTCGTCGCTGATTAACGCGCTGATCAACCGGAAGTCGTACGCCCGCACCTCGTCGCAGCCGGGCAAGACGCAGACCATCAACTATTACCGCGTCAACGGCGCGTTTTACTACGTGGATCTGCCCGGTTACGGCTACGCGCGGGCCAGCGTGGAGGTAAAGGCCGAGTGGGGGAAGATGGTCGAGCGGTATCTCCACCGGTCGCGGATGCTGCGCTGCGTGTTCCTCCTGATCGACATCCGCCACGAGCCGTCGGAGAATGACCGGATGATGTATGAGTGGATTGTCAGCCAGGGATTTTCCCCCGTGCTGATCGCCACCAAGGCAGATAAAATCAAGCGCAGCCAGCTGGCAAAGCAGCTGAAGATGGTGCGGACCGGGCTGGGCGCACAGCCCGGAACGGTCCTGATCCCGTTTTCGGCGCAGACGAAACAGGGGCGCGACGAGATCTGGAGCCTGATTGAGGAGAGGCTGGAGGAAAAGCCGGAGCTCAGCTCCGGGGCGGCGTCTGATCCGCCTGAAGACGGGTCATCTGCGGCCACACCGTAAGCAGCATGGTCGCAAAGCAGGCGGTTCCGCCGATGAAATTGGAGACGGGCTCGGCAAGAAAGACGCCGTCCGTTCCCAGCCCGGCGAACGGGAGCAGGATAGTCAGCGGCACGACGATCACGACCTTGCGGAAGATCGAGAAGAACACCGCGTTCTTTGCCCGGCCCAGGCCGACGAAGACGGACTGCCCGGCGAACTGCAGCGACATCATGAAAAAACCGAAGAAATAGAGCCGTATGGCGGGGACGCCGGCCTCGATCAGATGAGGCTCTTCGTTAAAGATGCGGATGAAAAATTCCGGGAAGCCGTGGATCAGCAGCCAGATGCCGGTCGTATAGAGGATGGAGATGACGGAGGTAAAGACGATGGCCTGCTTGACGCGGCCGTACTCATGCGCCCCGTAATTGTAGCCGAGGATCGGCTGCGCGCTCTGCGTCAGGCCGTTTACGGGCAGGACGGCGATCTCGCGCACGGAGTTTAAAACCGTCATGACGCCGACGTACAGATCGCCGCCCCAGGACTGCAGGGTGGCGTTGCACATGATCTGTACTGTGCTGTTGGTAATGGACATGGTAAAACCGGAAAGCCCCAGGGAGACGATGGATTTTACGCGGCGCAGGCTGAGACGCAAGCAGGAGCGGCGAAGCCGCAGGATCGCACGGTCCCCGGTCAGAAAGCGCAGGATCCAGAGCGCGGAGAGGAACTGGGAGAGGACAGTGGCCAGCGCGGCTCCCTGCACGCCCATGTGAAAGACAAAGATAAAAATGGGATCGAGGATCAGGTTGGTAACCGCGCCCAGGAGAACGGTCATCATGCCGGTGCGGCCAAAGCCCTGGGAATTGATGAAGCTGTTCATGCCGAGGCCGACCATGACGAAGAGGCTGCCCAGCAGATAGATGGTAATATAGGAATCGGCGTAGGGGTACGTCGCGTCGCTGGCGCCGAACAGGTACAGCATGGGACGGCGCAGGAGAAGGCACAGCGCGGTCAGGATCACGCCCGCGCCCATCATCAGGAGGAACGAGTTGCCCATGATTTTCTCCGCCTCCTCCAGGTTGCCGCGGCCGCGCTCGATCGAGCACAGCGGGGCGCCGCCCATGCCGAACAGGTTGGCGAAGGCGGAGACGAGCGTGATGATCGGGAGGCAGAGCCCGATCCCGGTCAGCGCCAGATCCGACTGCTGGGGGATCCGGCCGATGTAAATGCGGTCGACGACGTTGTAAAGCACGTTGATCAGCTGGGCCAGCGTCATGGGAATGGCCAGATTCATAATGTTCCCGACCACGCTTCCGCGGGAAAAATCATTTTTTGCCGTCTCATTGGGTGCCATGGGGTGCGCTCCTTTATCCGTTCTGCTGTTTATCTGTTCATTATAGCGCCGCCCGATCGGTTTGTCCATCCGCAATCCAGGAAGGGATTTTTCTGACAATCCCCAAAGAAACGCCGCTGAAAGGACAAAAAGGAACCCCTCTGAAAACCGGGCGGCGTCCCGATCGTTCAGAGGGGTTTGCGAGTGGAGCAGACGGGAGTTGAACCCGTGTCCAAAAACCAATTCCCTGTTCTTCTACTATCATAGTCCATTCTTTTTCATTCCCTCCATCCTGCGGGAACGGACACCCTCAGAACTTCAGTAGTCCCTGATACGCCTGGCGGTCCGGAACCCTCCCGCCATCGTTTCTCACATCATCGATGCCGGATTCTCAGCGTGTGAGTGCCCTGAGGCCGACAACTGCCAAAATTAGGCAGCGTATGCTAATTTTCTATCGTTAGCGTTTATTTTTAAGTTTGCCATTTAACGCATCGCATGCGGATAGCTTCACCAGCTGCATGATCCCTGTCGAAACCGGTACTGCCCCTGATTTGCGATCCCGCCGGACAAAATCTGCCGGAATCGTTTCATTTTATGATATTATGAATTTCTGATTCTGTCAATCTCTTTTTTGCGGGACTGGGATTCCTATTTGTGGGACTGGGATTCCTATTTTGAAAACGGCCGGCGCGTCCCGTTCTGCTTCCTGAAACCTGTTCCTGCAGCTTCCTGAAATCCGTTTCCTGAAATCGCTTGACAAAACACGGGCAGATGCTATAATCGAGTAAACGGCCGGAAAACGGCCGGGAAACAGAGATGAAAACGCGTTGAGAAGACGAGTAGGGCAGGACGGCTGTTCAGAGAGAGGCGCAGGCGGTGGAAGCGTCTTACAGCGGAATGTACCGAAAACCAGCTTTGAGCGTCCCTTAATCGGGAACGGCGACTCCGTTATCGTCAGAACGAGAGGTTCGGATCCGAAGGATCCGTTCAACCCGGGGTGGAACCGCGATGAGAATCGTCCCCTGGCCTGCCGGAAGGCAGACCAGGGGATTTTTTGTGGAGCGGGACGTTTTTTCCGCCGCGCGAAGGCGGGCGGGGAAGGCGGCCGCCTGCCGCGGGAGGCCGGGAATGCAGAAACAGAGCAGAGAGAAGGAGAACACAGAAATGAAGATTACGCTGAAAGACGGTTCTGTAAGAGAATACGATCATCCGATGGCGGTCATTGACATCGCGAAGGATCTGAGCGAGGGCCTGGCCCGCGCGGCCTGCCTCGGCGAGGTGGACGGCGAGGGCGTGGATCTGCGCACGGTGCTGGATCACGACTGCAGCCTGAATATCCTGACGGCGAAGGATCCGGCGGGCCTGGCGGCGCTGCGCCACACGGCCAGCCATGTGATGGCGCAGGCGGTCAAGCGCCTGTATCCGGAGACGAAGCTGGCGATCGGCCCCTCGATCGCGGACGGATTTTACTATGACGTGGATCCGGCTTCGCCGCTGACGGCGGAGGATCTGCCGAAGATTGAGGCGGAGATGAAGAAGATCATCAAGGAGGGCTATCCGCTGGAGCGCTTTACGAAGCCCAGGGAAGAGGCGATCGCGTTTATGAAGGAGAAGGGAGAGCCCTACAAGGTGGAGCTGATCGAGGATCTGCCGGAGGGGGCGGAGATCAGCTTCTACAGCCAGGGAGAATTTACGGATCTCTGCGCCGGCCCGCACCTGATGAGCACGAAGGGCGTCGGCAAGGCCTTTAAGCTGATGAACCTGGCGGGCGCGTACTGGAGGGGCAGCGAGAAGAACAAGATGCTGACCCGAATCTACGCGACGGCGTTTGCCACGAAAGAGGATCTGGATAATTACATTACCATGATGGAGGAGGCCAAAAAGCGCGATCACCGCAAGCTCGGCCGGGAGCTGGGGCTGTTCATGATGCACGACGCGGGCCCGGGCTTCCCCTTCTTCCTTCCGAAGGGGATGGTTTTAAAGAATACGCTGCTGGATTACTGGCGTGAGATTCACCGCCGGGCCGGCTATGTGGAGATCTCCACGCCGGTTATCTTAAACCGCAGCCTGTGGGAGACCTCCGGCCACTGGGATCATTACAAGAATAACATGTACACCACGGTCATCGACGAAGAGGATTATGCCATCAAGCCGATGAACTGCCCGGGCGGCGTGCTGGTCTATGCGTCCGAGCCGCGTTCCTACCGCGATCTGCCGCTGCGGATGGGCGAGCTGGGCCTGGTGCACCGCCACGAGAAGTCCGGCCAGCTGCACGGCCTGATGCGGGTTCGCTGCTTTACGCAGGACGACGCGCATATCTTTATGACGCCGGAGCAGATTAAAGACGAGATCAAGGGCGTGGCGCACCTGATCAACGAGGTCTATTCGCTGTTCGGCTTCAAGTATCATGTGGAGCTGTCCACGCGGCCGGAGGACAGCATGGGAAGCGACGAGGACTGGGAGATGGCGACGGAAGGCCTGCGCTCCGCGCTGGATGAGCTGGGGCTTCCCTACGTCATCAACGAGGGCGACGGCGCGTTCTACGGGCCCAAGATCGATTTCCATCTGCAGGATTCCATCGGCAGGACCTGGCAGTGCGGCACGATCCAGCTCGATTTCCAGCTTCCGCAGCGGTTGGAGCTGGAGTACACGGGAGCGGACGGCGAGAAGCACCGCCCGATCATGATCCACCGCGTGGCCTTCGGTTCCATCGAGCGCTTTATCGGCATTCTGATCGAACATTTCGCGGGCGCCTTCCCCACCTGGCTGGCGCCGGTGCAGGTTAAGATCCTCCCGATCTCCGACAAATATACGGAGTACGGAAGACGGGTGCTGGAGAAATTAAATGAAGCCGGCATCCGCGCGGAGCTGGATACGAGATCAGAAAAGATCGGCTATAAGATCCGCGAGGCGCAGACGCAGAAGATCCCCTACATGCTGGTCGTCGGCCAGAAAGAGGAGGAGGAAGGAACCATTTCTGTGCGCAGCCGCTTTGCGGGCGACGAGGGTTCCAG
Organism: uncultured Lachnospiraceae bacterium; assembly: GCA_944381615.1. Classification (GTDB taxonomy): domain Bacteria; phylum Bacillota; class Clostridia; order Lachnospirales; family Lachnospiraceae; genus Otoolea. Next base: position 16,125 of record CALWLT010000031.1, on the reverse strand, counting down.
CGCACTGGAGGATTTCATCGCCATGATCCGCAGGGAGATCGACGGTAAGGTCATCCGGCCGGTGGAGCAGAAGGAAACGTCCGGCAGATAAAAACTGCCTGCGGTTTTTCGTAAAAAAGAACCTCTGCGCCGGGGAATAATTTCGGTTTCCCGGCGCATACTGATCCTGAATCTGAATGGACAGATGAATCAGTCAGAGATCAGGAGGTATGAAGATGACGAAACTGGACTGTAACGTAACCGGATGCGTTCACAACGCGGAAAACTGCTGCTGCAAGAACATGATTGTCGTCGAGGGCCATACGGCGCGGGAGAAGTGCGACACCTGCTGCGGAAGCTTCGACGAGAAGAAGGGCGGCGTGTTCCGCAACCTGTTTAAGACGCCGGAGAGCCGCCTGGAGGTAGAGTGCGAGGCCGTCAACTGCGTGTACAACAACGATCGCCGCTGTGTGGCCGAACACATCGGGATTACCGGCGGCGGCGCGACCGAGGCGGTGCAGACGGAGTGCGCCAGCTTTAAGCTGCGCTGACCGGGCGCTTCTGCGCCGCCGCAGATCGGTTCTTTCCCGGCAGAGGCGGCCGGAAAAACCAAAAAGGACGGAAAAAGACAAAAAAGAGGTTGACATTCTGCCGGGTTTCGTGTAAACTATCTTATGTTGCAGAGATACTGCGGCATCAGGAAAGCAGGTTGTTCGCCTCACCCCGGCACACACAGGTGACCGTGGGTTCATAACGTAGAGAAAATTCCTTTTTTGGATTTCCTATTATGAGCGGATAGTCTGTCTATCCGCTTATTTTTGTTTCACAGACAAAAATCACAGTTGATGGGGGTGCACGGCTATTAGCGAGTTAATGATTAACGAACAGATTAGAGACAGAGAGGTTCGTTTGATTGGCGAGAACGGAGAACAGCTCGGGATCATGTCCGCGAAGGACGCGTATAAACTGGCGCGGGAAGCGGAGCTTGACCTGGTCAAGATTGCTCCGACTGCGAAGCCGCCGGTATGCAAGATTATCGATTACGGCAAGTACCGGTATGAGATGGCGCGCAAAGAAAAAGAAGCTAAGAAGAAACAGAAGGTCATCGAGGTCAAGGAAGTGCGTCTGTCTCCGAATATCGACGACAATGATCTGAACACCAAGATGAACAATGCCCGCAAGTTCCTGGAGAAGGGGAACAAGGTCAAGATAACCCTTCGTTTCAGAGGCCGTGAGATGGCTCACATGTCAAAGACAAAGTATATCCTCGATGATTTTGCGGAAAAGCTTTCCGATATCGCGACGGTGGATAAGCCGGCGAAGGTAGAGGGGAGAAGCCTGGTGCTTTTCCTGTCCGCAAAGCGTTAGCTATAGAGGAGACAACTATTTATTAAGGAGGAATTTCATCATGCCTAAAATGAAAACAAGCAGAGCTGCTGCCAAGCGTTTTAAAAAGACCGGAACCGGAAAGTTAGTGAGAAATAAAGCGTATAAATCCCACATCTTAACTAAGAAATCGACGAAGAGAAAGAGAAATCTGAGAAAAGACATCGTTACCGACATCACGAACAGCAAGGTAATGAAGAAGATTCTGCCGTACTTATAAGATTCGAGGATTAAGAAGGAGGAATAACCGATGGCAAGAGTAAAAGGCGGTTTAAACGCTAAAAAGAAACATAATAGAGTATTAAAGCTGGCGAAGGGATACAGAGGAGCGCGCTCCAAGCAGTACCGCATTGCCAAGCAGTCCGTAATGCGCGCGCTGGCGAGTTCCTACGCGGGCCGCAAGGAGAGAAAGAGACAGTTCAGACAGCTGTGGATTGCCCGTATCAACGCGGCTGCCCGCATCAACGGCCTCTCCTACAGCAAGTTCATGTACGGCTTAAAGCAGGCCGGCGTGGAGATGAACCGCAAGATGCTGTCCGACATGGCGATCAACGATGCGGAAGGATTTGCCAAGCTGGCTGAGCTGGCCAAGAGCAAGCTGGCGTAACGCAAAGCATAGTCTGGAAGATAAGAGGACGGGCTGTCCGCGGAGATTCTCTCTGCGGCTCCGTCCTTTTTTGCCAAATAATTTTAATCGTGTATAAAATTAAAAAAATTTAAAAAAAGTGGTTGCACAACCACCCGGATTATGCTATACTATCTTTCGTCGATAAGACGAAATCAAATACCGTATGCGGGAGTGCTGGAATTGGCAGACAGGCAAGACTAAGGATCTTGTGGGTGTATGCTCGTGTGGGTTCAAGTCCCATCTCCCGCAGGATGCAGAAGTGGCGGAATTGGCAGACGCGCACGGTTCAGGTCCGTGTGAGAGCAATCTCATGAGGGTTCAAGTCCCTTCTTCTGCAGGCTAGAAAACCGGATCCGATCCCCGCGGGGAATGGATTCGGTTTTACACGTTATACCGGTTTTTTGCCGGCGGCAAGAACAGACAAACAAAGGAGGGCAGCGCATGCTGGAACTGAAGAATATCTCGTTTGAGGTAGAGGAGAAGAAGGGCCAGAAGGAGATCATCCATCAGCTGGATTTGACGATCGGCGATGGCGAGTTCGTGGTTGTGACAGGCCCGAACGGCGGCGGGAAATCGACGCTGGCGAAGCTGATCGCGGGAATTGAGAAACCGTCGTCCGGTTCGATCTGGTTTGACGGGGAAGATATCACGGAAAAAACCATTACGGAGCGGGCGAATCTGGGCATCAGCTTTGCCTTTCAGCAGCCGGTTCGCTTTAAGGGGATCCATGTGCTGGATCTGATCCGCCTGGCGGCCAAGAAGAATCTCTCGGCGGCCGACGCCTGCCAGTACCTGTCGGAGGTGGGGCTGTGCGCCCGCGATTACATTAACCGCGAGGTCAATGCAAGCCTTTCCGGCGGCGAATTAAAGCGGATTGAGATCGCCACGGTGCTGGCGCGCGCGTCCCGGCTTTCCGTGTTCGACGAGCCGGAGGCGGGCATCGATCTGTGGAGCTTCCAGAATCTGATCGAGGTGTTCGAGCGGATGCGGGAGAAAACGAAGGGATCGATTATGATCATTTCCCACCAGGAGCGGATCCTGAATATCGCGGACCGCATCGTCGTGATTGCGGACGGGGCCATCACGCGCGAGGGCCGGCGGGAGGATGTGCTTCCGGAGATCATGGGGACGGCTTCGGCGGTGGAAGCCTGCGACGTATACAGGAGGGCGGAGAAATGATAGATCAGATTCAGAAGACGCTGCTGGAGGAGATTGCGGATCTGCACGGCGTTCCGGCCGGGGCGTACAACATCCGCTCCAACGGCCAGACGGCGGGCCGCAATACGACCGCCAACATCGATATTATTACCAAAGAGGATCAGTCCGGAATCGACATCCGCATCAAACCCGGCACGAAGAAGGAGAGCGTCCATATTCCGGTCGTGCTGAGCCAGAGCGGCTTAAAGGAGCTGGTGTACAATGATTTCTATGTGGGAGCGGACTCGGACGTGACGATCGTGGCCGGCTGCGGGATTCACAACAGCGGCGACCAGGCCTCGGAGCACGACGGCATTCACCGCTTCTTTATCGGGAAGAACGCCCGCGTGCGCTATGTGGAGAAGCATTACGGCGAGGGCGACGGGAGAGGCGAGCGCATCCTGAATCCGACGACGGAGATCACGATGGAGGAGGGAAGCTACCTGGAGATGGAGACGGTGCAGATCAAAGGCGTCGATTCCACGGTGCGCAATACGACGGCCGCGCTGGCGGCCGGCGCGCAGATTGTGATCCGGGAGCGGCTTTTAACGCACGGGAGCCAGGTGGCGGACAGCACCATCGAGGTCAGCTTAAACGGCGCGGACGCGACGGCCAACATCATTTCCCGCTCGGTGGCCAAAGAAGAGTCGAAGCAGAAGTTTGTTTCCATCATCAACGGCAACAGCCCCTGCGCCGGCCATTCGGAGTGCGACGCGATCATCATGGACAACGCGAAGATCCAGGCGGTGCCGGAGCTGACGGCCAACGATCCGGACGCGGCGCTCATCCACGAGGCGGCGATCGGCAAGATCGCCGGCGAGCAGCTCACGAAGCTGATGACGCTGGGACTCACGGAGGCCGAGGCGGAGGCCGAGATTGTAAACGGCTTCCTGCGCTGAGAACCGGCGTTTTCAGGCAAAAAGCGGGGCGCTTCCCGTTTTCTGCGTTCAGACAGGTGTCATAAAATGGCGCGCCGGCGCATATAATGCAGGTAGAACCTGAAGAATGGATGGGTCTGGGTCTATGGACAGCCAAAAAGGGGAAAATCTGCTGAATCTGGCGCTGGATGCGACGGAGGGCGAGCGGGAGCGATCGCCCGCCCTGCGGGTAGGGTACGACAAAAGCGATCGGCACTGGGAGCTGATTGTAAAATACAGCGGGGATCTGGGACAGATCCGGGAGGCATTTCCGGACGCGTCATTCGACACCCTCGCGGGAGGGTACGCGATCGTGCGTATCCCCGAATCACAGATAGAGCCTTTGGCTGGTTTTTCGCAGATCGAATACATGGAAAAACCGAAAAGGCTCTATTTTTCTGTAAATAAGGGGAAGGAGGACGCCTGTATCGCGCGCGTCCAGGGAGGAGAGGCGGGGCTTTCCGGCCGCGGCGTGCTGGTGGCGGTCCTGGATTCCGGGATTGATTACTGGCTGGACGATTTCCGGGATGCGGACGGCCGGACGCGGATTCTGGAGCTGTGGGATCAGGATCGGGATACGGTCTATCCGGAGGAGGAGATCAACGCGGCGCTGGCGGCGGGCAGCCGGGAGGCGGCGCAGGAGCGTGTGCCGTTTCAGGACGCGAGCGGGCATGGGACGGCGGTCGCGGCGATCGCGGCGGGCAGCGGTGCGCCCGGCGATCCGAGATACCGCGGCGTCGCCTGGGAAAGTCGCCTTCTGGTCGTCAGGCTGGGGAGCCGGGAGTCGGATTTTGCGCCCCGGACGACGCAGCTGATGCGGGCGGCGGACTACGCAATCCGGCGGGCGCAGGAGCTTAAGATGCCGGTTGCCGTCAACATCAGCCTGGGGCATACCTACGGATCGCACGACGGGACCAGCCTTCTGGAGACGTATCTGGACACGGCGGCCGCCGCCGGCCGCAGCAGCATCGTCGTGGGAGCGGGCAACGAGGGGGACAGTCCGGGGCATGCCTCCGGCACGCTTGCCTCTGGCGGGGAGGCGGTCGTGGAGCTGTCGCTGGATGAGTACGAGGCGGGGATCGGCGTCCAGCTCTGGAAGTCGTATGCGGATGAGATCCAGGTGGAGCTGGTCAGTCCGGGCGGGTATCCGTCGGAGATCATCCGGCCGCTGCCGGGGACGCGGCGCCTGTATTTCCCGGGGACGACGGTCCTCCTCTATTACGGGATGCCGAGTCCCTACAGCCGGGCGCAGGAGATCTATTTTGATTTTCTTCCCCGGGAGGGCTACGTGGAGAGCGGGATCTGGCGGTTTCGCCTTCTGGCGGGGCGGATCGCGGACGGCCGCTATGATCTGTGGCTTCCTCCGGAGGCGGCGAGAAACCGTTTTACCCGTTTCCTTGCGGCGGATCCGGACACGACGCTGACGATTCCGTCCACCGCGTCGCGCGTGATTTCGGCGGGAGCCTATGACGACGCCAGCCAGACGTACGCCTCCTTCTCCGGCCGGGGATACACCCGTTTCCTGCATGCGGTCAAACCGGATCTGGCCGCGCCGGGCGTGGGAATCGTGACGGCCCGGGCCGGCGGCGGGTACGGGCCGGTAACGGGAACCTCCTTCGCCGCGCCGTTTGTGACGGGAAGCGCCGCGCTTCTGATGGAGTGGGGGATCACGCGGGGAAACGATCCGTACCTCTACGGCGAGAAGCTGAAGGCGTATCTGATGCGGGGCGCGGCGCGCCTTCCCGGGGAGGCGGATTATCCGAATCCGCGGCTGGGTTACGGGACGCTCTGCCTGTCGGCCGCTTTTCCGGAGAATCGGGCTTTTTCGCAGAATCGCTAAAAAAAGCCTGTTATAAAATGAAATAATATGGTATGATTATTGGATAATGGGCGAACTTTTGAATTTTTTGCAAGAATTGTTCTGAATAAGGGTGGGATCCGGATGAATATCAGAGAAACGACAGAAAAGTGGGAAAAAGAGTATCTGAGCCCCTATGCCTCCCTCAGCGCGGATACGAGGGGACGGGAGCGCCCGGAGGCGCTGTGCGACATCCGGCCGGAGTACCAGCGGGACCGGGACCGCATCCTGCACAGCAAATCGTTCCGCCGCCTGAAGCACAAGACGCAGGTGTTCCTGGCGCCGGAGGGAGATCATTACCGGACGCGGCTGACGCACACGCTGGAGGTTGCGCAGATTGCCCGGACGATCGCCCGGGCGCTGCGGCTGAACGAATCGCTGACGGAGGCCATCGCGCTGGGCCATGATCTGGGGCACACGCCGTTCGGCCACTCGGGGGAGGACATTCTGAACCGGCTCTGCAGCGAGGGCTTCGCTCATTACCGGCAGAGCGTGCGCGTGGTGGAGGTGCTGGAAAAGAAGGGGAAGGGCCTGAATCTGACCTGGGAGGTCCGGGACGGGATCCTCAATCACAGGACGAGCGGCAGCCCTTCCACGCTGGAGGGCCATGTGGTGCGCCTTTCGGATAAAATTGCCTATATCAACCACGATATTGACGACGCGATCCGGGGAAAGATATTTGAGGAGCGGGATCTGCCGGCCGAGTACACGGACGTGCTGGGAAAGAGCGTCCGCGAGCGCCTGAATACCATGATTCACGACATCATCGCGCAGAGCCTGGAAAAACCGGTTATCGCGATGTCGCCGGGAATGGAGAGCGCCATGCACGGGCTGCGCCGCTGGATGTTCGAGAACGTCTACCGCAACGGGGTTGCCAAGGCGGAGGAGGGCAAGGCGCAGCAGATGATCGTCATGCTCTTTGAATACTATATGAAACACGGGGACGAGCTGCCGGAGGAATACCGGCTGATGGCTGAAATGCGAGGCGAGTCAAACGAGCGGGCCGTCTGCGATTACATCGCGGGGATGACCGATATCTACGCCATCGACCGTTTTACGGATCTGTTTGTGCCCCAGGCATGGAAGGTATAAGGAGGCGTGTCTCGTGTATTATCCGGAAGATGTGATAGAAGAGGTCCGGATGCGGAGCGATATCGTGGAGGTCATATCCGGGTATGTGAAGCTTCAGAAGAAGGGGAGCAACCTGTTCGGGCTCTGCCCGTTTCACCATGAGAAATCGCCGTCCTTTTCCGTGTCCCCCTCGCGGCAGATGTATCACTGCTTCGGCTGCGGCGTCAGCGGCAACGTGATTACGTTCGTGATGGAATACGAAAATTATTCGTTCCGCGAGGCGGTGGAGATGCTGGCGGACCGGGCCGGCGTGAAGCTGCCGAAGATGGAGTATTCCAGGGAGGCGCGCCTCCTTGCGGATCAGAAAGCGGCCCTTTTGGAGATCAACAAGCTGGCGGCGAATTATTTTTACTATCAGCTGAAGCAGCCGCAGGGGCGGGCAGGCTACGAATATCTGCGGCGGCGCGGGCTGACGGACGAGACGATCCGGCGCTTCGGACTCGGCTATTCCAACAAGACGAGCGACGATCTGTACCGGTTTCTGAAAAGCCGGGGATATGACGACGCGCTGTTAAAGGAGACGGGGCTGGTCACGATCGAGGAGCGCGGCGCGCGGGACAAGTTCTGGAACCGGGTTATGTTCCCGATCATGGACGTGAACAGCCGGGTCATCGGCTTCGGCGGCCGCGTCATGGGAGACGGGGAACCCAAATACCTCAATTCGCCGGAGACGAAGGTGTTCGACAAGGGGCGCAATCTCTACGGCCTGCAGTATGCGAGGACCTCCCGCCAGAAGGCCCTGCTTTTATGCGAGGGCTATATGGATGTGATTTCCATGCACCAGGCCGGCTTTACCAACGCCGTGGCCTCCCTGGGGACGGCGCTGACGCAGCAGCACGCGGCGCTGCTTGGCCGTTACACGAAGCAGGTCGTCCTGACCTATGACAGCGACGCGGCCGGCGTGAAGGCGGCGCTGCGGGCGATCCCGATCTTGAAGCAGGCCGGAATCTCCGCGCGGGTCATCGACATGAAACCGTATAAGGATCCGGACGAGTTTGTGAAGAACCTGGGGGCGGAGGAATTTCAGAAGCGGATCGAGGGGGCGAGAAACAGCTTCCTGTTCGAGATTGACGTGCTGAAATCACAGTATGACATGGCGGATCCGGAGCAGAAGACGGCCTTTTACAACGGGGCGGCCCGGAAGCTTCTGGAGTTTCCGGAGGCGCTGGAGCGGGACAACTACATACAGGCGGTTTCCCGGGAGTATTTCATCAATTATGAAGATCTGAAGCGCCTCGTCAACCGCCTGGGCAGCCGTTACGGGACCGGGCCGGCGCAGGAGGCGGCCTGGAACCGGGGCGGAGAGCGGGCGGAGGGAGCGGACGGCGCCGGCCCGGCGCGCCCGGTGAGAGGGAAAAAGGATCCGGAGGAAGGGCTTCGCCGGTCGGAACGGCTGCTTTTAACGTGGCTGATCGAGGAGCCGCGGCTTTTTGAAAAGATCCGGGGCATTATCGGCCCGGAGGATTTCGGGAGCCCGCTCTACTGCGAAGCGGCGCGGGCAGTGTTTGAGGCGCACGAGAAGGGAAACCTGAATCCGGCGGCGATCCTGACCCGTTTTATTGACGACGAGGGGAGCTACCGCGAGGTGGCGGCGCTTTTTAACGCCAGCCTGGAGGAATCCTTAAATAACGAGGAGCAGAAGAAGGTGTTTTCCGAGACGGTGCGCCGGATCCGCAAGAGCAGCCTGGATCGCCAGATCCGGAAAGCCGCGGATCTGAACACGCTTCAGGAACTGATCCGGCAGCAGGCGGAGCTTCCCGGACTGTCCATTTCGCCCGACTGATTCGGGACGGCGGGGAGCGCCGCGCTGACAGGGCGCGGGGCCAAAATACAAGCAGGCTATGGAAGGATGGAGGAAGATGGAAGAGAAAAATCTGACGTTTGAGGAGAAACTGGCGCAGCTTCTGGAGCTGGCCAGGAGCAAAAAAAATGTGCTGGACAACAAAGAAATTCTGAATTTTTTCCATGGCGAGATTCTGAGCCCGGATCAGATGGATCAGATCTATGAGTATCTGGAGAATAACAAGGTGGACGTGGTCCGCTTCGGCGAGGATCTGGATATCGATCCGGATCTGTTCATCGAGGAGGAGATGAATGAGGACGAGGATCTGGATGTGGATAATCTGGATCTGAGCGTGCCGGAGGGCGTGAGCATTGAGGATCCGGTGCGCATGTACCTGAAAGAGATTGGCAAGGTGCCGCTGCTGACGCCGGAGGAGGAGATCGATCTGGCCAAGCGGATGGAGCTGGGCGACGAGTCGGCCAAGAAGCGCCTGGCGGAGGCCAACCTGCGCCTGGTCGTGAGCATCGCCAAGCGATACGTCGGGCGCGGCATGCAGTTCCTGGATCTGATTCAGGAGGGAAATCTGGGTCTGATCAAGGCGGTGGAAAAATATGATTATTCCAAGGGCTTCAAGTTCAGCACCTACGCGACCTGGTGGATCCGGCAGGCCATCACGCGCTCGATCGCCGATCAGGCGCGGACGATCCGCATCCCGGTGCACATGGTAGAGACGATCAACCGCCTCATCCGCACGTCGAGGCAGCTTCTGCAGGAACTGGGCCGGGAACCGCAGCCGGAGGAGATTGCCGAGCGCATGGATATGCCGGTGGACCGGGTCCGGGAGATCATGAAGATCTCGCAGGATCCCGTTTCGCTGGAGACGCCCATCGGCGAGGAGGAAGACAGCCATCTGGGCGATTTTATCCAGGACGATCATGTGCAGGTGCCGGTGGACGCGGCGACGTACACCCTGCTGCATGAGCAGCTGATGGAGGTGCTGGATACGCTGACGGAGCGGGAGCAGAAGGTGCTGCGCCTGCGCTTTGGCCTGGACGACGGGCGGCCGCGGACGCTGGAGGAGGTAGGCAGGGAGTTTAACGTGACCAGGGAGCGCATCCGCCAGATCGAGGCCAAGGCGCTGCGCAAGCTGCGCCATCCCAGCCGCAGCAAGAAGCTGAAGGATTATCTGGATGAATAAGAAGAGAGAACGGCGGGAGGGAGGAAAGATCCGCCTGTCCGGACGGCTTTCTGCCATCGCTTCCTTTGTCCCTGCGGGGAGCGTGGCGGCGGACGTGGGGACGGATCACGGCTACATCCCGCTGTGGCTGGTACAGGAAGGGATCTGCCCTGCGGCCATCGCCATGGACGTGCGCCCGGGGCCGCTTGAGCGGGCGGCCGCGCATGTGCGGGAGGCCGGGTGTTCCGATCGGATCAGCCTGCGCCTCTCGGACGGGCTGGACGCGCTTTTGCCGGGGGAGGCGGGGGCGGTCATCATCGCCGGGATGGGCGGCCTTCTGACGGTGCAGATCCTGGAGCGGGGACGCCGCATCTGGGAGAGCTGGGAGCCGGAAAGAGAGCGGCTGATCCTTTCGCCGCATTCGGAAACAGCCGGCGTGCGCGCGTTTCTGGAGGAAGCCGGATTCTTGATCCTGCGGGAGACGATGGTCCGGGAGGAAGGAAAATACTATGTGATCATGGAGGCGGCCCGGGGCCGGATGCGGCCGCTTACAGAGGCGGAGCGGGAGTTTGGCCCGTGCCTTCTGCAGGACGGGCACCCGCTTCTGGCGGAATATCTGAAGAAGGAAAAGGAGACGGCGCGCGCGCTGATTGGCCGCCTGGAAGCGGCCATGGGAAATTCGCCTCGGGCAAAAGAGCCGGGCGCGGCGGATGGGCGCGGGATCAAAGAAGCCGCCGGCGGGCAGGGGCGGACGGATGCAGAAAAGCGGCTGACGGCGCGCCGGGAAGAGCTTTGCGCGCGCATCCGGATGATAGAGGAGGCAGAAGATGAAATGCAGCGAAATAATCAGAGAGCTGGAGAGGCTGGCGCCTCTCTCGATGGCCTGCGACTGGGATAATCCCGGCCTTCTGGCGGGCAGAAGAGAAAAAGAGGTAGAGACGGTATTTCTGGCGGTGGATGCGACGGACGCGGCCATCGCGCAGGCGAAGGAGGCGGGGGCGGATCTGATCCTGACCCATCATCCGCTGATTTTCAGGCCGGTGCGCAGCGTGACGGATGGGGATTTCGTGGGACGGCGGCTGCTTGCCATGATTCAGAGCGATATCTCGTACTACGCCATGCACACCAATTTTGACGCGGCGCCCGGCTGCATGGCGCAGCTGGCCGGGGATCGGCTGGGGCTTCGGGAGATGCGGCCGCTGGAGGAGATGGGAACGGCAGAGGACGGGACCGTTTACGGGATCGGGACCTGCGGCGTGCTCGCGCGTCCGGCGACGCTGGCGGAGCTGGCCGCGCAGGTAAAGGAGGCGTTTGGCCTTCCCTTTGCGGCGGTGTACGGCGATCTGGGCTCGGACCGGGAGATCGTTCGCGTGGCCGTATGCCCGGGAGCCGGCGGCAGCACGATCGGGGCGGCGCTGGAAGCCGGCGCGCAGGCCTATATTACGGGGGATATCGGCCATCACGAGGGCATCGACGCGGTAGCCCGGGATATGGCCGTGATTGACGCGGGCCATTACGGGATCGAACATATTTTTACGGATTTTATGGAGACGTATCTGAGGGAGCGTTTCGGCAATGCGCTCCGGATCTGCCGGGAGAAGCCGGCGTTTCCGGCCGCGGTCGTGTAAGAGGGGCGCGCCCGGGTCCGGGGAGCGCGCCGCCGGAAGAAAGCGGAAGCGCGCCGCCGGAAGGAAGCGGAAGCGCGCCGCCGGAAGAAAGCGGAAGCGCGTTGCCGGAAGGAAGCGAAAGCGCAGGACAGGAAAAGAAGACGGGAGGAATGAGATGGCGGCGGTAACGATTGGTTCGCAGACGTATGAATATCCGGCCGGGACGCCTTATGAAAAGATTGTGCGGGACCGGCTGGGCGGGGAGGATCGGACGGTCCTTCTGGTTTCGGTAAACGGGCGGCTGCGGGAGCTTCACAAGGAGGTAAAGGGGGACTGCAGCCTGGAATTTGTCACGGCCTCCGATCCGAGCGGTTTTCTGGCCTATCAGCGGAGCGCGGTGTTTCTGATGCTGAAGGCGTTTTACGATGTGGCGGGAAAAGAAAACGTCAGGAAGCTGACGGTGTGCTTCTCGATGGGAGACGGGCTGTACGTCGAGCCGGAGGGAGATTTTTCGCTTACGCCGGAGCTGATCGGGGAGGTAAAGAAGGCGATGGAGCGGCTGGCGGCCCGCGATCTCCCGCTTTACAAGCGCAGCGAGAACACGGAGGACGCGGTCGAGCTGTTCGCCCGCCACGGCATGTACGACAAGGAAAAGCTGTTTACCTACCGGCGCGCCTCGCGGGTCAATATCTACAGCCTGGAGAATTTTGAGGATTATTTTTACGGCTACATGGTCATCAGCACGGGATATATCCGCTATTTTGACCTGATGCCGTACGACGAGGGGATGATTCTCCTTCTGCCGTCCCGCGGTGAATCGCAGCGCGTCGCCGCGCCGCGGATCAGCCGCAAGCTGTTCGAGGTGCAGCGGGAGGCGGAGCAGTGGGGCAAGAAGCTGGGCGTGTTTAACGTGGGAACGCTCAACGAGGCGATCGCCAAAGGCCGGACGGGCGATCTGATCCTGATGCAGGAGGCGCTGCAGGAAAAAAAGATCGGCGATCTGGCGGAGCGGATCGCGGCGTCCGGCCGGCGGCTGGTCATGATTGCCGGCCCGTCCTCCTCGGGGAAGACGACGTTTTCCCACCGCCTCTCGATCCAGCTGAGCGCGCTGGGGCTGCGGCCGCACCCCATCTCGGTGGATAATTACTTTGTCAACCGAAAGGACAGCCCGCGCGACGAAAACGGCAACTACGATTACGAGGCGCTGGAGTGCATCGACGTGCCGAAGTTTAACGAGGATATGGCGGCGCTGCTGGCGGGGGAGCGCATCGAGCTGCCGCGGTATAATTTCATCAGCGGCGAGCGGGAGTACCAGGGAGAATTTCTGGAGATGAAAAAGGAGGATATCCTGGTCATCGAGGGGATTCACTGCCTCAACGACGCGCTCTCGTACGCGCTGTCGCGCTCGGATAAGTTCAAGATTTACATCAGCGCCCTGACGCAGCTCAATGTAGACGAGCACAACCGGATCCCGACGACCGACGGCCGTCTGCTGCGGCGTATGATCCGCGACGCGAGGACGAGGGGATCGTCGGCCCGGGAGACGATCCGCATGTGGGATTCCGTGCGCCGGGGCGAGGAGAAAAATATTTTCCCTTACCAGGAGGAGGCGGACGTCATGTTCAATTCGGCGCTGCTCTATGAGCTGGCGGTGCTCAAGCAGTATGCCGAGCCGCTGCTTTACGGGATCTCGCGGGAGGAAGAGGAGTATCCGGAGGCCAAGAGGCTTCTGAAGTTCCTCGACTATTTCCTGGGAGTCAGCAGCGAGCAGATCCCGCACAACTCGATTCTCAGAGAATTCATCGGCGGCAGCTGTTTCCGCGTGTAGGAAGTCTTCTGCATTTGAGAAAAGAAACAGGGGGAGAGGAACGGGACGATGGATATGAAACGGCGCAGAGACGCTGGCCTGGCGTATCTCAGCGATTCGCCGGTCATGGAGGAACAGGCAGAGACCAGGCGCCTTCTGCAGAAATTAAATTTTATGGACCGCTCGGACTACGAGGGGATCGCGAAGGTGGTAAAGGAGCTTTTCGGCAAATCGGAGAACGCGATGGTCAACCCGCCGTTTTACTGCGATTACGGGAAACACATCGAGGTGGGGAAAAATTTTTTCGCCAATTATAACTGTACCATCCTGGACGTGGCGAAGGTGCGCATCGGCGATGACTGCCAGATGGCGCCGAACGTCTCGATCTATACGGCCGGGCATCCGCTGCATCCGGATACCCGCGATTCCGGCTTCGAGTACGGAAGAGAGGTCGTCATCGGCGACAGCTGCTGGATCGGGGGCAATACGGTCATCTGCCCCGGCGTTCACATCGGGGACTGCGTGGTCATCGGCGCCGGAAGCGTGGTCACGCGGGATATCCCCTCCTGGAGCCTGGCCGCCGGCAACCCCTGCCGCGTCCTCCGCTCCATCACAGAGGCCGACCGGTGGCGGCTTTTCGGAGGACAGGAGCTGGATGAAGAGGCCAGAGGCATGATCGAGGCGTGGCTTGACGAGAGAGGCAGAAAAGAAGCGGAAAGTCTGTAGGCAGAAAAGAGGCGGGAAAGTCCAGGTAGACAAAGCAGGAAAAATGTGATAGACTGACAGCGGTTCTGAGTAGGACAAATGGCCGCAGATGCAGAGACGAAAGGCTGCAGATGAGGAAAGTCCGGGCTTCACAGGGCAGGATGCCAGATAACGTCTGGTGGAGGCGACTCCAAGGACAGTGCAACAGAAATATACCGCCGGCGCGGCCCGCCGCCCGGTGCTCCCCCCGCAGAGAGGGAGGCCGGCCGGCACGGCGGCGCGGGTAAGGGTGGAAGGGCAGTGTAAGAGACTACCGCCCGGCTGGCAACAGCCGGGGCACATGTAAACCCCATCCGAAGCAAGACCGAACAGGGGGCGCAAGGCGGCCCGTCTGCTCCCGGGTAGGTCGCTTGAGCCTGCCGGCGACGGCAGGCCTAGATAGATGGCCATTCAACGACATAACCCGGCTTATCGTCCTGCTCAGAGCTTTTTTGAATATTTTTCATCGCAGTAGATGCAGCGGTAGACTTCCTTCTCCTCATCGGCCAGGTAGAAGACATGAGGCAGCTCCTGCTCGATGGAGGTAATGCAGCGGGGATTTTTGCAGAAGATGACGTTGGTAATCTTCTTCGGCATTCTGACCCGCTTTTTTTCGATGATCTGCCCGTCGCGGATGATGTTGATGGTAATGTTGTGGTCGATGTAGCCCAGCACGTCCAGGTTGACGAGGTCGAGGCCGCCGTCGATCTTGATGATGTCCTTGCGCCCCATCTTGCGGCTTCTCGCATTCTTGATGATGGCAATCTGGCAGTCCAGCCTGTCCAGGCCCAGCTTGAAATAGATGTCCATGCTGCGCCCGGCCTGGATGTGGTCGAGGACGATCCCTTCATTTAATCCGCTGATATTCAACATGGTTTTTCCACCTCCAGTAATGTCATAATGAGCGCCATCCGCACGTAAACGCCGTACTGTACCTGCCGGAAATAGGCGGCGCGGGGGTCGTCGTCCACCTCGGTCGAGATCTCGTTGACCCGCGGCAGAGGATGGAGCACGAACATGTCCTCCCTGGCCAGCTTCATCTTGGCCCTGTCGAGGATGTAGCAGTCCTTCATGCGGATGTAATCCTCCTCATTGAAGAAGCGCTCCCGCTGGACGCGCGTCATGTAGAGGATGTCCAGGTGCGGCATGGCCTCGTCCAGGTTCTGAACCTCGCGGTATTCGATGCGGCGGGCCTTCAGCACGTCCTCCCGGATGTAATCCGGAACCTTTAATTCCGGCGGGGAGATCAGGATGAAGCGGATGCCGGTATAGCGGGCCAGGGCGTGAATCAGAGAGTGGACGGTGCGCCCGAATTTCAGGTCGCCGCACAGGCCCACGGTCAGGTTGGAAAGCCGGCCCTTGAGAGAGCGGATGGTCATCAGATCCGTCAGCGTCTGCGTCGGGTGCTGATGGCCGCCGTCCCCGGCGTTGATGACGGGGATGGACGAGTGAAGAGCAGCCACCATGGGGGCGCCCTCCTTGGGATGGCGGATGGCGCAGATGTCGGCAAAGCACGAAATCACGCGGATGGTGTCCGCCACGCTCTCGCCCTTGGCGGCGGAGCTGGAATCGGCGGAGGCAAAGCCGAGGACGCTTCCGCCCAGGTTCAGCATGGCGGATTCAAAGCTCAAGCGCGTGCGCGTGCTCGGCTCATAAAACAGCGTGGCAAGCTTTTTGCCGCTGCAGACAGTCTTGTAGGACGTGGGATTTGCCTCGATATCCGAGGCCAGATCAAGGAGCGCGTCGATCTCTTCCGTGGAAAAATCGAGCGGATTCAGCAAATGTCTCATGATAATCTCCATTCCGCCGCCTTTCAGTTGGCGGCACAAATAGTAATGAAAGTTTCTACTTCCTCTACGTTTTGCTCTATACTAAAAGCGAGAAGCTACACTACAAAGCACGGGAGAAGGA
>CALWLT010000030.1 GCA_944381615.1 uncultured Lachnospiraceae bacterium | reverse complement strand
GAGAAAAGAATAGAGACATAAAAACAGCCCCCTGAAAAACTTACCGTTTTCCAGAGGGCATTTTCATGTCTCTCTATAATAATGTGTGGCTTTTGAATAGTATCAAATTAGTATCAAAAGGCACTTGTAACCTCAAAGAATGGCTTAAAATCAAGGTTTTTTGAGGTTCCTGCATTATTCGAACTCCACCGTCGCCGGCGGTTTCCCGGTGCAATCATACAGCACCCGGTTCACGCCCTTTACCTCGTTGACGATCCGGCTGGTTGCCCGGCCGAGCACCTCCCACGGGAGCTGCGCCGCCTCCGCCGTCATGAAATCCGAGGTCAGCACCGCGCGCAGCGCGATCGCATAATCATACGTCCGCTCGTCGCCCATGCAGCCCACCGACCGCATATTGGTCAGAGCCGCAAAATACTGCCCCAGGGTGCCGGCGATGCCGGCCCGGTCGATCTCCTCCCGGTAAATCGCATCCGCCTCCTGCACGATGCGAACCTTCTCCGGCGTAACCTCGCCCACGATGCGCACGCCAAGCCCCGGTCCCGGGAACGGCTGCCGGTAGACCAGGTGCTCCGGAATGCCCAGTTCCAGGCCGGCGCGGCGGACCTCATCCTTAAAAAGCATCCGCAGCGGCTCGATGATTTCCCTGAAATCCACATGCTCCGGCAGGCCGCCCACGTTATGATGCGATTTGATAACCGCCGATTTGCCGAGGCCCGACTCAATCACGTCCGGATAAATAGTCCCCTGCACAAAGAAATCGACCGCGCCGATTTTCTTCGCCTCTTCCTCGAACACGCGGATAAATTCCTCTCCGATGATCTTGCGCTTCTGCTCCGGATCCGTTACCCCCGCCAGTTTCTGATAAAAGCGCTCCTGCGCGTTGACCCGGATGAAATTCAGCTTATACGGGCCATTCGGGCCAAACACCGCCTCGACCTCGTCGCCCTCATTCTTGCGCAGCAGGCCGTGATCCACGAACACGCAGGTCAGCTGGTCGCCGATTGCCCGCGCCATCAGGACGCCGGCCACCGAAGAATCCACGCCGCCGGACAGCGCCAGCAGCGCCCGGCCGTTCCCGACCTTCTCCCGGATGCTGCGGATGGACTCCTCCACGAAAGCGTCCATCTTCCAGTCGCCGCTGCAGCGGCAGATGCGGTAGACAAAATTGCGCAGCATCTTCTCGCCTTCCCGGGTGTGCATGACCTCCGGATGGGCCTGAATGCCGTACCAGCCCTTTTCTTCCCGTTCCATTCCGGCTACGGGGCACACCGGCGTGCGCGCTGTCACGCGAAATCCCTGCGGCGCCTGCGCGATATAATCCGTATGGCTCATCCAGCAGATCGTCTTTTCTGACACGCCCTCATAGAGCCTGGAAGTGGGATCCACTTCTACCTCTGTCTTGCCGTACTCGCTGACCGGCGCCGTCTCCACCGTTCCGCCGAGCAGAAAAGCCATCAGCTGCGCGCCATAGCAGATCCCGAGCACCGGAATCCCCAGATCAAAAATCTCCCTGGAACATCTTGGAGAATCTTCTTTGTAGACACTGTTGGGGCCTCCCGTAAAAATAATGCCCTTCGGGTTCATCCGCTTCAGCTCGTCCAGCGGTATACTGTAGGGATGCACCTCGCAGTATACACCGCACTCTCTCACTCTCCTGGCAATCAGCTGATTGTACTGGCCGCCAAAATCCAGTACCACAATCATTTCTTTTTCCACAGGTAATCTCCTCCGTCAATGTCTGCCGCCGGCAGCAGTTTCCGCATGTTCCCTGCGGGCACTCTGAATGAATTCAGAGAAAGGATCCGGCTGTCCCCGCTCCGCACATTTTTTTATTATAAAAGATCCCTGCTTCCATGACAAGCCGTTTTTCCGGATCTCCGGCCTCCCGCTGCGGATTTCTTACCTGCCGCCGCGCGTTTCCCGGCGCCCGCTTCAACTTTCCCGGCGCCTGCTGCAGCTTTCCCAGCGCCTGCTGCAGACTTCCCGGCGCCCGCTACAGCTTTTCCGGCGCCTGTCTGGTCAGATATTTTTTCACATAGCGGCCTGTGTAGGAAGCGGGATTTTCCGCTACCTCCTCGGGCGTTCCCTTTGCGATGACTGTGCCGCCTCCGTCGCCGCCCTCCGGGCCGATATCGATGATATAGTCTGCCGTCTTGATCACGTCCAGGTTATGCTCGATGACCACCACCGTATTGCCGCCCTCGGAAAGCCGGTGCAAAATTTCAATCAGACGGTGCACGTCGGCGAAATGGAGGCCGGTGGTCGGCTCGTCCAGCACATAGATCGTCTTTCCGGTTCCCCGCTTGCTCAGCTCCGTCGCCAGCTTGATCCGCTGCGCCTCGCCGCCGGACAGCTCGGTGGACGGCTGCCCCAGGCGGATGTAGGAGAGCCCCACATCGTAGAGCGTCTCGATTTTGCGGTAGATCGAGGGGATGTTCTCGAAAAACTTCATCGCCTCCTCCACCGTCATGTTCAGCACGTCGTAAATGCTTTTCCCTTTGTATTTTACCTCCAGCGTCTCCCGGTTGTACCGCTTCCCGCCGCAGACCTCGCAGGGCACGTAGATATCCGGCAGAAAATGCATCTCAATCTTAATGATGCCGTCCCCGGAGCAGGCCTCGCAGCGGCCGCCCTTCTTATTAAAGCTGAAACGCCCCTTGTTGTACCCGCGTGCCTTGGCGTCTGTCGATGAGGCAAACAGATCGCGGATCAGGTCAAAGGTTCCCGTATACGTCGCCGGGTTGGAGCGCGGCGTGCGCCCGATCGGAGACTGATCGATGGCGATAATTTTATCCAGCTGTTCCATCCCCTCGATGCTTTTAAATTTTCCGGGGATCGTATGCGCGCGGTTCAGCTTCTTGGCCAGCGCCTTGTAAAGAATCTCGTTGACCAGCGAACTCTTTCCCGAACCGGAAACGCCCGTCACACAGGTCATTACCCCCAGCGGAAACTTCACGTCGATGTGTTTTAAATTATTTTCCGCTGCGCCGCGCACCGTCAGCCATCCGGTAGGCTCCCGCCGCTTTTCCGGCACCGGGATCCGGATGCGGCCGCTCAGATACGCGCCGGTTATCGACTCCCTGCACCGCATAATCTGCTCGGCCGTGCCTACGGCCACCACCTGTCCGCCGTGTTCTCCCGCGCCGGGACCGATGTCCACGATGCAGTCCGCGGCGCGCATCGTATCCTCGTCGTGCTCCACGACCAGCACGGAATTGCCCAAATCGCGCAGATTTTTCAGCGTTGCCAGCAGCTTGTCGTTGTCGCGCTGATGAAGGCCGATGCTGGGCTCGTCCAGGATATAGGCGACGCCGACCAGCCCGGAGCCGATCTGCGTAGCCAGGCGGATCCGCTGCGCCTCGCCGCCGGACAGCGTCCCCGTCGCCCGCGAGAGCGCCAGATATTCCAGCCCCACATTGATCAGAAACGACACGCGGGCCCGGATCTCCTTGAGAATCGGCGCGCCGATGGCCTCCTGTGTCGGCGTCAGCTCAAGCGAATCGATAAAATCGCGGAATTTTACGATCGACATGTCCGTCGCCTCGAAAATATTTTTCCCGCCTACCGTAACCGCCAGGGATTCTTTCTTCAGCCTCTGCCCCTTGCAGGCCGGGCAGGGCGTGATCCGCATAAACGTCTCGTACTCCGCCTTCATCGAATCGGAAAAGGTCTCCCGGTATTTGCGGTTCATACTCTGAATCAGGCCCTCGAACGCAATGTCGTAGACGCCCTCGCCCCGCTGTCCGCGGTAGCGCACCTTCACGATGCGCCCGCCCGTCCCGTAAATCAGGATATCGTGAATCTCTTTCGGATAGTCTTCAAACGGCGTATCCAGGTCAAAATGGTATTCTCTGGCCAGCGCGTCAAGGATTGCTCCCGAGAAACTCCCCTTGTCGGTACAGGACTGCCAGCCCAGGGCGGTAATTGCCCCCTGGTTGATGCTCAGGCTCTTGTCCGGGATCATCAGATCCTCGTCAAATTCCATCTTGTAGCCGAGGCCGAAGCACTCCGGACAGGCGCCGAACGGATTATTAAAGGAAAAGCTGCGCGGCTCTACCTCGTCCACGCTGATCCCGCAGTCCGGACAGGAAAAATTCTGGCTGAAAATCAGCGGCTCGCCGCCCGCCACGTCTACCATCATCAGGCCGCCGGTCAGCCCCATGACCGTCTCGATGGAATCCGCAAGGCGTTTCTCGATTCCCTCCCGGATCACAAGCCGGTCAACCACGATCTCGATGTTGTGCTTGATGTTCTTGTCCAGCTCGATGCTCTCGGAAAGCTCGTAGAGGT
Source organism: uncultured Lachnospiraceae bacterium (assembly GCA_944381615.1). Lineage (GTDB taxonomy): Bacteria > Bacillota > Clostridia > Lachnospirales > Lachnospiraceae > Otoolea. Next base: position 72,531 of record CALWLT010000030.1, on the reverse strand, counting down.
TCCCGTCCACCCGCACGCGGACGTACCCGCTCTTCTTCGCCTGATCCAGCACCTTTTCATGGCGGCCCTTCCGGCCGCGCACCACCGGCGCCAAAAGCTGAATCTTTGTCCGTTCCGGCAGCGCCAGCAGCTGGTCCGCCATCTGATCCACCGTCTGGCGGCGGATCTCCCGGCCGCATTTCGGGCAGTGCGGAATCCCGATCCGGGCGTACAGAAGACGCATGTAATCGTAAATTTCCGTGACCGTTCCCACCGTGGAGCGCGGATTGCGGTTCGTCGATTTCTGGTCGATGGAAATCGCCGGGGAAAGGCCCTCGATGCTCTCCACATCCGGCTTCTCCATCTGCCCCAGGAACTGGCGGGCGTAAGAGGAGAGCGATTCCATATAGCGGCGCTGCCCTTCCGCGTAGATCGTATCGAACGCCAGGGACGATTTTCCAGAACCGGAAAGCCCGGTCAGCACCACCAGCTCATTTCGCGGAATATCCAGCGAGATATTCTTCAGATTGTGCTCATTGGCACCACGTATCTTGATATACTGTTTCGCCATCACTTACCTCACACTGAAACAGTGCCGGCGAACAGAGGATCGCTCCTTTGCCCGCCGGCACAGTATTTTCCTTCTTTTACGCGACAGAAACGCTGCCTTTTGCGTCTGCTTTTCTGCGCGCGGTTTTCTCTGCTGCGGTCTACTAAGTATACCACAGCCGGCCGCCGTTTGCAAACACTTGTTCGGGAATCCGGCCGCGTTTCCGCCCGGATTTCCATGCGCATTTCCGTCTGCGGTTCCGCCCGGATTTCCGTCTGCATTTCCGTCTGCGTTTCCGCCCGGATTCCCGAACGCCTGTCTAGGCTTCCCGAGCGCCCTCCCGGTTCAGGATCTCCATAAATTCCTCGCCGGTAATCGTCTCCTTGTCCAGCAGGTACGCCGCCAGCTCGTGAAGCTTTTCCTCGTGTCCGCTCAGGATCTGTTTCGCCTTCTGGTACGCCTCCTTGACCATGGCGACAACCTCCTCGTCCACCCGGGCCGCCGTCTCCTCCGAGCAGGCCAGAGAAGCGTCGCCGCCCAGATATGCGTTGTTGACCGTCTCCAGAGCAACCATCCCGAACTGCTCGCTCATCCCGTAGCGGGTTACCATCGCGCGGGCAATCTTCGTCGCCTGCTCGATGTCGTTGGACGCGCCCGTCGTGACAGAGTGAAAAATCAACTCCTCCGCCGCGCGCCCGCCCGTCAGCGTCACGATCTTATTAAACGCCTCGTCCCGGCTCATCAGGAAACGCTGATCCGACTCGACCTGCATGGTATAGCCCAGCGCGCCCGAGGTCCGGGGCACGATGGTAATCTTGTGCACCGGCGCGGAATGGCTCTGCAGCGCCGCCACCAGCGCGTGTCCGATCTCGTGATAGGAAACGATCTTCTTCTCGTTCTTCGACACGCCCGCATCCTTGCGCTGGTATCCGGCGATAACCGTCTCCACACTCTCCTCCAGATCAGACTGGCAGACCGTCCTGCGGCCCATCCGCACGGCGCGCAGCGCCGCCTCATTTACGATATTGGCCAGCTCCGCGCCGCTCGCGCCGCTGGTCGCGCGGGCGATCGTATTGAAATCAACCGTCTCGTCCATGAGGACCTTCCGGGCGTGCACCCGCAGAATCGCCTCGCGCCCCTTCAGATCCGGCAGCTCCACCGGAATTCGCCGATCGAAACGGCCGGGGCGCAGAAGCGCCTTGTCCAGCGATTCCGGACGGTTGGTCGCCGCCAGGATGACAACGCCTTTGCGGCTGTCAAATCCGTCCATCTCCGTCAGAAGCTGGTTGAGCGTCTGCTCGCGCTCGTCGTTGCCGCCGATTCCGCCCGCGCCGTCGCGCTTCTTGCCGATGGTATCGATCTCGTCAATAAAAACGATGCAGGGCGCTTTCTCCGCCGCCTGTTTAAACAGATCGCGGACCTTGGCCGCGCCCATTCCCACAAACATCTCCACAAACTCCGAACCGGAAATCGAGAAAAACGGCACATGCGCCTCTCCGGCTACCGCGCGCGCCAGCAGCGTCTTGCCCGTTCCGGGCGGGCCCACCAGCAGCGCTCCCTTGGGCAGCGTCGCCCCGATCTCCGCATAGCGGTTCGGATTATGCAGAAAATCTACAATCTCCTTCAAGGCGTCCTTGGCTTCTTCCTGCCCGGCCACATCGGCAAACGTGATTCCCGTCTCCGACTCGGCGTAAATCTTGGCGTTCGATTTGCCGAACGTCATGGCGTTGGGCCCGCCCATCCGCTTCATCATGGTGCGGCTGAGCAGCTGCCCGACTCCCACAAAAAAGATCAGCGGCAGAATCCAGGTCAGGAAAAATTCCAGAAGCGGCGAAGCCTGCGTCGGCGTCTCGGCGGCATAGGCCTCCACCCCGGCCGCTTTCAGCTCCTCGTAAAGGTTGACCCCCGGCACCAGCCCCGTCTTATAATTAACCCACTGGCTGTCCCTCAGGGTAAAAATAACCTCGTCATTCGTCGTTACATAAACTTCCTCGACATTTCCCTCCTCCAGCTGCTGCTCAAACTGATCGTAGCGAACCTCCTGGGTCCGGTCCAGCAGCGACGGGAACAGGAAAATGTTCAGCAGCATCGTGATCAGCAGGATCATTACATAATAATACAGAAATGATTTCCTGGGTCCCTTGCTCTCGCGTCCATTGTCCTTCATCGGTCTTCTCCTTTAAGTTTTGTCAGCCGGAACGGATCGATGGAGTTTTGTACAAAACTCCGTCGTTTTTTCCTCGCACATCCGTCCCGATCCATATATAACCCATTTGCTTATTTTTGTCAATACACAATAATAAATATTTGTTTACTATTCATAATCATTGACCAAAATCCGGAAATATGGTATGATAAAGCCGTCAGAGCGGAGACCAACACACATTTTTCCGGTCTGTACAGGCAAAAATCATACCAAAAGAGGTCAGAGATGGGAAGAAATGAGAACGATACGCTGGAATCCATGATCCGGATTGCCAGGGCGATGAACGGACGGCGCGGCCTGTTCCGGCCTCACAGAGACGAACCGGAAGAAGCGAAGCAGGCAAGTGAACCCGCACAGGAAATCTCCGAAGCACCGGTTTCCCCCCAGGCGCAGGAAAGCCGAACCGGGGCCGAATCCGGGCTGCCGGCGGACGGACACGCGGACCGCATGCCGGAATTCCGAACCAAAACCGAGGAGGAAATCCGCCCCGGAGAATATCCGGATTCGGATACGGTTCTTTCGGAACATGCGCAGAAGGATCCCATCCTGCCGTCCGCAGACGCCGAAACCGGCGCCGGCGAACCGGCTTCGCCGGGCATTCCGGCTCCCGAAGCCGCGCCCGCTTTCCGCTCCGTCGGCATCCATTTCCTGGAATTCGTCGTCGCCTTCCTGACGCTGACCAAATGCCATTACCAGCAGGCGACCGACATCAAGGTCAATTCTCTGCCGTTTTTTACGCTGATCGCGCTCGACAGCTGGGCAGATGAGGATTACACGATGTCCGACCTGGCAGACAAGCTGCAGATAACGCGGCAGCAGTTTTCCCGCCTGATCAACGATCTGGAGGAAAAGGGGCTGGTGGAACGCATCCACGATACAGCCAACCGCCGCCGCGTCTACATCCGCATCTGCGAGCCGGGCCGCGTGATCATGAACGATCTGAAGCAGGCCATGCTGACCGCTACGCTGGACGGCCTGCGCTCCTATTCGGAGGACGAGCTGGCCGATATGGACCGCTGCCTCTGCCGTCTGACAGAGCTGATGGAAAAATTCAACAGCGCTCCGTAGACACTCCTGCCCGGGATCCGATCCGCGCGGCGTCCGCCAGAAGGCGGGCTGCCGCGCTTTTTTTCGCCTTTTTCTTCCCTTCTCCCTGTCTTTTCCGCTTCTTTTCCCCTGATCCGTTTTCACTCCCGTTTCCCGCCTCCCTCCTGACTTTTGCCTGCCGCTTCTGTATCAAACAAAAAGGGAGGTTACCAATTATCATGAACGTACAGGAAGAAACCGCTCTCCGGCCGCTGTCCGCCAGAGCAAAAAAACGCATCCGCGACGACGTCGAGGCCTTTTGCCGCTATCTTGAAACGCGCAATCTGGCAGACAATACCATCCAGTCCTACTCCTATTCCGTCCGGCAGTTCTTCGCGCTCTACCCGGAGATCAGCTTTACCAATCTCCGGCTCTATAAGCTCTTCCTCCTGGAGCGCTATAAGCCCCAGACCGTCAATCTGCGCATCCGCGCGCTGAATTCCTATGTCGCCTTCCGGGAGCTGTCCCCGGGCCATCTTCCCATGATTCGCATCCAGCAGAAAACCTATCTCGACAACGTCATCAGCGAGGCAGACTACGAATATCTGAAACGCCGCCTCCTGCAGGATGAAAAATACCTCTGGTATTTCCTGATCCGCTTCATGGCCGCCACCGGCGCGCGCGTCAGCGAGGTCGTCCGCTTTGACGCCGAAGATATTCTTTCCGGCTACAAGGACATTTATTCCAAGGGAAATAAAGTCCGCCGCATCTATGTCCCGAAAAGGCTTCAGGCGGATACGCTCTGCTGGCTGAGGCAGACCGGCCGGCTTCACGGGCCGGTCTTTTTAAACCGCTTCGGCCGCGTCATGACGCCGGGCGGCATCCGCAGCCAGCTTAAGCAGTTTGCGATCTGCTACGGGATGGCGCCGGAGGTCATGCACCCGCACTCCTTCCGCCACCGCTTTGCCAAAAGCTTCATCGAAAAATGCGGGGACATTTCCATGCTCTCCGATCTGCTCGGCCACAAAAATCTGGAGACGACGCGCATTTATCTGCGCCGTTCCAGCAGCGAGCAGTGTGAAATCGTCAATCGCGTCGTCAACTGGTAAAGGAGGAATCCATCATGAAATTTCCGGAATTTGAGCAGGAACTGGAACAGCAGGGCAAGGCGGCCCGCACGATCCGCATCTACTCCCGCTCGGTTTTTCTCTACTTTTCCCTCTATCCAAAGCTGAGCATCGATCATCTGCGCGATTACCGGTGCTGGCTCCTGAAAAACTACCGTCTTAACACGGTCAACACCCGCATTTACGGCATCAACCGCTATCTCGATTACCTGCTGAAAGCCGGCGGACTGCCAGAAGAATTTTTCCTCGGCTCTTCCCCGATCGCCACGGACGACCCTGTCATCCGCCGTTCCCAAAACGGCATCTATCGCCTCTGTCCCGTCAAAGAGCAGCAAAAGAGCTTCCTGGACAATGTCATCTCGCAGCGCGATTATGAGCGGATGAAACGGCGGCTGAAAAAAGACGGCCGGCTGTACTGGTACTTCGTCGTGCGTTTCCTGGCCGGCACCGGCGCGCGGATCAGCGAGCTATTGCAGATCAAGATGGAAGACCTGTGCCTGGGCTACCTGGATCTCTACTCCAAGGGCGGCAAGATGCGGCGCCTGTTTTTTCCGCGCGCGCTCTGCGAGGAAGCGATCCCCTACTTTTATGCGCGCGGCGTCCAGAGCGGCTTTATCTTCCTCAACCGCCGCGGCGCGCTTATCTCATCCCGCGCCATCGAACTGCAGCTCAAGAAGCTGGCCGGGCAGTACCGCATCGATCCGGCCACCGTGTACCCGCACTCCTTCCGCCACCGCTTTGCCAAAAATTTTCTCCGGCGCTTCAACGACATTTCTCTTCTGGCCGATCTGATGGGACATGACAGCATCGAGACGACGCGCATCTACCTGACCCGCTCCAGTCAGGAACAGAAAAGCCTTCTCGACCGCGTCGTAACCTGGTAAAAAAAGGACGGGGAGCGGCGGTCTGCGTAAAAGCAGGCCGTCGTTCCCCGTCCTCTGCCGTAACATAAATTTATCGAGAACGTTTTTACAGTACTTTCCCTAAAAACGCCTTCAATCTTTCATTCTGCGGATTGCTGAAAAATGCCTCCGGCTCATTTTCTTCCAGGAAGTTTCCGCCTTCCATAAACATCACGCGCGTGCCTACCTCTCTGGCAAAGCCCATCTCATGCGTGACGACTACCATGGTCATGCGCTCCTTCGCCAGCTGGCGCATGACATTTAACACCTCTCCCACCATCTCCGGATCGAGCGCCGAAGTCGGCTCGTCAAAAAGCATCACGTCCGGGTGCATGGCCAGCGCCCGCACGATCGCGACACGCTGCTTCTGGCCGCCGGAGAGCTGCGCCGGATACGAGGACGCCTTTTCCTCCAGGCCGACCCGCCGCAGAAGCTCCATCGCCTCCTGCTCTGCCTGCGCCTTCTCCTTTTTCAGAAGCTTGATCGGCGCCAGCGTCATATTTTCCAGAATCGTCATATGGGGAAACAGATTAAACTGCTGAAATACCATCCCCATCTTGCGCCGCAGCTGGTCAATGTTGGCGCCGGGAGCCGTGATATCGTCCCCCTCTACCAGAATCTGGCCGCCGGTCGGCTGCTCCAGCAGATTCAGGCAGCGCAGAAACGTCGATTTGCCGGACCCGGAAGGCCCGATCACGCAGACCACGTCGCCCTTGCGGATCGTCGTCGAAATATTGGTCAGCACCTTCAGATCGCCGAAGGATTTGGAAAGATCCCGGATGTCAATCAGGATCTCGTTTTCCTGCACGTTCTCCTGTACGTTATCGCTCATTCTTTCTCAGGCTCCTTTCCACATTTCCGGCAAAATGGCTGAACACCATCGTCAGGATCAGATAAATGGCCGCCACAATCAGAAGCGGCGTCCAGGCGTCGTACGTCCTGGAGCGGATGATATCGCCGCCCTTGGTCAGATCCTGCACCGCCACGTAACCGGCCACCGACGTCTCCTTTAAGAGGACGACAAACTCATTGCACAGAGCCGGCAGCACATTCTTAAACGCCTGCGGCATGATAATGTAGCGCATGGTCTGCACGTAATTAAAGCCCAGGCTGCGCCCCGCCTCCATCTGTCCCTCATCGATAGACATGATGCCCGAGCGGAAGATCTCCGCCACATAGGCCGCGGAGTTCAAACCAAACGCAATGATTCCGACAAAAACGCCCGAAAAGATCCGCGAGGTAAAAATACAGTAGTAAAAAATCATCAGCTGGATCACAACCGGCGTTCCCCGGATGACCGTCAGATACACCTTGCAGATCCCGCTTAAAATTTTCAGTCTTCCCGTCTTATCATACGTGGAACGGACAATGGCGATCAAAAGCCCGAGGCCAATGCCAATCAGAGTTGCAAACAGCGTAATCAACAGAGTATTCTTCAGGCCCTCTGTCAGATATTGCCACCTGTCATCTTTGATCAGGTTTAAATACAAGGCCTCCTTTAATGCTTCCAATCCTTTTTCCTCCGTTCTGCTGATAAAAGAAGGCTGCCGCAAAACCAGCGATTTGCCCGTACATTCTGCAGCAGCCTCCGTTTTCTGTGCGGCGTCCCGCGCCGTTTTTTATTATTCCGCTACGATATATTTGGCAACAATCTCATCCAGCTCGCCGGACTCCTTCAGGGAAGCGATGGAAGCGTTGATTGCATCCAGAAGCTCCGTGTTGCCCTTCTTAACCGCGATCGCGTACTCTTCCTCCGCATAGGCGGTATCCAGAAGCTTGAGGCCCTCGTTCTCGCTCACAAATACCTGAGCCGGTTTGTTATCGATGATAACCGCGTCAATCTTTCCGCTGGCCAGAGCCTGTACCGCGTCCGCGCCTTTGGAAAATCTCTGTACGTTCTCATCGCCGAAATCATCGCTGGAGTAAATGTCGCCCGTCGTTCCCTGCTGTACGCCGATCAGCTTTCCGGCCAGATCGTCGATCGTCTGGATCTCGCTGTCCTCCGTCACGATAACAGACTGCACGCCCGTCGCATATGTATCAGAGAAATCAACCTGCGTCTGGCGATCCTCGGTAACCGTCATGCCGGCCGCCGCAAAATCAGCCTTGTCCGACTGCACCTCGGGAATGATGGAGTCAAACGCGATGTCCGTGATCTCCAGCTCCGCGCCCATCTCCGCGCAGATCGCTCTCGCGATATCCACGTCGATTCCGATGATGTCGTTGCCTTCATGATACTCATAGGGCGGGAATTCCGCGTTCGTCGCCATAATCAGCGTCTGGCCCGCAAAGGGAGATTCCGCTGCCGCTTCCTCGCCTTCTTCTGCCGCCGCTTCCGTCTCCTCTGCGGCTGCCTCGGTCTCCTCCTCAGCTGCTTCCGTCTCTGCGGCTGCCTCCGTCTCCGCCGGGGCCTCCGTCTCTTCCGTCTGAGAAGAGCAGCCCGCCAGGGATGCTGCCATCATCACTGCCATTGCCAGTCCTAACCATCTTTTCTTCATAATGCTCCTCCTCTTTCCATGCCGCCGCCGGGAAGGCGGTTTTGTCTGCCGCGGCGTTCTCTGCCGTTCCCGCTCCTCCGCTTTATGCATCAGGCATGTATAAATATAAATTTTTATATCTAGGATCTGATTATAGCGCATTTTTACAAATAGTCAAGTCCCAACCTTGCTTTTTCCGCGGCCGGACGCGCTTTTTCCATGGCCGAAGCATTGCTTTTCCCATGGCCGCAGCGCCGCTTTTCCCGCAGACGGGCCATCGCCTGAACGCGGCGGAAAAAATCACTTTGCCGGTTGGCAAACGCGCCGCCGCGTACTATACTGATAAGAAAAGCAAGGGGCGCCTGCCGCGTCCCGGATACACAAAAGAGGCGATTTTTTATGCAGTCCTTCCTGCAGTCCGTTCTGATCGGCTGGCTGGAACAAACAGCCTGGCCCATGACTCCCCCGCAGCCGTATTCGGCCTTCCATCTCCTGTTTGCCGTCCTCGGCACAGGGCTTTCGGCCCTGCTTGCCCGCGCGCTCGCGCGCCGTTTCCGGGACCGTCCCCGCGCCCGCCTGCGCCTTCTCTTTGCCTGCGGCCTGATCCTGGCTCTCTCCGAGATCTACAAGCAGCTTTTTCTCTTCTGGATTGTCAACCGCGGCGTCTACGACTGGTGGTATTTCCCCTTCCAGCTGTGCTCGCTCCCCATGTATCTGTGCCTGATCCTTCCGCTCTGCACCCAAAGACTCCAACGCATTTTATACACCTTCCTGTATAGTTATAACCTGCTCGGCGCGCTCATGGCCTTTCTCGAGCCCTCCGGCCTCATGCACCCCTACTGGACGCTGACGCTTCACGGCTTTTTCTGGCACCTGATCCTGATCTTTCTCGGCCTCTTCCTCGCCTTCTCCGGCAGCGCCGACCCGTCGCCGCGCGGCTTCCTCGGCGCGACCGCGCTCTTTTTCGCCGGCTGCGGGATCGCCACCGCCGTCAATGTGCTCTCCCACCCCTTCGGCGCCGCCGACATGTTTTACATCTCCCCCTATTTCCCCAACACGCAGATCGTCTTTTCCCGCATTGCGGACCGCTTCGGCATCGCCGCCGGAAATCTCTCCTATCTGGCCGCCATCGTCTTCGGCGCGTTTCTCCTGCATCTTCTGTACCGCAGGCGATCCGCCGGCTCTCCGAAGGAAGGCCCCGCGGCATAAAAACCGCTGATCCGTTTCCCGAACGCAAAACAGAAGAGCTCGCAAAAACAGGAGATGCTGCAAAGCGGAACGCACGAAAAGCAGAATGCGCCGAAAAACAGAATGCGCCGAAAAACAGAATGCACCGAAAAACAGAATGCACCGAAAAACGGGGCGCCGCGAAACATTGTTTCGCAGCGCCCCGAATCATTTTTCTCCGAATCAGAGTCCGGAACCGCTTCCGGGATCCGCTCTCTCTTTCTTCCGGAATGCTTCCGGAAATCCGGATTACTTCTTCTGTACGTACTTCAGGCAGTCCAGCGTTACGGCTACCAGGATGATGATACCCGAGAAGATGAACTGCAGGTTCGTATCGATACCGAGAATCGTCAGGGAGTAGGTCAGAGCCGTGAAGATCAGCACGCCGACTACCACGCCCGAGATCTTACCGATACCGCCGGTAAAGGAAACGCCGCCGACTACGCAGGCCGCGATGGCGTCCGTCTCCCAGCCCTGTCCGTAAGCGGCAGAACCGGAACCGACCATTCGGATACACTCAAGCCAGGAACCGAAGCCGTAAAGGATACCGGCCAGGATAAACGCGCCGACCGTAACCTTGAATACGGAGATACCGGATACGGCAGCCGCCTCCGGGTTTCCGCCGACTGCGTACAGGTTCTTGCCGAACGTCGTCTTGTTCCAGATAAACCATACAATCACGATGGCCGCGATCGCCCACACGATGATGGTCGGGAATCCGTTGATTCTCGGCATGATCATGCTGGGAATGCCCGACTCGATGGCGCCGAAGGACACGCCCTTCGTCGCGTACGTGGTCAGACCGAAGATAATCAGCATGTTGGCCATCGTAGAAATGAACGGGTGCATCTTAAAGCGGGCGGTAAAGCAGCCGGCAATCGTCGTGAAGAAGGTGCAGAATACCACGCACATCAGCAGCGCGAAGAAAACCTTGCCGATCGTCGGCATTCCCGTGAAATCGAAAATATGTCCGAACACGGAACCGGTATTGATGCCCTGGTGCATGATGATCGTCGCCGTCGTCATGCCCATGCCGACCATACGTCCGATGGACAGGTCGGTACCGGCAAGCAGGATCAGGCCCGCCACGCCGAGCGCCAGGAACATTCTCGGCGAAGCCTGCTGAAGAATGTTCAGCACGTTGTTGTACGTAAGCAGCGGCACGCCCTTGATGATCGGCGTGATCGCGCAGAGGATGATGAAGATAATCACGATCGCAATGTACAGACCGTTCTTCAGCAGGAAGTCTCTGCGGTTGAAGGTATATTTGTAATTCTCCCATCTCTGAGCCATCGTCTCAGCGAAGGTAAACTTGGACATGCGCAGCATGTCGATCAGGTGGTACTTGTAATCGAACGCCGCATGCTGGCGATCCTTGACCGCCTGCAGATCCCGCTCCAGCTGCATCTTCGCGTCAAAGAGCCGGTTCTTGTGAACGTAATTCTCGTCCTTGATCTCCTTCTGATCCGTCAGCTTGGCGACGGTATTCTGGTGCTCTTTGTTCAGTTCCTCTACTCTCGCGCGGTATTTATCCTGCGCGACGACGCGCTCTTCCTTGCAGCTGGCGATTACCGCCTGATAATAGTCCTTGTCATAATGTTCTTTCAGGTAGCTCTCGCCCTCGGCGATCAGCTTGGAGACCTCGTCTTTGTTCTTCGTCTCCACCGCTTTCGCCTGTTCCAGCTCGGCCTTCAGCCGCGCCAGCTCCGCGTCCTTTTCCTGCTGCGTAAAAATATGATCTCTCTTTACGCTGTCGATGTCGTTCTGGAGCTCAACCACCTTGTCGGTGCCGTCCACCCGGAGCGCGTCAAGCTTGTCCTGAATCTTCCCGACGGCGTCGTCAATCGGCCGGCGCAGCTGCGCTTCCTGTTCAGCAGTAAGAATATTCTTATTTTCGTTCGCCATATCCAATTTCCCCCATTGTAGGTATTTTGCACTGAGCCTCAGCAGCTCTTCCTGATTTGTCTCTTTCGTGTTAACAATTCCGGAAAGATGTCCGTTGGACATTACGCCGATGCGGTTGGTAATTCCGAGGATCTCCGGCATCTCGGAGGAAACGACGATGATGGTCTTCCCCTGCTTTGCCATGTTGATGATCAGCTCGTAAATCTCGTACTTCGCGCCGACGTCGATGCCTCGCGTAGGCTCATCCATCATGAATATCTGCGGCTTGCGCTCCAGCCATTTGCCGAAGATGACCTTCTGCTGGTTTCCGCCGGAAAGGCTGGAAATCATGTCGTCCGGTCCCATGCACTTGGTGCGCATGATCTTAATCTCCTTGGCGGTGGCCTTTACCATCTTGTCGTTGGACAGGGCCAGTCCGGACTTGTACTGCTCCAGATTGGCGATGGTCGTGTTGAAGGTCAGGTCGCTCTTGAGGAACAGGCCGTTCGCCTTGCGCTCCTCGGTAATCATGGCGAATCCGTGCTCAATCGCCTCTTTCGCACTGTTGAAATTCATGAGGCGTTTATTGAAATAAACCCGGCCGGCTGCTCTCGTGCGGACCCCGAAAATGGTTTCCAGCAGCTCCGTACGCCCGGCTCCCACCAGGCCGTACAGGCCGAAAATTTCTCCCTCTTTCACGTCGAATGTAATATCCTGCAGATGAGGTTCAAACTTGGTGGAAAGGTGCTGCACGGAAAGAATCGTCTCTCCGGGCGTATTGTCCACCGGCGGGAACCGGCTTTCCAGGGAACGTCCGACCATGGCGGCAATCAGCTCGTTCATGTCCGTATCCTTGGATTCCTTGGTCATAACCAGTTTTCCATCCCGCAGAACGGAAATCTCATCGCAGATCTCAAAGATCTCATCCATCTTATGAGAAATATAAATCAGGGCGATCCCCTGCGATTTCAGCATCCGCATCATCTCGAAGAGCTTATCTACCTCCTGAACCGTCAGGGAGGAAGTCGGCTCATCCAGAACAATTACTTTTGAATTATAGGAAATTGCCTTGGCAATCTCGCACATCTGTCTCTGCGACACGGACATGTTCCGCATCGGCTGAGTCAGGTTTACCGTCATTCCCAGCTTCCGGAAAAGCTCGGAAGCTTTCTTCTTCATTCTGCCTTCATCAATTACGCCCATGGAGTTGACCGGATAACGCCCGAGAAACAGATTATCGATGACGTTCCGCTCCAGGCACTGATTCAGCTCCTGATGCACCATGGCAATCCCATTTTCCAGGGCGTCCTTGGGGCCGGAGAAGCTGATCTCCTTGCCGTTGAGGAAAATCTTTCCCTCGTCCTTCTGGTAGGTACCGAAAAGACATTTCATCATCGTCGACTTACCGGCGCCGTTTTCGCCCATAAGTCCCATGACTGTTCCGCGCTTTACATCCAGGTTGATATGGTCAAGCACCCGGTTTCGGCCAAAGGACTTGCTCATACCGCGTATTGATAAGACGATATCCTCTTTCTTATCTGCCATTCTCTTTACTCCTGTATCTGCATATTGACAGTTGCCGGACGGGGTGCTGCAAAAGGAAGGTTTCTCCCGGCGGTTCGCGGGATTGAAAAACACGGCTTTTTGCGGCAGTCCGTTCCATATGATTATCAGGGAGAATTGCTTCTCCCTGATACCATGCCTTGCTTATTCGATATGATCAGTCAGGCAGCCCCTGATCCGAAGATCCGAACCGGATTACTGGCTGAGCAGCGCCGTGTAGGAAGCTGCGTTATCCGTCTTAACCATGTTGATGGCAAACGCATCATACTGGCTCGGGTTGCCAAGGCGGTTCGTGATGTTGGACTCGGTCTGGCCGTCGCCGCCGATGTAGTCAACGTTCAGGTTCAGAAGATCGTCATACTTCTGAAGCAGCGGCTGATAGGTCGCGCTCAGGAAGTTGTCGGCTGCGTTGTAGATGTTCAGCCATACGTTCTTCTGCGGATGAGCGGTCGCATCCAGCTGATTGGATACCGGCGCATACGTTACGGTAGAATCCAGGAACTCTTCATAGTTGTCAGCGGTTACCGCAACGTTCAGAGCGTAGTAGGAACGCTCGTCTGCGTTGTAAACATATACATCGTCCGTCAGAACGTTGCCGGCGTCATCTTCCGTACCGATACCGGTATCGATGTCAACGCCGTCCAGCGCGTTGCGCAGTACGCGCAGCGTCAGGTAAGCCTGTACGTCCGCATGCTGGCTGATGGTTCCGCCGTAGCCCTCTGCGATAGCGGCTACCGCGTCGCTGTTAGCGTCATAGCCGAAGGTCGGAACGCCGTTGTCCTTGGACCACGCGTTGAACATGGACATACCCATACCGTCGTTGTTGGAAACAACTACGTCGATGGAATCGCCGAAGGAAGCCGACCAGGTGTTGATCGCGTTACCGGCCGTCGCGGCATCCCACGTAGCGCCGGCGGAGTTCTTCATCTCCTGGGAAGCAAGCTCGCGGATCACATAGGTCTGTCCGTTTACCTCGATGGAGCCGTCCTGTACGATCGTCGCGGATCCGTCGGTGTTGGTGCCGACCGGAGTGCTGTCGATCTCGCCGTTGGCCTCAACGCCGGTTCCGAGCGCGCTGCGGACGCCTCTCGTACGGGCGATGGAGTCATTGTGGCCGATATCGCCGATTGCCAGAACATAACCGATGATGCCGTCGCCGTTGCGGTCGATGGACTCGATATTGGCTTCGATGTACTCCTTAACCATGGTTCCCTGAAGCTCGGCACCCTGGTTCGCATCGAATCCTACATAGTACGTATTGTCATTGAAGCTCAGAGCGGCCATGTCCAGCTCGCCAGTGGAGCTGTTGGACGGCTGACGGTTGTACCATACAAGGGGCTTGTCCTTGTTGGCAACTTCGCCTGCCGGCTCAGCCGCTTCCTCAGCAGCCTCTCCCTCAGCCGCCTCGGTCGCTTCTGCCCCTGCAGCTTCCGTCGCAGCGGTCGTCTCCGCGGAACCGGATGAGCAGCCCGCAAGGCCTAACGCCACCACGGAAGCCGCTGTCAGTACGATGATTCTTTTTCTCATGATACGTATCCTCCTTTTATGATAGACAAACGGTCCGCCCGCGAGGACGTCCGTTCTGCTAAGATTATAACAAATTTTATAGCAAATTACAACGATTAATTCGGTCAAAAGCGGTAAAAAAAGATATAATTATCATTATTGTTTCCATTCCGGAACAAAGGCACTGGTAAAATTGCCCAAATCAAAACAGGCAAAAAAGCGCGGGACGCCGCCGTCTTCCGACGTGCGGCGCCCCGCGCCGATCTCCGTTTTTGCCGCCGCGGCGGCGTCTTTTCCGACGCCTGCCGGGCCGTATACCGGAGCCGTTTACCGGCCTTTTTTACCGGATCTCTTTGTGGAACTCCTGCAGGGATTTGACCTCCAGATGTCCGTTTTTCTTGATGCTCTTTAACGCCTGGACCGTAGCCTTGGCCGCCGCCATGTTGGTAAAGTAGGGGATCTTGCCCTTCACGGCCGCCTTGCGGATGTAGCTGTCGTCGCCCATTCCCTTCTTGTCCAGAGGCGTGTTGATGATGATATCAATTTCCTTATTCGTAATCTTGTCCAGAATGTTGGGACGGCCCTCGTTGATCTTGGCGACCTTCTGCGCCGGCAGGCCCGCCGCCACCATGATGTCGCAGGTGCGCCCGGTTCCCATCAGCTTGAAGCCGCACTCATAAAAGCCCGTCGCCACCTCGATCAGCTCGGCCTTATCCTTGTCGTTGACGCTGAGCAGCACGGTGCCGGATTCCGGAAGCCGCGTCTGCGTCGCCTCCTGCGCCTTGTAAATGGCCTCGCCCACGTTGGCGGACATGCCCAGCACCTCGCCGGTGGAACGCATCTCCGGACCCAGGACCGGGTCTACCTCCGGGAACATCTTGAAGGGGAAGACCGGCATCTTCACGCCGTAATGCGGAATCTTCTTTTCCTTCAGCGCCTGAACCGGAGACGGACGGCCCGTCAGGTGGGACGTCATGATATCGGTCGCCAGCTTGACCATCTTAATGTTGCAGACCTTGGATACCAGCGGCACCGTGCGGGACGCGCGCGGATTGGCCTCCAGCACGTAGACCTCGCCGTCCTCGATGGCGTACTGCATGTTCATCAGGCCCACGACGTGCATCTCCTTGGCGATGCGGCTCGTGTAATCGCGGATGGTATCCACCTGATCCTTGGTCAGATTTCTCGACGGCAGGATGCAGGCCGAATCGCCGGAGTGGATACCGGCCAGCTCGATGTGCTCCATAACCGCCGGAACGAAAACGTTCTCGCCGTCGCTGATGGCGTCCGCCTCGCACTCCGTGGCGTGGTGCAGGAAGCGGTCGATCAGGATGGGCCGGTCGGGCGTCACGCCGACGGCTTCCTTCATATAATAAGTCATGGATTCGTCGTCATGCACGACCTCCATGCCGCGGCCGCCCAGCACGTAGGACGGGCGCACCATAACCGGATAGCCGATCTGGTTTGCAATCTTTAACGCATCCTCTACCGTAACCGCCATTCCGGATTCCGGCATCGGGATGTGCAGCTTGTCCATCATGGCCCGGAACAGGTCGCGGTCCTCGGCCATATCGATGGTCTCCGGCGTCGTTCCCAGAATCTGCACGCCGTATTTCTTCAGATCCGAAGCCAGGTTAAGCGGCGTCTGGCCGCCGAACTGCGCAATCACGCCCAGCGGTTTTTCCTTCTGATAGATGCTCAGCACGTCCTCCAGCGTCAGCGGCTCAAAGTACAGCTTGTCGGAGGTGTCGTAGTCGGTGGAAACCGTCTCCGGGTTGCAGTTGACGATGATGGTCTCAAAGCCCAGCTCCTTGAGCGCGATGGCCGCGTGGACGCAGCAGTAGTCGAACTCGATTCCCTGTCCGATGCGGTTGGGGCCGCCGCCGAGAATCATGATCTTGCGGTTTTCGCTGCACGGGCTCTGATCTTTGATATGGTAGCTGGAGAAGTAGTACGCCGAATCCTGCGTGCTGCTTACGTGAACGCCTTCCCAGCCTTCCACGATCCCGGCCGCCGTGCGGGCGTCGCGGATCGCCTCCTCGGAAACGCCGAGGATCTCGCTCAGGTATTTATCGGCAAAGCCGTCCAGCTTGGCCTGGCGGAGCGCCTCCGCCGGAGGAACCTGGCCCTGATACTGCATCAGGGACTCTTCTTCCTCGACCAGCTCCTTCATCTGCTCGATGAAATACGGCTTGATCTTCGTGAGCTCATGAAGCTCTTCGACCGTCGCTCCCTTTCTCAGCGCCTCGTACATGATAAACTGGCGCTCGCTGCTGGCGACATGCAGCATGCCAAGGAGGTCTTTCTTCGATTTCTGATCGAAATCCTTCGCATGGCCCAGGCCGAAACGGCCCTTCTCCAGGCTGCGGATGGCCTTCTGCAGCGCTTCCTTGTAGGTCTTGCCGATGCTCATGACCTCGCCGACCGCCTTCATCTGGGTGCCCAGCTTGTCCTCGGCCCCCTTGAACTTCTCAAACGCCCAGCGGGCAAATTTGATTACGATGTAGTCGCCGGAGGGAACGTACTGATCCAGCGTCCCGTGCTTTCCGCAGGGGATCTCGTCCAGCGTCATGCCGGTCGCCAGCATGGCGGAAATCAGGGCGATGGGGAAGCCGGTCGCCTTGGAGGCCAGCGCCGAGGAACGCGAGGTCCGCGGGTTGATCTCGATGACGATGTCGCGGTCCGTCTTCGGGTCGTGCGCCCACTGTACGTTGGTGCCGCCGATGACCTGAATCGCCTCCACAATCTTGTAGGATTTCTCCTGCAGGCGCTTCTGCACCGCCTCGGGAACCGTGATCATCGGCGCCGCGCAGAAGGAATCGCCGGTGTGCACGCCCATGGGATCGATGTTCTCGATGAAGCAGACGGTAATCATATTATTTTTTGCATCGCGGACAACTTCCAGCTCCAGCTCTTCCCAGCCGAGGATCGACTCCTCGACCAGAACCTGGCCGACCATACTGGCCTGCAGGCCGCGGGCGCAGACGGTCTTTAACTCTTCTACATTATAGACCAGGCCGCCGCCCTCGCCGCCCATGGTGTAGGCGGGGCGAAGAACCACCGGATAGCCCAGCTTCTCGGCGATCGCCAGCGCGTCCTCCACGCTGTAGGCCACCTCGCTGCGCGCCATCTCGATGCCCAGGCTCTCCATCGTGTGCTTGAACTCGATCCGGTCCTCGCCGCGCTCGATGGCATCCACCTGCACGCCGATGACCTTCACGCCGTATTTGTCCAGCACGCCGGCCGCCGAGAGCTCCGAGCAAAGATTCAGCCCCGACTGTCCTCCGAGATTTGGGAGCAGCGCATCGGGGCGTTCCTTTTCAATGATCTGGGTCAGCCGCTCTACGTTCAGCGGCTCGATATATGTCACATCCGCCGTCTCCGGATCGGTCATGATGGTCGCCGGGTTCGAGTTGACCAGCACGATCTCGTAACCGAGCTTTCTCAGCGCCTTGCAGGCCTGCGTTCCGGAATAATCAAACTCACATGCCTGTCCAATGATAATCGGGCCAGAACCGATAATCAACACTTTGTGAATGTCATTTCTCCTCATGTTTTTTCCCTCTCATTGTCCGCAGTTAATATTTACCAAAGCGGCCGTCCGGAAGCCCCGCCGGGACAGAACCTGCCCGCTCCGCGCAGCCGGCCCGCCGCGCATGCCGCGGCAAGACCCCAGTAAGCCATTATCAGCATTATAATAAAAAAATTCCTGCTTGTAAACCAGGAATTTTACATTTTCAGGAAAAAATCTCTTCCATTTTTCTCAGTTTTATGATATGCTTGTAAAGATATACTGGGGTATTATTTTTACAGAAGGGGAGGGAACCGCCCGTGAAACTGCTGGTCATTGACGGACAGGGAGGCCGCATGGGAAGCGCAATCGTGGAACAGATCCGGGCGGTCTGCCCCGGACAGTACATTACCGCGGTCGGCACCAACAGCGCCGCCACGGCTTCCATGCTGAAGGCGGGGGCGGACGCGGGCGCGACCGGAGAAAACCCCGTCATCGTGAACAGCCGGGACGCCGATCTGATCGTGGGCCCCGTCGGCATCGTGATCGCCGATTCGCTGCTGGGCGAGATTACCCCCGCCATGGCGGCCGCCGTCGGCTCCAGCCGGGCGCACAAGATCCTGATCCCGGTCGGCAGCTACCGCCACTGCCGCCACACGCTGGTCGGCATCCCGGATCAGCCCATGGGCGTTTTCATCCGCCTGGCGGCCGAGGAGACCGCCCGTTTTCTCGCCGGCAGATCATAACCGTTTCTCAGGCGGTTACCTCCGGCACGGCGAAGCGTTTCGCCGCCTCGTGCAGCCGTCTTCCCGTCTCTTTGTCCGCCAGCACCTGCTTCTTTAACTCTTCCACGCCGGAAAATTTCTGTTCCGGGCGCAGAAAGCCGATCAGGCGCACTTCAATCCATTTTCCATACAGATCCTGATCCAGATGATAGATGTACGTCTCCGCTCCGGCGGGCCGCTCGCCGGCGATCGTCGGTTTTTTTCCGATGTTCGTCAGGCTCGGGAACACCATCCCGTCGATGACGGTCTGTGAGAGATAGACGCCGAACGCGGGGAGATGCTTCTGCAGATCGGGCTCCAGGTTGACCGTGGGAAAGCCCAGCGTGCTCCCCAGATGCCTTCCGTGAACGACGCGCCCGTGAAGCATATAGGGATAGCCCAGCAGCTCATTGGCTTTTTCGATACGGCCGGCGGCCAGCTCCTCCCGGATGTAGGTGCTGCTGATCTCCCGGCCGCCGTCCATCAGCTTTTCCACCACCCGGACCTCGTAGCCGAAGCAGGGCGCCAGCCGTTTTAGGAGCGCTACGTCCCCGCCCCGGCGGTAGCCGAAATGGAAATCCGGGCCGGAGACGATGGCCCGGGCCCGCATCTGCCCTACCAGGACATGCGCTACAAATTCTTCCGGATCCATGCGGGCCACTTCCTGATTAAACGGATACTCGACGAGAAAGGAGACACCGGCCCGCTCCAGATTCTGACGGCGCTCTTCGTTGGTCGTGATCATCGTCTGCAGCCGGCCGCCGATCAGCGTGCCGGGCGCCGTCTCGAACGTAAAGACCGCCGGGGACAGTCCGTTTTCCCGGAAGCGGAACACCTCGCTCAAAAGCTTCTGATGCCCTCTGTGAAGGCCGTCAAATTTGCCCAGCGTAACCGCCGTCTCCTCTTCTATCTGAAACTCTCTGGTTCCGGCTATATAGCGCATTCTATTCTCCTCCCAGAAACATTTTCTTCGGCATCCACCGGCCGCCTTTGCTCTCCTGCTCATAAAGGCCGATCAGGCGGCGGCCGCTGTCGTAGATGCGGACGGCGCGCAGCGCGCTAACGGCCGCCTCTTCTTTCGCAGTCTGCCCGGCAGCGCCCGGCAGAAGGCCGGTTTCTCTGTCCGGCAGAAGGCCGGTTTCTTTGTCCGGCAGAAGGCCGGTTTCTTTGCCCGGCAGCGGATTCCCGTTTCGCGCCAGGCGCTCCAGCAGCGGATCTTCCAGGACAACCGCCGGGTAATGATCCAGCATGCCGTCCAGCGAAATGACCGCTTCCTCCAGCCGGCCTGCCTCCTCCAGCTCCTGCACCCGGGAAAGCGTGAGCGCCTCTTCTGCCGAAAAACGGCCCACCCGCGTCCGGATGAGCTGTTCCATGCAGCCGCCGCAGCCAAGCGCCTGTCCGATATCATGGCACAGCGTGCGGATATACGTTCCCTTCGAGCAGCGGACCGTCAGGACGGCCCGGGGGAGATCGATGTTCTCCACCGTCAGTTCATAAATGGCAACCGGGCGCGGCTTCCGCTCTATCTCGCGGCCCGCCCGGGCCAGCTCGTAGAGCTTTTTCCCGCCTACCTTGAGCGCCGAGTACATGGGCGGTATCTGCTGATATTCCCCGACAAACCGCTCTGCCGCCCGGCGGACCTCATCCGGGGTCAGCCGCCCTGTCTCCCGCTCACAGAGGATCCGCCCCGTCGTATCCTGCGTATCCGTCTCTTTTCCCAGGAGCAGAACCGCGCGGTAGGTCTTATCGTGATCCGCCAGGAGATCGCAGAGCTTTGTGCCCATTCCCAGGCATACGGGGAGCACTCCCTCCGCCGCCGGATCGAGCGTCCCCGTATGTCCGATTTTTTTCTGTTTTACGATTCCCCGGAGCTTGGCCACCACATCGTGGGAGGTGTAGCCCGGTTCCTTGTAGATATTCAGGACTCCGTGAATCATGCCTGCCCCGGTCCTTTCTGCCCCGCGTCTGCCGCTCCCGCTTCGCAGGCCCCGTCGTGCGCTCTGATCTGCGCCTCAATGTGCAGAGACAGGTTATTTAACACGTCGTGAACGGTTCCCTGCATGGTGCAGCCGGCCGCATGTATATGCCCGCCGCCGCCGAAATACGCGGCGATCCGGCTCACATCCAGATACTCGTTGGAGCGGAGGCTGACCTTGAATTCATCCGGGGCGAGCTCATAGATAAATACGGCGCATTCCACGCCCTCCGTGATCCGCAGCTGATCGATGATCCCGTCCAGATCATTGGAACCGGCCCCGTAAAAATCGAGATCCTTCTGCCGGATGGCGCTGAACACGCAGCGGCCGTCCATAAAAAGGACGCTCTCCAGGAGCGCGCGGCCCAGAAGCTGGTTCTGCACATAGGTCTTGCGGTAAAAGCTGTCGTCGATGATGCGGGCGCAGTCCAGCCCCCGCTCCATCAGCCGCCCCGCAATCTCCATCGTCCGGCGGGACGTCGAGCTGAATTTAAAGACGCCGGTATCGTGAATGATCCCGGTATAAAGGCACTCCGCCGTCGCCCGGCTGATTTTTTCCTCGTCCAGCAGCCCGTACAGGACCTCGCTGCAGGAGCTCGCCTCCGGCAGGATATAATTTTTCTCCGCAAATCCCCGGTTGGTGCGGTGATGATCGATGCAGAGCGTGCGGCCGGCCGCGGCAAAGCACGGCTCAAAGCGGCCGAGCCGCTCCCGGTCGCTGCTGTCCATCGTGATACACAGATCGAAACGCATTTCCGGCTCCGCCTCCGTCCGGATCCGGTCAAAATAACGCAGATAGGAAAATTTCCCGGCCGGATTGTCGAGGTACAGCGTTACCGCCAGCTGCGGCTCCTGCTCTGCCAGATAATTATAAAGCGCCAGACACGTCCCCACACAGTCCCCGTCCGGATGAATATGCCCCAGAAGAAGCACGCTTGTTACGCCTTCCAGAGAACGCTCCAGAATATTTTTCTCCATCGTCTGCCTCCCGCATTCCGTCATTTGTCCTGCCGCTTCGCTTCATCCGCCTCTGCCCCGGCGCCGCCGGCCGTCTCTTCCCCGTCTGTTCCGGCGTCCGGATCCTCCGCTTCGTCCTCTCCGGGCAGCGCCGCGGCAACCTGATCGATCAGGCGCGTCATATGCACTCCGTACTCGATGGACTGATCCAGGATAAAGGTCAGCTCCGGCGTATTCCGCAGATTCACCCGCCGCGCCAGCTGCGTCCGGATGAACCCGACGGCGCTGCGCAGCCCGCGCAGCGTTTCCTTCGCCTCCTCCTCGCTTCCCAGAACGCTGATATATGCCTTGCAGTATTTCAGATCCGGCGTTACCTCCGCCGAAACCACCGACGTCATGGGGTGGATCCGCGGATCCTTTAACTCCCGGCTTATGATTTCGCTCAGCTCTTTCTGCACTTCGCTGTTGATTCTCGTATTTTTCACACTGTTTTTGCGCATCGCTGATGCCTCACTTTCCGCGCAGACGGAAAGCTCCCTAGCGGGGAACCTCCACCATCGCATACGCCTCAATCATGTCGTCCTCCTGCAGATCGTTGAATTTCTCAAACACGAGGCCGCACTCATATCCGGCATTTACTTCCTTCACATCATCCTTAAACCGCTTGAGGGACGCGACCGCGCCGTCAAACAGCTGCTCGCCGTCGCGGGTAATGCGCGCCTTGCAGCCCCTCTGGAACTTTCCGTCCAGCACGTAAGCGCCGGCAATCGTTCCCACGCCCGAAGCCCGGAAGGTCTGACGAACCACGGCATGGCCGATGATCTGCTCCTCGAACACCGGATCGAGCATGCCCTTCATGGCCGCCTCCACGTCCTCGATCGCCTGGTAGATCACGCGGTAAAGCCGCACATCAACCTTCTCCCGCTCCGCGATGGATTTCGCCGTCGCGTCCGGACGGACGTTGAAGCCGATGATAATCGCATTGGACGCCGCCGCCAGGCTGACATCCGACTCGTTGATCGCGCCTACGCCGCCGTGGATGACCTTGACCACCACTTCCTCGTTGGAAAGCTTCAGAAGGCTCTGTTTTACCGCCTCCACGGAGCCCTGCACGTCGGCCTTTACAATGATCGGAAGCTCCTTCACATTGCCGGCCTTGATCTGCGAGAACAGATCGTCCAGGGAAAGCTTGGTCTTCGTATCCTCAAGCAGCTTGTTCTTGCCCTCGGCAATGAAGGTTTCGGCGAAACTTCTCGCCTCCTTCTCGCTGTCGGGGCTGACAAAAACCTCGCCGGCATTGGGCACGTCGTTCAGGCCCAGGATCTCCACCGGTGTGGACGGGCCGGCCTCTTTGACCCGGCGTCCCTTGTCGTCCATCATCGCGCGGACCTTGCCGTAGCAGGCGCCGGCCGCGATCGGATCGCCCACGTGAAGCGTTCCCTTCTGCACCAGGACCGTGGCGACCGGGCCTTTGCCCTTATCCAGCTCCGCCTCGATGACCAGGCCTCTGGCGTTGCGGTTGGGATTCGCCTTCAGCTCCTTGACCTCCGCCGTCAGAAGGATCATCTCCAGAAGCTCCGGGATTCCCTCTTTCGTATGCGCCGAAACCGGAACAAAGATCGTGCTGCCGCCCCAGTCCTCGGGCACCAGCTCATACTCGATCAGCTCCTGCTTTACTTTATCGATGTTGGCGCTGGGCTTATCGATCTTGTTGATCGCCACGATGATCTCGACGCCGGCCGCCTTGGCGTGGCTGATGGCCTCGATGGTCTGCGGCATTACGCCGTCGTCGGCCGCCACGACCAGGATCGCGATATCCGTGGATTTGGCGCCGCGCATCCGCATGGCCGTGAACGCCTCATGGCCGGGCGTATCGAGAAAGGTAATCTTCTGGCCGTTGATCTCCACCATATAGGCGCCGATGTGCTGCGTAATGCCGCCCGCCTCTTTCGCCGTCACATTGGTCTGGCGGATCGCATCCAGGAGAGAGGTCTTGCCGTGGTCTACATGGCCCATCACACAGACAACCGGCGGCCGTACCACCATATCCTTCTCGTCCTCTTCCTCTTCTTTCAGGAGCTCCTCGATCACGTCGACCTTCTCTTCCTTCTCGCAGAGAACGTCAAATTCCATGGCGATCTCTTCCGCCTGCTCGTAATCGACCTCCTGATTGATGGTTACTACCTTGCCCTGTAAAAACAGCTTCTTCACGATGACCGAGGGCTGCAGCTTCATCTTCTCCGCCAGCTCCTTGATCGTGATCGCCTCGGGCAGAATAATCGTCTTAATCTCCTCGGCCTTCGCCGCCTCTTTCTTCTGCTGAGGCGGAACAACCGCCGCCTTGCCGCCCTTGCCGCGGCCCTGTTTGGCGCGAAGCTCCTCCTCGTGATCGATCTTGTCGTACCGATCCGTCTTATACGCGTTCTTGCTCTGCTTGTTGTTCTGCTGCTTCTGAACGACCGCGCCGTCAAACGAAGGTTTGGGGATGTTCAGGCCGCGGCCGCCCTGGCCGCCGCGCTGGCCGTCACGGCCCCCCGAAAAGCCGCCGCGCTGGCCGTCACGGTTCCCCGAAAAACCGCCGCGCTGGCCGTCACGGTTCCCTGAAAAACCGCCGCGCTGGCCGTCGCGGTTCCCTGAAAAGCCTTCGCGCTGGCCGTCACGGTTCCCCGAAAAGCCCTCACGGCTTCCCTGAGACGCATAGCGCGGTTCGCGCGTATCCTGACCGGACGGACGGGCCGTCCCTGCTCCGGCCTGCCCCGCCGCCTGTGCCGGGCGCGCTGCTCCGACTCCCGACTGGCCTGCTGCCTGCGCCGGGCGAACCGTTCCGACTCCCGACTGGCCTGCCTGTGCCGGGCGCGCCGTTCCGACTCCCGACTGGCCTGCCGGCTGCGCCGGACGCGCTGCCCCCGCTCCCGCCTGGCCTGCCGGCTGCGCCGGGCGCGCTGCCCCGACTCCGGCCGGGCCGCGGCCGGCCGGGCGGCCGCTTCTCATCTGTGTGCTGTTCTGCGGACGGTAAACGGCGGCAATCCTCTTTCTGGGCGCATCAGCCGGCTTTCCTTCCGCTGCTTTTGCTGTCTCTTTTATCTCTGCCCTCTCAGGCTCTTTCTTTACATTTTCCACTCGCTTTGTTTCCGCCTTTCCTGTCCCTGATTCCGATACCCGCTGCGCTGCCCCCTGCGCCGGCGCCTTCTCCGGCGCAAACGCGCGTCTTACCACAGCCGCCTGTTCCTCCGTGATGCCGGATGAATGGCTTTTGATATCAAAATGATTTTTCTGCAGTATCTCCAACACTTCTTTATTTGATTTACCGAGTTCCTTCGATAACTCATTCACTCTCATACCCGCTACCTCCGTTCAGCTCCATCTGTTCCGCAAGCGCCTTGGAAAAACCGGAATCCAGAACGGCCAGGGAAGCCCGTATTTCCTTTCCTGCCGCCCGCCCCAGTTCTTCCTTCGTTCCGAACAGATACATTGGGACTTTATAGTAAGCACACATATCCTGAAACATTTTGCGGGTGCCCGCCGACGCCTCCTCGGAGACGACAACCAGCCGCGCCCGCCCGCTCTTGACAGCCCTTTCCGTCATGAAAGCGCCGCCCGCGGTCTTCCCCGCCTTGGTGGCCAGGCCCAGAAGATTCAGGATCTTCCTACGATTCTCCAAGCTTTTCCATCTCCTTTTCCAGCGTTTCGTAAACATCTTTCGGAATGGCCATCTTCAGAGAACGCTCCAGTCCCCTGCCCTTAACCGCTTTCCGGTAGCAGTCCATGGAGGGGCACAGATAGGCCCCGCGCCCGTTTTTCTTCCCGGTCGCGTCAATCGTAATCTCGCCCTCCGCCGTCTTCAGAATCCGGATCATCTCTTTCTTATTCTTCATCTCTCCGCAGCCGATGCACTGCCTGAGCGGGATCTTTCTGGTACTCACGTTTTATCACTTCCCAATCTGTTCTTTTCTTTTATCCGGCAGCCTGTTTTGCGGTTACTGCTGGAAGCCGTCTCCGCCGGGCTGTTCCTCCTGCGGGTATTCCTCCGGCGCGGATTCGCCGTCCGCGCTCTCCGGGTACTCTCCTTCGCCGTATCCGCCGTCCTGCGACCAGTCTTCCTCCGCGCCGCCGATCAGCGGTTCATCCGTATAGCCCTCAAAGCCGTCCTCGTAGCCCATCTCCAGCTCGTCGAGGAGTCCGGATTCCCGGGCCTGCGTCTCGCTCTTGATGTCGATCTTATAGCCGGTCAGCCTCGCCGCCAGCCTTGCATTCTGTCCTTCCTTGCCGATCGCCAGAGAAAGCTGATAGTCCGGCACGATGACCTGCGCCTCCCGTTCCTCCTCGTCGGCCGCTACCAGGATGACCTTGGCCGGGCTCAGCGCGTTCTCAATCAGGAACGCCGGGTTCTCATCCCAGTTGATGATGTCGATCTTCTCGCCCCGCAGCTCGTTTACCACCGCGCCCACGCGGGCCCCGTTGACGCCCACGCAGGCGCCCACCGGATCGACGTTGGGATCGTGGGAGCAAACCGCGATCTTGGTACGCGATCCCGCCTCCCGGGCGATGGCCTTAATCTCCACCGTACCGTCGCGGACCTCCGCCACCTCCGATTCAAACAGCCGTTTGACCAGATCGGGATGCGTCCTCGACACGGTAATGCGCGGGCCCTTGTTGGTATCCTTGACCTCCAGGACGTAGAGCTTGATGCGCTCCGTCGGCCTGAACACCTCGCCCTTTACCTGCTCGTTCTCGTTGAGGATGGCGTCGATCTTTCCCAGATCGATGCAGACGTTGTGATTGACGTAGCGCTGGACGATGCCGGTTACCACATCCTTTTCCTTGCAGTACCAGTCGTTAAACAGAGCCTTCCTCTCCTCCTCGCGGATCTTCTGCAGGATCACATTCTTGGCGTTCTGCGTGGCGATGCGCCCGAAATCTTTGGAATTGATGGGCACCTGCACGATATCGCCCAGCTCGTACTTGCCGTTCATCATCTTGGCCTCGGCGAGGCTGATCTGCAGCATCGGATCCTCCGGCTCCTCCACGACCTCCTTCTCCGCCCAGACGGAAAAATCACCGGTCTCGCGGTTGATGCTGACCCTGACATTGTCCGCCTTGCCGAAATGATTTTTGCAGGCGGTCAGCAGAGAATTTTCGATCGCCTCCAGAAGGACATCCTTGCTGATGTTATTTTCCTTCTCCAGCACATTTAACGCTTCAATCAGTTCTTTGTTCATTTTTCTTTATCCTCCTACCGTCTAAAAATCAAAGGCCAGACGTATCAAAGCAATTTCTGATTTCTGAAAGGTTCTCTCTTCTCCGTCCTCCGGCGCGATGGTAACCGTATCCGCCGTAAAGGAAACGAGCCTTCCCGTAAATTCCTTCTGCCGGTCGACGGGGCGGTAGAGGCGCACCTCCACGTCCTTGCCGACGCTGCGCAGAAAGTCCTTTTCTTTTTTCAGCGGACGGCCCAGTCCCGGAGAGCTGACCTCCAGGATATAGCTGTCCGGAATAAAGTCCTCTTTGTCCAGCCAGTCCCCGAGCAGACGGCTGATGACCTCGCAGTCATCCACGGTAATCCCGCCCTCTTTGTCGATATAGCAGCGCAGATACCAGACGCCGGCTTCCTTCACGTACTCCACGTCCACCAGCTCGAATTGGCGCTCCGCCAGCACCGGCAGCAGCCACGCCTCGACTCTCGCCTCATACAATTCTCCTTTTGCCATACTCCACCACCTTTTCCTTCGGTCCTGACTGCCGCGAAACAGCGCCGCGGGGCAAACCGGCATTCCGTCTCCAAAACCGGTATACAAATTGAAAGAGTGGACATCTGTCCACTCTCTCTAGTCAGTTTATTATGTTATCGTAGGGATTATAACACCTTTTTCCCAAAAGTTCAAGCGGTAACGCACAAAAAATCGGGCGGCTGCGGATTCAGGCGCGCGCCGGGCTCCGCGTCAGGCCGTTTCCGGCCCGTGCTCCAGAAATTCGCCGTTGACCACATGGACCGCGTGCCCGTCCAGGAAGGCGCGCACATTCTTTGCCGCGATGTCCATCAGACGCCGGCGGCTCTCTTTTGCGCCCCAGCTCATATGCGGCGTGATGATGCAGTTTTTCGCCTTCAGAAGGGGATTATCGCCCCGGATCGGCTCAGAGGACACCACGTCGACGCCGGCGGCGTAAAGCTTCCCGCTGTTTAATGCGTCTGCCAGATCCTGCTCGTCCACCAGCTGTCCGCGCGAATTATTGATCAGTATCGCGCCGTCCTTCATCCGCGCAATCGTTTCCCTGCGGATCAGGCGCCCGGTCTCTTCGGTAAGCGGACAGTGCAGCGCGACAACGTCGGATTCCTCCAGCAGCTTATCGAGCGTCACATATTCCGCAAGACGGCGGCCCGCTTCGGTCGGATACGCGTCGCAGGCCAGCACCCGCATGCCGAGCGCCGCGGCAATCCGCCCCGTCGTCTGCCCGATCCGTCCGAACCCGACGATCCCGATCGTTTTCTGCGCCAGCTCGATCAGAGGGTAGTCCCAGTAGCACCAGTCGGCGCTTTTCTCCCATTTCCCGGCATGCACCGTCGCGTCGTGATGACCGATGTGATGGCAGATTTCCAAAAGC
Source organism: uncultured Lachnospiraceae bacterium (assembly GCA_944381615.1). Lineage (GTDB taxonomy): Bacteria > Bacillota > Clostridia > Lachnospirales > Lachnospiraceae > Otoolea. The sequence continues at coordinate 44,277 of CALWLT010000030.1, read as the reverse complement.
AGTGCGATGGCAAACTGCCCGACCGCGTCCTTCCGGAAAGGCCGCCGCACTTTTTTGTTACCGCCGGCGGGCTCATCCATTCCTTTCAGAGGGAACTTACCCGGCTGGATGAACCGGCAGCAGAAAAACGGGCCGGGAACGCGCTTCCGCGTCCGGCCCGTTTTTCCCCGCAGTGCTTTGCCTCGCCGGAGGCGGCCGCCGCGGCGATTCTTGACCTGCTTTCCAAAAACCGGCTGCTCCCCGAACGCCCGAACGGCGCGCCGCAGGCTGATTTGATTTCAGACTTCGGGCCGTTTGCCGGCGGCCTCCTTCCCGGAGCCCGAATCCTCGTCTCCGGCGGGCGCGGCGTCTGCCGGCCGGACTGCTGGGAGCTTCTCTGGCAGACGGCCGCCGCGCTGGACGGAGAACTTGCCGGTTCCCGCGCCGCCGTCGAAGCCGGCTGCCTTCCCGCATTCTGCCAGGTCGGACAGAGCGGACGCACCGTTTCCCCGCTCTGCTACCTGGCCTGCGGGATCTCCGGCGCCGTGCAGCACTTAAGCGGCATGCGCGCCTCCCGCCTGATTATTTCCATCAATCCCAATCCGTCCGTGCCGATCTTCTCCGTCTCCCATCTGGGAATCATCGGACGGGCCGAAGAGATCCTGCCGGCACTGATAAAAGCCCTGCCTTCGCAGCCGCCCTGCGATGCGGCGCGCGCGCTAAATCCGCTCCAGCAGCTTTTCTGAGGCCGGCGACAGATCCATCCCGCCGCCGCCCTCGGCCACGATGCGCATCATCCGCCCCGCGTCGCGGATCTGCGTGCCCGCCAGCAGCGTCACGCCATACTCTGCAAGCACCGGCGGGCACATGGGCGTGCTGGCGCCTACCAGAATGATTTCCCGCGCGCCGCGGCACGCGGCCAGAAGCCCGTCGGCCGTCCCGTTGATGAAGCTGGTCCCGGTCAGCACAACCTTTGTGCAGGTTCCCAGATACTGCGGGGCGAGATCCGCCTCCATGATCTGCGCGATCCCGGACGGGCTGCACGTCTCCGGCCTCTGTTCAAACAGATAGAAGCGGGAGGCCTGCTGGAATTTCCACACCAGCGGGCAGAACCAGCCTACCATGCCGATCACATCGTCCTCCGTACAGCTCACTGCCTCCGCAATATTTTTCCCCGGCAGAAAGCCGCGGTTTAACACGGCGTTGACGGCCGCCGCACCCACAGAGGCCTCCGCCAGATTTTCGCTGAGCATCCAGCGCGCCGCCTCAGAGACCGGCGTCCCTCTCAGCTTCCCGGCCTCCCGGATCACGCCGCAGGACGGCCCCAGCGACTCGCGGAACGTATAACTGACCCCGCCGTGCCCGTCCGAGAGCACGACGCCCGTATAGCCCACTCCGATGCAGACCTCCTGAAGGCTCAGATCTCCGGCCCTTTTTACCGCTTCTTCCACGATCCGTTCTTCTACCCGCATGGTATCCCCTTCCTTTCCCCGCAATCTCTCTTTTCCTGTCCTTTTTCCGCCCGGCGGCAGAACCGGCTCCTATTTCTGCAGGATCTCGTAGCAGTCCGTCCGCCGGTTTTCCAGCGAAGGGATCTGCCGGCGCACCCGCTCCAGATAATCCAGGTCGATCTCGGCAAACACGAGCCCCTCCTCGTCCCGCGCGCGTGCCACCACCGTCCCCCAGGGATCCGCTACCAGGCTGTTTCCGTAGGCGGCGTACGCCGGCTTGGTCCCGATCTGTCCGGCCGCCACGATATAGCAGCCGTTCTCGATCGCCCGGGCCCGCAGAAGCACCTCCCAGTGATCCTTCCCCGTCGGCATGGTAAAGCTGGCCGGGACAAAGATAACCTGCGCCCCGCGCAGGGCCATCAGCCGGTAGAGCTCCGGAAAGCGCACATCGTAGCAGACGGACAGGCCGAATACGCCCAGCTCCGTCTCAGCCGTCACGATCGTGTCGCCCGGCTTTACCCGATCCGACTCCCGAAAGGGCGTCCCGTCGGCCAGCGTGATGTCGAACATGTGCATCTTCCGGTAGGAGGCGAGGATCGTCCCCTGGGGAGAAATGAGCACGCTCGTATTGGCCGAACGCTTCTCTCCCTCCAGCGCCTCCGTCACACTGCCGCCCTGGATATAGACGCCGTGCTCCTTCGCTTTTTCGCAGAGGTGCTCCGTCGTATAGCCCGGGATCGGCTCCCGGCCGCCTCCCTCGCCCACGTTGCGCCCGATGAGATTCATAACCTCCGGAAAACAGATGAGTTTCGCTCCCCGCGCCGCCGCCTCATCGATAAAGGCGCAGGCTTTTCTGACATTTTCCCCCTTATCGTTCTGGGTATCCATCTGAACCAGCGCCACCGTATAATTCCGTATCATTGCCCTCTCCTTCCCGCCGCCGCTTTGCTTTTTTCAGGCTAAGTGTAACACGGATCCGCGCCCCCGGCAACCCCACGCACCGCTTTGCCGCGCCGCTCATACCTTACACTAAAGTCCCTTTACGGAGGTTTCCATGATTCCCAAGCTGGAAATCAGGGCCCTTTCCTACTCCTACCACACCATGGCAGGGGAGACTGCGGCCCTTTCCAATATATCGTTTACCGTCGATACGGGAGAATTTATCGCCGTAGTCGGCCCCTCCGGCTGCGGCAAATCGACGCTGCTCTCCCTGATCAGCGGCCTTCTCCGGCCCGATACGGGTTCCATCCGCATCGACGGGACGCCTCTCTCAGAGAGCGCCTGCCGCATCGGCTACATGCTCCAGAAGGATCATCTCTTCGAGTGGCGGTCCGTCCTCCAGAATGTCTCGCTCGGCCTGGAAATTCAGAAAAAGCTCGACGCGCCCCACCGGGAATACGTCCTTTCTCTCCTGAACGCCTACGGCCTCTTCCCGTTTGCCCAGGCGCGCCCGTCCCAGCTTTCCGGCGGCATGCGCCAGCGGGCCGCCCTGATCCGCACGCTGGCCCTGGAGCCGGATCTTCTCCTGCTGGACGAACCATTTTCCGCCCTCGACTACCAGACGCGCCTTTCCGTCTGCGATGACATCAGCTCCATCATCCGCGAGCAGAAAAAAACGGCCATCCTGATTACCCACGATCTCTCGGAGGCAGTCAGCGTGGCCGACCGGATTATCATTCTGTCCCGGCGTCCCGGACGGATCCGGAAAATCCTGCCGGTTTCGTTTCCCGGCGGGGCCGTAAGCCCCTTAAAGCGGCGCAATGACGCCGCCTTTACCGCTTATTTCAATGAGGTGTGGAACGTCCTTCAGGACCCGGATTCCGCGCTTTCCGCCAGAGGAGGTGCCTTATGAAACAGCAGACCATCGCTCAGCAGGAATACGTCAGAAAACAGAAGCGCCGCCAGAAAACCGTCGCGGCCCTGCGCATATTCCTTTTTGCCGCCCTGCTCGCCGCCTGGGAGGGCAGCGCCCGCCTCGGGCTGATCGACGATTTTATTTTCAGTTCTCCGTCGCGCGTGGCCGCCTGCCTCGTCTCCATGACCGGAGACGGAAGTATTTTCCTCCACACCGGCGTCACGCTGGCTGAAACGCTCGCCAGCTTTTTCCTGGTTACCGCCGCCGGCATCCTGGGCGCCGTCCTTCTATGGGCCAGTCCCGATCTCTCCGAGATCCTGGAGCCGTATCTCGTCATGCTCAACAGCCTTCCCAAATCGGCCCTGGCTCCCATCCTCATCGTCTGGCTGGGCAACAACGTCAAAACCATCATTGTCGCCGCCGTGTCCGTGGCCGTATTCGGCTCCATCCTCACGCTGCGCAACGGGTTTGCCTGCGCCGATCCGGATCAGATCCGGCTCATCGCCTCTCTGGGCGGAACGCGGCGGCACGTCCTGACGAAGGTCCTTCTGCCCGGATCCGTGCCGCTGATCATCAGCAACATGAAGGTCAACATCGGCCTCTGCCTGGTCGGCGTCATCATCGGCGAATTTCTGGCCGCCGACAAAGGGCTCGGCTATCTGATCATCTACGGCAGCCAGGTCTTTAAGATGGATATGGTCGTCATGAGCATCGTGATCCTCTGTCTCGTCTGCGCCGTCCTCTACCAGGGGATCGCCCTGCTGGAACGGCGCATCCGGTAAAAGCCGCGCCCGCCGGTCAGAAGCCGAACGCCAGGCCCAGCAGGCGGACCAGGAAGGCCGCGGCCCAGGCGATCGCGCACTGGCCGGCCGCCACGATCAGGGCCCACCGCCCGCCGAGCTCACGGCGCACGGCGGAGATCGCCGCAACGCAGGGCGTATAGAGCAGGCAGAAGACCAGAAGGCAGCCCGCATCCAGCGGCGTCAGGGCTTCTGTCAGGCTCTGGACAGAGCCGAAGAGGACGGACAGCGTCGACACTACGCTCTCCTTGGCCATAAATCCGCTGATGAGCGCCGTGGAGATCCGCCAGTCCCCCAGCCCCAGCGGCGCAAACAGCGGAGCCAGCCAGCCGGCGACCATCGCCAGAATGCTCTGCTGCGAATCGTCCACCGCATTGAGGCGCAGATCAAAGGTCTGCAGAAACCAGATGAGAATGGTCGCCACAAAAATCACGGTAAACGCCCGCTCCAGGAAATCTTTCGCCTTTTCCCACAGAAGCTGGCTCACGTTGCGCGCCCCTGGCATCCGGTAATTGGGGAGCTCCATCACAAACGGAACGGCCTCCCCCTTAAAGGCGGTCACTTTCAGGATCAGCGCCATCAGAAGCCCCACGAGGATTCCCAGCACATAGAGGCCGATCATGACCAGCGCTCCCTGGCGCGGGAAAAAGGCCGCCGTAAAAAAGGCATAGATGGAAATCTTGGCCGAGCAGCTCATAAACGGCGTCAGCAAGATCGTCATCTTCCGGTCACGCTCCGACGAAAGGGTGCGGCTGGCCATAACCCCGGGAACCGTGCAGCCGAAGCCGACCAGCATGGGCACGATACTGCGGCCGGAAAGCCCGATCTTCCGCAGCAGCTTATCCATGACGAACGCCACCCGCGCCATGTACCCGCTGTCCTCCAGGATGGAGAGGAAGAAAAACAGCGTCACGATGGTGGGCAGAAAGCTTAAAACGCTTCCCACGCCGTTAAAAATCCCGTCGATGATCAGCGAGTGCAGCACCGCGTTGATCCCCGCCGCCGCAAGGAACTGATCGGCCGCCTGCGTCAGGCTCCCGATGACCCATTCGAGCAGCGAAGAAAGCCAGGCCCCCACCACGTTAAAGGTCAGCCAGAATACGACGGCCATGATGCCGACAAACGCCGGGATCGCCGTATATTTTCCGGTCAGGAAGCGATCCAGCCGGACGCTTCTGGCGTGCTCTCGGCTCTCGTGCGGCTTGACAACCGTTTCCCGGCAGATCTTTTCAATAAACGAGAACCGCATATCGGCGATGGCCGCCGCCCGATCCAGGCCGCGCTCCGCCTCCATCTGGACAATCAGGTGCTCCATCGCCTCTCTCTCGTTGGGATCCAGGTTCAGGCGCGCCTCGATGCGCGCGTCGCCCTCCGCCAGCTTGCTGGCCGCAAACCGCAGGGGGATTCCCGCCTTCTGCGCGTGATCCTCGATCAGGTGCATGATCCCGTGCAGGCAGCGGTGCACCGCGCCGCCGTGATCGTTTGCGTCGCAGAAATCCTGCCGTCCGGGGCGCTCCTGGAAGTGCGCCACGTGGATCGCATGGTCGATCAGCTCGCTGATTCCCTCGTTCTTCGCCGCCGAGATGGGAACGACGGGAATGCCCAGCAGATCCTCCAGCTCATTGATGCGGACGGAACCCCCGTTTTCCCGCACCTCGTCCATCATATTCAAAGCCAGCACCATGGGGATATCCAGCTCCATCAGCTGCATGGTCAGATACAGGTTGCGCTCAATGTTGGTCGCATCCACGATATTGATGATCCCCCGCGGATGTTCCTCCAGCACGAAGCGGCGCGTGACCAGCTCCTCGCTGGAATACGGGGAGAGCGAATAGATGCCGGGCAGATCCGTGACCAGCGTATCGCCGTGTCCCCGGATCACGCCGTCCTTGCGATCCACCGTCACGCCTGGGAAGTTTCCCACGTGCTGATTCGATCCGGTCAGCTGGTTAAACAGCGTCGTCTTGCCGCAGTTCTGATTGCCGGCCAGGGCGAAGGTCAGCGTCTCGCCCTCCGCCAGCGGATGCTCGTCCGCCTTCACATGGTACTTCCCGCCCTCGCCGAGGCCGGGGTGGGAAATCCGTCTCTTCTTCTGCTCCTGCCGGATCCAGTTCTCCGGATCCCGGACATCCTCTATCTCTATCTGCTCTGCATCCGCCAGGCGCAGCGTCAGCTCATAGCTGTGAATCCGCACCTCCACCGGATCGCCCATGGGCGCGTATTTAACCATGGTCACGTCGGCCGTCGGAATCAGACCCATATCCAGAAAATGCTGCCGCAGAGCTCCTTCTCCGCCTACCCGCAGCACCGTCGCCGTCTTTCCTATCGGTAAATCCCTTAATGTCATCGCGACTTCCTCCTTTGTCCTCTCCCCTCCCCAAAAGCGGAAAAGAGGGGAAACGTTCTCAGGTATCCTGGAGTCAGTCTATGCTGTTCCCCTTCATTTGTCAAGTAAAAGAACGGGAAGAAATGCGCAGCGCAGAAAGCGCCGCAGAACCGGAAATCCCCCGTTCTGCGGCGCTCCCGCCGTTACAAGAAGCTGGGCCACAAGGATTCGAACCTTGAAAATGACGGAGTCAGAGTCCGTTGCCTTACCATTTGGCGATGGCCCAATCTGAAAACTGCGCAGCCGTTCCCGACTGCGCAATCAATTATACCATATTTCCGTCCGGTGTCAAGCATTTTTTATGACGGCAATGCAGGTTTATTCCGGCGGCCTTCGCTCCCCGTGATGCCGCTCCGGCGGCGGTAAAACCGGCGGCGCTCCCGCCGTCTCAGAAAGCGGCGCCGGTTCTGCGGCAGCGGCGCTTTCCGTCTCCGGCTCTGCCGGGGCCGTCGGCGCGGCCGTCTGTTCCGGCGCCGTCGGGGCCTCGGTCGGCGCAGCCGTCTCCGGTGCCTTCGTCTCCACCGCCTCCGACGCCGCTTCCGTCGTCTCCGGGGCCGCCGTCTCCGGCTCCTCTTCCTCCGGATCCTCCGTCAGCTCCGGCGCGATATCCGGCGTCTCAAAATAGCCGTTTACCGTCCCGTAGGAAGCCCCGTCCTCCCGGGGCGCTACCCCGGCCAGAGAAAACGTGCACTCGGATCCGCCCGGAAGACCGGTTACCTGAATCTCGCAGGACTCCGATCCCGTATCGGAAATGACCGCCGCGTACCGCTGTCCGTCGCCGTCGCTCACCGAAACGGACGGATTCCTCCACTTCACGCGATCCCGGAAATATACATTGAGAACGCCGTCCATATAATCCACATAATCGATCCGTGCGCGCGACGAAGCGGCACTTTCCGTGCTCTCCTGCGTCGCTTCCGCCGTCGTCTGCGGCGCTCCGGTCTCCGGCGGCGTGTCCGAGACGGCCGTCTCCGCAGCCGACGAAGAAACGGATTCCTGCGTCTGCGTCTCCGGCGCCGGTTTTGCCGTGCTGCCCTCCGTCTGGGAAGAAGCCGGCGGCTTCTGCGCGCCGTTTTCCTTTACGCTGACGCTGTAGGAGCGCTCCGCGATCTCTCTGGCGATCTCCTCCATCGTCATCCGGGCAAACGCCTCCATCTCATCGCCGCTCAGATTATTCTCCCGGATCAGCTCCTGAAGGAAATACGCCTTCCCGTAGGAAATCCCGTACTCCTTCGCCAGCTCCTCTACCTCGTCCGAGACCGGCGCCTGCTGGTCATACACCACCGCTGTTACCTCGTGCTCTTCCAGCGACGTCTCAATGTCCACAACCACATCCTGCCGCAGCGCCGACGCCTTTTCCTCGTCGTCGTTCGCCACCGTGACCAGGATGGCGTTATCCAGCTCATTCAGATAACCGCCCCGCACCATGGAGCCGATCAGCGCATTTACCGCGATGTCCAGATCCACGTTTTTCAGATCCATCCCGTCCAGGATCCCCTCCGCATCTTCATTTAACGCCTTCGCCTGCAGCACCTTCTCGTTGCGGTTGACGGACAGCTCCAGGCTCGGGTTCACGTCGAGCCCGACAATGGACTCCACGCGGCTGTTCTGATAAAGCGCCACTCCCCCGGCCAGGGCCGCCATGCACAGGCAGGCCGCCGCAGCCACGGCCGCCGTCCGGAAACGGCGGTACAGGCGGACTCTGCGGGAAGGCCGCACATAGATCTCCTGGGGCGTGGACAGATCGATCCGATCTAGTACGTCAGGAGTCAGGGTATCCATCGCCGATCGCAGGTGTCTCGCGATCTCGTCCTGATTCCACTGCATGTCTGAGCGATCGGTCAATGTTCTCCCTCCTCTCTCAGATATTTCTGTAATTTTTTCATGGCGCGGTTGTACTTGGAGAGCACGGTCGCCAGCGGCATCTCCAGATCCGCGGCAATCTCCCGGTGCTTGAGCCCGGCCGACGTGCGCAGCAGTACAATCTGCCGTTCTTCTTCATTCAGAATATGGAGCGCGGCGCGCAGAACAAGCTTATCTGCCGCATCCTCGATCTGAGGGCAGAATTTACCCGTCTCCATCTCCGAAAGATCAGAAAGTCCGATATCGGCTTCATGCTTCTGGTCGCGGAACTTCATATAGCAGAGATTTCTGGCAATCGTAAACATCCAGGCCAGCGGCTTTCCCTGTGACTGATAGCTCCCGGCGCCGGTCCAGATCTTCAGGTATGTCTCCTGCATTACTTCCTCGGCGTCCTGCGGATTGCGCAGGATCGAAAGAATAAAGCCGTATATACTTTTATCCGTATTCTGATAGAGCCTCTGAAACGCCTCCCTGTCTCCTTCCGCAACCAGAAGAAGCAGCTTTTCATCGCTTAACTGATCGTAAGCGACGGGCTCGTCCAGAGCGCTGAATATCCCCATCAAAAACATGGACGAAAATTCCTTTCTATATAGAATAATGCAGCGGATCCTTTTCTTATTGCATCCCGCCGGAAAATATTTCCCGCAGAGAACACCGTCACTGAGGCGGGTACTCCACCTCCATCAGAAACAGCCCCTCCGGCGGCGCCGTAAAGCCGGCCCGGCTCCGGTCTTTTCCCGCCAGGGCCGCGGCGGCCGACTCCGGCGTCCGCGCGCCAAGCCCCGCCTCGATCAGGGTTCCCGCCAGGATCCGGACCATATTGTAGAGGAACCCGTTTCCGCGAAACGTAAGCTCCACCAGCGTGTTCTCCCGTCTGACGTCAATGGAATACACGGTTCTTACCGTCGATTTGCGGCTCCGCTTCAGAGAACAGAACGCGCCAAAATCATGCGTTCCCGTCAGGAGCGCAGCCGTCCGCTCCATCGCCTCCACGTCGAGGGACCGCCCCAGCCCGTACACGTATTTCCGCTCAAACACATCGCGGCGGGCCGCCGTCTCGATCCGGTAGCAGTACGTCTTGGCCGCCGCGTTCAGCCGGCTGTGAAAGCGCGGCGAAACGCGCTCCGCCCGCAAAACGGCGATGTCCTCCGGCAGATACCGGTTCAGGTATTCCATGACCTCTCCCGGCTCCCGCACAGGCGAACTCTCCGGCAATAAAAAATTTGCCGCCTGCCCTCTTGCGTGTACGCCGGCGTCTGTGCGGCCCGCGCCATGCACCCGGACCGGCACGCCCGCCATTTTCTCCAGCACCTGTTCCAGCTTTCCCTGAATCGTGCGATCCGTATTTCCCTGCCGCTGCCAGCCGTCGTAACGGCTGCCGTCGTACTGAAGAACAATCCGGATATTGATTTCCCCCATCGCGGTTTTCCTCTCTTTCCGGCCGCGCCTGTCACGCACCGTTTTCCTTTCTTCCGCTGCGCCCGTCACGCGCCGTTTTTGCACTCCCCGGCCGCGCCTGTCACGCGCCGTTTTCCTTTTCTTTCGCCGCGCCGCTCCCGCCGGACGCCGGCCCCCGCTTTGCGCGCGCCGCCAGGCAGGCGTAAACAAGAGCGCTTATAAGAAGTCCCGCCGCCGCGCCGCTCATATCCAGCCACACGTCGCTGATCTGACCGGAACGGCCTTCCACGAACAGCTGAATCGTCTCATCCGTGAAGGGGACGAAAAAAACGGCGTATGGATGAAGGCGGTAAACGCGCGTCCCCCGCTCTGCTGCGCGCATACTCTGGCTCAGGAGAACGCCCATCCCCGCATACTCTGAGAAATGGGCAAATTTGCGCACCATATGCTCCGTCAGCCATCCGCCGTCCAGGCTCAGCCGAGAAAGCCCGCCCCGGATCAGCTCCAGCACAAAGCCGCTCTCCGCCGAGGACTGCGAAGCCGGCATCAGCGAATGAAAAAAGATCAGCCCGATATAAGCGATCAGCAGCACATGCCAGAACAGCGGGGAACGCGCCCGCTTCCGCTCCCGGCTCATGCGTTCTTTTTCTCCAGGATCCCGCTCTCCCGGATCCGGCCTACCGCGGCGCGGATCTCCTCCTCGTCCTGCACCAGAGCCATGCGCACATGTCCCTCTCCCGAAGGGCCGAAGGCGCTTCCCGGCGTGACCAGCACGCCCGTCTTCTCAAACAGCTCCTTCACAAAAGAGAGCGAATCCGAAAATCCCTCCGGAATCCGGGCCCAGACAAACATCGTCCCCTGCGGCCGCTCCACCTCCCAGCCGATGGAAGAAAGGCCATCGCAGAGCAGATCGCGGCGCTTTTCATAGGCCGCCCGGGTCGCGGCCACGCACGACTGATCGCCGCTGATCGCCGCGGCGGCCGCCTTCTGAATGGGAAGGAACATCCCGTAATCCATATTGGATTTTAACGTTTTCAGGCGCGATACGACTTCGCGGTTCCCCAGGCAGAAGCCGACCCGCGCGCCCGCCAGGCCGTACGTCTTGGACAGCGAATTAAATTCCACGCCTACCTCCCGCGCCCCGGGAAAACGCAGGAAACTGCCGCAGCTCCTCTGATCGAACACCAGCTCGCTGTACGCATTGTCATGCAGGACGATGATCCCGTACTGTCTGGCAAAATCAATCAGCTCTTCATAAAAGGAATCCGGTGCCAGCACCGCCGTGGGATTGTTCGGATAGGAGACAATCATTAACTTCGCCCGGCGGGCCACCTCCTGCGGGATCTCCCGCAGATCAATCAGGTACTGCCGCTCCCGGCGCTGCGGCATATAAAAAAGTTTTGCGCCCGCCAGCGAAGGCCCGTCGGCAAAAACCGGGTAGCAGGGATCCGGCACCAGCACCGTGTCCCCCTCGTCCACGATCGTCAGCGCGATATGGGAAAGCCCCTCCTGCGAGCCCAGGAGCGAGCAGATCTCCGTCTCCGGATCCAGCGTTACCCCGTAGCGCCGCTCATACCACGCGGCCACCGCCTTAAGAAGCTCTCCCTGATCCGAGATCGCGTACACATAATTTTCCGGCGCCAGGCAGGCCTCGCTCAGTGCCTTCAGAATATGGGGCGCCGGCGGGATGTTCGGCGCGCCGATGCTCAGATCCACCACCGGCTCTCCCGCTTTTTTCTTTGTATCCTTCATCTGGGCCAGCATGGAAAAAACGCCTTCTCCAAACCGGTCCATCCGCTTCGCAAATTCCATTTCTCTTTCTCCTTCAGGGCAGACTAAACCAATTTAATGTTTAATTATAGTACAAACGGCGCGGAAAGTAAAGTTCCCGCGCCCACATAACAAAACACACCAAAACACACCGCCCGCACAACAAAAAGCGGCGCAGCCGCAGCCGCGCCGTTTTCTTCCTTATTTATCCCGTCTGATCACGCCTCCTGACCTTCCGCCGTCCCCTTCCGTTCGGGAATCAGCCGCAAAAGGCACTGATACACCATTTCATAAACCGTCGTCCCGCGAACGGAAATTCCCGCGATCCGCATCGCCTCCAGCTGTTTTTCGGTGTGGAATACGTACGGGTGGACGCCGAACAGGAACGCAAAAAACGTTCTGCTGCAGCTTGCGCGCTCCTCTCCGGAGGAAACGCCGTATGCGCCGAGCACCGCTTCCAGCGCGGCGACGGTCCGCCCGTAGATTTCCTTCAGCCTGACCAGGCGCTCCAGGCGGCTGTTCTGCTCAATCTCAAACAGATCCATGCTCTGAATGCGCAGCAGGATCTCCCGCTCTGCCAGCGCGCCCGCAATCTGATCCGCCAGCGCCGCCTTTGTGCACTGCGCCGCCTTTGCCGCAAGGCTTTCCAGCCTTTCGCAGAACTCCCGGTATTCGCGGCATAAAAGCGCCATCAGGATCTCGTCCTTCGTCTCAAAATAATTGTAGATCGCCGGCCTCGTAAAACTGGTTTCCGTGCTGATCTCCTTAATCGTAACGCCGCAAAACCCCTTGGCTCTGTATATCTTCTCGCAGGCGTCGACGATCTCCTTCTCCCGCCTGGCAATTAACTCCAGAGATGCCTTCGGCATAATAACATCCTTTCTTCTCCCGCTTCCCGCGGCAGAATCTCCCGTTTGTGTTTATTATAGCGGCTTTTGACGGATCGGACAAGCGATCAGGGCGTTCTGCTTTCCGTGCAATCCGGATCCTCCCCCGCGCAGGCCAGCTCAAACCAGAATTCCACGCCGTCCTCCCGGTTTTCCACGCCGTACGCCTGGCGGTGCGATTCCATGATCGCCTTCACAATCGAAAGGCCGATGCCGCTTCCGCCGTAAGCCCGCGTCCGGGCCTTGTCCACCTTGTAAAATTTCGTCCACAGATTGGGAAGCGCCTCCTCCGGAATCGGCTGCCCCGTGTTAAACACCGACACGCGGATCCGCGCCCCGTCCGCGCCCATACGCCGCACGGCCCGGATCGCGATCCGCTTCTCTCCCTGCGCATGGTTGACCGCATTCGTCAGATAATTGGTCACGACCTCCTCGATCTTAAACTCATCGCCCATGACAAAAACCGGATCCGTCAGGCCGCATTCCACCTTAATCTCCTTCTGCTTTAACATCAGCCCGGAAGCCGCCAGCACGCTCTGCACCAGCTCCGTCAGATCAAAGCGCTCGATGACCGCCTGCTCCCGCCCAAATTCCAGCGCCGTCAGCGTCAGAAGCTGCCGCACCATCTTGTTCATCTTGCCGGCCTCGTCCATGATCACGCCGCAGTAATAGCTGCGGTTCTCCGCGTCCTCGGCCATGCCCTCGACCAGCCCTTCCGCATAACCCTGAATCAGGGCGATCGGCGTCTTCAGCTCATGCGACACATTGGCGATAAATTCCTTGCGCATCTCGTCGATCTGTGTCTTCTCATCGATATCCCTCTGCAGCTGCTCATTGGCCGCCTGCAGCTTCCCAATCGTCTCCTGCAGGCGGTCCGAGAGCGTGTTCATGCTGTTCCCCAGCGTGTCGACCTCCTCCGTCGAATGCTTCGGGCGCACGTAGCGGGCCGTAAAATCCAGGCGCGACATCCGTTCCGACAGCTGGGAGAGCCGGTAAATCGGGCCCGTCATATGCTTCATCAGGAAATAGAGCAGCACGCTTCCCGCCAGGATCACGCAGATCCCGACATAGAGCAGAAAGCGGTTGGAAATGCGCACGCTCTCCCGGATGCTCTCCAGCGGCGTCGTCATCAGGAAGATCGTCGAGTTGTCGGAAAAAAAGCCCCAGCTCTCCAGATAAAACGTCTGGCTGCGAGGATCAAAGGTCTTCTGAATCACATAATTGTCATCCTGGCGCACCGTCTCTCCCCGGAACGCATTGCGCCCCAGAATATACCCCTGGACCCGCTCCTCCATCGTCTCAATATCCCGCGGCGAGGAGATCAGCGTCTGATCCGTCACATTATCATAGATCAGGATCGCGACGTTGGAGGTGTCCCGCAGATCGCGCACCACCTCCGCCAGGCGGGTTACCGCCCGTCTCTCTTCCTGCGCAGACGCGCCCTGCGTCCCCGTCTCCTCGCCGAACAGCTCTTCCATCTGGCGCAGAAGCTCCTCCTGCGCATCCCGCAGCACGCTGCGGCCTTCTTCCTTCGCCCCGCAGATGATCCGATCCATGACGCGGTAGCCGTCCTCCAGCTGATCCAGCTTCTGATCCTGATAATAATCCTCCAGAAACCAGGTGTTAATGCACCAGACGGCCATGACGGCCAGCGCCATCAGGCCGATAAAAATAACCGTAAAATGCAGGCGGATCGAATGCCCTCTTTTCATTGCTTCTCATCCCCCGTCCCGGTTACTGCGCCGGCTCGAACTTGTAGCCCATTCCCCAGATCGTCTTGATGTAGTCGCCCTTGTCCCCCAGCTTGCTCCGCAGCTTCTTCACATGTGTGTCGATGGTCCTCGCGTCGCCGAAATAGTCGTAATTCCAGACGTTATTCAGAATCTTCTCCCGCGACAGGGCGATCCCCTGATTCTCGGCAAAATACGTCATCAGCTCAAATTCCTTGTAGCTTAAATCCACCGGTTTTCCGTCCACCAGCACCTGGTGGGCCGTCTTGTCGATGTGAATCCCGCCCACATCGATCACGTCCTGCGAACCCTGGCTGCTCCTGCGCAGGATCGCCTCCACCCGCGCCACCAGGATCTTGGGGCTGAAGGGCTTGGAAATATACTCGTCCACGCCCAGGTTAAAGCCCTGCAGCTCGTCGCTCTCCTCGCCCCGCGCCGTCAGCATGATAATCGGCACCTGCGAGTGCCGGCGGATCGTCTTTAAGACCTCCCAGCCGTCCATCTTCGGCATCATCACATCCAGCAGGATGAGGGCGATATCCTTCTGCGCGAAAAACAGATCGACGGCCTCCTCGCCGTCGCCCGCCTCCAGCACCTGATATCCCTTGACCGACAGAAAATCCTTTACCAGCTTGCGCATCCTTGCCTCATCGTCAACCACCAGTATTTTTAACGCTTCCATCCCGTTCTCATCCTTTCTCTCCCCGCCCGGTCCTGCGCGGGGCTTTCTGCCTGTTATTTTAGCAGATCCGCCCTCCTATTTCCACCGGTTCACAAAAGATTCACGCTTTCGCGCGTTTCAGGCGCTTCCCGCTCCCCCGCCTCTTGCGGGAACGCGGATTTTCTGTCATAATAAAAAGCGGCGCGCCGGCTTTGAAAGCCGGCAGAGCACGGCCCGGCAGTTCTGAAAGCCGGCGCGCCGCAGTAAGGGAAAAGAAGGAGCAGACATAAGATTATGATAGACCGGGATCAGCTGATTCAGACCTACATCCGGCAGTACGCGTCGGAGAGCCGCAAAAAGAAAAAAAGCGGGGCGAGGCCCCGCGATTACAGGGAGCGCCTGACCCGCCTGGCAAAGAATCTGAAGCGCGTCAAGGCCGCGCAGGTCAGCGCGCGGCCGCTGGAGGAATGGCACCGCCAGATCAAGAACCTCGCGTATTTCGCCTGGCGATCCGGCGATCAGGCTTCCGTCCAGAAGCTGGAGGAGACGATTCTTCCCGAGCTCGTCCGCCTCGATCTGGCCATGTTTCTGCCCTCCTATGAGGCCGATCTCTCCATTGATTTCCTGAATTATCTGGAAACGGAGCTGGACGGGGAGATCTGCTCCCGTCCGCTCCTGGATCTCTATCAGATCTACAAGCGCTATGTGATCGAGTACAAGATCATGGACCTGGTGCCCTCCCGCCCGGAGCTGGAATTTCCGGAAACCATGCAGATGCACCGCCGCTTCATCCTCCACATCGGCCCGACCAACAGCGGCAAGACCTTTCACGCGCTGGAACGGCTGAAGCTGGCGCAAAACGGCGTCTATCTGGGGCCCCTGCGCCTCCTGGCGCTGGAGGTCTACGAGAAAATGCAGGAATATCACGTTCCCTGCACCATGCTGACCGGGCAGGAGTGCATCGCCGACGAGGGGAGCCGCATTACCGCCTCCACCATTGAAATGGCCGATCTCTCGCAGGAATATGACATTGCCGTCATCGACGAGGCGCAGCTGACCGCCGATCCGGATCGCGGCCACTGCTGGACGCGGGCCATCCTGGGCCTGCGCGCCGGAGAGATCCACGTCTGTATGAGCCCGGCGGCGGAACAGGTCGTCGCCCACCTGATCCATCTCTGCGGCGACTCCTATGCCGTCTGCCGCTACCAGCGGAAAACGGCCCTCCTGTGCGAGGACGAACCGTTTTCCTTCCCCGAAAGCGTCCTGCCCGGCGACGCCCTGGTCGTATTTTCCAAAAAATCCGTCCTCGACGTGGCCGGCCGCCTGGAGGAACAGGGCGTCCGGGCCAGCGTCATCTACGGCAGCCTGCCGCCGGAGATCCGCCGCCGGCAGATGCAGCTCTTTACCAGCGGCAAGACCAAAGTCGTCGTCGCCACCGACGCCATCGGCATGGGCCTCAATCTCCCCGTCCGCCGCATCGTATTTGTGCAGACGGACAAATTTGACGGCACCCGCCGCCGGAAGCTGACCACCCCCGAGATCAAGCAGATTGCCGGCCGCGCCGGCCGCTTCGGCCTCTTTGACACCGGTTACGTGACCGCCATGGACGAGGATTCCCTCGCCTACATCCGGGAGCATCTGAACGAGACCGAGCCGCCCATCGAAAAGGTCAGCCTGGGCTTCCCCCAGATCCTCCTGGATCTGGACGAGCCGCTCGACGTCATCCTGCGCGTCTGGAAATCCGTCGAGCCCGACCCGCCGTTTGAAAAGGTCAGCATCGACGAAACGCTGACGCTCTACGCCCAGGCCGAGCGCTGCCGCGACGATATCTACGGCTTTGAGGACAAGCACATCCTCTACCGCATGATCAGCTGTCCCATCGATACGGACGACCGCCAGGTCGTCTCCCAGTGGCTGAAATACTGCAAAGACTACCCGGCGGACACGCATTTAAAGCACCCCGACAAATATGCCGGGGACAAGCAGGGGCTCCAGAAATACGAGACCTACTACCGCAAGCTGGAGCTCTACTACCAGTTCTCCCACCGCTTCGACAAGATCATCGACGAGGAGTGGCTGGAGCAGGAGCGCGCCAAAACCGAGGCGACTATCATGCAGTACCTCTCCAAGGGCAAGAAGAGCTATATTTCCCGCTGCCAGTCCTGCGGCCGCATGCTGCCGATGGGCTACCCCTTCAGGATCTGCGATCGCTGCTTTGCGCGCCGCCGCCGCGATTCAGCAGAACAATCGCCCCGAAAATCAGCGCGATCCCCAGAGCGCTCTGCCACGTAAGCGCCTCCTGAAACACCACGATCCCGGAGAGCGCCGCCACCATCGGCTCCGCAAACGCCAGCACGGCCGCGCGGCCGGCCTCCATCTTCTGCAGGCCGGTCGTGTAGAGCAAAAACGGCAGAAGCGTGGAGACAAGGCCCAGCGCCAGCGCACAGACGAGGGCCGGGCGGCCCGCCGCCAGGACGGCCCCGATCTCAGCCGGCCGGCAGAACGGCAGCAGCGCCGCCGCCGCGATCAGAAACGCGTAAAAAACCATGGTAAACGGGCGGCAGCGTTTCAACGCCACACTCCCGAGAATGCTGTAAAGCCCGTAGCCGATCCCGGATCCGATCCCCGTGAGGATCGCGGCCGCTCCCATGCGCCCGCCTCCGGACCCGCTGACCAGGACGCAGCCGCCAAACGCCAGGAAAAGCGCCGCCAGCTTGCGGGGCGTGACCGGCTCATGAAACAGAAACGCCGAGGCAAGCAGCACAAAAAAAGGCGCCGTATAAAGCAGGATGGAGGCGGCCGCCAGCGTCGCCTGCTGAATGGTCAGAAAATAACAGACATTAAAAAAGACCAGGCTCAGAATCCCGATCCCGGCAAACAGCGGCAGATCGCGAAGCCGGATGCGAAACTGGCTCCGATCCCGGATCAGAAGGATGAGCGCCATCCCCGCCGCCACAATCAGGCAGCGGATCGCGGTAATCTGGATCACGTTCAGCCCGGCTGCCGAGAGCGGGCGTGAAAAAACTCCGATGATTCCCCAGCCGGTTCCCGCGGCCAGGATCTGCGCCGCCGCTTTTCGATTCTTATGTTCCCCCACGCCGTTTTCCTCCTGTCTTCTTTTGCTTCCGGCAAGGCCGGGCGTTACCGGAATCTCACAAGAAACAGAAGCTCTCTGCTTCCATTCTTATTTTCCTTCCCCGTTACCTGATAATTGTGCTTCTTTTCCCGGATCGAGACGCTGCCGTACGCCTCCAGCATAGCCGCAATCTGATCCGGCCCCGGCTTTACCCGCGTATTCTGGCTGAGCACCAGATACCCTGCCTTCTGCCGCAGAAGGCGCACGAGCTCCTCCAGATTCGCAAGAAACGTCTCCCGCTTCGTAAAATCCGCGTGCCCGCGGCGAAGGCCGAACATCTCGTCGAAAAGCCCGTAGAAATCGTCGTACTGATTCATCGTCGAGGGATACGGCGGATCCAGATACACCGCGTCGACCGGCCCCGCCGCCTCCGCCATCGAAAATGCGTCCATCCGGCAGGCCCGGCAGGGGCGGCCCGCAAACACCGCCGCATTGTAGGCTTCCAGATTTTCCCGCATATGGCTCTCAAAGCTCTGGTTGTGATAGGCGCGCCGGCGTCCGTATTTCCGGTAGCTGTATTCCTCGTCCCGCAGAATCCGGATCTGATCCCAGGGCACGTTCATCCGCGAATACGGAAGCTTGCGGATCATCGCCCGGCGAAGGAGCGCCAGAAACAGGTAGCGCTCTCCCTCAGGAAGCGCGTCCGCCAGCGCGGCAAGCCGCGCCAGCTCCTCTGTCTCCTCCGGGTAGTAAAGGCGCTCCGAAAGAAACGAAAACCGCTCCGTCAGCTCTTTGACGCGCGCCGGATCCGGACGGTAAGAAAACACCGCCTCCGGAAGCGTCGCGTCCTGATTTTCTATCAGCGCTTTTCCCAGTACGTAATCCGCGTACAGAATATCGTTGACCACGACGGAATATCCGCTTTCCTTCAGCGCGTAGGCCACGGAACAGCCGCCGCCGAACAGATCGAGCACCGTTCCGCTCTTTACCGGGAATTCCCCGATGATCCAGGAGGCCAGTTTTTCCTTATTCCCGATGTAATTTACCTTCGGATAGCCCGGCATGATCCAAAGCCTCCTCCACTTTCTCTGCTATTTTCTCCGCCAGAAGCGGGGGCACCGCGTTCCCGATCTGCTGCTGGACGCAGATCGACGTCCCCTCAAACACAAACCCGTCGGGAAAGGACTGCAGCCGCGCCAGCTCTCTGGCCGTGAGCGCCCGGTTCTGCTCGTAATGAAAAATCTTGCGCATATCCCCGGTCACACAGACAGACGGCCTGCGGCTGTCATAGCGGATATACTTGCGCACGTCGCCCGACGCCGGGCGCAGCGCCTCGGGGATATCCATGCGGTCGCCGCCGTCCCGGACATAGCTCATCTTCTCCAGCATCTGGGCGGAGTGGCGCATCGCCGTGTGATTGGGGATCGCGCTCGACTCCCCGCTGGCAAGCGGCGGCAGATCCCCGATCGCCTCGCGGACAGAAACCTGCCGCTCCTCCTTATCGGGCGGCGCGACCGAAACGCCCAGATCCGCGCGGACGCCCGTCAGGACCGTCCGTCTCCGCTCCTGGGCCACCCCGTAATCGGCGCTGTTTAACACCTCCCAGGAAACGCGGTAGCCGTCCCCGGCATTCTGAAACGCCTCCACGATCTCCTGTATCGTCCTCCCCTTCAGGCGCGTCGCCATCGCCGCCACATTTTCCATCACGAAGATGCGCGGGCGCAGCAGCGAAACGATGCGGACAAATTCGCGAAAGAGGCCGTTTCTCTCGTCCTCCAGGAAACTTCTCCCGATTTTTCCCGCGATGGAAAATCCCTGGCAGGGCGGCCCTCCGATGATCACGTCGGCCTGCTCCCCGTTCAAAAGACGCGAAAGCGCCGCCGCATCCAGATTTCTCACATCGTCCACCGCCAGCGGATGATCCGGAAAATTGCGCCGGTAGGTGGCGGCGAAGGCGGGGTTTATCTCGACCGCCAGGACGTTGCGAAACCCGGCCAGATCAAAGCCCAGCGACAGGCCGCCGGCCCCGCAGAATAAATCGATGTATGTATAGGCCATCTATCGCACTCCGTTCTTCTCTCTGAAGCGGTCCCGGTGGTAGCGCAGGTACTCCCGCCGGCTTTCATTTAACACGGCCGGATCCAGACGGTATTCGCCGAGCTCCCGCCGGATCTCCGCCTCCACGCCGTTCCCGAACAGGATCTCCCCGTCGTCGGCAAAGCTGATATCCATCTTGTCAAAATATGAATCCGCATTGGGATCCAGCAAAAGGCCGTTGTTGACGTCGTACGCCTGATCCTCACGGCCCTCCCTGAGGCACTGCGCCAGCGGCTTGATGTGAGAGGCGATCAGGACCTTGTACGGCTTCTTGCTGAGATACGACACCGGTTTTCCATAGAGCATCTGCGATTCCTCCTTCAGCTCCTCCTTGTAAATCCGGTGCTTTACGCCGTCCCTTGCAAAGCTTCTGTCAAAATCCCGCTCGGCGACCTGCGGATCCTCCGCAAACCAGAACCGCTCCTCCGCCGGATCATATTTCAGATCCACGACCCGCCGCAGATGCCCTTTCAGATGATCGATCTGATTGTATTTGCGCCCGTCGAAACCGCAGGCCACGGCGAAGCGGTGCTGCTGATCCAGCTCTTCGCGCGTGAGGTAGCCGTTTTTATAGTGCGTAATATCCGTAACCATCAGCGCCATCACATCGTCCCTGTCAAGCGAGCCGTTGTGATCCAGCGTGCGCAGGAAAAAGGCGATGTGCTTTAAATCCCGCCGGTCCACCGTCACATCCGAGGCCAGCGAGGAATTTTCATAAAAAATCCGCGAAAACAGGATCTGCTTTTTCGCCGCGCTGTCCGCATGGAGAAAGGCGCGCGCCAGCGGATGATATCCCAGAAGCATGGGATTTACAAACCCGATCTTGACAAACTGATTGATCGCCTTGCGCGCCGAGGCCGTCGGATCCTTCCCCCGAAATCCCGATACCTGCACAATGAGTTTCTGCAGGCGGCGATACAGATCCGAACCGGAAAAATCCCGCCTCTGACGGGCGTTCTCCTCCAGCTCGCTGCGGTTCTCGTCGATAAAAAATAAAATCACGCTCAGACACCGGTAAAACCCGGGCCCCATGATATCCGTGTAAGCCGCGGTAAATTTCCAGTAGTTTTCGTAAATCTCCGTCTCCCGCCGCTTCTTCGTCCTAACGTCCATGCGCCTCTCCTTTTTTCCTGCGTTCTCTTCTCCTATTATATTCATTTTCCCGCGCGGCCGCAAGCCTGCATCTCCGGCGCACAGGCCCCGTTTCTGTTTCCCGGCGCACAGACTCCGTTTCCCTGCGCTCCGGCCCCGCTTTCCGGCGCGCCGGCCCCGCTTTCCGGCGCTCCGGCCCCGCTTTCCGGCCCACAGGCCCCGCTTTCCGGCGCGCGGCCCTCCCCCGTTTTCCGCAGATTCATATAGTAGCGGCGCACCATGTCGATGAAATCCCTGGCATAATCCGGAATAAAACTGTCCTTTTTATAGAGGAACAAAAGCGGAACGGAAAACGGCGGATCATCCACCGTGAAAAACGCCAGCTCTTCCCGGTGCGCCGTGTGGCGGATTCCCCCCTCGGGAAGGAAAGTCAGGCCGAACCCGCGGGCCGCCAGGTTGACCGAGGTCGTACTGCTGGTCGTATAGAGCGCGTCCTTTACCTCGATCCCCATCTTGACGAACAGATTTTTCATGGCATATCCCATAACCTGTTCTTCCTGCAAAAGAATGAACCGCTCTCCCCTGAGCCGCCGCAGATCGACGGAAACCGGATCTTCCGCCGACGTCCGGATCCCGCGAATCGCCGGATGCTCCCGGCTCGCCACCAGAAGCAGGCGCTCATTCAGGATCACGTCATAGATAAAATCATCGAGATCCGGCGGCATGTTCATCAGGGCGAAATCAATCTGATCCTCCTTAAGCAGCTGCGCCAGCGTCCCCGTGTGCTCCTCCCGCAGGATGATCTGCACGTCCGGATGGCTCTTCGTATAATCCGGCAGGATATCCGGCAGCAGGACTGAACCGCGCCAGAGGGTAATCCCCACGTTCAGGATCCGCCGGCGGCCGCCCTTCAGATCCTCCATCTGCGCCTCAAACCGGTTTGTGATCACGCCGACCCGCTCCAGATAATTCCGGTACAGGCGGCCGGCCTCCGTCAGCTTCAGCGGCACATGGCTGCGGTCAAACAGGCGCACGCCCAGCTCCTGCTCCATCCGGGCGATGCACTGGCTTAAATACGGCTGGGACAGATACAGTTTTTCCGCCGCCCGCGAAATGCTCTCCTCCCGCGCAACCGCAAGGAAATACTCCGGATTCCTGACATTCATCCCCTTCTCTTCCTTTCTTCGTTTATACCGCCGTTTCAGATTCGTTTATGATATTGTATTTTTGTTATATTCTTATTCCGGTTCCGGGTATGGAATTTCCCGAATCCGCGTGCTATAGTAAGGACACCCAAACGGGAAAGCCGGAAAACGGCCGTTCCGGAATCGGGTACACCATCAGACCGAATTCCCTATATCATAGTATGATCCGAATAGGTTGTCAAGATTGGGGAACTCCGTTTTTCCTGAAAGGAGACTGAGTTTATGTCACTGAACGAGAGAAATACTTCCAATAACCCGGGTTATTATCATTATAATTTGTATCAGGCCTATTATCCCGCGCCGGAGCACAAAGACAGCGAGCGCGCGGCCGCAGGAGTTTCCCGTCCGGCTTCCCTCCCGGACAGCACGCAGAAAGTCCTGGCGGATCGGCTCTGCGCCCAGCTGGGCTAC
Source organism: uncultured Lachnospiraceae bacterium (assembly GCA_944381615.1). Taxonomy (GTDB): domain Bacteria; phylum Bacillota; class Clostridia; order Lachnospirales; family Lachnospiraceae; genus Otoolea. The sequence continues at coordinate 21,616 of CALWLT010000030.1, read as the reverse complement.
CCGAAGCCGGAGGCAGAACTTGCGCACGAGTTCTGGCCGCAGGCCTGATCAACCCATTCCTCATTCCTCCCCAGACCCGGGGAACCCATCCGGGAAGCGCCCCGGCACAGGCTGGCAGAAGCCTTTCAGAGCGGCCTGTTTGCTTTTCTTTACCGGGCGCAGTATAATGAAAGCGTCGGCAGACGGGATTTTTCCCGTTGCCGGCGCTTTTTCAGTAAAAAGGAGGAACTGTCATGAAACAGAAAATATGGATCGTCTCGTTTTCGCCGACCGGAAACACCTTAAAAACGCTGAAGGCCATGGCCGAAGAGCTGGGCGGCGCGGACGGAATCATTGACCTGACCGTCCCCGGCCATGCCGCGCCGCGCGCCTTTGACCGGGAAGACCTGGTTCTTCTCGGCGCGCCCGTCTACGGCGGCCGCATCCCGGCTCTGGCCCGGGAACGTTTTCTGAACATCCGCGGAAACCAGACTCCCTGCCTGGTCGCCGTCTCCTACGGAAACCGGGATTTCGACGACGCGCCTCTGGAACTTGCCGATCTGGCCGCCCAAAACGGCTTTCTCGTAAAGGGCGCCGCCGCGGTCGTCGGCCGCCATACCTACGGGGAAATTCAGGTTACCCGCCCGGATGAAGCCGACCTGGCAGAGGATCGCGCCTTCGCCAGAAAAGCAGCCGCCAGGCCGGAACATGCGCCGGCCCCCGTTATTCCCGGAAACCGGCCGTATAAAGACGGCGGAAAAGGCGGAAACTTCCGTCCTCTGACCTCGGACGCCTGCGTCCGGTGCGGCCTCTGCGTCCGGCAATGTCCCGCAAACGCCATCGCAGAGGACTGCCGCACCATCGCCGGATCCTGCATTTCCTGTTTCCGCTGCATCCGCAGCTGCCCGGCCGGCGCCAAGAACATGAACGTAAAAGAGTATCTGGACTTTGCCGCCGCTTTTACCGAAAAGCTGGCCGCCCGCCGCGAAAATCAGTATTTTCTCTGATCTGTTTTTCTCTGATCCAGCATCCGGCACAGCAGCGGGATCTGCGATTCAAATTCCGCCCCGTACCAGCGCGCGTCCGGCGCGGCCGCCGTCGCCTCAATGCAGGCCACCACGAAATCGGCGGCCAGCGCCAGCGCGCGTCCCGTCTCCAGCCCCTGCATCAGGCCGCCCATCACGACGGACGCATAGATATCGCCCGTTCCGTGGTAGCTCTGGGGACAGCGGCGGGTAAAATAGGAAAACTGCGCCCCGCTGCGATCCAGGCTGGCCACGCCCAGCCGGTCCGCCTCATAGCTGACGCCCGTCAGCACCGCCGTGCCGCACCCCAGATCCAGAAGCTTCTCCAGAAGCTCCCGGATATAATCCGGCCCGTACGAAGTCCGGTACGGCATTCCCGTCATCAGGCAGGCCTCCGTCAGATTGGGGACAATCACGTCCGCCTGCGCGCAGAGCTCTGCCATGGCGGCGGGGTACTTTTCATCAAAGGCCGGATAGAGCGCGCCGTTGTCCGCCATTACCGGATCGACCAGAATCAGGCCGTCTTCCCTTCGGAAACGCTCAAAAAACGCGCCAACCTGAGCGCACTGACCGGCATTTGCCAGGTATCCCGTATAAATCCCGTCAAACGTAATCTGCTCCTTCTCCCAGGCGTCCGCGATCGGTTCGATCTGATCCGACAGATCCCGGCAGGTAAAGGTCTGGAACATCGTGTGCGTCGAAAGCACCGCCGTGGGCAGAATCCCGCACTCCACCCCCATGGCTGAAAGAAGCGGCAGCGCCACCGTCAGGGAACAGCGGCCGACGCAGGAAATATCCTGAATGGTTACAATCCGTTTCATCGCGTATCATCCTCCCGTCTGTTTTGGTCTTACCATTTTTCTGACATTCAGTATACACGAATTTGTACCCATTATAAATAGCCAAAATCGACAATTTTATACGGGTCAGTTTTCACAGAAATTCTCTGTTAGCGCCGCACGGTTTTTTTCCTCACATCCCACAGAAGCCAGCCGTACCATTTTTCTTCCCGGAACGAAATCATCCCGTCTTCGCCGGCAATGCCCTGCAGATAGCGGTAAATCCGTTCCGTCTCCCCCGCGTCCGCCGACATATCCGGCGAAAAGCAGCGGGCATAATAGCGCGCTTCGTCCTCGTCCGCCCGCACCCGCACTTCGCTGTCCGTGCAGTAATAGCGCGTCTCCGGATAATAGCCCATGATCCAGAGCAGGTTAAAGCAGGCATAAAACCAGTCGTCCCGGCCGCGCAGAGGACGCGGCTCTCTCCCGTACAGCTCGCGGCCGATCCGCCGCTCCAGCCCGTCCTCCCAGCGCACAAAGCTGCTGTTAAAGCAAAAGCCGCGGCTGATACCCATCAGTTTTTCCAGATCCTCCACCGAGGCCACGGCCGGCGTCAGCGCGGCGAACACCAGATCAAAAGCCCGCTCCCAGCCGGCCTGCCCCACATCCATGGAAGAAAAATCCGCCTGGACAAACGAGACATTTTTTACCCCCTGCGCCGCCGCATACTCGCGCGCCATCTCCAGCATTCCCCCGGAAATATCCAGCGCCGCGACGTGCGCCGCCGTTTCGGCGAACGCTGCGGCAAAATGCCCCGGCCCGCAGCCGATATCCGCCACCGTGCTTCCCGGCTGCAGAAGGCCGCGGCCCCGCAGAAAGGAAACCGTCTCCCTGACCCGCCTGTCCAGCCCGCCAAAAAAAGCCGGATCCTTGGAAAGCTCTTTTTTCCAGTCCGCCGCCCGGCCGTCCCAGGCCGCCTCCGACGGGTTCTGCCCCTTCTTCTGCCGGCTTTCCCAGACGCCCCGGTAAAGCGCATACTGGCTCTCCCAGTCAAAATATCCTGCTTCCTGTCTCTCCTTCCCCATCGGTTCTTCCCCCATCTTCTCTCCCTGTGCGGATTTTCTTTTTTTCTTCACGCGCGCGGGCACGCCGCCGGCATCGTCTTTCCCGTCCCCGGCTCTCTTTTTTTCTTCACGCGCGCGGGCACGCCGCCTCTGCCCCGGCGGCAGAAACGGCGTGCCCGTTTTCTCTTTTTCCTCTGCTACAGCCTCTTATCCACTTCCCGCAGCCGGCTTAACGCCCTGGCGAGCGCCGCCTGCGACAGGTGGTATTCCCGGACATTCTGCTTCTGGCGCAGCCGCTCCCTCGCGCGCTCATAAGCCTCCTGCGCCCGCACGCGGTCGATCTCCTCCGGCCGCTCCACGGTATCGGAGAGCAGCGTAACGCGGTTATTGGCGACCTCGCAGAATCCCTGCCCCAGAACGGCCGCCGTCCAGGGCCCGTTTTCCTCGCACTGCAGGCGCATCTCGCCGGGGCAGACCGCCAGGATCGCATTCTCGTGGTGCGCCATGACCGCCCGCTCCCCGTCCGTCGCCGGCAAAATCAGGCAGTGGCAGGATCCCGCATAAAATACGCGGTTGCTGGTTATGATCTTCAGCTCAAACTGCGCCATCCCGTCACTCCTCTCCGGCCGCCTTCACACTCTCGCCCCGCAGAATCTTCGCCTTGCTGATCACATCGTCCTTCGTGCCCACATTGAAAAACGCGGCTTCCGGATATTCGTCCATCTCCCCGTCCAGGATCGCCTTAAAGCCCGCGATCGTATCCTTTAACTGCACGTAAACGCCGGGCACGCCGGTAAAATTCTCCGCCACATGGAACGGCTGGGACAGAAAACGCTGGATTTTTCTCGCCCGGCTGACCGTCAGCTGATCCTCTTCGGATAGCTCGTCCATCCCGAGGATGGCGATGATATCCTGCAGCTCCTTGTATTTCTGCAGCATTTCCTGCACCCGTCTCGCCGTCTGGTAATGCTCCTCGCCCACCACGTCGGCCTCCAGGATACGGGAGCTGGACTCCAACGGATCCACGGCCGGATAGATTCCCTGCTCCACGATCTTGCGCGACAGGACCGTGGTCGCGTCCAGATGCGCAAACGTCGTGGCCGGCGCCGGGTCCGTCAGATCGTCGGCCGGCACGTACACCGCCTGCACCGAGGTCACAGAGCCCTCGCGCGTCGACGTGATGCGCTCCTGCAGCGCGCCCATCTCATTGGCCAGCGTCGGCTGATAGCCGACAGCCGACGGCATGCGCCCCAGAAGCGCCGACACCTCCGAACCCGCCTGGACGAAACGGAAAATATTGTCGATAAACAAAAGCACATTCCGGTGCTTCCGGTCGCGGAAATATTCCGCCATCGTAAGCCCCGTCTCCGCCACGCGCATACGGGCGCCCGGCGGCTCGTTCATCTGTCCGAAAATCAGCGCCGTCTTCTTGAGAACGCCGGATTCCTTCATCTCGCTCCAGAGGTCATTTCCCTCGCGGGAGCGCTCGCCGACGCCGGTAAAAATCGAATAGCCGCCGTGCTCCATGGCGATGTTGCGGATCAGCTCCTGGATCAGCACCGTCTTTCCCACGCCGGCGCCGCCGAACAGGCCGATCTTGCCGCCCTTGGAATACGGTGCCAGCAGATCGATGACCTTGATTCCCGTCTCCAGGATTTCCACCGCCGGGCTCAGCGCCTCAAACGACGGCGGATCCCGGTGGATGCACCACTGCTCTTCTCCCTCGACCGGCCCCTCCCCGTCGATGGGATGTCCCAGCACATCAAACAGGCGGCCCAGCGTAGGCTCTCCGACCGGCACCATGATTCCGCCGCCGGTCGCCGTTACCTCCATATCCCGGCAGAGGCCCTCGCTCGCGGAAAGCATGATGCAGCGCGCTACGCCGTGCCCCATATGCCGGGCCACCTCCATCACGCGCTCCGCCCCGTTTACCTCTACCGTCAGTGCCTCGCGGATCTCCGGCAGGGAGACGCCTTCAAATTTTACATCGACAACAGGCCCCGAGACCTGAACAATCTTTCCCCTGCGCTCTTCCATCAAAGTCTCCTCTCTTCCTCACGGCTGCGTTTCTGCGCCCGCGCGCCGCTGGAAACCTCCGTGATCTCCTGCGTGATCGCCGCCTGCCTGGCCCGGTTATACAAAACGCCGAGATCCCGCAGAAGCTCGTTGGCGTTATCCGTCGCGGCCTGCATGGCCTCCATCCTGGCATTCTGCTCACTGCAGAAGGACTCCACCAGCGCGCCGTACAGAAAGCCCGCCGTATAGTTGGGAATAATCGCGCTCAGCGCCTCCTGCGCGTCGGGCAGAATCTCGAAATTCTCGTGCATCACGTCGTCCGGCTCTTTCATCTCAAAGCGGCAGACCGGAAGGATCTGCTTGACGGCCGCCTCGCTTCGCATCCCGTTTATCATGCGGGTATAAAAGACACACAGCTCGTCGATCCCGCCCGCCTGAAATTCCACCAGAAGCGTCTCCGTAATCCAGCGGGCCCGGTTAAAGGTCGGATTCTGCGCCGAATAGCGAAAGCATTCCTCGATCGGGATCCGGCGCGCCGCAAAATACTGCCGTCCGACCTGGCCGACGACAAACAGGCGGCATCTGCGCCCTTTCTGCTTCTCCTCCTGAATCCGTTTCTCGGCCATGCGCAGCACATTGTGATTGTATCCGCCCGCCATCCCGCGATCCGCCGTGATAACCAGCAGCGCAACCGTCTTCTTTCCCCGGTTCGGATTTTCCAGAAATTCGTGCTCCATATCCGGCAAATGACGCAGGATCCGCTCCAGCGCTCCCTGAAGCGTATAGAAATACGGCTCCGTCGCTTCCAGATCCCGCCTCGCCTTCTTCAGCTTCGTCGAGGAAATCAGATACATGGCGTTCGTGATCTTTTTCGTATCCTGGATGCTCCGGATCCGGTTCTGGATTTCCTTAAGCCCCGCCATCTTCTATCACCGCCCGCTCTGTTTATATTCAAGAACCGCCCTGACAATCTCCTGCATCAGCCGGTCGCTTAAAATGCGCGACTGGCGCAGATCCGCCCCGATATCCGGATGCTTTTCTTTCATCCAGGCCAGAAGCCCCTTCTGAAATTCCTTCAGCTTCGCCACCGGGATATCCGTAAACAGGCGGTTTTCCGCGGCGTACAGGGTTATGACCTGATCCTCCATGGACATCGGCGATTCCAGCGGCTGCTTCAAAAGCTCCATCAGGCCCTTTCCAAACTGCAGCTGCTCTTTCGTCGTCTCGTCCAGCTCTGAGCTGAACTGCGTAAATACCTCCATCTCCCGGTACTGCGCCAGGTCGATGCGGATGCTCCCGGCCGCCTTCTTCATCGCCTTCGTCTGCGCGGCGCCGCCCACACGCGACACGGACAGGCCCACATTGACCGCCGGACGCATACCCTCAAAGAACAGGGAGCTCTCCAGCACGATCTGGCCGTCGGTAATGGAAATCACGTTTGTCGGGATATAGGCGGAAACGTCCCCCGCCAGCGTCTCCACGATCGGGAGCGCCGTAATGGAACCGCCGCCCTTTTCCTTGGACAGGCGGGCCGAGCGCTCCAGAAGGCGGGAATGCAGGTAAAACACGTCGCCCGGATACGCCTCGCGCCCCGGCGAGCGCTCCATCAGAAGCGAGAGCGCGCGGTACGCCGCCGCGTGCTTGGACAGATCGTCGTAGACGATCAGCACATCCTGCCCCCGGTACATAAAATATTCCGCCAGCGCCGCGCCGGAATACGGCGCGATATACTGCAGCGATGCCGGCGCGCTGGCCGGCGCCGTCAGCACGATCGTATATTCCATCGCGCCGTGCTTTTCCAGCGTGTGTACCAGGCGCGAAACCGTAGAAGATTTCTGGCCGATGGCCACATAGACGCAGATCACGTCCTTCCCCTTCTGGTTGATGATCGTGTCCACGGCGATCGAAGTCTTTCCCGTCTGCCGGTCGCCGATGATCAGCTCCCGCTGTCCTCTCCCGATCGGGAACATGGAATCGATGGAAAGGATTCCCGTCTCCAGCGGCGTATCGACCGGCCGGCGATCCACAATCCCGGGCGCCGGGTTCTCGATCGGACGGTAATCGGCCGCCTCAATAGGCCCCTTCTCGTCTACGGGCGCTCCCAGCGCGTCCACCACCCGGCCGAGGAATCCCTCGCCGACCGGGATTCCGGCCATACGGCCCGTCCGCGCCACGCGGCTCCCCTCCCCGATCTCGCTCTCATTGCCAAACAGGATACAGCCGATCTCCCCGGATCGCACATCCTGTACCATTCCCTTTAATCCGTTCTCAAACAGAAGGATCTCCCCGTACATGGCGTGATCCACTCCGTCGATATAGGCGATCCCGTCCCCGACCCGGGTTACCACCCCGATCTCGCCGGACGTGACGTCCAGCCCCTCCAGGCTTCCGCGCAGAATACTGATGATGCCCTTTCGCGCCAGCAGATCGCTGTCCGTCCCGTCCGAGGCCATCTCTTTGAGCTTGCGGGCCAGGGCCTCCCGGCGTCCGCGCATACTCCAGTCATATTCCTCGCTTCCGACCCGCAGGACGAATCCGTTTTCCAGATCCGGGTTCTCGCACATGGTAAAAAGCAGCGGCCGTCCCGGATATTTGCCCGCCAGAAAACGCCGGATCCCGGCCTCCTGCCGCTCATCCGGTTTCGTCACATATTCCAGCTGCACCTCGAGAAACGTCTCGTTATGATTCCGCCTGATCCAGAGTCCGATCAGCTGTTCCAGACGGGAAAGCTCCCCGTTCTCCGCCAGAGACAGAATCAGCTCCCGCGCCCCGCGCGGGAAAATCGCGTTCACGATCTGCTCCCGCCGCTCGTGAGAGGCAGTCGGATTCTCCAGCTCCGTCCCGATCTGCGGCACCGCCTGGAGTTCTCTCAGCGCGTGTTCCAGATCCTCCTGGGAGATCTTCCACTGCTCCATCTTCTGCAGATAACTCTCAAGTCGTTCCATGATCCGCCTCCCCGGTCTTTTCTAAGAATGTATCATAGAGGGAGCTGTCATCCTTCTCTTTCTGCGCCGCCCCGGCCGTCTCGATTACCAGGCTCAGGATCTCCTGCTTCGCCTGATTTACCATTCTCTCCCGCTCCCGGAGCGCCGTCTTCTCCGCCTGCTGCAGCACGCGGTCCGCCTCCTGCTGCGCCTCCTCCAGGATCCGGTCCCGCTCCCTGCGGGCTCCCGCCCGGGCTTCCTCCATGAGCGCCTCGCTGTTTTTCTTCATCTGCTCCTGGCAGGCCTCATATTTCTCTTTTTCTTCGCGCGCCGCTTCCTGCTGCTTTCCGGCGTCCTCGTAACGGGCGCGGATCGCCTCCTCCCGCCTGCTTATAATCTCGTTGATCGGCTTAAACAGAAGGAAACGGGCCAGGGCGAACCAGATCAGCAGGTTGATGATCGTAAAGACCACATTGATATCCAACCGTAACATATCCGCCTCCGCCTTTCTATCAGCTCAGAAGAACAATGATCAGCAAGCCCATGACAAAGCCGTAAATTGCCGTCGCCTCAGCCAGGGCCGCGCCCAGAAGCAGGATCTTCGTGATCTTTCCCTCTGCCTCCGGCTGTCTCGCCACAGCTTCCGCCGCCTTCGAGGTGGCGATTCCGATTCCGATTCCGGCGCCCGCGCCGGCAAGTACTGCGATACCCGCTCCGATTGCATAGATCGTTTCCATTTTGTACACTCTCCTTCTCTCTGAACTTATTTTCCCGTATCTTCCGCTATTCCACGGCTTCCCGGATAAAAAGGCCCGTCAGGAATACGAATACGTACGCCTGAATCAGCCCGTCAAACAGATCAAAATACGCGCCGAACACGACGGGCAGCCCCACCGGCAGGACAAATTCCGCCAGCTTCATAATAACAAAGGCGCCCAGAATATTCCCGAACAGTCGCATGCACAGAGAAAGCGGCCGCACGACGACCTCCAGGATATTAAACGGCGTAGTCAGCGCCACGGGCTGCGTAAAGCTTTTGAGCCATCCCCCGACGCCCCGTTCGCGGATGCCGGCCCACTCGATCAGCGCGATACTCATCAAAGCCAGCGCCGCCGGGACGTTCAGATCCTTGGTCGGCGGCTTCACGCCCACAATCCCCAGAAGGTTGGCGATTCCCAGGTAGATCAGGACCGCCGTCAGATACGGCGCATAGCGTTTCCCTTTCTCCCCCACAATATTCTCCGTCGTCTGCTGCAGCCAGGTTACCGCATACTCCAGAAGCAGCTGCCACCGTCCCGGATTTTCCACCTTCAGGCGGCGCGTTACCAGGAAGGAGACAACCGCAAGGATGATCATCATCCCCCAGGTTACGGCTACCGATTCCGCGATCTCAATCCCGAAAATCGTACACGCAGTCTCACAGTTCAGCTCTTCGAGCAAAGTCTCTCCCAGACTTCCCATCCCGTCACATCCTTTCTGCATAGCCTGTTTCTGACCTATTATACTTTGGCTCGATTATAATCCCAATTTTACAAAAGCACACGTTAAGAAGTGTTAAAAAAATATATCTAAATAAATAAAACAGGTGTTATTTTCAGACAATACGATTTTTCTCTTCTCCCCGCAGCCAGGCATAGAGGTTGTCAAACACAATTTCCGCCCTCTGCGCCATGGATTCCTCCGTGGCAAACGCGATGTGCGGCGTCACGATCGTGTGCGGGCTGTGCAGCAGCGGCTCGCTCTCATCAAGCGGCGGCTCCGCGTCAAACACGTCGCAGGCGGCCCCCGCGATCGTCCCCTCCCGCAGCGCCGCAGCGAGCGCCTGCGAGTCCACGACGCCGCCCCGCGCCGTATTGATCAGGATCGCGTCCCGCTTCATCTGCGCCAGCTGCGCGGCCCCGATCATGCGCCGCGTCTCGTCCGTCAGCGGGCAGTGCAGCGTGACAATGTCCGCGCGGGCCAGAAGCTCCTCCAGGCTTACCTGTTCTTTTATCGCCGCGTCCGTGACGCGGCTCCGGCTGTACGCAATCACATGGCAGCCAAACGCCGCACAGAGCGCGGCCACCCGCTTCCCGATTGCGCCGGCTCCCACGATCCCCACCGTCTTTCCGCTCAGGAGACGGCCGATCAGCCCGTCCTTCGTCTTCTGGCTGCGGCACCGCTCCTGCGTCTCCGGCACATGGCGCAGCAGATCGATCATCAGGCTCACGCAGAGCTCGGCCACGGCCTGCGTCGCGTAACCGGACGCATTGCAGACGGCGATTCCTTTTTCCCGCGCCTCCTTTACCGGAATGTGATCCACGCCGGTAAACGCCACATCGATCAGCTTCAGATTCTCCGCTTCCCGCACGACCGAGGCATCCAGCGGCATATTGGCCAGCATGAGCACATCCGCGCCGCGGCTTCGCTCCCGCTGCACGGCCGGATCCGCATTTTTCTCAAACGCTTCAAAGGAATGTCCCATCGCCTCCAGGCGCGCTCTGTGCCCGTCGATCTGCTCCTGCGGCACCCCCAGGCTTTCCAGCAACACAATCTTCATTTTCCCATCCTCCCTTTCCCCGTTCCGGCCTCATCCGCCGCTTCCTTTTCCCGCCTTCGTGGACCGTTTTCTCATCCCGGCCTCATCTGCCGCTTCCTTTTCCCGGCCTTATCCGCCGCTTCCGATCCGCCGTATTCCGGATCCCATCATACCACGATCGGAAAGAACAAAAAAGCCCTTCCGGCGAAAAATCAGGCCCCGTTTTCTTTTGCTGCGCCGCTCTCCGGGGCCTCCCGGATCACGCGAAATCCCAGAAAAGCGGCAAGCAGCACGGCGAGCGGCATCAGGCACACGTAGCACGCATACGGCGCATACCCCGCGACGCTCACGCCGAACAGGGCGGACACATAGAGGCCCGAAGCATTCCACGGGATCAGCGTGCAGCCCGGCGTCGCCACGGCGTTGATGGCTTTCGACAGATTGACCGGAGCCAGGCCCTTTTCCCGGTACGCCGGCAAAAGCAGGGACCCGCTCATCAGCAGAGAAAACGTATTGGTTCCCATCATGTTGCCGATGAAGGCGAGCGCTTCGCTCGTCAGCGTGAGCCCCGGAAGCGTTTTCGCCCGGTGGGCGAGCGGACGCACGACGGCGTCCAGGATCCCCGCCGTGCGGAGCGCGCCGATCATGCCGAAGGCAAATATCATCATAAAAGCCGTCGGCGCCATGCTCAGCACACCGCCCCGGTTCAGCAGCGTATCCAGAAATTCTTCCCCCGTCGAGGCAGTATAACCGTTCCAGAACACATCCATGCACCGCGCAGCGTCCTGCCCCTGCCAGATGACCGCCACCACGAAGGCCATGAGCGCGCCGGCCACCATGGAAAGCATCGGCGGCTTTTTCAGAAAAATCAGCGTCAGCAGAAAGACAACCGGCAGGAAGGCCGGAACGCCGACCGCAAATTCCCGGCTGATCGCCGCCGAGATCCCGTCGATATACGCGCTGTCAAAATACTGCGCGCCATAGCGCATCCCCATCGCGTAATAGAGCACGCAGGACAGAAGCGCCGCCGGAACCGCCAGAAACCCCATTTCCCGGCAGTGCGCGAGCAGATCCGTCCCTACCGAGGCCGCGGCCACATTGTTGGAATCCGACATCGGCGAAAGCGAATCGCCGAAAAACGCGCCGCTGACAATCGCCCCCACCGTCATGCCCGCGGGAACGCCCAGACTCTCCCCGACCGCAAACATGGCGACCCCGGCCGTCCCCAGCGTTCCCCAGGAGGTTCCGCAGGCCAGCGACACCAGGCCGCACAGAATAAACGCCGCCGGCAGAAAGATCCCCGGGCTCATGATCTGCAGTCCCCAATAAATAATCGCCGGCACCGTGCCTGCGAAAATCCAGGACGCGATCAGACCTCCCACCGCCAGGATCGTCAGCACCGCTCCCATCCCCTGGCGGATGGATTCCATCATCCCTTCCTCGATCTCCCGGTAAGAGTAGCCCAGGCGCTGGCAGGCGGGAACGAGAAACAGCCACGCCACCAGGCACATCGGCTGAATCGGCGCCTCCAGGACGATGCCGGCCCCCAGAATAATGACCAGGACCCCTCCCAGCGTAAACGCCGCATACCCCGCTCCCGGCGCCCGCCGCTTTTTTATTTTCCCCTCTTCTCTCTTCGGCATGGTTTTCTCCCCCCCCCGCTTCCCTCCGCGCTTTCGGCTCGCGTTTTTCCGTCCTTTCGACTTGCGTTTCTCTGTTCTTTCAACTCGCATTTCTCTGCGTTTGCAGCTCGTATTTCTCCGCTCTTTCGGCTCGCGTTTTTCGATTGTCATTATATTGACAATATATTAAAAGGACGCGCAGATCCCACTTCTTTTTTTACAGCACTTCTCTCTTACGCCATTCCCCCCGCCGGCTTCTTATGTTATGATAGAACTCATCGCCAATTTCACAAAAAGGAGGAACTGCATGGACCGCGCAAAAGCCCCTTTCTATTCGGACGGAAGGCCCTATTATTCTCTCAATGCCTTCGTCCGGGATCAGTTCGGAAAAAAACTCTACCGCCTCGCCCTGGACGGCGGCATGACCTGCCCCAACCGGGACGGGACGCTGGGAACCGGCGGCTGCATCTTCTGCAGCCACGGCGGATCCGGCGATTTTGCCGAGCCGCGCCGCGCTTCCGTCTCTGAACAGATTCAGGCGGCCAGAGAGCGCGTCGCCGCCAAATACGCCGGGAATGATTTCATCGCCTATTTCCAGTCCTACACCAACACTTATGCTCCGGTTTCCTACCTGGAAACGCTTTTTGAGGAAACGATCCGGCATCCTGACGTCGCCGTGCTCTCTGTCGCCACGCGCCCGGACTGCCTGCCGGACGAAACCGTCCGCCTGCTGGCGCGCCTGAACCGGCAAAAACCGGTCTGGGTAGAGCTGGGGCTGCAGACCATCCATGAACCGACGGCCCGCCTCATCGGCCGCGGCTATCCCCTTCCCGTCTTTACCGACGCGGCTCTCCGCCTGAAGGAAGCCGGGCTTCCCGTCATCGTCCACGTCATTCTGGGGCTTCCGGGCGAATCCAGAGACCAGATGCTGGAGAGCGTCCGCTGGCTGGCCGCCTTTCCCCGGCGGCTGGACGGGATCAAGCTGCAGCTGCTCCACATCCTGCGCGGCACCCGTCTGGCCGATCTTTATCAGGCGCAGCCGTTCCCCGTTCTCAGCCGGGAGGAATACATCCGCCTGCTGATCGACTGCATCCGTCTGCTGCCGCCGGATATGGTTATCCACCGGCTTTCCGGCGACGGTCCCCGCCGCCTTCTGCTGGAACCTTCCTGGACTGCCGACAAACACGGTTTTCTCAACGCGTTCAGCAGAGAAGTGCGCGCGGCGGGCATCCGCCAGGGCGACCGTTTTTCGCCCGTCCCCGATCCCGCTCTGCCCGCTTACTCTGCCTGCGGCGTTACCCTGCCCGCCCCGTCAATCTGAACGTCAAAAGACAGAGCCTCCACATTTTCCAGAAGCGCCGTCCCGGCCTCCCCGTCAAGCGCCCTCGTATATCCGGCCGCCGACGCCGCGGGAATCAGCGTGAGGTGCGTCTCCCGTCCCTCCCCGATCTCCGCCCGGACCAGCATGGTCTCCGGGATCGAGCTTCCGAAAACAAAATTGCCCAGACTGTAAAGAATCGGCTTTCCCTGATAATACTCGATCCCCTGCAGCACATGTGGATGGCTTCCCACGATCAGATCCGCCCCCGCGTCGATGCAGCGGTACGCCAGGCTGCGCTGATAGTCCTCCGGCATCGTTTCCCGCTCAATCCCCCAGTGCACATAGACGACCAGGTAATCGCACTGTCCGCGCGCCCGGGTTACCGCATCCAGAAGCACCTCCTCGTCGTAAGCCGTCAGCATCCCCGGCCGCGTCCCGGAAGCCGCCCAGTCCCAGACCGGAAACACCCGGGACGCGCCGATAAATCCGATCCGCAGCCCGCCGGTTTCCAGAATCAGCGCCCGTCCCGCCTCCTCCAGATTCGCTCCCGCGCCGACGCGGCCGATTCCCGCCGCATCGAGCGCCGCGCACGTATCCAGCAGCGCGTCCGCCCCGTAATCCAGCGCGTGATTGTTGGCCAGCGTAACCAGATCGGGGCCAATCCCGGCAAGAACCGAAATCCGCTCCGGCGCAAGGCGAAACGTATACTGTTTGTCAGGCGCCGGCGCCCCGCGGCTGCTGAAGGGAAACTCCTGATTGACCATAAAGAGATCCGCCGCCCCGATCGCCTCCTGAAGCGTTTTGTCCAGGACGCCGTCGATTCCTCCCGCCCTGTCGTACGCATTCAGCACATGGTCCGACAGATACACATCGCCGCCGAACAGAAGCGTAGGCCGCGCCTCCTCCCCATTCTCCTGTGACGGCCCTTCTTCTCCCGACTCGTCCTCCAGACGCAGGATCCCGGAAGCGGCAGCCGGGCCGGCCGGCGTGTTTCCGGATCGATCGCCCGCCTCTCCCGGTGCGTTCCCCGACAGGCCGCCCGCTTCTCCCGGTGCGCTCCCCGACAGGCCGCCCGCTTCCATCGATACCGTCTCCCGCCAGATCGCGGAAGGCGACGCACAGGCGCCCGCCGTCAGGGCGGTTATAAGCAAAAATGCCGCCGCAAACGCATGCGGCGGCCGGATCCCTTTTCCCATGTTTCTCTCCCGATCCTATACCGTCACGATAATCCCGCCGTCGCCCGCATAGAGCGTGGCCACGCCGGCCGTTTCCGTAATCAGAATCTCTTTAAATGCCGCGGCTTTCTGGAACATCTCCCGCACCAGCTCCGCCCGCGGCCGGTTGTTGCAGTGCGCGATAATCAGCCGGCGCGACGCCGGGTCCGCGCATTCCGACAGGGCGACCGGCACCATCCGTTCCAGCGCGCGGCGGATTCCTCGGGCCTGATCCAGCTTGATGATCACGCCCCGATCCGCGCCCATCAGTGGTTTAATATTCAGCGCCGTGGCGAAAAAAGCCTGCAGCCCGGTCAGACGGCCGTTTTTGCGCAGAAAATCCAGCGTCTCCAGGACAAAATACGTGTGCATGGAATCGCGGTAACGCTCCGCCTGCTCTACGATCTCCTCGAATGGAAGCCCCTGCTCGCACAGCTCCCGGATGCGCAGCGCCACGTTTAGCTCCCCGCAGGAAGCAGACAGCGAATCGATGACCGCGATCTTCTGTCCGGCATGTCCCTCTTCCTCATAAAGCTGCCGGGCCACCATCGCCGCGTTATAGCTTCCGCTCAGATGGCCGGAAAGCGTGATCACGAAAATGTAATCCGCCCCGCAGGCATAGGCCTCTTTGAAACGCTCCGGCGACGGGCAGGCCGTCCGCGGACATTCCGCGCTGTTTCGGACCAGCTCCAGAAACGCCTGCTGGTCAAAGCTTTCATCGTCCGTTACCCGCTGTTCTCCCACCTGAAGCGTCAGCGGAATCGTCTGAAAATGCGGATCCTGCTTCAGTTCCTGCGTCAGATCCAGGCAGCTGTCCCCAATAATTTTATACGTCATGACCTTCCCCCTGTCATGCCGCCTCACGGCACATGGTTTTAATTACTATTTATTATAGTAATCGCCTGCAGGAAAGTCAAGACAGCACAGGGAATCCGGTCGCCCTTTTGCCCGAAAAGCCGAAAGCCCATCCGCCCGCTCAGGCAGCCGGCAGCGATCAGGCGGCCAGCAGGTAATATCCCATCAGCCCCAGGCAGATGGCGGTAAAAACAAGCGTCCCGGAACCGGCAAGCAGCGCGGATAAAACGCGCCCGCCGGAGCATCCGTCCGGCATCCCGCCGCGCTCCAGATAAATCCGCCGCGCCGCCACGCAGAGGATCGCCGCGCTGGCCGCGATCATCAGATACATAGCCAGAACCGCAGACACCAGGAGCGCCGTTACCAGAAGCGAACTGCCCTGCGAGAGAAAGCTCAGCGCAACGGAACAGCTGTTGACCAGGATGTGAAGCAGCATACAGTACCGCAGGCGGCCGGTCCGCACCGCCACGTACCCCAGAACCGTCCCGATGTACGTCGCATAGAGAAACTGCGTGATATTTCCGTGCATCAGGCCGAACATCAGGGAAGAATAGGCGATGGCCGCCCAGTCCCCAAACGGGCGCAGCCGCCTCAGAATCTGCCCGCGGAAAATAAATTCCTCGATGACCGGCCCCAGAAGCGCCACATAGAGCACCATCATCCAGTTATAGGAGGACAGGATCTCATGAACCGGGTTCATCCCCCAGGAAAGCCGTCCGGTCAGGCCCGCCACGAACAGATTGATGGCGTTGCCCAGCAGGTTAAACGCCGTCCCGCCGCCCTCAATCACAATGAAAAAGAGCAGAAATTTGCGCACCCGCATCCGCTTCTGTTCCTGACGCGGCAGCGGAACCCGGCTCAGGACCGCAAACACCGGCAGCGCGGCCACCGCATAGCCGGCCAGCGACGCGCCTCCCGAGGAAAACCAGTCCGAGCGGATCACGGCGCTCAGCGCTTCCCCCGCGCGCCCCAGACCCGGGCCGGCAACCGCCAGGAGCCCCAGAAAAAAAGACAGCGCCAGCGTCATAACCGTAAGCAGCGTCAGCGCCCAGCCGAGAATATTTCCCGTCCGGCGCGCCTGCCGGCAAAATTCCCGCGTTTCCTGATCCAAAAGCGCCGCCTCCCTCCGTCTTTTCGCTTCATCCGTATCCCGTATTTTCTTAATTATATCCCGTCCCCCGGATCCCCGTCAACCGTTCCTTTTTTATCCCTGAGAATCCGGCGCCGCAGCTGCCGGAAACCGGCGGCGGCCGCGGCCAGAAGAAGCAGGCTTACCGTAACGGTAACGGCCCGGTAAATCCAGCGCTCCAGGCCCGTCCCCTCCCCGGCGGCCTGTTCGGGCGGCGGGACCGGCAGCGCTTCGGCCGGCGTCGCAGCAGCCGGCGCCGCAGCAGTCGGCGACGCGGCGGCCGAAACGCTCTCTTCCAGAACCGGTTCATACTCTCCTCTGCGGCGATAGCGGGTATAATCCGGCAGATCCGCTTCGCCCCGGTACACGGCGCGGCAGTCCCGCACGCGCCGTGCGGCCGTTACCAGCGCGTCCCGGCATAAAACGCCGTTTTCGTCGCGGTACGCAGCTCCCGCCCAGTCATACGTTTCAATCTGAAGATCCTTATCGGAAAGCCCCGTTTCGCGAAGCAGCTGCGCCTCGCATTCCGCAAGCGGCGGCCGCTCCTCCTCATGCGCGATGGTTGTCTCCCCAATCCGGTAGCGATCGGATCCGTATTCATGAAACGTAACCGTAAAGCTATACCCGCTCTCCCACCGCTCATTGAGCCACTCTGTCCTGTCAAGCGGCAGCTCGGCCGTTACCGTCCGCCCGCTCTCCTCATCCGCAATCTGCATCCGGGCCGTCTGCGGAATTTCCTGGTCGGCCGTTACCGCCGCATAGGTCACTTCTCCCGCCACCTCGCGCCTGCGCCCCGTAACCGGAAGTTCGCTCATCTCCTCCGAGATCAGCCGCCAGCTGCGCCCGTCCCAGTCCTCATATATCTCCGGCAGCATCCCGGCCTCCTGCGGGGAATCCGCCGCCTCCGAATAAAGCCGGATCCGCTCCTCTTTTTCCCGGCCCGGCGTCTCCCCGGGCGGGCTGTCCCGGGCGTACGCCCGCCCGCCGCACGCCAGAAGGAAGCATACCGTCATACAGGTAACCGCCGTTCTGCGGGCGCGCCGTCTCCCTGGCCGCCGTTCTCTGTCTCTCCCGTTTTTTCGCATAAATTCCGCCGCCTTTCTGCCATTCGCCTCCCGTGTCCTGCCATCCGAACAGCATTTTCCCATAGGCCCGTTCCAGCTCTCTGTACGAATCCGTCAATCCTACCCCTCCTGTCTTTTCCCTCGCCGGACTTCTGGATATGCCAAAAGAGACGGCAAATCAGTATATGCCGGTTTTTCTGATTTGATTCGGTTTTTCTGAATTTTCCCCGCAAAAGGGGCGCGACGCCGATCCGGACTCCGCCGGCCGGCCGTTTCTTTTCAGGAATCTCTGTCCCGAACAGGACGTTGAATCTGCAATCCGTGATAGATTGCCGTGACAGGGTTTATTATACGCGTTTTTGCTCCGAAACGCAATAAAAAAACCAAATTTCCCGGCCGGATTGCCGGAAATTTATAACTGTTATACAAAAAATTCAAAGGCGGCGGGCGGCGCGGGGCGGCAAAATGGCTTGACTGCCCGGCGCTTGTGGGGTATACTTTTCGTAGTTGCTACTAAATTTATCAAGAGCGGAGGAATTGAATATGAAGTGTCTGATCATTGACAAAGTATATGCCGGCATTTCGGAAGAGCTCAGCAAATTCATGGAGGTAAAGACGGCGGAGAACCTGCCCTCTACCAAGGAACAGCTGATTGCTCAGATCGGCGATGTTGACGTTTTAATTATGCGCGTGGATCCCAAGATCGACAAGGAGATCCTGGACGCTGCGAAGAATTTAAAGATCATCGGCGTATGCTCCGTGGGCCTCAACCACATCGACATGGATTACGCAAAAGAGAAAGGCATTCAGATCTTCAACGCCCCCGGCCTCAATGCCAACGCGGTTGCCGAGCTGACCTTCTCCAAGATGCTTGACATCTCCCGCGGAACCTTTACCGCCAACTACGACGTAAAGGTAAAGCATGAGTGGAACAAATATAAATTTGAAGGCCGCGAGCTGCGCGGAAAAACGCTTGGCGTAATGGGCTTCGGCCGGATCGGCAAGAGAGTCGGCGAGCTGGGACGCGCGTTCGGCATGACCATCGTTGCCTACGATCCCTTCCTGAAGCCGGAAGATTTTGAGAAAGAGCATGCGACGGGCATGTCCATCGACGAGCTCTTAAAGGTAGCGGATTTCGTATCCATCCACGTTCCGCTGACGCCGGAGACCAAGAACCTGTTCAACGCCAAGTCCATTTCCGAGATGAAGGATGACGCGGTCGTTCTGAACATGAGCCGCGGCGGCATCGTAAATGAGAAGGATATGTACGAGGCTCTGAAAGCCGGCAAGATCGGCGGCTATGCGACCGACGTTATGGAGAACGAGCTGGCCGGCAGCGGTCTGACCGGAGACGACACCTTCGCAAGCCCGCTCTTCGAGTGCGACAACTTCATCGTTTCCCCGCACATCGGAGCACAGTCGGTAGATGCCTCCAGAGACATCGGCCTTCACATTATCTCCAAGGTAAAGGAAGCCCTTTCCCTGGCATAAAGACTGTTTCTGAACAGAGAATGCGTTCGGGGCGCTGCCGGCTGGCAGCGCCCCGTTTTTTCTTTCCTCACGCGCCGGACGCTACTGAAATACGACCGGTTTTTCAATCAGCTCCGTCCGGATCACAAGAAACGGATACGAGGGCTGCGTTCCCGTCTGCTCCCCGTCCTGCGGCCCTTTTAACTCCGTTTTGACGACAATGGAGTTTTCTGTCAGGTAACACTCCAGGACGGAAATGCTGTAGCCGCCGCTCTCCTGTTTCCCGTAACCGGAGGCGATGTAGAGATCCCCGCCGCTGGAATACGTCAGCCGGAACGGCTCCTCTTTCTTCTCTTCTATCATCCCCCGCAGCTCCTGCGGAATCTCCGCATCGCCCACTACCGTAAACTCCAGATCCTCCGTTTTTTCTTCCGTCCCCTCTTTTCCGAAACAGCCGCAGGCAAAAAGGGCCAGAAGAAGGCAGACCGCCGCTGCCAGCAAACCACGCCGTCCCCCGCCAGACCATCCTCTCATACACAGCTCCTGTTTTTCTGATTACTTCATTGTATTACAGAGCCGTCTTTTCTATTCCTGCCGGGCCGAGCGCATCGATCGCCGCCCTGGCGTGCGCTGTGTAAATTTGCCGGATCGCTTCTTCCTGCCCCAGTCCTCTTATCACGCAAGAGACCTCGTATCCGGCCGCTTCCATACGCCTTTTCCACGACTGCGGCCCGTCCCCGGCCATATCGTGATTCGCGTGATCGCCCGCCACCACCATGAGCGGCCGCACAACCGCCTTCCGATACGGGCCCGCCGCCTCCATGCGCGCCATCATTTCCTCCAGAGACGGCCCCGCCTCTACGGTGCCGACAAAACAATCCGCATGTCCTCTCTCCCACAGAACCTGCTGCAGGCGCTCATACACCCCGTTGGCCCGCGCCTCTGTCCCGTGCCCCATCAGGCAGAGCGCCGTGCGTTTGCCGCAGCTGCCGCAGTTTTCCAGCATCCCGGCCGCCGCGTCCGCGACCGCCGCAAAATCCGCCTCCTCTGAAAGAAGCGGCCTGGCCAGCGCCGTGCGCGCAAAATGCGGCGCGGCAGCCTCCAGCTCCCGCGCCAGCGCCGTATATTCAAAGCCGGCCATCAGATGCGTCGGCAGCACGGCCAGCGTCCTGACGCCGTCCGCCGCGGCCCGCGCCAGCGCTTCTCTCATATTGTCAATCCGCAGTCCGTCCCGTTTCTGCAGACAATCGATGATCCGCCGGCTCGTAAACGCCCGGCGGATTTCCCAGTCCGGAAACGCGGCGGCAAGCTCCGCCTCGATCGCGCCGATCGAGGCCTCCCGGTTTTCGTTATAACTGGTTCCGAAACTGACTGCCAGAAGAACCTTTCTTTCGCTCATGCCACTCTCCTCTTTTGCCCTGCGCCGCGCCGGTTCGCGCTTTCCCACAGAAAAAGACCGCTCCCCGGTGGCCAGAAACGCCTTCCGGATTGCGGTCTCAGATATCCGGCGGCGTCAGAATTTTCCGACGCCTCCCGCACACCAATCAGCCTTACCAGTCTTTCTTATGTCCCGGCGGGTCAAAATGATCGTGATTGTTGTCTCCCCATCCGTGGCCGGGCTTCCCGCCCCCGCCATGACCATTTCCGTGACCGTTTCCGCCGCCAAAACCGCTCGTCGCAATAATGTCGGCCTCCTCCAGCTCTATGTATTCTATGACAGGACTGACATAACGCAGCTTCTTCATCGCTATCCCTCCTCTCACGTATCTGCACGTCTTCTCACTAACGTTCCTAAAATATCACACTTTCTTTTTTTTTGCAAGCAATTATGAAATTTCATCCCGGCTGCACGCCTGCAGCTGATGCTGATATTTTTCCCGCGTGGCCATGCCCCCGCGGATATGGCGCTCCGCCTTGTTGATATCCAGAACCACGCGGGCCCGGGAGGCCAGCGCCGGATTGATGTGCTCCAGGCGGTCTGTGACGTCCTTGTGTACCGTACTCTTGCTGATTCCGAATTTTTTCGCCGTCTGCCGTACCGTGGCGTTATAGTCTATGATGTAATTGGCTATTGCCACCGCCCGTTCTTCGATATATTCTTTCATGGGAATGCCCCTGAGAACGTTTTTTACATCATATTCTTTCGGCGCGTTAATTATGCCACAGGCTGCCGCTTCCGCCCGCGTTTCTGCTTCTTCCCGGAAGATGTGACCGCATAGCTCTCATCGATCCAGCGGCAGATTTCCTCTAAGGGGACGGTGCCGTCCAGCAGGATGGAAATCCAGCTGCTGCGGGCCATGTGATAGCCGTAAAAATACCCCGGCTGCCGGACCACCACGTCCGCCAGCATCGGATCCCCCAGTTTTACATTGATCAGATCGATCCGTCCCCGGCCCTTTAATCCAAGCTTTTCCCCGGGGATGTCCATGATAATGGCAAACCACTTTCTGCTGTCCGCATGGCGCAGAACCGGGTAGGACGGGGCTGCGGAAAACGGGTAGTCCGGCTCCGTGTGATGATCAAAAAAATTCTTCTCCTTTAAATTCATGATAATCTCCATTCCGCCGCCTTTCAGTTGGCGGCACAAATAGTAATGAAAGTTTCTACTTCCTCTACGTTTTGCTCTATACTAAAAG
>CALWLT010000029.1 GCA_944381615.1 uncultured Lachnospiraceae bacterium | reverse complement strand
TTTCTGACCGGCCGGCCGAAGAGAAAAAGGCGATTTTGCAGGAAGAATATCAGATTCCGATGACACAGAGCATCGAGGGGGAGGTAGAGAAGATGTGCAATTTATCACAGGGGATCGAGAACCGGGGGATTCGGAAGGGAAGACAGGAAGGAATCCGGGAGGGGAGAAGAGAAGGAAGAAGAGAAGAACGGGAAGAGCTGTTGAAAAATCTGATGAAAACGACGGGATGGTCGCTGAAGAAGTCGATGGAGGCCCTGAAGATATCGTCAGAGGAGGAAGAGAGATTGAAAAAGCTTCTGGAGGAGGAACCGGAGAAAGACCGGAAGGCGGTTCTGCAGAAGCGGAGATTTGAAGTTTAGGAATAACAGGAAACGGAAAGAAAAAGGACAGGTTCCCATATAAAAGTGTCTGTACAGAAATGTACAGGCATTTTTATATGGGAATTTTTCGTGTGCGGAGGACATGCGGAGGACACTGCAGCAGGGCGGAATATTTCCGGAGCGGAGACAGGAGAGGATGAAGAGATAAAGCGGATTCTGATTACCGGGGCGGGAAGCTATATTGGGACATCGTTTGAAAAATGGCTGAGCCGGCCGCAGTTTGCCGGGATGTATCAGGTAGATACCGTGGATATGCGCGGGGACGGCTGGAGAGAGAAAGACTTTCACGGGTACGATACGATGTTCCATGTGGCGGGGATTGCGCATGCCGATATCGGCAGGGTAACAGACGGGCAGAAGAAGCGGTACTATGCGGTCAACTGTGACCTGATGGTGGAGACGGCAAAGAAGGCGAAAGAAGCCGGAGTCGGACAGTTTATCTATATGAGCTCGATCATCGTGTAAGGGGAAGGGACTTCCATCCGGAAAAAACGGGTAATAACCAGAGAAACAAAACCGTCTCCTTCAAATTTTTACGGGGACAGCAAATGGAAGGCGGAGCAGAAGCTGCAGCCGCTGAGTGATGAGGCCTTTCATGTGGCGATTCTGCGGCCGCCGATGATCTACGGGAAGGGCTGTAGGGGGAATTACCGGACGCTGGAAAAAATTGCGCTGCATACGCCCGTTTTTCCGGATTTTCCGAATGAGCGGAGTATGTGTTCCATCAAAAATCTCTGCGAGTTTGTGAGAATGCTGGCGGAAAGCCAGGAAGCCGGATTGTTCTTCCCGCAAGATCCGGACTATGTAAAAACGGCAGAAATGGTAGAAAAGCTTGCCCGGGCACACGGAAAACGTGTGGTGTTGGTAAAAGGAATGAACTGGGCGATCGTGCTGGCAGGGAGGATGCCGGGGAAGATTGGCGGGATGGTCAATAAAGCGTTTGGGAGTCTGGTGTATGAAAAGAATGTTGATGTTGGCTTCAGTAGCCTTGATGATTGACCAGTTTAATATGCCCAATATTCGATTATTGCAGGAAATGGGATATGAGGTAGATGTGGCATGCAATTTTGAAAAAGGAAATACCTGTTCCGATGAAAAAATAGAGAAATTGAAAAGTACATTAAACGAAATTCATGTGCGGTTTTACCAAGTAGATTTTGCCAGAGATATTACGCAGGTATTTCAGAATATAAAAGCATTCCGGCAGGTAAATCAGATTCTGAGAAAAAATCAGTATACGTTTATACACTGCCACTCCCCGATCGGCGGAGTGGCAGGAAGAGTGTTGGGAAAACTGAATAAAACAAAGGTTATTTATACGGCGCATGGGTTTCATTTTTATAAGGGGGCGCCGTTGAAAAACTGGCTTATTTATTATCCGGTTGAATGGATTTGCTCGTGGATGACGGATACGCTGATAACAATTAATGCGGAGGATTATATACAAGCAAAGAATAAATTTCATGCAAAAAGAGTTAGATATATTCCCGGAGTAGGTGTTGAAGTGGAAAAATTTATGCAGCCGAATATAAGTATGTCTGGAAAAGCTTTTTACAATATTATGCCGTGTCTTATTCATAATGTAAATGGCGTTGTAGGAGGAGTTAAGGTAGTTACAAGATATCCGGAAAGAATTCCGTCGTTAGATAGTAAAATTTTACTTTTTAATGCCGATTCCGGAGAGTTTTTGGCATTGATGGATGGTAATTGGATTACGGCCATGCGAACGGGTGCAGTGGCAGCTCATTCTGTTATTCATTTTGCGAAGACAGATTGGAATACAGTTGGTATAATTGGTCTTGGTAATGTTGCTAGAGCCAGTATGCTTATGCTTGCATCAAAGACATTAGATAAATTGTTAACTGTAAAGTTCGCTTACTTCATAGATTCTCTCCCGTTCGCTTGATTTCTCCTGAATTTTTCTTATAATGAAACTTGAAAGGAGAGATATCATGTCATAACGGGAATATAATTTTTGGCAGGCGACACTGGAGCGAAGCGTCAGCGCAAGGACCAGTCTGCTGACCTTTTCTTTTGCGACCGTTTTGGCAATTTTGGGAATTGCAATATCAAGCGATGCAGAGAAGGTTAATCCGTTCTTATATTTGGTTCCCTATATGCTGATCATCCCTTTTGAGGGGCGTATTGCATATTACCGCCTGATTCATGCCAGAATCAGCGCATATCTGGAGCTGGTCATTCCGGAGGATCGGCGCTTAGATATTTTAGGGGAAAATGTGCCGGAAGGACAGACGGGATTTTTTAATGTGATTGCAATATTGAATAATTATGAAATGGTTTTTCTGTCCGTTGCAACGGCGGTTGTTTTTTACATAAAGTACCCGTTTCCGGCTCAGGATGGGCTTTCTGCAGCAGATGGA
Organism: uncultured Lachnospiraceae bacterium; assembly: GCA_944381615.1. Taxonomy (GTDB): domain Bacteria; phylum Bacillota; class Clostridia; order Lachnospirales; family Lachnospiraceae; genus Otoolea. The sequence goes on along the minus strand of CALWLT010000029.1, from coordinate 24,743 downwards.
TTGATTTTGATGCTGCCGGTTATTGCCTCTGCTCTTGTCGGAATAATTGTGGCATACACCTATAACTATGGGAAATGGAAAAGGCAATACCGGCGGGAGTGGGAAAAGTTTATAAAAATAAAACGGTTATAGCTCCCATCATCATCCCCTTCCTCCCTTCCTTTTCCCTCCCGGATATGATAAGATAAAACCAGATATCCGGCCAGGGGATGCCGGAGCGAGGGGAGGCGGGCCTGCAGGATGGCTTTGAATTTTGAAAAAAATGGTTATGAGAATTTGTTTCGCCAGGCGCTGAGAAATGGGATAAATCTGTTTTGCGGCGCCGGTTTTTCTGTGGAAGCGGAGGACAGAAACGGGAGGAAGCTTCCGACGGGGGCCGGTCTGCTGGAGGAGTTAAAGCAGGAATTTCCGTCTGTCGAGGCGTTTCGGAATCTGCCGCGGGCCTGTACGAAACTGACACAGTCGGAAAAAGGCCGTTTTTATGAATTCCTGAGGGATCGTTTTACGGTGGCGCGGTTTTCGGAGCTGTACCGGAACCTGTATCATGCCAATATCAAAAATATTTATACAACCAACATTGACGATCTGTTTTTTGCTCTTTACGGGGATAAAGAGAACGATCTGCGCTACCTCAGAGACTGCAGCGAGCAGGGGGGAGATTATGGCAGCGTGGATCAGAAAACGGGGAAGCGGGTCAGCGCGGATCTGTTCGGCAGTCTGGCGGTCAATTATTTTCCGCTTCACGGATGCGTGCGGAAAGAGGATGGTTTTGTCTTTGGCGCGACGGAGATCGCCAGCGCGTTTTCCAGAAGGAATACGCAGCAGTCCTGGAAAAGCCTGGCGGAGGATGCGTCCGAACACTCGATCCTGTTCTGGGGATGGAATTTTGAGGATTCCGGGCCGATCGAGGCGATGTACGGGGGCGAAAAGCAGCCGGGGAATAATATTAAACGCTGGGTCTTGCTGTACCGGGAAGATCCGGAAATGGAAGATTATTTAGAGGCGCTGGGCTTTAATATCATTATCGGAGACACGGCGGACATGCTGGAGTACATCGGTTCTCTGAAGGAGGAGAGCCAGGGGGATCATCCGGAGCCGGAGTGGGATGCGAAGGCGGAGGAAGCCTTGAGGAAACTGTGCCCGCCGCCCAACGACAGGAATCTTCCTACCTACACAATGGAGATCTTTTTTAGGGATTATTCGCCGAGGTGGTCGCACATTTACACCGGGCGGATTCCGAAGCTGTGTCATTACAGAAAGATCGCGGATTTGATTGCCGCCGGGCAGAATGTGATTTTGTACGGAATGCGCTGCTCCGGGAAAACGACGCTTCTGATGCAGCTGATTGTCGATCTGGAGATTCCGGACCGGCGCAGGCATTATATGGTTTCGCCGTCGGCAGAGGAAGCGAAAACGTATCTGCGCGTTTTAAATGGCGCGAAAACGTTGTTGTTTGTGGACGACGGGTTCCGCGACACGGAGGCGGCGATTCGGCTTCTCCAGGCGGAAAATGTCCAGGTTGTGCTGGCGGACAGGGATTTTAATTACGAGCGGCAGTACCACCGGATTCAGAATCTGCGGGTCAGCTCCGTGGATATTACGGAGATTACGCAGGTTGACGCGCAGAATATTATCAATCTGATTCCGGAGAGGCTGAAAAAGAGCAGCACGTCGGTCGTAAAATTTCAGGATGATCCGACGATTCTGACGCTGCTGGCGGAGAATATGAAGCCGGTCAGCTTCAATTTCATGGAAGATTTTTATAAAAAAGACCGGGATGCGGCAAGGGTGTTTCTGATGATATGCTATGTCCATGCCTGCGGGACGCCGTGTTCTTTTGACATGATTTATTCGTTTCTGGGCGATGAAGCATATACCTGGGAGGACATGTATGACATTGTCGACCGGGCCGGCGGCCTGATTCGCGAGTGTTCGGATTATTTTGACCTGTTTGACCTGATGCAGCCGCTTCAGGATTACTACCAGTGCCGGTCGCAGTTTTTTGCCGAGAAGGTCATCCAGGGAATCCCGTACGGAAATCCGGTATTTTCTGCGATGCTCACGGATTTTATGGAAAATGTTCCGTCGTATAAAATATGCCAGTATGACAAGTTTAAGAGAAGCGCGTACGACGCGGACTTTGCCTGCCGGGCGTTTCAGGATGAGAGAGAAGGGGAGCGGTTCTACAACCGCTGCTGCGAGCGTGATGAGAATGAGTATATCTATCAGCAGGCGGCTATTTATTTTTCCAAAAAGCACAACCTGAAAAAGGCGTTTGAGTGGATTGACCGGGCCAGAAATATGACGCATTATAACCGGTTTTCGATTGACAGTACGTATGCGCAGCTGTATTTTGACGCCAATATCGAAACGGAAGCCGGGCAGGCCAGAGCGGCGCTGGAGATCCTGGGCAACTGCTGCCAGAATGATAAGCGCAGGGCAATCCATTTCGTGGCGTTTGCCAGCCGGGTAAAGCTGTTCTGCCAGAAATATCCGAAAGAGGCCGGAGAAACCTATGTGTCGCTTGCGCTTAGCTGCATCGAAGAAGGGCTGAGCGGGAAGGGCGTTTCATTTAAAAACAAGCAGCAGCTGGAACAGTTAAAACGGGATCTGGAGCAGATTCGGGATCTGGAGCAGATCCGGGATCAGGAAAAGCTCTGATCGGCAGAAAGTTTTCCGCCGATCAGGAAAGCGGCGTCAGGCGCAGACAGCCGCCTCACTGATATTTCTCTGCAAAGCAGAGCCGCGAAAGCCCCGTCAGCTCAGCCGCCCCGGCGAGCGAGGTGCCGTAAAAGAGCGTTTTTTCCGGCTGGTCGAGGAAATCGACGATGGTGCCGTTGCAGATGGTGCTGCCGGTGCAGAGGATCAGGTCGGCCCAGCCGTGCGTGATTTCCTGCGTGTGTGAGCCGTCCTCGATGAGGACGCCGCAGCGCGTCTGCCCGACGTTGGCCGGGTTCAGATCGACGGCGCGCACCCGGAAACGGGCGGACAGCCGTTCGAGGAGCGCAGGCTGGTAGCCGATGAGCGCAATGTTGGGATTTCCCCATTCGGCGGCAATCTGCTCTGCGGCGTCGGCGGCGCAGAGCTCCGGGCCGTCGTTTCTGCAGTGGACGGTGCATCCGCATCTGCCCAGCGCGTGCATCACGGCGTTGAGAGCGGCGATGAAGAGGCCGCGGTCGTGCGGCCTGGCAAGGTCGAGCCGGGCGATGTCGCGCAGCGTGCCCGCAAAATCGGCGGGGGCGTCGGTAAAGGCCTGTCCGGCCGCGCCGAGGCAGTCGGCCTGGATCATCACGTCCTTTCCGGTCAGGATGGGGAAATCGCGCCGCTTCGTGACGCCGATGGCCTCTTCGGGCGAGAGCGCGCGGGCGGTAATGCGGATCTCCTCATCCAGGAGGCGTTCTTTTTCCAGAAGCGCGAGAAAGCGCCGTTTCAGCTCCGGATAAAAATTGTCCCGGGTCAGAGGCTCTGGCTGTTTCGGTCTAATCTCGTTCTGTGCCGCGGTCTGCCATGCGGCTTTTTTGTCTGCTTTGTTCTGCATTGCGACTTCCTCCCTGATTTCCCTTTCTTCTTTTACCGGCAGATGCGCCGGAGCATGGCCTCACTGGCCGGCCAGGGGCTGTTTTTAAGCTTGGCGGGATTTTGCATCAGTCCGCGCACGGCTTGTTCCAGGATGTCCGGCGAAGCGGGCTGCGGGCGGCAGACCTGCGCATAGAATTCCTCCCACTGGCGAAGGCCGGAGAATCCGGCGATTTTCAGAAACGCGTCCCGCTCGTCTGCCGGGGCTTCCCGCAGGTAGCCGGCGAGGAAATAGCCGACCGCTTTTCCGTGCGGGACGCCGGCCTCGTACGTCAGGTAATAGCTGAGGCCGTGGGGCAGAGAGGTGCCGGTGTGACTGATGGCCATGCCGGCCATGGCGGACGCATTCAGCAGATTCAGGCAGGTTTCCGGCGTCAGCCCGGCCGCGCCGGAGATGGTTTCCGGCGTCAGTCCGGCCGCGCCGGAGATTCCTTCCAGCGCTGCCCGGCTGCGGCTCCAGATCTCCAGGCCCTGTCTCGTGCACATGCGGCTGTAGTCGGTGGCGTTGGCGTTAAACCAGCTCTCGGCGAGATGGCCGAAGGCGTCCACGGCTGTGTCGCACAGCACGGAGGCGGGCGCGGTCAGCAGGTAGCGCGGATCAAGGAGCGCCAGAGCCGGGAAAATCCGGTGGGAGATGCTGGATTTGGTGCGCTTTTCGTGGATGGTCAGGATGGCATAGGGCGTGACCTCGGATCCGGTCCCGCAGGTCGTGGGAACGGCGGCCACCGGCAGCGCCGAGGAGTCGGCTCCGGCCCGGTAGAGGTACGAAGCGTCTTCCCGGCCGTGGCGGATCATCAGTGCGATGGCCTTGGCGGCGTCCATCGGCGAACCGCCGCCGATGCCGACGACGAAATCCACGCCTTCGGCGAGGCCCCGGTCGCGGGCCTTCATCACGGTTTCGATCGAGGGGTTCTCCTCAATTTCATCAAACAGAGCGCAGGAAACGCCGCAGGAATCGAGCGCTTCGGTCACATCGGCGAGCGAGCCGTTCAGGCGCGCGGAGCGCCGGCCTGTGACTAACAGGGCTTTTGTGCCCAGGGCGGCCAGTTCTTTCTGGTGGGTTCTGACGCAGTGTTCTTCTGCGTAAAGCGTTACCGGCAGATAAAAATTCATGATGATTCCTCCTGCAGGATGATTTCTTCTGTATGCCGATTCTTCCCGATAATACAGGAATCTTTTTTGCGGCGCGTTTTTTGTCCGGTTTTAGAAAAAGTGTTCCTTTGCGTATGCCTCCAGCTCCTCCCGGAAATCGGGATGGGCGATGGCGATCATGGCGCGGGCCCGCTCTGCGAGGGAGAGGCCGGCCAGATTGGCGATGCCGTACTCGGTGGCGATGTACTGGGTCATGGTGCGCGGGGCGGAGACCGTGCTGCCGCCGGGGATGAAGGGCACGATGTTGGATTTTAAGGTGCCGTCCTTTTTCTTATGGGTGGAGGCAAGGCAGATAAAGCCCTTGCCGCCCTCGGAGCGGAAGGCCCCTTCGAGGAAATCCAGCTGGCCTCCGGTGCCGGAGAGCTGGCGGCTGCCGGCCGACTCGGCATTTTCCTGTCCCATCAGATCCAGTTCCACGCCGCCGTTGATGCTGATGAAATGTCTCATGCGGCTCATGCGCTCGGGGGAGTGGATGTAGTCTACGTCGGCCGGGTGGAAGAGATTCGGCTCGGCGTCCAGCCAGTCGTAGAGCTCCTGCGATCCCATGGCCAGGTTCCAGGCGCTGAGTCCGCGGTCAAGCTCTTTTTTCTGATTGTTCAGCTTCCCGGCCTTCCAGAGCGCGAGAAAGGCGTCGCTGATGGTGCCGGTGTGGCAGCCCAGATCGCGGCGGCCGGACTGTGCCAGCATGGTGGCGGCCGCGTAGGGGACGCCGCCGACGCCCAGGGAGAGCACGGCGCCGTCCGGGATCTGATCGACGACGAGCTGCGCGATGGCAAGCTCCTCCGGGGACGGCTCGCGGTAGCTGCGGACCGGCAGCGGTTCATGCTCGCCCTCGACGATGTAATCCGCCTCGGAAAGATGGACGCGGTGCGAGCCGTTTACGCCCTGCAGGCGCGGAAGGCGCTCGTTGATCTCGAAAATGACGGTGCGCGCGTGCTCGAAAATGGTGCGCCAGGCGTAGTTGGAGATGCCGAGGCCGCAGCAGCCGTTTTCGTCGGGGCGGGAGACCGGCACGAAGGCCACGTCCACCCGGATGTGACGGCGGTAGAGCTCCGGCAGGGAGCGCAGGATCATGGGCGTGAAGCGGCAGAGGCCGCGGGCCTGCAATTTGCGCTCATAGTCGCCGATGTGCCAGCTGTAATAGGTAAAGGCTTTCTGCTGCGGATCGCACTCCACGGCCTCGATGCGGGGCCGGATGACGAGGCCGCCGCGGATTTTTACGTCGTGAAGCTCGTCCCGGCGGGCCGCCAGCGCCCGGTCCATCAGTTCCGGGAAACCGCCGCCAAAGCCGTAGTCGACCCAGTCGCCGGGTTTTACCGCCTGCGCGGCCGTCTCGGGAGTAACCAGTTTCTGTCGGTAATCGTGTGCCATATCTTAAAAATCCTTTCGTGTATCTTTTATGGTTCTGCAAACGTAAGCCAGTCCTATTATATCCTGTTTTCGCCGCAGAGACAACGCGCTTTTGCCCGCGCGTAAAAAATCCTCTTTGCCTGCGCGTAAAAAATCCCGGCCTGCCGTCCGCTTCCGTCCCCGCCCGGCTGGGAACCGGGACGGGAGCGGGGAGCGAAGGGGCAAAGCCGGGAAAGACTGGTTTCCGATATCTGGAATTCAGGCCCGGACGTCACGGGCGGGCGCTGGAATTTTGTCTCAGATCTCGTTGATTCTGCGCTTCACATAGGTGGTGTGCAGCAGGTGGTGGGCGCGGGAGCTTCCGGGTTCGCCCAGGTAGGTGGCGTAGAGCTCCTTGATGGCCGGGTTCTCATGCGACTTGCGGATGGTATTGGCCTTGTCTGAATCGTAGAGGACCTTTGCGCGCAGGGCCCGGATGTCTACCGTATTGCGGATCGGGCCGGGCTGCTGCGGCTGTCCGCCGCCGTTGACGCAGCCGCCGGGGCAGCCCATGATCTCGATGAAATGATATTCTGCCTCGCCGGATTTCACGCGGTTTAAGAGCTCTCTGGCATTGCCGAGGCCGGAGGCGACGGCAACCTTTACGTCCATGCCCGCCACGTGGTAGGTCGCTTCCTTGATGCCGGCGATGCCGCGCACCTCGGTAAAGTCGACGCTCGGCAGCTCCTCGCCGGTCAGGGTTTCGACCGCCGTGCGCAGCGCGGCTTCCATGACGCCGCCGGTCGCGCCGAAGATGGTGGCGGCGCCGGTGCTTAAGCCGAGCGGCTCGTCGTACGCTTCGTCGGGCAGAGTCGTGAATTTGATGCCGGCCTTGCGGATCATGCGCGCCAGTTCCCGGGTGGTCAGGGCGATGTCAACGTCCGGCACGCCGTTGGCCGCCTGGTTGTCGCGGCCGATCTCGAACTTCTTGGCCGTGCAGGGCATGACGCTGACGCAGACGATGTCTTTCGGATCGATGCCCGCTTTCTCCGCGTAGTAGGATTTGGCGATGGCACCAAACATCTGCTGCGGGGATTTGCAGGAGGACAGATTTTCCGTCATATCCGGGAAATAGTGTTCGCAGTATTTGATCCAGCCGGGCGAGCAGGAGGTAATCAGGGGCAGGGTGCCGCCGTTTTTAACCCGATCGAGGAACTCGTGGGCCTCCTCCATGATCGTCAGATCGGCCGAGAAATCGGTGTCGAATACCTTGTCAAAGCCGAGGGCGCGCAGCGCGGCGACCATCTTGCCTTCCACGTTGGTGCCGATGGGGTAGCCGAATTCTTCGCCCAGGGCGGCGCGCACGGCCGGGGCCGTCTGCACGATGACGTGCTTGTTCGGGTCGGCGATGGCGTCGAAGACCTGGCCGGTAAAATCCTTCTCCTGCAGGGCGCCGGTCGGACAGACGGCGATGCACTGGCCGCAGGAGACGCAGCTCGTCTCGCCCAGGTCCATGCCGAAGGCGGAGCCGATCGCGGTGGAAAAGCCGCGGTGGTTGGGCCCGATGACGCCGATGCCCTGGACGTTCTCGCAGACGGCCACGCAGCGGCGGCAGAGGATGCACTTGCTGTTGTCGCGGATCATGTGCGCCGCGGAGGCGTCGATCTCGGACGGCGTGCGCGATCCGTCGTAGAAGCCTTCATCGTCCACGCCCAGCTCGCGGCACAGGGCCTGCAGCTCGCAGTTGGCGCTGCGCACGCAGGACAGGCACTTGCGGTCGTGGTTGGAGAGCAGAAGCTGCAGCGTTTTCTTTCTGGACTCCAGAACCTCGGGCGTGTTGGTCCAGACCTCCATGCCCTCGTTGACGGGGTAGACGCAGGAGGCCACCAGGCTCCTGGCTCCCTTGACCTTTACCACACAGATGCGGCAGGCGCCGATCTCGTTGATTTCTTTTAAGAAACACAAGGTAGGAATCTCGATGTGCGCCAGCCGGGCGGCTTCCAGAATGGTGGAGCCGGCCGGAGCGGTAACCGTCCTGCCATTGATTTTGAGAGTAATATCCGCCATTTCCTTCTTCCTCCTTTATTTCTTGTAGATGGCGCCGAAGTGGCATTTTTCCATACATGCGCCGCACTTGATACATTTGTCCGGATCGATGATGTGCGGGTTCTTGACGGTTCCGATGATGGCGCCCGCCGGGCACGTCTTGGCGCACAGCGTACAGCCGCGGCACTTGTCGCGGTCGATGACGTATGTAAGGAGCGACTTGCAGACGCCGGCCGGACAGTGTTTGTCCTTAATATGGGCCTCGTACTCGCTGCGGAAATAGCGCAGCGTGGAGAGCACCGGGTTGGGGGCCGTCTGTCCCAGGCCGCAGAGGGAGTTGTTCTTGACGTAGTAGCAGAGATCCTCCAGTTTATCCAGATCCTCCATGGTGGCCTGGCCCTTGGTAATCTTGGTCAGGATCTCCAGCATCCGCCTGGTGCCGATCCGGCAGGGCGTACATTTGCCGCAGGATTCCTCGACGGTAAATTCGAGGAAGAATTTGGCGATATCGACCATACAGTCGTCCTCGTCCAGGACGATCAGGCCGCCGGATCCCATCATGGAGCCGATGGAGATCAGGTTGTCGTAGTCGATGGGAATGTCAAAATGCTCGGCCGGGATGCAGCCGCCGGAGGGGCCGCCGGTCTGGGCCGCCTTGAATTTCTTGCCGCCGGGGATGCCGCCGCCGATCTCCTCGATAACCTCGCGCAGGGTGGTTCCCATGGGGATCTCCACCAGGCCGGTGTTGTGGATCTTGCCGCCCAGGGCGAAGACCTTGGTGCCCTTGGATTTCTCAGTTCCCATGGAGGCGAACCACTCGGGGCCGTTTAAGATGATCTGCGGGATGTTGGCCAGCGTTTCTACGTTATTTAAGATAGAAGGCTTGCCGAAAAGTCCCTTCTGCGCCGGGAACGGCGGACGGGGTCTCGGCTCGCCGCGCTTGCCCTCGATGGAGGTCATGAGGGCCGTCTCCTCGCCGCAGACGAACGCGCCGGCGCCCAGTCTCAGGTCGATGTCAAAGGAAAAATCGGTTCCGAAAATGTTGTTGCCCAAGAGTTCCATCTCACGCGCCTGATCGATGGCGATGCGCAGGCGCTGCACGGCGATGGGGTACTCGGCGCGCACGTAGATATAGCCCTGGGAAGCGCCGATGGCATAGCCGGCGATGGCCATGGCTTCCAGCACGGCGTGCGGATCGCCTTCCAGCACGGAGCGGTCCATGAACGCGCCGGGGTCGCCCTCGTCGGCGTTGCAGCAGACGTATTTCTGGTCGGCGTCATTGCCCTTGGCAAGCTTCCACTTAAGACCCGTGGGGAAGCCGGCGCCGCCGCGCCCGCGAAGGCCGCTGTCTAAGATGGTCTGGATGACTTCGTCCGGCGTCATTTCGGTCAGGACCTTGCCCAGGGCCTGGTATCCGCCGGTTCCGATGTATTCTTCAATGACTTCCGGATTGATGACGCCGCAGTTCCGGAGGGCGATCCGGTGCTGCTTTTTATAGAAATCCGTATCTTCCAGAGATTTGATGCCGGTGGGCGTTACCGTTTCCTTATAGAGAAGGCGGGTCACGACGCGGCCCTTTAAGAGATGTTCGGAAACGATCTCGGGGATATCCTCGCTCTTGACGAGGGCGTAGAAGGTGGCGTCGGGATAGACGATCATGATGGGGCCCAGGGCACAGAGGCCGTGGCAGCCGGTCTGGACGACGGCAACCTCGTCCGAAAGGCCGTTTCTCTCAATCTCCGCCTTTAAGGTTTCCAGGATCTGCTGGCTGCCGGAAGAAGTACATCCGGTTCCGCCGCAGACTAAAACGTGTGAACGATACATCTTGACTTCCTCCTGTTATTTTACATCTGCTGAGTTTAAGGTGTATTTTTCTACCGGGTGGCCGCCGATCAGATGGCGCTCCACGATTTCCGCCGCTTTCTCCGGCGTCATTTTAATATAGGTAATCTTTTCCTTGCCGGGTTCCATCACTTCCACGATGGGCTCGTACTGGCAAAGGCCGATGCAGCCGGTCTGGGTCACGGTCACTTTTCCCGTCAGGCCCTTTTCCTGCACCAGGTTGGAGAGCGCGGTCAGGACGGGACGGGCCCCGCTGGCGATGCCGCAGGTGGCCATGCCGACAACCACGCGGGTCGCGGTCTGTCCGCCCGATTCGCGAAGATTGACCTGGTTCTGCATCCGCTCGCGGATGGCTTTTAACTCTTCAAGGCTTTTCATAGTATTCCTCCGTTTTCAAAAGGGCGCTCAGTATTCGGCGCCGCCGTCAGTTTCCAGTTTGTTCTCCGACAGATAATCCGCGATAAAGGCCGATACGTCCGGAAGGTCAAAGGGCACGCCGCCCAGAATTTCCCGGAACTGCCTGGTATCGAGGGTAAAGGATTTGCCGCTGTAGGAATAGGTATAGACAAAATCCGTGTCGGGGTGGCAGGTAATCAGGGTGTGGATGGTGGCGTTTATATCGCCGAGCGGCATCCGGTCGATGTGGGACATCACAAATACGGCCGTTACCAGCGTTCCTTTTCCCGGTTCTGACTCGATGGAAAAGGTTCCTCCCGTACACTCCGCCGCGTATTTAAAAAAGGGCACGCCCAGTCCCACCTTTCGCGTGGTGCGGCTGGTAAAGAACGGATCCGTCACGCGCGCCAGCTGTTCCTTCGTCATGCCGCAGCCATCGTCCGCAATGGAAATGGTCAGGCGATCCGCATCCGGATCGGCCGCGACGGCAATCTGGATCAGGGCTGCGCCGGCTTTGGCGGAATTTTCCGCCACGTCGAGAACATTGAGAGACAGCTCTGTCATCATGGCCGTAAAATCAGTATTTCGCCAGGATGCCGGGGATGTCGTCCACCGTCAGACGGCCGTATACTTCGTCGTTGATCATCATGACCGGGGCCAGGCCGCAGGCGCCGACGCAGCGGCAGGAATCGAGCGAAAATTTGCCGTCCGGCGTGCACTGCCCGTTGGTAATGCCGAGGATTTCCTCCAGCTTTTTGAAGATCTCGCCGGAACCCTTGACATAGCAGGCTGTTCCGAGACAGACGGAAATGCGGTACTGTCCCTTCGGCTGGAGCGAGAACTGGGAGTAGAACGTGCTGACGCCGTAGATTTTCTCCAGCGGAATGCCGGTCTCATCGGAAATCATGGTCTGGACTTCAATCGGAAGATAGCCGTAGATGTCCTGTGCCTTCTGCAGGATCGGCATCAGGGCGCCCTTGGTGTCCTTCAGTTCGGCGATGACCTTCTTCAGCTCGGCCTCCTGTTCGGGAGTCCCGCTGAAGCGAACGCCTTCTTTTTTCTGAGACATGTGAGAACCTCCTTCGAGTTGGTAATGATGGTTAAATGGGTCGGCCTGACGGCGGCGCCGCCCCCTTACACAGCGCTTTCGTCAGGAAATTCTGTAGGAATGAAAAATTTTTCCCACAAATGAACTTTAGTCTAGTTTAACATGATATGAGAGAAAAAGCTACATATTTTTGTTGAAATCCGGGGGTTCAGATGATATTCTTTAGGTATGTATCCCGTCTCAGACGGTATGTATCTGAAAAAATGCACAATTTTTCAAAATTAGGGAGGGATTTTTTATGACCCTGGAGGACGCGCGTAGGGTACTGGGAGCGAGAGTCCTGGTCGGAGGAGAGCGCCTTGATCAGGAGGTCGGAACCGTGTGCGGTTCGGATATGATGAGCGATGTCCTGGCCTTTTCCAAGGATCATTCGATTCTGCTGACGGGACTCTGCAATCCGCAGGTCATCCGGACGGCGGAGATGCTGGACATTATCTGTATTATTTTTGTCCGCGGCAAGAAGCCGGATGACAAGACCCTGGAGATGGCCGGGGATGCCGGCCTGGTCATTATGGAGACGGGACACCGGATGTTTTCAGCCTGCGGCATGCTCTATGAGGCAGGGCTGCGGGGAGGTGCGATTTAATGGCAGAAGCAATTACGCTTAAGTACGAGGTATCGCCGGATGATTTTACCCGGGCGGGGGAGGCCAGCAGCGACGTCAAGAACAAATTAAAGCAGCTGGGATTTCAGCCCGCCGTGGTGCGCAAGGTCTCCATTGCGCTCTACGAGGGGGAGATCAATATGGTCATCCACGCGCGCGGCGGGGTCATTACCGTCGAGGTGTCGCCGGATTTCATCCGCATGGAGCTGGCCGACGTGGGGCCGGGGATCCCGGACATTGAGCTGGCGATGAAAGAGGGCTACTCCACGGCGCCGGACGAGATCCGAAGCCTCGGGTTCGGGGCCGGCATGGGCCTTTCCAATATGAAAAAATATACCGATAAGATGGATATCCAGACGGAACTGGGGGTCGGCACGACCATCACGATGGTGGTCAATGTGACGTAGAGGTTCCGGACTGGGAAGGAGGATGAGAAGATGAATAAATTTTATCACTCTGTCCGCCTGGATCCGGATCTCTGCAAGGGGTGCATTAACTGTATCAAGCGATGTCCTACCCAGGCGATCCGGGTCAGGAACCGGAAGGCGCAGATCAACAGCAAGTTCTGCATCGACTGCGGCGAATGCATCCGGGTCTGCCCGCATCACGCCAAGCAGGCGCACTGCGACGGCCTGGAGACGATGAGTCTTTACGAGTACCGGGTCGCGCTGCCGGCGCCGTCCTTTTACAGTCAGTTTAACAATCTGGAGGACAGCAATATTGTTCTCAACGCCCTGACGGCCATGGGCTTTGACGATGTGTTTGAGGTGGGGGCGGCCGCGGAGATCGTCTCGGAGGCCACGCGGGAGTATATTGTCCGCCATTATAAGGGGACGCCGTTTATCAGCACGGCCTGCCCGTCGGTGGTGCGGCTGATCCGGGTCCGGTTTCCCAACCTGATCGCCAACCTGCTGCCGCTCAAGCCGCCGATCGAGGTGGCGGCGCAGATGGCGGTAAAGCGGGCGCTGGAGAAGACGGGGCTTCCCCGGGAGAAAATCGGCATTTTCTTCATCTCGCCCTGCCCGTCAAAGATGACGTACGTGAAGTCGCCGCTGGGCACGGAACGGAGCGAGGTGGACCGGGTCCTGGCCATCAAGGACGTGTATCCGCGCCTTTTGCCGCTGATGCGGACGGTGGCGGCGGACGCGCCGGATCGCTCGGGGGCCGGCAAGATCGGGGTCGGCTGGGGCCGCCGCGGCGGCGAGGCCGGCGGCCTTTTTACGGACAGCTATCTGGCGGCGGACGGGATTGAGAATGTGATCCGGGTGCTGGAGGATATGGAAGATCAGAAGTTTTCCAATCTGAAGTTTGTGGAGCTGGACGCCTGCAGCGGCGGCTGCGTCGGCGGGGTCCTGACGGTGGAGAATCCGTATGTGGCGGAGGTTAAGCTAAAGCGCCTGAACAAATATATGCCGGTTTCCAGGAGCCATATGGACGAGGAGACGAGGCCGATTGTGGACTGGACGGCGCCGGTGGAATTTGAGCCGGTGTTTAATCTGGGCACGACGCTGGAGGAGAGCTTCTCCCGTTTTAATCAGGTAGAGCGGATCTGCCGGAAGCTTCCGGGGCTGGACTGCGGTTCCTGCGGCGCGCCGACCTGCAAGGCGCTGGCCGAGGACATCGTGCGCGGCGAGGCCAGGGAGCAGGACTGCATTTATTTCTTCCGCGACAGCCTGCAGAAGCTGTCGGGCGAGGTCACGGCGGCGGCGGATTACCTGGCGGGGCCGGGGCGCAACCGGAAAGAGGCGATCCACATCCTGCAGGACTGCATGGTGCGGCTGGCGGACGAGATGACGCGCATGGCGGCGCCGGAGGGGCCGGGCGAGACGGAGCGCGGGCGAACGGAAGGAGCCGTCAGGACGGATCGCGGGCAAATGGAAGGAGCCGTCGGGACGGAGCGCGGCCGAACGGAAGGACCTGTCAGGACGGAGCGCGGCAAAACGGAGGGAGCGCCGGAGGCAGAACCGGAAGAGGAGCGTTTCGGGAGGAAGGCAGATTAAGAACCGGGGATCCCCGGAGAAAGGAAGCAGAAGGTATGACGGTCAGGGAACTGGCAGAGAGCGGGATTGCGGCCGCAATCTGCGAAGGCGATCGGATGGAGCGGGAGATTACGGTCCCGTTCTGTTGCGATCTGCTGAGCATTGCGATGGGAAAGGCGCCGGAAGGGTGCGCCTGGGTTACAGTTATGGCCAACATGAATACGCTGGCGGTGGCCTCCCTGGCGGATGCGGCCTGCATCGTCCTGGCGGAAGGGGTGCATCTGGACGCGGCGGCGCTGCAGAAGGCGGCGCAGCAGGGGATCACGGTGCTCGGGACAGAGCAGCCTGTTTTCGAGACGGCGCTTGCGATTTATGAGAGGATGAAGGCGGGATGATTTCCCTCTATTACGATCTGCATATGCACTCCTGCCTCTCTCCCTGCGGCAGCGAGGACATGACGCCGTATAATATCGTGGGGATGGCGGCCCTGAAGGGGCTCGATGTGATTGCCGTGACCGATCACAACAGCTGCAGGAACTGTCCGGCCGTGCTGGCGGCGGCGAAAGAGTACGGGATCCTGGCGGTCCCGGGCATGGAGCTTACGACCTCCGAGGAGGTGCACGCGCTCTGCTATTTTCCGGATCTGGAACGCGCGCTGGCGTTCGACGCCTACGTCTATCCGCGCATCCTGGATGTGAAAAACCGCGAGGATATCTTCGGCCGCCAGGAGATCTACGGGACGGACGACCGGCCGTCCGGCGTCGAGGAGAGGCTCTTAATTTCAGCTACTTCCATCTCGTTTGAGGGGCTGTGGGAGCTTGTAGTCTCCTTTGGCGGCGTGATAGTGCCGGCGCATATCGACAAGAATGCCAACAGCCTCATCGCCAACCTGGGCTTCGTCGCAGAGGACAGCCGCTTTGCGGCGGCGGAGCTCTTCGACATCCGCGCGCTGCACGGGCTGAGAAAGAACAATCCCTATCTGGAACGATGCCGCATCCTGGTCGATTCGGACGCGCATTACCTGGAAGACATCCGGGAGCCGGAATTTACGCTTGCGGTCCGGGAACGGAGCGTGCCGGCTGTGCTGGAGGCGCTGTCGTCGTATCCGTAGAGCCGGAAGCGTTTTTTTCAGTCTGGTAATCGACG
Organism: uncultured Lachnospiraceae bacterium; assembly: GCA_944381615.1. Classification (GTDB taxonomy): domain Bacteria; phylum Bacillota; class Clostridia; order Lachnospirales; family Lachnospiraceae; genus Otoolea. Next base: position 9,565 of record CALWLT010000029.1, on the reverse strand, counting down.
ATGAAGCAGCGGGCCCGGCCCAGCCGCTTGGCCTGATAGAGCGCGTGATCCGCCTGCGCGAAAAGCAGCTCCGGGCGCACCGGCTGTCCGAGCGCGCAGACGATCCCCATGCTGCAGGTAATGGCGGCGCCGGTTTCCTCGCGCGTCCGGCTGCGCAGCATGTTCTGAATCTGGTAATATTTGTGTTCCAGGAGCCTGCGGGAGGCGCTGTCCTTTAAGAGGACGGTAAACTCATCGCCGCCGAAGCGGCCGATGAGATCGCTCCCGCGGAACGTTTCTTTTAAAATCTGTCCCATGATCCGCAGAACCTGGTCGCCGGTGTGGTGGCCCAGCGTGTCGTTGATATTCTTGAACTGATCCAGATCCATAAAAAAGAAGGTGCAGGTCGCGCAGGGCGTTTCCTGCTCAATCCAGTCCGCCATGGACTGCTGGAAGGCCTGCTTGTTGAGGATGCCCGAGAGGGCGTCGTGCCGGCTTATGTTCCGGTAGCGCATCCGGGTGGCGAAATCGCGCTGCCGCAGGAAGAGGATGAAATTCGTCACAGCGGCGGCGGAGAGAAGGCCGACCAGGGAGCTGAAAATATCGTACTGCCCGATGAACGGATCCTTGATCAGGAGGACGGCGGCGATAAAGATGGCCTCTGCCGCGCAGCATAAGGAAAAGCTCATCCAGAACGGGATCGCGAACATGGCCGGCAGGGCGATGTGCATGACAGGCACAAAGGAAGCCGGCGTCTGGGGGCTGCTGATCGTATCCAGGAGGATGACGAAGAGGTAGATAAAGCCCTGAAACGACAGGCAGAGGGCGGTTACCGCCCGCGGCCCCGGATTTGTTCTGCGGCGAAAGAGAAAAACAGCCAGCGAAAACAGGGCGGCTGCCGGCAGAAAAGCCGTGTGGTAAGCGGTCAGCTCCCATTCGCGGATGATGAACGGCGTGATGAGCAGAAAGAACGCGATGAGGAAGACGGCCGCGAGGCTGGAATACCAGAGGATGCGCAGGTTGTCGGCGCAGATGCTTGCCGTTCCGTCCCGGAAATAAGCCTTTTTCTGCGCCTGAAGCAGGCGGAAGCGGGCAAGCGTTTTTTCCTGTCTGGGTGCCATGCTCGGATTCCTCCTTTTCCTGTCGGGATGTAAAATCTGCAGCCCTGTCCCGGGTAAGGAAACCGGGCTGTGCGTTTCGGGAAGCGCCGGTTACAGCGTCTCTATCAGGGAAAGAACCCGTTCTCTGGCGGGCGTAATCTCATCCATCAGGGAGACGGCCCGCTCCCAGTCCCCGCCCCGGATGGCTTCCACCTGGCGCGAGAACAGATCAAAGAGCACGGTCATGGAGAGATTTCCCGTCATGCCCTTGAGCGTGTGCGAGGCGGCCAGGGCCTGTTCCCGGTTTCCGTCCTTTACGGCGGCCTTAAGGGCCGCGAAATTTGCGTCGGCCGCAAATTTGCGAAGGAGCCGCTCCAGCAGGGCTTCGTTGCCCATCAGGCGGCTTACGGCCGCCTCCACGTCGACGCCGGCGGCGGTCAGGTTTGTTTTCAGAAGCTGATCCATATCAAACATCCTTTCACAGTGTTATTCCAGTCCGGGCCGGTAGAGAGCGGAGAGCTCTTCTTCCACGGCAAAAAAGCAGTCCAGAAGGCGCGGGTTGAAGACGCCGCACTGTCCGTCGCGGATCATCTGCAGCACCGTTTCCCGGGGAAATGCGTCCTTGTAGATCCGCTTGCAGCTCAGCGCGTCATAGACGTCGGCCAGCGAGACGATCTGGGCCCAGATGGAGATGGAATCGCCCGCGAGGCCCTCCGGGTAGCCGCGGCCGTCCCAGCGCTCGTGGTGGTGCAGCGCGATGTCGCGGGCGTAGAGGTAGGCTTCGTTCTCCCGCAGCTGCGGGATCTTCTCCAGCAGGAGCGCGCCCTGGGTGGTGTGCGTCTTCATGATCTCGAATTCTTCCGCCGTCAGCTTCCCGGGCTTGTTGAGGATTGCGTCGGGGATGGCGATCTTCCCCACGTCGTGCATGACGGCCGCCAGGGAAATCTGGTCGATGGTCTCGCCGCTTAAACCTTCGCCCAGCTCGGTGCGGGTCAGAAGGAAATGGGTTATGTCGCGGATCCGCCGGACATGGCCGCCGGATTCGCCGCTGCGGAATTCGATGGCGGCGGCCAGGGCCTCGATCATGCCGGTGCTGAGCTCGGCGATCTTTCTGGCCCGCTCGTAGAGCTCCGACTGCTGGGCGATTACCACGCTGCTCAGCCGCCGCCGAGCCTGGAACAGCTCGATGACGGACTGAACCCGCCGCAGGACGACGTAGGGGATGATGGGCTTTCCGATCACGTCCATGACGCCCAGGCGGTAGGCCTCTTCCATGACGCTGTCGCTGGTCTCGGCCGTGATGAGAAACACGGGAAGACGGCTTAAAAGTCTTTCTGCGGCCAGGCGGTGGAGCACCTCGAGGCCGTCCATCTCGGGCATGATCACATCCAGCAGGATGGCGCAGTAGCGCTCCGGATCTGCGAGGATTCGCGAGAGGCCCTCGCGGCCGTTTTCCGCCGTCTGCGTCTCGTAGTAGGGCTCAAACAGATTTTCCAGGACAATACAGTTGATCTCGTCGTCGTCCACGATCAGAAGCGTGTTCTGAGCGGGAAGCGGGAATGGATCGGATGATGCGGCCGCCACGTCGGTCAGTCTCCTTTCGCGATAGTTCTCTGTCTGCTGTGTATCAGGTTGATTCGTGCACCGTATTGATCCGCGCAGAAGATCCGCGCGGTGCTTCTACCCGCTATTATATCGGAATTTGCCCTGCGCTTCAATCCTTTTTCGCGGGGGATCGCCGCCTTTTTTTTACGGGAAAAGAGAGGAAAAAGGCGGATTGACAGGAAAGATTTTCCTGTGTTAGAATGAGAAACGTTTGCGAAAAAACGGAACAAAACCATTGCGGTTTGCCGGAAAAGGAGAGGATGGCTGTGAATACAAACCGGGAACTGTTTGAAGAGATGGCGGTGCCGCGGGCGGTCGCGCGGATGGCGGTGCCGACGATGATCTCCATGCTGGTCGTTGTCATCTATAATATGGCGGATACCTTTTTTATCGGCCAGACGGGGGATCCGCTGCAGGTGGCGGCCGTGTCGCTGGCGACGCCGGTGTTCATGATCTATATGGCGTTAGGAAATCTGTTCGGGATCGGCGGCAGCTCGGCGATCTCGCGGGCGCTGGGCGAGAAGCGCCTGATGCGGGCGCGCAGCATCAGCGCGTTCTGCTGTTACGCCCTGCTGATGCTCAGCGTGGTTGTGGCGGCGCTCTCGCTCCTTTGCATGGACGGGATTCTGAAGCTGATCGGCGCCAGCGAGCACACGTACGGATACGCGCGGCAGTACCTGTTTTACATCGCGCTGGGGACGCCGTTCATCATTTTTGCCACGGCCTTCGGCAACCTGCTGCGGGGCGAGGGCGCGTCGAGAGAATCGATGATCGGCAACATGATCGGCACCGTGGTCAACATCGTGCTGGATCCGATCATGATCCTGACGCTGGACTGGGGCGTTTCCGGCGCGGCCATCGCGACCGTCATCGGAAATATGGGCGCCTGCCTCTATTATCTTCTGTATTTCCTGAAAAAGAAATCGAATCTTTCGATCCGGTTCCGGGATTTCCATCCCAGCAGCGTGCTGGCGTTCAGCGTGATGTCGATCGGCGTGCCGGCCTCGCTCAACAACATCCTGATGAGCTGCGCCAATATCATCCTGAACCTGGCGCTGGCGGGCTACGGCGACACGCCGGTGGCGGCCATGGGCGTGGCGTTAAAATCCAACATGCTGGTGGTGCTTTTGCAGATCGGCCTCTGCGCGGGCATCCAGCCGCTGATCGGCTACAATTACGGGGCGCGCAATAAGAAGCGCCTGATGAAGGTATTCTGGTTTACCGGCCTGTGCGCCGTCGTGATGGGCACCGCGCTGACGGTGCTGATGGTCATCGCCAGACGGACGCTGATCCAGGTGTTTATCGACGATCCGGAGGTCATCGCCTACGGCATTCAGATGGTCGTCGCCCTGCAGCTTTCCGGCCCCTTTATCGGCCTTCTCTTCCTGTGCATCAATACGATCCAGGGAATGGGCAAGGCCCTGCCCTCGCTGGTGCTGACGATCTGCCGCCAGGGTCTGATCTTTATCCCGCTGATTTTCGCCCTCAACCGGATCTTCGGCCTGGACGGCGTGATCTACGCCCAGCCGGCGGCGGACTACCTGTCGATCCTGGTCGGGGCGGGAATCTGCTATCTTCTGATCCGCGCTCTGGACCGGCAGATTGCCGCCGGGAAGGAAGAGGGCTGAGAAAGGCCCGCATCCGGCGCATCCGGCATCCGGCGCGGAATGCGGTTTTTCTTGACATCGCCGCCCCGATATGCTACATTATCACTTAGCGTAAATGCTGGGAAGAGGAATAGTAGGCTGCGGGACGCGACAGAGAGCCGCCGGTTGGTGCGAGGCGGCGCGGCAACGAAGCTGAACTGGCCTCGGAGCAGCCTGCTGAACCGGAGGGCGCAGGGCGAGAGCGGCCGCGTCCCGGACAGGCAGAGCCGGAGTTCCCCCGTTACCGGGAAGAATGAGCGCATGCAAACGGCATGAAACAGAGTGGTACCGCGCGGCAGAGTCTGGCTCCCGCGTCTCTGAGAGGACAGAGACGCGGGATTTTTTTATGCGGCAGGACAGTTTATTCTCTGCCGGGGCAGGACGGCCACAGTTTATAACAGGAGGAAGAGAGATGCCACAGTACAACCATACCGCCATCGAGAAGAAATGGCGGGAGAACTGGGAAAAGCATCCCATCAACGTCAACGATGGGAAGAAGGAGAAGTATTACTGCCTGGATATGTTTCCGTATCCGTCGGGCAGCGGCCTGCATGTGGGCCACTGGAGAGGGTATGTGATCTCGGATGTCTGGAGCCGCTATCAGCTCCTGCGCGGCAAGTATGTGATCCATCCCATGGGCTGGGACGCCTTCGGCCTGCCGGCGGAGAACTACGCCATCAAGATGGGCGTGCACCCGGCGATCTCCACGGCGGAGAACGTAAAGAATATCAAGCGCCAGATTCAGGAGATCGCGGCGATCTATGACTGGGATATGGAGGTCAACACCACGGATCCGGCGTTCTACAAATGGACGCAGTGGATCTTCGTGCAGATGTTCAAGCACGGCCTGGCCTACGAGAAGGAGTTCCCCAGCAACTGGTGCCCGTCCTGCAAGACGGGCCTGGCCAATGAGGAGGTCGTCAACGGCTGCTGCGAGCGCTGCGGCACGCCGGTTACCAAGAAGAACCTGCGTCAGTGGATGTTAAAGATCACGGCCTACGCGGAGCGCCTGTTAAACGATCTGGACAAGCTGGACTGGCCGGAGAAGGTCAAGAAGATGCAGACCGACTGGATCGGCAAGTCCTACGGCGCGGAGGTGGATTTCCCGGTCGAGGGGCGTGAGGAGAAGATCACGGTCTATACGACCCGTCCGGACACGCTGCACGGCGCGACCTTCATGGTGCTGGCGCCGGAGCATGCCATGGCGAAGAGCCTGGCGACCGACGAGACAAGAGAAGCGGTGGAGAAATACATTTTTGCTTCCTCCATGCGCTCCAACGTAGACCGGCTGCAGGACAAGGAAAAGACGGGCGTCTTCACGGGTTCCTACGCGATCAACCCCTTAAACGGCGCGCGCGTGCCGATCTGGCTTTCCGATTACGTGCTGGCCGACTACGGGACCGGCGCCATCATGTGCGTGCCGGCGCATGACGACCGCGACTTTGAGTTTGCGAAGAAATTCGACATTCCGATCATTCAGGTTATCGCGAAGGACGGAAAAGAGATCGAGAATATGACGGAGGCCTACACGGAGGCGTCGGGCACCATGATTCATTCCGGGGACTGGAACGGCATGGAGTCGGCGGTGCTCAAGAAAGAGGCGCCGGAGATGATCGAGAAGATGGGCATCGGCCACAAGCGCGTCAACTACAAGCTGCGCGACTGGGTCTTCTCCCGCCAGCGCTACTGGGGAGAGCCGATCCCGATCGTGCACTGCCCGAAGTGCGGCAACGTGCCGGTGCCGGAGGAACAGCTGCCTCTGACGCTCCCGGAGGTGGAGAGCTACCAGCCGACGGGGACGGGCGAGTCGCCGCTGGCGGCCATCGACGAGTGGGTCAACACGACCTGCCCCTGCTGCGGCGGCCCGGCGAAGCGCGAGACGAACACCATGCCCCAGTGGGCCGGTTCGTCCTGGTACTTCCTGCGCTATGTGGATAACAAAAATGAGAAAGAGCTGGTGTCCCGCGAGAAGGCGGACAAGTATCTGCCGGTCGACATGTACATCGGCGGCGTGGAGCACGCGGTGCTGCACCTTCTGTACTCCCGTTTTTACACCAAGTTCCTCTGCGACATCGGCGTGATCGATTTCGACGAGCCCTTTACCAAACTCTTTAACCAGGGCATGATCACGGGCAAGAACGGCATCAAGATGAGCAAGTCCAAGGGCAATGTGGTCTCCCCGGATGAGCTGGTGCGCGATTACGGCTGCGATTCGCTGCGGCTCTATGAGCTGTTCGTGGGCCCGCCGGAGCTGGACGCGGAGTGGGACGACCGAGGAATCGAGGGCGTGTCCCGTTTCCTCAACCGGTTCTATAACCTGGTTATGAGCAGCAAGGATCTGGATGTCGCGCCGACGAAGGAAATGGTCAAGCTGCGCCACAAGCTGGTGTACGATATCGAGCAGCGCTTCGAGCAGTTCAGCCTGAACACGGTGGTATCCGGCTTTATGGAATACAACAATAAGCTGATCGAGCTGGCGAAGACGGCGGGCGGCATCGATAAAGAGACGCTGCGCACGTTCATCATCCTGCTCGCGCCGTTTGCGCCGCATCTGGGCGAGGAGCTGTGGCAGGAGCTCGGCGGGACGGACAGCGTGTTCCATGCCTCCTGGCCGGAGTGCGACGCGGAGATGATGAAGGACGATGAGAAGGAGCTGGCCGTTCAGATCAACGGCAAGCTGCGCGCGACGATCACGCTGCCGGCCGACGTCTCGAAGGAAGAGGCCATCGCCACCGGAAAGGAAGCGGTAAAGGAGAAGCTGACGGGAACGGTCGTGAAGGAGATCTATGTTCCCGGCCGTATCATCAACCTGGTCGTAAAATAAGAAAAACCGAGAGACCGGCGACAGAAGAGAGCCGGTCAGACGCCGCAGGAGACGAAAATCCGGATTCCGGACGCTGTTTCCTGCGGCCTTTTTGTCCCAAAAAAGGATTGTATCCTGGATACAAAAGTTTTATACTGAAAAGGAATAACATCACAGCGGACGGGAGGCGGCCGGAGGGCGGGCGCCCCGCGAAAGGAGGGGAAACGGTGGAATTATCGCTGATTGTGCTGAGGCAGACGGTTACTATGTTTATTCTGATGGGCGCGGGGTGGCTTCTCTACCGGAGCCGGTTCTTCTCCAATCAGGGCTGCCAGGAGATGAGCCGGATCCTGGTTACCGCGATCATCGGCTGCGTGATCGTGCGCTCCTACACGGTGGAATTTTCGACAGAGAAGCTCTGGAGCCTTCTGGCGGCGGCCTGCACGGCGTTTCTGGCGCAGGGGGTGTCGATCCTGATCGCCCATGTCCTGTACGGGAAGCGCAGGCGGATTGAAAATTTTGCCGTGTCCTTTTCCAATACGGGGTTTATGGGAATTCCGCTGGTATCGGCCGTCCTGGGGGACGAGGCCGTCTTTTACGTGTCCATTTACGTGGCGTTTGTGAATGTGGCGCAGCAGACCTACGGCGTCGCCGTGATCACGGGGAACTGGTCGTACGTAAAACCGAAAAAGGTCCTGATGAACCCGGCGCTTCTTGCCCTGTTTATCGGGCTGACTCTGTTCTTTTTGCCGGTCAAGCCGCCGGCTCTGGTCATGGACTGCGTGGACTATATTGCCGATATGAACACGGCGCTGGCCATGATGATTCTGGGCGTCTATCTGGCGCAGACGCCGGTCAGGGACATGTTTCTGGATGCGGGGCTCTACCGGGCGAGCGCGGTGCGGCTGATTCTGGTCCCGGCCGTCACGATCGCGGTGCTGGCCGTTCTTCCGTTTTCCTTTAACATCAAGATTACCGAGCTGATCGCGGCGGCGACGCCGGTCGGATCCAACGTGGCGGTGTTCGCGCAGCTGCACGGCGGGGACTACGCGCGCGCGACGCAGCTGGTCTGCAACAGCACCGTGCTCTCGATCGTCATTCTGCCCCTCATGGTCGGGGCCGCGTCCGCGGTGCTCTGAGGCGGTGTGCAAAGAGGCCGCCTGCGGCGTCCCGGGCCGGCGCGCGGAGAGCCGCCTGCGGCGTTCTGAGGCGGTGCGCAAAGAGGCTGTCTGCGGTGTTTCCGGAAAGAATACACACAGAGAATGTTAAGATTGTATAAACGTTTGTAAAAGGAATTGACATTTTTTGTGGGATGTGATATAAAAAATTCAGAGAACGAGAGAATGAGGGTGTAATTTTTACAAAACAACACGCGAGGATATGAGGAAAGTGAGAGATTGTGCACTTTCCTTTTTTTGTGCCCCGGACGGCGCGCAGGATCTCGCGTGGGACGCTCAGGTATGAAACGGCTGCTTCCCGGCCGCAAACAGTGGAAAGGAGGATTCATCTGCAGGCTCTGGCCGCGGGTCTGACGAGGCGGGGCCTTGTGTGGATAACAGAAAGGGAAGAAAATGGAGTTATCTGTGATTGTATTAAAACAGACGGTAACCATGTTTATCCTGATGGCGGCGGGCGCTGTTTTTTACAGAACAAAGCTGATTTCCAACGCGTGCGGGAAGGAGCTTTCCCGGCTTCTGATTACGGTCATCATCCCCTGCGTGATTGTGAAATCGTACGCGGTGGAATTTTCGCAGGAGAAGCTTCTGGGGCTGGGAATGGCCGCGGCGGCGGCGCTTCTCTCCCTGGCGGTCGCGATGGCAATCTGCCATGTCGTTTACGGAAAACGCAGGAAAATCGAGAATTTCGCGGTGTCGTTTTCCAACGCCGGTTTTGTGGGGATTCCGCTGGTCTCGGCGGTGCTGGGGGAGGAAGCGGTCTTTTACGTCTCGATCTACGTGGCGCTTCTGAACCTGCTGCAGCAGACCTACGGCGTGATGGTCATGACGGAGAATCCGGGCTATATCAGGCCGGGAAAGGTGCTGAAAAACCCGGTTCTGTGCGCGCTGGCGCTGGGGCTTATCCTGTTTTTGCTTCCGGGGAAGCCGCCGGCGCTCGTGATGGACTGCGTGGGCTATATCGCCGCCCTCAATACGCCGGTGGCGATGATCATCCTGGGGATTTACCTGGCGCAGACGCCGTTTCGGGATCTGTTTTTTAACGTCGGGATATACGGCGCGAGCGCGCTGCGGCTTCTCGTCATCCCGCTGGCGACGGTGCTTGCCTTATCGCTGCTTCCGGTAAGCGGCGAGATCCGGATGATCGAGCTGATCGCGGCGGCGACGCCGGCCGGATCCAAGGTGCCGGTATTGGGAAGGCTGGAGCGCCTGGACCCGGGCCATGCGCAAAACCAGGTGTGCCAGCGGACGCTCCAA
>CALWLT010000028.1 GCA_944381615.1 uncultured Lachnospiraceae bacterium | reverse complement strand
GGATTCCTCGAACGTGATGCCCATTGCCGCGAACACCACGACGAACGGCTCCGTCGTGCCGCGCACCTTTGCCTGGCGCGCGATCTGCGCGGCGAGATTGGCGTGCGGCAGACCGCTCGCGGAGAAGATCGGGAGCTTCTGGCCGCGCACGAGCGTATTCAGGCCGTCGATGGCGGAAACGCCCGTCTGGATGAATTCCTCCGGATAGCTTCTGGCCGCCGGGTTCATCGGCAGGCCGTTGACGTCGAGACGCTTCTCCGGCAGGATCTCCGGACCGCCGTCGATGGGACGGCCGAGGCCGTCGAACACGCGCCCGAGCATATCCTCCGAGACGGCCAGCTCCATGCTGCGGCCAAGGAACCGCACCTTGCTGTTGGAAAGGTTGATGCCGGTGGAGCTTTCAAACAGCTGCACCAGCGCGTCGCCGCCGTCGATCTCGAGCACCTTGCAGCGGCGTTTTTCGCCGTTCGCCAGCTCGATCTCGCCCAGCTCGTCATAGGCGACGCCCTCCACACCGCGCACCAGCATCAGAGGACCAGCTACCTCCTGGATTGTCCTGTATTCCTTTGGCATTACAAGTCCTCCTTTTTCAGCGCGGCCCCGACTTCCTCGGAGAGCCTGCTGAGTATTTTCTCAAATTCCTCGTCGATATGGTCGTCGGTGACGTACTTGAAGCGGCCGATCTCCTCGCGCACCGGCAGTCCCACGAGATCGTCCACGGACGCGCCCTTTTTCAGAGCCTCCACGCCCTGATCGAAGTAGGCCAGCACGGCCAGCATCATCAGGTGCTGCTTTTTCAGCGAGGTGTAAGTGTCGACGTCGTGGAAGGAATTCTGATGCAGGAAGTCCTCGCGGATGGACCGCGCAGCCTCCAGCTTGAGGCGGTCCGGCGCGCTGAGCGCGTCCATACCGACCAGCTTCACGATTTCTTCCAGCTCCGATTCCTCCTGCAGCAGGCGCATCATGCGCGCGCGCAGATCCATCCAGTCGGACGCGACGTTCGTATTGAACCACTTCGCCATCGTATCGACGTACAGTGAGTAGCTTGTCAGCCAGTTGATGGCCGGGAAATGGCGCTTGTAGGCCAGAGACGAATCGAGTCCCCAGAACACCTTGACGATGCGCAGCGTCGCCTGCGAAACCGGCTCCGAGATATCGCCGCCGGGCGGGGAGACTGCGCCGATCGCCGAGAGCGCGCCCTCTCTCCCGTCCTTCCCCAGGCAGATCACATGGCCGGCCCGCTCGTAAAACTGCGCCAGACGGCTTCCCAGATAAGCCGGATAGCCCTCCTCGCCGGGCATCTCCTCCAGGCGGCCCGACATTTCGCGCAGCGCCTCGGCCCAGCGCGACGTCGAATCCGCCATCAGCGCCACCGAATATCCCATGTCGCGGAAATATTCCGCAATCGTAATCCCCGTATAAATCGAAGCCTCGCGGGCCGCCACCGGCATATCCGAGGTGTTGGCGATCAGCACCGTCCGCTCCATCAGCGAATGGCCCGTCTTGGGATCTTTAAGCTCCGGAAACTCGTTCAGAACGTCCGTCATCTCATTGCCGCGCTCCCCGCAGCCAATGTACACCACGATATCCGCCTCGGCCCATTTGGCCAGCTGATGCTGGATTACCGTCTTGCCGCTGCCGAAAGGCCCCGGCACCGCGGCCACGCCGCCCTTGGCGATGGGGAAAAACGCGTCGATGACCCGCTGTCCCGTGACCAGTGGTTTCTCCGGCGGAAGCTTCCTCTGATAGGGGCGTCCCCGGCGGACCGGCCATCTCTGCATCAGGGAAAGCGCCCGCTCGCCCTTTTCCGTCTCGACCGTCGCAACCGTCTCTTCTACCGTAAACTCGCCGCCGCGGATCTCGCGGATCCGCCCGCGAACCCCGTCCGGCACCATGATGCGGTGCTCGATGATCGGCGTCTCCTGCACCGTGCCGATGATATCGCCCGGCCCGACCTCGTCCCCGGCCGCCGCCGCGGGCGTAAACGTCCACTTCTTCTCCCGGTCCAGCGCGGATACCTCGACGCCCCGCTTCAGGTTATTGCTGCCCGTGACCCGCATGATCTCGTCCAGCGGGCGCTGAATCCCGTCATAGATACTCCTCAGAAGCCCCGGCCCCAGCTCTACCGAGAGCGGGACTCCCGTGGATTCCACCGGCTCCCCCGGCCCCAGGCCGGACGTCTCCTCGTAAACCTGCACGGAAGCCTCGTCGCCGTGCATTTCGATGATCTCGCCGATCAGGCGATGCCGGCTTACGCGGACCACATCGTACATATTCGCATCGCGCATCCCGCTGGCGATTACCAGCGGTCCCGCTACCTTTTTTATCACACCCCTGCTCATGGGAAGGTTCCACCTACCTTTCTTTTCCTGCGCGCCCGGCCTCCCGTCCGGATCCCGCCGCGACTCACAAATCCCCAAACAGGATATCGGATCCGACCGCCTGCTCGACCGCGCTCTTTACGCCCGCGACCCCGGCTCCCGTATTGCCCGCGACACCCGGAATCAGGATGACCGAGGGAAGCAGCCGTTCCCGGAAGCGCTCGATGGCCCGCCCGATCCGGGCGGCCGCCGCCTCCGTGATATAGATGACCGCATAGCCGCCGGACGCCAGCTCGAGAAACGTTTTCTCCGTCTCCTCCTCGCCGGATACCGGAAACGTCTCCAGACCCAGCGCCGCGAATCCGTATATGCTGTCGTAATCCCCGATCACTGCAATCTTATACATACATCTCCCTTATCCTTTCCCGGATCTGCGGCTCCGAAAGCCCGTTCAGCCTGGCCGTCAGGATCATGCGCACCGTCTTGATCTCGTTCTCCCGGGCCAGCAGGTACGCCACCAGCGGTCCCGCCGTAAACGCATGATATTTCTGCGGCCGCATCGTCTCGATCAGGCGGTTGTCGCACCAGCGCTCAAACGCCGAGGGCGATTCCCGCAGCGCCTGCGCGCCGCCGGCATACGCCGTCCCCTCCAGATAACCGCAGATCGCATCCGTCCCGTTCAGCGCGGCGGCCGCCAGCCGGTCTGTGCTCAGGCTCCTGCAGGGCGCCAGGGCGCGCCGCAGAAACTCCAGGCTCTTTCCCGTCTCGTGACAGCGGACCGCAATCTTGATATCCGCCACGGCCACCATCGATTCCGCGTAATCGCGGATGACCGGCTCGCGGGAATGTTCTCCCGCTTCCCCGATCGCCTCCAGGGCCGCCCGATCCAGCATCATATCGCAGAGCTGGCCGTCCCCGGTATGGCAGAAGGTTTCAAACGCCTCCTGCGCCGCCCGCCGCATATGTGCGGGCAGCGCCTGCCAGTCGCGATCCGCCACGATCTGCTCCATCTGACGCCCGTCTATCTCGCAGTCTTCATAATAAATCCGCCCCGTATGCTTTCCGGGATCGCGCGTCTTTTTGATCGCCGCCTTCAGGTTGTGGTACAGATCCCGGTAAAGAAGCACCGAGAGGACTTCGTCGTCCCCCTTTAAAAGCTCCCGCACCGTCCCCCAGGCCTTCTGCCGCTCCCGCTCCAGCATCGCCCCGGCCTCCAGAGGCGTATCCGCATCTCCCCAGCCGTGCTCCGCCAGAAACCGGAGACAGCCCTCGTACGTCCGGACGCCCAGAAGCTGCTCGATGAGCGCGGTGGTAAAAAGTCCCGACTCCAGCGCCCGGATCCGCGCGACCGCATACGTATAACTTCTGTCAGACATGTTAAACGTCCTCCTTTCGCGCCCCGCAGGCTACGAGAGCAGCATCCGGTGCACCCGGTCCGTGAGCTCTCCGCGCAGGGCCGCAAAAAGCGCCGACACGGAACAGTTTTCCTCCACGCCCCCGTATACCAGAACAAAGCCGCCGTCAATCGGCCTGGGCTCCCGTTTCAGCGTCAGACTGCCGCCGTTTTCCTCCGCGATGCGCCGGATGCGCGCCTCAAATCCCTCCGGCAGCCGCTCCAGATCGCGCGCGCAAAAACAGATCGCGCCCTCCTGCGGCCCGGCGTGACGCTTCAGCACCGTCTCAATCCAGGAAAAATACTCCCCGTCCGGCTTCGCCAGCAGCGTCTTCTGAGCCTCCTCTAAAAGCTGCGCGATCAGCCGCTGCTTCTCGGCCAGGACAAGCCGCTGCCCGTGCTGTCTGGCCGCCAGGCGCGCCTGATCCATAAAAGACTCTTCTCTTGCCCTGGCCCGCGCCGCCCGGTCCGACTCCTGTTTTTCTGCCTCCCGGACGGCTTCGCTCTGAATCGCCTCCGCCTCTGCGGCCGCCTGCTGAAGAATTCCCTCCGTCTCCTGCTCTGCGTCCGCCAGGATCTGGGCGATGATCTTCTCCATCCCGTTCATGGCATCCTCTCCTTACCTTCTATTACAGCGCGTTAATGGCCAGAATCGAAACCAGAAGCGCCAGGATGGCGTACGTCTCTACCATGGCCGGGAACAGCATCGCCTTGCCGAACTGCTCCGGCTTTCTGGCGACAATCCCGATGGACGCCGCCGACGTCTTTCCCTGCGCAATGGCGGAGAGCAGGCCCACGATCCCGATCGGCAGGCAGCCCATCAGGTACAAAAGTCCTTCCGCGACCGGCATATCCCAGTTGATCCCGCCGCCCAGAAGGCCAATCTTGGAGAGGGCGATGAAACCGACCAGCAGGCCGTAGATTCCCTGTGTGCCGGGCAGAAGCTGAAGCAGGAGGACTTTGGCAAACTTGTTGGGATCCTCCGTGACGACGCCCGCCGCCGCCTGGCCGGCAATTCCGACGCCCATGGCGGATCCGGTTCCGGCCAGACCGGCCGCAATCGCAACTCCTAATAATGCAAACACAACACCGCTCATCTTCCTATTCCTCCTTAATCTTCACATATTTTGTACTTCGCTTAAAGGGTTCAAAGGCTCTGCCGCCGCCCTCGTAAAACTTGCCGAAAAATTCCACATACTGCAGACGGCACGTATGCACGTAAGCGCCTAACAGATTGATCGCCAGATTAAACAGATGCCCGAAACAGAACACCACGATAAAAATCAGCGTTCCCAGGATCCCCGTTCCCGCCATGCTTCCCATCTGGTTGATGACCGAGGCGATGACGCCGGTCGCCAGCCCCAGGGCCAGAAGCCGCGAATAGGACAGCGCGTCCGAGAGCCAGCTGGATACGCCGTAGAGATCATAGGCGCCCAGCGCCAGCCGCAGGATCGGGTTCTTCTTGTCGCGCGCCGAAAAAATCACAATCCCGGCCGCCCCTAAAACCGCTCCCCAGCGGGCCGCCGCATTCACGAACGCCGGGAAAACCACCTGCACGCCCAGCATCGGCGCAAAGAGGCTCGACGGGATCAGCATCAGGATCAGGCTAAACAGCAGCAGGTACCAGAGCGCCACGCTGCAGAAAAAGTCCATGTACTTCCGGTCGCGAAGGAGCAGATACCCCTTGATTCCCAGTCCCAGGAACAGATGAACCGCGCCCAGAAACAGCGACACAATCAGAAGGCGCATCGGATCGTTCAGCGGGATGAACCACAGCGCCGGCACCGTCACGCGCTTCCCGAACCAGGTCTGGCTCACGATATCCACCACGTCGCCGAACCAGCCGCCGAACAGGACGCCCCAGACCAGCGTGGACACGCCGCAGTACATAAACAGCCGCAGCGACTTGCGCAGGTTTTCTTCCATGTCCGGGAACTTCCGGATCGCCAGGAAACAGGCCAGGAAAATGATCAGCCCGTACGCCGCGTCGGAGAGCATCATGCCGAAGAAAAACACGTAGCACACCGACATGATGGCCGTCGGATCGATCTCGCCCCCGGCCGGCAGGCCGTAGGAAGCGGTAATTCCCTCCGCCGCCGAGGCAAAATGGCCGTTGGACAGAAGCACCGGCGCCTCCTCGCCCTCCGGAATCTCCGAAACCTCATAAAACACATCAAACCGCGCCGAGAGCCGCTCGCCCAGGCGGGCGCTCTCGCGCGCCGGGATATATCCCGTGACCAGAAACGTCTTCTCGGACTGCCAGAGCTGCGAGAGCGCCTCATCCTTCTGCGCGCAGAGCCGGTAATAGTCCGAAGCCAGCTTTAAGTTCTCCCGGCTGTTCACATGGGCGCGCAGCCGGTTCTCCGCGGCCGCCGCCTCTTCCTCCCGCTTCTTCCCGGCCTCCTTCAGCCCGCGCACATACGCGGCCGGGACCTCGTCGATGCTCTTTGCCGGCCTCGCGAAACCGATGCCCCGAAGCGCTTCCTCCAGCGCCAGAGCGTCTTCCCGCAGGCAGACAAGACCGATGCACGTCTGATCCGCGTCCGCATGCACAATCTCCAGAACCACCCGCTCCGGATCCGGCCCACAGCCGGCAAGCGCCGCCGCGATCCCTTCGCTGCTCTGCTCCCCGGGAACGGTCCCCAGCAAAATCGTGATGCGCCCCTGTTCCCGGCAGGCCAGCGGAATATCCAGCGAGAGCCAGGGCGTAAGGCTTTCCGCCTCCGTCTCCAGACGGGCGGCCGCCGTCCGCTTCTCTGCAATCTCCTTCTGAAGCGCCAGAATCTGGTCGGCGTCCTCCAGAATCTTTCCCGCGTTCTCCTCCATCCTCCCGAACTTTTCCATATCGGCCGGCGGGCGTCCCGCCAGCCCGGAAAAAAGGGAAGTCTCTTCCGGCGCGTATTCATCCAGGACCTCCAGCGCGCGATCCGCCTGCGCGGCCCGCGCCTCGGCGAGCTGGCGCTCCTCCAGCATATCCGCTCTCGCAAACGCGCCGCTCTCCGCTTCCTCCTGGGTTACCTCTACCACGCCGGCAGCCTGCAGAAACTCCAGGATCGCCGGACGATCCCGCTTTAACGCGCAGATCCCGATCTTCTGCATCTGCAATACCGCCATATCCACATCCCTCCCGTCTCACGGATGCCAAAACCCTCTCACGCCAGTCCGGCGAGAATCTCCCGAATGATCTCCGGCGCCTTCTCCCCGGCCTGCTTCTGCAGCGCCGCCATCTGCGTTTCGGCCTCCCGCTCTGCCGCCGCGCGAAGCTCTCCCGCGCGCCCGGCCAGCTCCTTCTCCAGTGCCGCATCCGCGCTCTGGCCGCGCAGTCCCGCTTCCCTGCGGATGCGCTCCGCCTCCTTCTTCGCCTCTGCAACGCGCCTGCGCGCTTCCTCCCGCGCGTCCGCCGTCCGCTTTGCCGCGGCCTTCTCCGCCTCTTCCACCGCCAGGATTGTATCCTTCAGCATTCTCTTCCCACCCTCTTTCTCTCCCGCTTCGATCTCCGGATAAAAAAAGCACTGGCCTTCGTATCCTTCGCTTCCGTCCGTTCCCTTCAACGCAGGCAAGATACAAAAAACCAGTGCGCGCCGCGTATTTGTCTCTTATTATAGCGGCATAATTTTGCTTTGTCTATACACTTGTTTCAATTTCGTTAAAAATACTGTATTATCATTCTTGCATAACATCTTTATATGTTTGAAAAAAAGCATGAAAAATCAGATCAGTCCCGTTCCGCTGAGGAAAAAGACCCATAAAAAGATTGTAAAAACAGACACCGCCGTGCTGATGACCACCAGCTGACCGGCCAGCTCCCCGTCGCCCCCCATATTCTGGGCCATCGAATACGAGGCCGTCGCCACCGGCGTGGCGAACATCTCAAAATAGACAAAGCGCTCCACGCTGCCAAGCCCCAGCGCCGTCGCCGCAGCCAGGGCGATCGCCGGAAGCACCAGCAGCTTGATGCTGATCGCCGGCACCAGATAGCGCAGATTGTGCCGGATCGCGGAAAAATGAAGCGTCCCTCCCAGGACGAACAGCGCCATCGGCGTCGAGAGCGCGGCGAGCTGCGCGATCGGCTCCTCCACCGACGCCGGCAGCTTAATATTCAGGATAAAAAACGCAAATCCGACCACCGCGCCCCGGATCATCGGATTGTGAATCACGTTCTTTGCCAGGACGCCGGGGCTGATCTTTCCGCCCCGGTACATCTCCAGGATGATGACCGCCGTCACGTTGTAGATCGGGATCACGATGGCTATCATCATCGTCGCCAGCGTCGTCCCCTCGCTCCCGAAAATACTCGTCGCCAGCGGGATCCCGAACAGGACAAAATTGCTGCGGTACATCGCCTGAATAATCACGCCGCGCTTCGGGTTCTCCGCAACCAGCCGCGGCACGATCAGCACCAGCAAAAGCTCCAGAAGCAGGATCGAGGCCGCGCTCAGCCCCACCATCTTCAGATCCAGGCTCAGGCCATGCTCGACGCTGTACAGATTATAAAACATCATGATCGGAAAAAAAGCGCGGAATATGAGGCTGTTTAACCGGTACATAAACGCCTCGTCCGCCACGCCCGCCCTGCGCACGCCGTAACCGAACGAAATATAAATCAAAAAGGGAAGCACCGCATCGACGGCGATGAAAAAGCTGTTCATCCTGTTCTCTTCTCCTCCTGTCCTCTTTTCCTCGTCTGAATTCCAAAAAAGTTTCTAATTTCGTAATACTCGTTTATATTTATTTTAGATATTATACAAATTATAGACACAATTATGGGATATGATAATATCATCAAATGAAAGAGGCCAACGGCACTACAGAATGCGCGCAGCCGTCGTTGGACTCGCCTAACAACAATTTCCTTTATATAGAGATTCTTTCAGAGTCGTTATCCCCCTTCAGCTCTGGGAGAAACCGCATCAGCGGAAAAAAGAGACCGGTCTGCAAAAGAGCACTCCGGTCTCTTTTTGTGCTGCAAATTCCGCCGTCAGGCAGGCAAACGGCCGCGCCTTTACCACGCCAGAACCTCGTGCCCGTCCTCCGTGACCAGCACCATGATCTCCCACTGCGCCGACGGGCTGTGATCCCGCGTGTAAACGGTCCAGCCGTCGTCCTCGTTGACGTAAACGTCCGCCTTCCCCATATTGATCATCGGTTCGATGGTAAAAATCATGCCCGGCGCCAGCAGCATCCCGCTCCCGCGCGTCCCGATGTAGCCGACCCAGGGATCCTCGTGAAACTCCAGACCCACGCCGTGGCCGCCGATCTCGCGCACCACCGAATAGCCGTTCTTCTTAGCGTGATCGTGAACCGCCTGCGCCATATCCCCCAGATATCCCCAGGGCTTTACCTCTTTCAGGCCCAGCTCGACGCACTCCTTTACCACGTCCACCAGGCGGCGCGTCTTCGGATCCACGTTCCCGATGCAGAACATCCGCGAGGAATCCGAAAAATAGCCGTGATAGATCGTGGACACGTCCACGTTGACGATATCGCCGTCCTTTAAGACGACCTTTTCCGACGGAATCCCGTGGCAGACCTGGTCGTTGACGGACGTGCAGACGCTTTTGGGAAAGCCGTCGTAATCCAGCGGCGCCGGAATCCCGCCCCGGCGCGTCGTCTCCTCGTAGACCCAGCGATCGATCTCCTCCGTCGTGACGCCCTCCCGGATGTGCTCCGCCACATAGTCCAGCACCGCCACGTTGATCCGGCAGCTCTCGCGGATCGCCGCGATCTGCTCCGGCGTCTTGATCATGCTGTGATCGGGCACCTCCGTCCCCTTCTGCGCTTCCTCCGCCAGGCGTTCGTCAAACGCCTCATGGCAGTGTTTATATTTCTTCCCGCTGCCGCACCAGCAGGGATCATTTCTTCCCAGTTTTTTCATCTGCCGCTCCTTTTTCGCATTTACTTTCTGAAGTGTAACTCACCGCCGTAAAAAAATCAATGGACGCCCGCCGCGCCGCCTTTTTTATTTTTATCAATATCTTAACAATTTTATCATCATCTTAACAGTTTTCCCTTCCTCTTTTTCCGCAATAATTGTATAATATCTGAAGAAAACTGTACCCTGCAAAGACGGCCGCCAGACGGCCTGTCTTTCGTTCAGACAACCTGTATTTCTGCCAGAAAGGAGCGCTCGCGGATGCTCGCATCTGTAAAAGGTTTTTTTCGCAGGCTGGAGAAATGTCTTCCTCCCCGCCTGTATAACTGGCTGATCACGGCGGGACTTCTGGTAATTGCCACGACCCTGTCCTATCTGTTTTTCCAGATCATGGACAGCCCGAATTCCAATATCGCCCTGACCTACGTCCTGGCGGTTTTTCTGGTCGCCCGCTTTACGCCCGGCTACGGCTACGGCCTGTTCGCCTCCATTTTCAGCGTATTTTTCATTAATTACCGGTTTACCTACCCGTTTTACGCGCTGAACTTTACGATGACCGGTTACCCGATCACGTTTATCGCGACCTTTGCCATTTCCAGCATTACCAGCGCCATCACGAGCAACATGAAGGAGCAGGCGCGCATCCTCTCCGAGCGGGACCGGGCGCTGATGATCGCGGAGAAGGAAACGATGCGGGCCAACCTGCTGCGGGCCGTCTCTCACGATCTGCGGACGCCGCTGACCAGCATCATCGGATCGAGCACCGTCTATCTGGAGCGCAACCATGACCTGACGGAAAGCCAGAAGAGCGCCCTGATCCAGCACATCCTGGAAGATTCCAACTGGCTGCTCAACATGGTAGAGAACCTGCTCTCCGTCACGCGCATCAACAACCAGACCGCCCGGGTCAACAAGTCCCCGGAGCCGGTCGAGGAGGTCATTTCCGAGGCGGTTATCCGCCTGAAAAAGCGGCTCCCGAACGCCAGGATCAACGTGAAGGTTCCCGATGATTTCCTGATGATTCCCATGGACGCCGTTCTGATCGAACAGGTTCTGATCAATCTGATGGAGAATGCCATCGTGCATTCCAGGAGCGAGGAACCGGTCGAGTGCTATGTCGAAAACACGCCGGACAGCGCGATCTTCCATGTCCGCGATTACGGGGTCGGCATCCCGCCGGAACGCCTCCCCACTATTTTTGACAGCTCCTCTTCCACCGCCAGCACCGCGGCCGACGGCCGCAGGGGAATGGGAATCGGACTGTCCATCTGCAAGACGATTATTTCCGCGCACAGCGGATCCATTCAGGCAGTCAACCATACGAAAGGGGCGGAATTCTTTTTCGCTCTGCCGAAGGAGGATAAAGAAATTGACTCATAAACTTTCCATTTTATTAGTTGAAGACGAAAAAAATATCTGCGATTTTATCACGACGGCACTGTCCGCGCAGGACTACCGCCTCACGACGGCCCACACCGGCCAGGAGGCGCTTCCCATCATTACCTCCCAGTGCCCCGACCTGATCCTTCTGGATCTCGGACTTCCGGACATGGACGGCATGGAGATCATCCGTCAGGTCCGCACCTGGGCCAGCATCCCCATCATCGTGATCTCCGCCCGCACGCAGGAGCAGGAAAAGGTCCGGGCCCTCGATCTGGGCGCCGACGATTATCTGACCAAGCCGATCGGCATCTCGGAGCTCCTGGCCCGCATCCGCACGGCGCTGCGCCACAGCAACCGCCTCAACACGGACTCGCCGCTCTACAAGCGCCCCTTCCACGCAAAGGGCCTGACGATCGATTTTGAAAAACACCAGGTTCTGCTCGATGACAAAGAAATTCATCTGACGCAGATCGAATTCAAGATCATTTCGCTGCTGGCCAAAAATTCCGGCCGCGTCATGACGTACGACTCCATCATTTCCAATATCTGGGGCCCCTACGCGGACGACGACAACAGCATCCTGCGCGTCAACATGGCCCACATCCGGCGCAAGCTGGAGCGCAACCCCGCCGAGCCGCAGTACATCTTTACCGAGATCGGCATCGGATACCGGATGGTTGAGGACGAGATGCACTGACCCGATCGCGATCCGATCCGGCGCGCTCTCACGCTCTTACAAAACGCCGGCGTCAGGACCGGCGCCGGAACGCTGACACCGGCCATCCGGCGCCGAACCGGCAATAACAAATCGAAAAAAAAGAGCCGCGGTGCGAATCTTCTTCGCGCCGCGGCTCCCGTTTTTCTCTCTGCCCGTCAGTTTCATTTACGCCAGTGTTCCCGCTCCTCTGTGCCGGCGTTACTGCTCCTCGACGTCCAGATCGGCCAGCATCGCGTCGTAATAACCGGCCAGCTCCTGATATCCCTCGGTCGAGGGCAGCGTAAGCGTGATCTCCTGGCCCGGATTGTTGACGTTCATTTCCATGAGGATGATACAGGTCAGATCCTGATCCATCAGCTTCATGTCGTAAACCATATACATATTGGCATAGGAATAGTAGTCATCGTCCGTGAGGATATAGGATCCGCGGATCTCACGGAAGCTGATATCCGCCGCCATCTCGGCGGACGCGCCCGGGATAACCTGTGTCCCGGCCAGGCTGCCCATGATCTCTCCCATCAGCGCGTTCATCTGCGCCGTATCCATCTCATAGCCCAGCACCCGCACGCCGTTGATCTCGGAAAGCGTGATATTCTTCATATAGGAAGACTCCAGCTCCGACGCGAAATCCATGCCGGACGCTGACTCCATAACCGCCTCCAGATCCATGGGATATTTCAGCTTCAGGCCGTCCGTATCGGTATACACATACCCGTCCTCATAAAAGCTGACCGAGTACGCCGTCACGCCCAGCGTGCTGACCGCCGCTTCCGTGAGATACCGCAGATCGCCCGTCACAACACCGTCCATCTTCATCGTCATGTCCATGTCCATCCGAAGCCCGGACTGGACATCCTGCTCGTCGGGCAGCAGCACGATGTGCATTCCGACCCGGCTGTCCATCGAGTCGAGCGTATCCGCCTTCGCTGACACCCGATCCAGAACCGTCGCCGGATCCTCGGCGGCAAACGCCGGAAATGACATCGCAAGCGCCGCCGCGCCGCCCAGCAGCGCCGTCAACCACTTTTTCATCCGTTTCTACCTCCTGTCGCAAATTTTCTCACAATAACTGCTAAATTAAGTATATTCCACCAGTCTTTCAATTTCAATAGGAAATTTTTCCTTTTCTCTCTGCTTTTCCCGGATCTCCCGCCGGATTCCCGGGTCTCCCGGCTTGACAAAAATCCGAATTCGTACTATAATGAGAAAGGACAGTACGAATCCGGATTCTAAACTCTGTCTGAGACGGGGCGATGCCCCGCCGGCAGGAATTTCCTGCATCCATTTACTACTATATCTTTATTAAGGAGCGTGTTATTTTGTTTCACAAAATCAGGGTCAGTTCCTGCGTCATCGCGCTGTTTTCCAGCGCGTTCCTCGCGTTCGGCCTCTACCATGTCCACTCGTTTTCCGGTGTGACGGAGGGCGGCGTGCTGGGGATGACCCTTCTTCTGGATCACTGGTTTGGAATCAGCCCGGCTGTCTCGGGCCTTGTTATGAACCTGCTGTGCTACGGACTGGGATGGAAGCTTCTGGGACGGGAGTTTATCGCCTACTCGATTCTCTCGACCGCCGGCTTCTCCGCCTCCTACAAGATCTGCGAACAGTTCGACCCGCTTTGGCCGCAGCTGGCCGAGATGCCGCTTCTGGCGGCCGTCGCGGGCGCTCTCTTCGTGGGTATCGGCGCCGGTCTGTGCGTGCGGATCGGCGGGGCGCCCGGCGGAGACGACGCGCTGGCCATGAGCATTTCCCATGTAACCCACATGAAGATCCAGTGGGTCTATCTGCTGACCGACATTGTGGTTCTGGGTATGTCCGCCAGCTACATCCCGTTAAACCGGCTGGGATACTCGATTCTGACGGTTCTCTTATCCGGTCAGATCATCGGGTTTGTACAGAGCGCCCGGCTTCCCGCAAGGCGGGTAAGCGCGGCAGAAAACGAATCAACATTCTGATAAAATCAGGGAGTCCGGATATAAAACGGGGCGCCGCGATGGTTTCGCGCCGCCCCGTCTCTTTCTGCCTTCTGCACGGCCGTCCTCTACGACAGCGCGTGAATCTGTTTATAATAGCGGTAATTGGGGAACTTCTTGTGGAAATGGTCGGCCATGTAAAAAGCCGCCTCGTCCGGCTTCCGCTCCCGGATCGCCTCAAAAATCCGCATATGGCTCGAATAAAACTCCGTCCCGTCCGTCTGGAAAATCTGATCGCCGATCAGATCCAGGATGCTGGAATAGATCGACTCGATCAGCCGGTTACCCCCGATGTTCACGATCCGCTGATGGAACAGATTGTTGTACTTCTGCCGGATCTCCAGATCCGCCCGCTCCGGGACGTTCCCCCGGATCTCCTCCATCAGGCCCTCGAATTCCCGGATCTGCTCCTCCGTGATCTTGGCCGCGGCCAGGGAAGCCATCTGCACCTCGATGATGTAGCGGAATTCCAGGATATCGTCCATCTTGCCATCATTCAGATAAAACTGGATCGCCAGCGGGTTGATGATCTCCACCGAGTCCGCCGTGATATAATTGCCGTCTCCCTGACGGCTGCGGATAATGCCCATGACCTCCAGAGCGCTGATGGCCTGCTTGAGAGCCGGGCGTCCCACGCCCATGATCTCCGCCAGCTGCCGCTCCGGCGGCAGGCGGTCGCCCTTTTTCAGCTCGCCCCGCATGATCATATCCTGAATCTGCATGACTATTTTCTTATAAATTGACACATTGCCCTCGATCGGCTGAAACATTCTGACTGCAACTCCTTATGTTTATTCCCGCGGAACACAAACCAAACGACAAATTCCTTCCCTAATCTATCCGCGTTTTCTCCGGCTGCCGGCACACAGCGTACCAGACCACGCGCACCGCGCCCGGAACTATTCTAAATCATAATATAAACATCTGGAAAATACAAGCAGAAAACCGAAGGTTTTTAACTGTTTTTCCCATTCTGTCCCCTCTTTGTCTGTCAAACAGTCCCGGCATCCTGTCAATCCCTGAAAATGGTCATGTCATCTGCTCAATTTATCACATGTACTGGAACAGGTTATAGATACAGATGACCATGATCAGGCTCATTACCCCCACAAACAGGCGATCGACCGCCGCCGTATCCATCTTTTTATTCAGCCGCCGCCCGAAGGTACCGCCCAGCATGCCGCCGCAGACCATCAGCACGATCAGCCCCAGCGCCACGTCCGGCACATTGTTCGTCACGATCGTCTGCAGCAGGGCCGCCGTCTGGGAAATCAGGATCACATAGAGGGAATTGGCCGCCGCCGTCTTCGTCTCCATGGAGAAGAAATAGAACAGCACCATCAGATCGATGGGGCCGCCGCCGATTCCCAGGAAGGACGAACAGAAGCCGAGCGCAAACCCGATGACCACGCAGATAGCCTTCCCCTGAATCCGCTTCGTGACGATCCGCGCCTTATTTAACGTATAGAGCAGCAGGCTCAGCGCGACGAGAAAGAGGCAGACGGACTGTACCGCCCCCACCTGGTTCGGATCCGGGAAAAAATCGGAAAGCATCTGGAAAACCTGCTTTCCGGCAATCCCGCCGAGAGCCGCGCCGATGCCGAGCGGCGTGCTGACCGCCAGATCGATGCTGCCGCCGCCCTTTTTCAGCGAGCTGAACACGCTGCAGCAGGACATGGCCAGAACCGTACAGCTGGAGAGGAAGCTGATCGCCGCCACGTCCAGCACCCCGAAGGCGTCCAGCGTCGGTTTGATCAGGACGCCGCCGCCGATGCCGCAGATCGCCCCGATGACCGACGCGATAAAGCTGATTGCCAGAAAAATGAGATAGATGTACATTTCCTTTTCCTCCTACTTTATTTCTCCCCCCGGATCGTCCCCGCAAAGAAAGTCCAGAGCAGGAACAGGACCACGACCGCCGCCGCCGGAAGCGCCAGCTCCCGCAGCAGGAAATTTCCCTCCACTCCCAGAAGGGAGGAGGCGGTCATAATATTGGAATGCCATGGAATAAACAGGCTCATATACAAACAGCCCACAAACGACGACCGGCCGAGCACGGTCTTGTCCCAGCCGTGCGTCTCATAGAGCGGCAGCAGGCAGGACAGGGTAAAAATAAACGAGCACATGGCGGACGCGCAGATGATATTCAGCCCAAAGCCGAACAGCATGGTAATCACGGCCGCCCGGCGCTGCGTCGTCGCCGCCGTCAGAAGCCGGTCCATAACCACCTTGACCGCCCCGCAGCCGTCCAGCACGCCGAACAGGCCGAAGGCCAGCAAAAACAAAATGACGGTCCCCGACATGCCGCTCATCCCGCCGCCGCCGAAAAAGCTCTGCACCGTCTCGCCGGAGGCGGAAAAATCCGGCCCGACCCAGATGGCAGACACGGTTTCCGCCGCGCTTTTTCCCTGATAGAAGAAATGAACCAGCGCCCCTGCCCCCGCCCCCGCGAGGATCGAGAGCATGGCCGGCCGCTTCATCAAAAGAAGCGCAACGACCAGGACCGGCGGCACCGCCGGCCAGAAGCCGAGGCGAAACGTAGCCTCAATCTCCTCAACCAGCGCCAGCTGATCCGCCGCCAGCGCGCCGCTTCCGGAAAACATCTGCATCCCGCAGACCCCGTAAACCGCCGCCAGCGCAGCCAGAACCGGAACCAGAACCGGAAACTGGCTGCGGATGCAGGCAGAGAGCGGCACGCCGGCCGTCGAGGAAACCAGATTGGTGCAGTCTGCCAGCGGCGACAGGCCGTATCCGAAGAAGGCGCCGGCCGCCACGGCCGCCACACCCCAGCCGTCCGGGATATTCAGGCTTCTCCCCACCGCCAGGAACATGACGCCGACCGTCCCGCAGACGCCGAATACGGTTCCCGTCACGATGCCAAAGACGAAACAGCCGGCAAACGCCAGAACGAGAAACAGCCCGGCGCTCATATGCGAAATGCCAAACAGCGTCAGCATGGGGATCGTCCCGCAGGCGTTCCAGGTCCCGATCATCGCCCCCGCGCACAGCAGAAACAGAATCGGCGAAAACGCTTTCTGGCTGCCCAGCGCCGCCGCATCCATCAGCTCGCCCCAGGTATAGCCCTTCGCCATCAGAAGCACCACGGCCAGCGCCCAGGCGATCAGAAAAAGCGGCTGAACCTTGCTCCCCAGAAGCAGCGCGGGCAGCAGGATAACCGCCAGCACCAGCCCCAGAAGACAGGCCGCAAACGGGAATGTCATTTCTTTTTCCTGCATGAGGATCCCCCCTTTTTCTCAGTAAAAGAGGGCCGGGGATGCGCCCATTTGGCGCGCGGCGACATCCCCAGCCTTCCGAATCACACAATATTTTATTTCTTATCGGCCTCGGTCTCGCCTCGTTCTTCCGCTTCCACCGCCGCGATCTGCTCCGGCGTCATCTTCAAAATTCCAACGCCCGTGTAACCCCAGATAACCGCAATGATAATACCGGCATAGCAGAAGATCGCCCACGGGGCATAGCTGAAGGTAGAAACGCCCAGCGCGCCGCTCATGTAAGCGCCGGCGGCCGACCACGGAATCAGCGGGATGGCGCAGCAGCCGACCGCACCGAGAACCTGCGAAAGGTTTCTGGGATCCAGCCGCATATCCTTGTACGCCTTCTCAAACAGCTCGCCGCCAATCAGAATCGGCACGTACGCGTTGCCGGCTACGATGGCAACCATCAGGGTCGCCAGCACGCAGGCCAGCGTCAGGCTGCCCACGCCCTTTACGAAGGTCTTCATCCAGGCCAGGATTCCATCCAGGAAGCCGCCGGCCGTCATGGCGCCCGCGAACAGGAACGCGCACAGAACCTTCAGGATCGTCGCCATCATGCTCATCATGCCGCCGCGCTCCAGAAGCGTGATAATCGCCGCCGGAACCTGCTCCGCCGAAAGGCCCAGCAGAGAAACCTTAAATCCGTTGTAGGAAGCGGTCATAACCGACGTAACCGTCGCGCCCTGGAAGATAACCGCCAGCACGCCGGCCGTTACCGCCGATGCAAACATAACCGGGATGGTGGGCTTGCCCATGGCGGAGCCGACCAGAACTACGATCAGCGGCAGCAAAAGCAAAATGTTAAAATTGTAGATACTGGAAAGTCCATTCGTGATCTCATTGACAGAATCCATGTTGACTTCCGCCACGACGGAAGAGGACTGTCCGGCCAGGAAATAAATGACCAGGCAGACGCCGGCTGCCGGAAGGGTCGTCCATAACATGTGGTAAATGTGCTTAAACAAGTTGACGCTCGCCACGGCCGCCTCCAGGTTGGAGGTATCCGACAGCGGAGACATCTTATCGCCGACGTACGCGCCGGAAATGATCGCGCCGGCCGCAACCGCCAGGTTTACGCCCAGACCCTGGGCCACGCCGATCAGGGCCAGACCGACCGTGCCGACCGAACCGAAGGAGGTACCGGTACACAGCGATACCAGCGAGGTAAGAAGGAAGGCCGAAACCAGGTACATGTTCGGATCCATCCATTTTAATCCGTAATAAAGCATCATGGGAATGGTGCCGGAAAGCATCCAGGTTCCGATGATCATACCGACAAATACGAAAATGAAAATCGCGATGAACGCTTTCTTAACCTTATCTGACGCCGATTCCGCACATTCTTCCCAGGTTGCGGTCTTGCAGACCAGCGCCAGGATAATTGTAAAGAACGCGCAGATAATCAGCAGGTTCTCTGCGGCAAAGCCAAATACGCCGAAGCCGACTGCCAGCACGACAGCCATGACGATCATCGGCAGAATCGAGATTCCTATCGAGGGAACATTCTTTTTATTTTCCGCCATACTCATACCACTCCTGTTCTGTAAATGCAGGCGGCCGCCCGTGCCTTCCCCGTCTACGGGGCCCCCGGCCGCGGGCGGCCGTCATGTTCTTCTATATACGCTTCTGTCCGATATCAGTCGTCGATGGAGACGCCCAGCGTTTCCGTGAGCTTTCTGTACTCCTCCGCGAATTTCTCCGTGATCGGGCCCGGTACCTGCTTGCCAATCTTCTTGCCGTCGATCATCTTAACCGGAACCACCTCGCCTACGGTGCCGCAGATGAATACCTCGTCGGCATTGTAGTACTCGGACACGGTTACGTTGCGCTCCTCTACCTCCATGCCCAGCTGCTTTGCAATCTGAATCATGGTCTTTCTCGTGATGCCCGGGAGCTGCGAGTCGATGGTCGGCAGAACCAGAACGCCGTCCTTGATCATCTGCAGGTTCGTGGAGTTCGTCTCAGCCACAAAGCCGTTCTGATCCAGCATGATGGCCTCGTCCGCGCCCTGGCGGATCGCCTCGCAGGCAGCCATAATCTGGTTCAGCTGGTTGCAGCAGTGAATCTTCGGATCCATGTAGGACGGAGAGTATCTCTTCAGCCAGGTAGTAACCAGCGTGATGCCCTCTTTGTTGAAGATCGGCGGCTTCTGATCCACGCAGATTACGATGGAGGAAGTCGTGATGTTCAGCGTCGGATGCATGCCGGTCTGAACCTTGAAGCCTCTGGTTACCTGAAGCCGCATGTGCAGATCATGGAAGCCGGCGTCGATGTTGCGGCGGATCAGCTCCTTCACGATCTCGGTCAGCTCTTCCTTCGTCTTGCCGACGTCGATGCCCAGCGTATAGCATGACTCGTAGAGACGTTTTAAATGCTCTTCCAGACGGTAAACCTTGCGGCCGTAGGTGCGGATGCCCTCGTAAACGCCGTCGCCGTGCTGGAAGCCGCTGTCGTATACGGAGATAACGGCCTCGGATTTTCTTACGTAATCGCCGTTGACGTAGATAATCGTATCCGCTACTTCGTTCCCGTTAAACATAATCTTTCCGTTTTCTGCCAGCTGTCCTAATTTGTACATGATGTTCCTCCTTCTTTTTATATGGGTTCCTGCTCTTTTCTCTTTGTCTTTCTTTGCTTTCGCTGCAGGTTTCTGCCTCTGCGTTTCTGTCCTTTTGTCTTCCTTTCTCTGCAGGTTCCTGCCTCTGCGTTTCTGTCCTTGCCTTTCTGCCTTTGAAAACAGGTTCCTGTTTCTCTGTACCCCTGTATGTTCCTGCGGAAGAAGCCTGCCGGCGCCTGGCCTGAATCTCCCACATTGGACTTGCCTTATGTGTGGCAATCTGGATGTATGGTAAATTGGTAAGTCCTTTTGTGCGTTTATAATAACACCTGAGGAACCGCTTGTCAATAGGTTTTCTAAATTTATACATTTTAGCTCAAAACAACCGGAACAACTTGTGCAACATTCCAAATTTGTCGCACAACTTTTATCATTTCCTTAACGCGCCGCTTTTTACCTGTGCCGCCGCCCGCTTCCCGTTCTGCTTCCTGCGATTTCGTGTTATAATTGTGCTGCATGGAATTTCGTGCTGCAGTCGTACTGCATGGAATTTAAAAAAGAGATTCTCTCAGATGCAAAAAGACCGGAACCTCCCTGAAAACCAGGGAAATTCCGGCCAATAAAAAGAGCGCGAGACGGGATTCGAACCCGCGGCCCCCACCTTGGCAAGGTGGTGCTCCACCCCTGAGCCACTCGCGCATATCAGAGCGGGTGATGGGAATCGAACCCACGTATCCAGCTTGGAAGGCTGGTGTTCTACCATTGAACTACACCCGCAGACATATGAACTTGTCAAAAAGAAAATGCCCAGAACCGGAATCGAACCAGTGACACGAGGATTTTCAGTCCTCTGCTCTACCAACTGAGCTATCTGGGCTTCCTGAGAAACCTACTCTCATCCGCCGCTTCTCTTTCAGCGACGTAGATTATTCTACCGTATCTTGGCCGTATTGTCAAGCAAATTTTTTTATTTTTTGTAACAATTCATGCTCAGCAGATCCGAAAGTTGTGCGAACTGCGCAAGCGACAGCGTCTCGCCCCGCACAGAGGGGGAGAGACCCATTTTTTCAACCGCCGCGCCGATCTCCTCCTTGGAAAAAGAAAGCTCGGAGGCGTTGGCCAGGCTGTTGAGCAGCGTTTTCCGCCGCTGGTTAAAGGACGCGCGGATCAGGCGAAACATCAGCTCCGGATCCGCCGCCGCAACCGGCGGCTTTTCATGGCGCGTCAGACGGATTACCGCCGATCCCACGTTCGGCCGCGGGATAAAGCAGTTCGGCGGCACGTTGGCGGCAATATACGGTTCGGCGTAATACTGAACGGCCAGAGACAGCGCCCCGTAATCCTTCGATCCCGGCCCCGCCTGCATCCGCTCCGCCACCTCTTTCTGCACCATGACCGTGATCGTATTGATCGGCACGCCGCTCTCGAAAAGCCCCATGATGATCGGCGTGGTAATATAATAAGGGAGATTCGCCACCACCCGCACCGGACGGCCGCCCGCTTCCCGCTCCAGCAGCCCGCGCAGATCCAGCTTCAGAATATCCCCGTTGATAACCGTCACGTTCCCGCAGTCCGCCAGCGTCTCGCCGAGAATCGGAATCAGCGCGGCGTCAATCTCCACCGCAATTACCCGGGCGGCCGCCTGCGAAAGCCGCTGCGTCATCGTGCCGATACCGGGGCCAATCTCCAGCACCACGTCCTCTTTGGTCACGCCGGCCGCCGCAATGATTTTATCCAGCACATGGCCGTCAATCAGAAAATTCTGACCGTATCGCTTCTGAAAAGAAAAGCCGTATTTCTGAATCACGGCAATCGTCTGTTTCGGGTTTCCCAGATCCGGCTGCATCGCACGTCCTTTCCTGTCTGCCTGTTTTCTCGTTTCCATCCGCGCCTATCCCATCCGGTAAAGGCGTCTCGCATTTTCTTCCGTCCCGCAAATGACCGCTTCCTCGCTCATTCCCTTTATCTGCGCCAGCACGGCGACGACATACGGGAGATTGAGGGAGGAATTCCGTTTTCCCCGGTTCGGCGCCGGCGCAAGATACGGGCAGTCCGTCTCCAGCACCAGCCGCTCAAACGGCGCGTACGCGACGACCTCCGCCAGCTTTTTCGCGTTTTTAAAGGTCAGCACGCCGCCGATCCCCAGATAAAATCCCATTTCCAGATACTCGCGGGCCATCTCCTTTCCATAGGAAAAGCAGTGGATGACGCCGCCGATCTCCTCCGCGCGCTCCTCCCGCATCAGATCCAGCGTATCCTTCGCCGCGTCCCGGCTGTGAATGACCACCGGAAGCCGGCTCTCCCGCGCCAGGTTCAGCTGACGCCGGAACCAGTATTTCTGCAGCTTGCGGTCCGGCTCGTCCCAGTAATAATCCAGCCCAATCTCGCCGATCGCCACGATCTTCGGCTGCGCCGCCAGCTCCCGCAGGCGGGCAAAGGAAGCCTCGTCCAGCTCGTCCGTGCTGCTGGGATGGACGCCGGCCGCCCCGTAAATAAAAGGATATTCCTGCGTCAGACGGACGGTCGCCTCCGTCCCCGCAAGGCTTGCGCCGATGTTGACGACCGTCCCGATCCCGGCGGCCGAAAGCCCCGCCAGAAGCTCGTCCCGGTCCGCGTCGAATGCCTCGTCGTCGTAATGTGCATGCGTGTCAAAAATCATATCCGCCTCCGCGCCGCCGCATCCTGTTCCTGACGCAGCAGCCAGCGCCGCTCCATTTTAAGCAGCGCATAGTCCGTAATCCGTTTCAGATAAATTCCGTCGTAAATCCCGCCCAGGATCCCCGCGACCGGGATCCCCTGCAGAAATTTCATGTACAGCAGTTCGCCGGAAAGCGAGCGGGCCGCCCGCCGGATCGTCTCCTCGCTCACGCCGTCGGCCTCCGGCGCGGCTTCGGCCGTCCCGAACCCTTCGGCCGCTTCCGTCC
Source organism: uncultured Lachnospiraceae bacterium (assembly GCA_944381615.1). GTDB lineage: Bacteria > Bacillota > Clostridia > Lachnospirales > Lachnospiraceae > Otoolea. The sequence continues at coordinate 46,881 of CALWLT010000028.1, read as the reverse complement.
GCCCGGATCCGCAACCTGCGCCCGCCTCCTGCTTTGTCCGGCAAATCTGCCGGTTTAGCGCCGCATCCTGCTCCGTCCGGTCATTCCGCCGGTTTACCGCCGCGTCCTGCTCCATCCGGTAAATCTGCCGGTTTAGCGCCGCATCGCGGGCCGCAAAATCTTCCCCCGGGGACAGCGAGAGCGCGATCAGATCCAGAAGAAATTCCGTCTCCTCCGGACGCCGGTAATCGATGCCGAACTGCAGCGCCTGCGCATAGAGGCTGCGAAGCAGTACCGCGAGAAACAGCGGGATGTCCGGCAGGCCAATCCCCAGGACGCCAAGCGCCGCCCCTTCCGCGCAGGCGCCGGCTACGCCGGCCGCCTGCCTGCGCGCCGCGGCCCGGCGCCCGGCCGAAAGATTCCGCCGCTCCGGATAAAGGCGCGCGGCAAATTCCCGCGTCCGGTATTCGGCGTCCAGCCGCTCCCTGGAATACGTCTTTTCAATCGCGCCGGTCCCCTGCTCCAGAATCAGGCGAAACGCCCGGTAAAACGCGCTCTCCAGCTTCTGCTGCAGCCCGTCCGGCACGACGGCGCGCAGCTTCCGATCCAGAAACGGCTCCCGGCGGGCGCTCATCCCCCGGATCAGCCGTTCTTCCCGCCGCAGAAGCTGCCGCCATTCTTTTTCAAAGGCCGTCTTTTTCCCGGTCATCCTGTCCTCCCTGTCCTTTGCGCCGCGCTGCCGCGCCCGCTTTCATGCGCCGCAAAGATCCCGCGCCCGCGTTCGCGCGCCGCAACACTCCCGCTCCCGTTACTCCACAAGCAGCGCGCGCCCGCGTTCCCGCGACAGCGCGCTGCCGCCGCCTGTCAGCAGATCTCCGCGCCGGAGGGCATCTCTCTCTCCGGCGTCATCAGCGAGAGCTTTCCTTCGCTGTCCTCCGCGCACAGAAGCATTCCCTCTGACACGATTCCGGCCAGCTTCGCGGGCTTTAAGTTCGTCACGACCATAACCTTCTTGCCGACCATCTCCTCCGGCGAGTAGCTGGCCTTGATGCCGCTCACGATCTGGCGCACCTGGCTTCCGATCTGCACCTTCGAGCAGAGCAGCTTTTTCGACTTGGGCACCGCCTCGCAGGCGATGATCTCGCCGACCTGGAACTGGAGCTTCGCAAAATCCTCGTAGGTAATCTCCGGCTTGGCCTCCACGTCGATGCCGGCCGTCTCGCCGTCCTCCTGCGGGGCCTCCTTTTTACCGGCCGTCTGCTTTTTCGCTTCCTTCGCCTGCTCTGCGGCCAGCGCTTCCGCCTTCTTGAGCACCTCGTCCGGCTTCAGGCGCGCAAACAGCGTCTCCGGCTCCGCGGTCACGCGGTTGCCCTGCGGATAGCGCCCGAACACGTCCATCTCCTCCAGCGCCCGCTTCGGCACATTCAGCTGCGCCAGGATCTTCTCCGACGTCGAGGGCATAAAGGAGGAGAGCAGCGATGCGCCGATGGCGATCGACTCCGCCAGATTGTAGAGAACCGTCGCCAGGCGGTCGCGGCTGGCCTCGTCCTTGGCCAGTACCCAGGGCGCCGTCTCATCGATGTATTTGTTGCTGCGGCGGAAAATCGAGAAAATTTCCGTGATGGCGTCGGCCACGCGCAGCTTCTCCATCTTCTCGTCAACCTGCTTCACGGCGGCCAGCACCGTCGCCTTCAGATCCTCGTCGACCGGCTCGCTCACGCCCTTATTTTCCACGACGCCGCCAAAATACTGGTTCGTCATGGAAATAGTGCGCTTGACCAGATTGCCCAGGATGTTGGCCAGATCCGAGTTCAGGCGCTCGATCATCAGCTCCCAGGTAATCACGCCGTCGTTTTCAAACGGCATCTCGTGCAGCACGAAATAGCGGACGGCGTCCACGCCGAAGAAATCCACCAGCGTATCGGCATAGAGCACATTTCCCTTGGATTTGCTCATCTTGCCGTCGCCCTGCAGAAGCCACGGATGGCCGAACACCTGCTTCGGAAGCGGCAGATCCAGCGCCATCAGGAAGATCGGCCAGTAAATCGTATGGAACCGGATGATATCCTTGCCAATCAGGTGCAGATCCGCCGGCCAGTAGCGGCCAAACAGCTCCCCGTTTTCGCCGCCCGCGTCATAACCCAGACCCGTGATATAGTTGGTCAGCGCGTCCAGCCACACGTAAACGACATGGCCGGGATCAAAATCCACCGGGATTCCCCATTTGAAGGAGGTGCGGGACACGCACAGATCCTGCAGGCCCGGCAGCAGGAAATTGTTCATCATCTCGTTCTTACGGGACACCGGCTGAATGAATTCCGGATGGGCGTTGATGTGCTCAATCAGCCGGTCCGCATATTTGCTCATGCGGAAGAAATACGCTTCCTCTCTGGCCGGCTGTACCGGGCGGCCGCAGTCGGGGCATTTGCCGTCCACTACCTGCGACGGCGTCCAGAACGATTCGCAGGGCGTACAGTAGAGGCCCTCGTAATGGCCCTTGTAAATATCGCCTTTCTCATAGAGCTTTTTGAAAATCTTCTGCACCTGGCGCTCATGATCCGGATCTGTGGTGCGGATGAATTTGTCGTACGACGTATCCATCAGATCCCAGATGCGGCGGATCTCCCCGGCCACCTGATCGACGAATTCTTTCGGTGTCACGCCGGCTTCCGCCGCCTTAAGCTCAATCTTCTGGCCATGCTCGTCGGTTCCCGTCTGGAACCGCACGTCATAGCCCTGCTCCCGCTTATAACGGGCAATGCTGTCAGCCAGCACAATCTCATACGTATTGCCGATGTGCGGCTTTCCCGATGTATAGGCAATCGCCGTCGTAATATAATAGGGCTTTCTGCATTTCTCACACATAAACTGATTTCCTCCTTACCGGCTTCCTGGTTCTCCCGCCTTTTTATCTCTTTACCGTCTACTCTAACAATTTCCGGCCGCTACGTCAAGATTTCTCATCGGTTGTATTTCTACCTAATATAAATTATAATAGCCGCAAGGGAGGTATTGCCATGAAAATACATCGATTCCGGCCGTTTCTTCTGGCCCTGTTCCTGATTTTGTCGCTCGCCGCCGGCTGCACCCGGCCTGCCGCCCCGCAGGCCCCGGGACTTTCTTCAGAAGCGGAATCCGCGCCGGACCTTCTTTCCGGCAGCCCGGACGAAGACGGCAGTAAAACGCCCGAGACGGCGAAAGCCGTTCAGGCGCGCTTCGACGAATTTACGGATCGCATCTTCTGCGACCTGCTAAAGGACGACCCGCTGTCCCTCCATTTCATCCTGCAAAACCCGGAAGCGTTCGGAATCGAAACGCAGGCGATCGCGTTTCCGGAAATTTCCGGGAAAGCGCTGGAAGAAAACGCCCGGGAGGACGAGGCGCTGCAGGCAGAGCTTGACACCTTTGATCCGGCCCTCCTGACCTCCGATCAGCTTTTTACCTGGAAACTTCTCCAGGACGCGCTGGAGACGGAGGCGCTGGCCCGCGGCATGGAACTCTATTATCAGCCTCTCTCCCCGCTCATCGGCGAACAGGCGCAGCTGCCGACGCTCCTGGCGGAGTATGCGTTTTACGGCCGGGACGACATCGAGGACTATCTGACGCTCCTTTCCTGCATCGACGGATATTACGAACAGCTGGCGGAATATGAGCGGGAGCGGGCCGCCGCCGGCCTGACGCTTTCCGACGCCGCCATCGACCGGATTCTCCAGTCCTGCCGCGACTACCTGATCCGGCCAGAAAACAGCTTCCTCGTGGAAACCTTCGCCGAGCGGCTGGAGGACGTGGAGGGACTTACCGAAGAGGAAAAAGAGGACTATAAGGAACGCCATCTGACGATCCTCAAGGAACATTTCATCCCCGCCTACACGAACCTCTCCGCCGCCCTGGAGGAATTAAAGGGAAGCGGCCAAACAGACAGCGGCCTCTGCACCTATGAGCGCGGCAAAGAATATTACGCGTACCTCGTCGCCTCGCTGACGGGAACGGATTCCTCCGTCCCCCAGCTGCGCCAGCGCATCGAAAAGCAGATCGGGGCCGACATGGGACAGATCGGCCTCCTTCTGCAGGAAAATCCGCGCCTGTCGCTCTCGATGTCCGCCTCCTCCATCGAGCTGACGGATCCGGAGGAAATCCTTCTGCACCTGCAAAAGGAGATCGAGAACGATTTCCCGCCCCTCTCCGACACCTCCTTCGAGATCAAATACGTGCCGAAGGCGCTGGAATCCTCCCTGTCGCCCGCCTTTTTCCTCGTCCCGCCGCTGGATTACGAGGGGCCGGGCGTGATCTACATCAACGGCGATTCCGGCCAGGAGGCCAATCTCTATACCATGCTGGCGCACGAGGGATATCCGGGCCACCTCTATCAGTCCGTGTATTTTAACCGCAAAAACAGCTGCCCGCTGCACCGCCTTTTAACCTGCGGCGGCTATAACGAGGGCTGGGGCCTCTACTGCGAGCTCTATTCATATTCCTTTGACAACGGCCTGGAGGACGATATGAAGCGGCTGATGGCCTGCAGCGAATCGTCCACCTACGGGCTGTACGCCCTGATGGATATCCGCGTCAACTATGACGGCTGGGATGAGGCAAAACTCTCCGGCTTCCTGGATACGTTTTACGGCATTACCGATCCGGAGGTCGTGCGCGAGATCTTCCTCTCCCTGACGGATAATCCCGGCAATTATCTGAAATACTACACCGGCTATCTGGAGATCCTGACCATGCGAACCGCCGCCGAAGAAGCGCTGGGAGAGCGTTTTGACATCAAACGCTTCCACCAGTTCATCCTCGACATGGAGGGCGCGCCGTTCCGCGTGATCAAACCATATTTCCAGACCTGGCTGCTGACCTATTAAGACGGCGGCCGCGCCGCGGGGGATCCCGCGGCGTTTTTTGCGTTTTGAATTTTTTTCATGCCCTTCATTCACGTCTTTTATCGAGAAATGTTCTGTTTTGCAAGGAAATCATTCTGTTTTTGTGCATTCTGCACAGTTTTTATATCCTGTTTTTGGAAAATCTGCGATTCTGTCTAAAACGCCGGTGAACTTGTCCCCTTCAAAACCGTTCACTATAATCAAACCTGTAACCGGGATACCTAAAAATTATATCTCTTTTTGACAGGCATCTGCTTCCTCTATGATAAGAAGTGTGCATTTTATTCTGGAAACAAAAGGGAAAACACTTCGCCGTAAGGGGGGAATCTGAATGATACTGGAACGAATCCGGCAGAGTCTGAGCAGGCTGAGCGCCCGCCAGCGAATGGTAGCGCAGTATATTCTGACTGATTATGACAAGGCCGCATTCATGACTGCGGAAAAACTGGCCGAGGCCAGCGACGTCAGCCAGGCCACGGTCGTCCGTTTCGCCAACCATATGGGGTACCAGCGCTATTCCGAGCTGCAGCAGGATCTGCAAAACGTCCTGCAGAGCCGCCTGTCTCAGACGGACCGGCTGCTGCGCACCGGGGATCTGAAGCACCATAGCACCATGATGCAGACCGTCATCCGTTCCATGCACACCGATATCCGCAGCATCGAACAGACGCTGGCATCCATTCAGGAGCGCGATTTGAAGCGGGCCGTAGAATGGATCAGCAACGCGCGCCAGGTCTTCGTGGCGGGAACCCACAGTGAATACGGCATCGCCTGCTATTTCGCCAGCACGCTGTGCTGGATCCGGGAAAATGTATTCCTCCTGGACGCGACGCACAACCCGTCCTTTGACATGCTCGGTACCGCGTCGGAAAACGACGTCCTTGTCGCCATCAGCTTTCCGCCCTATCCGGCCGCGACCGTCCGTTTCCTGGACGCCGCCATAAGCCGCGGGGCGCGCGGCATCGCGATTACCAATTCGCCGCTGTCGCCGCTGGCCGTGCGGGCCTCGGTAAGCCTGTACACGCACGACGAAAAGCTGTTTTTTGCCGACAACTCCGCGCCTTCCGTCAGCCTGCTCTCCGTGATTCTGGCGCTCGTGAGCAGCCAGGATTTCAAAAGCTCGTTTGCACGGCTGCGCAAAAAGCAGGATTACTGGCGCGAGATCGGGCTCTATTACCAGGAAGAGACCCTCAGAGAGCCTCCCGAATCCTTATAGAAATGTTTTTTCGGCCCCGGGCCCTGGCCGGAAACCATCATATATCTTCATAACATCTCATCTGGATCTTTATGATCCGCGAAAGGAGCATTCTCATGAAAAAACGTACCGTAAAGCTGGCGCTGGGCCAGTTTGAATCCATCCAGGGCGACACCAGAGCCAACCTCGCCAAAATGCTGGAGATGACCGACCGGGCCGCCGAAGCCGGCGCTGATCTGGTTGTCTTCCCGGAGCTTGCCTATTCCGGCTATTTCTGCCCCTCTTACCAGATGCAGCAGCTGGCGGAGCCTCAGGACGGGCCGTTCGTTCAGCAGCTTCGCAAAAAGGCGCAGGAAAAACGCATCCACATCATCGCCGGTTATCCGGAGGCAGGCCCGGTAACCGGAAAAATGTATAACTCCTGTATTTTCGTCGACGACGACGGAAATATCATCGAGAACATGCGCAAGGTTTATTCCTGGGGCGAGGAAAAGCTCAAATTCGCCGAGGGAAAGCGCTACCCGGTCGTCAAGACGAAATTCGGCAACGTAGGCATGCTGATCTGCTACGACGTGGAATACCCGGAGCCAGCCCGCATCGAGGCCCTTAAGGGCGCGGAGATCATCATCGACTGCTCCGTGTGGAGTATTAATCCCGCGGAACACCGCTGGCACGTCGACCTGCAGGCCAACGCCCTCTTTAACCTTCTGTTCGTGGCGGGCTGCAACACCGTAGGCGACAACCTCTGCGGCAGCTCCATGGTCGTAGGACCGGACGGCGAAATCCGCGCCATGGCTTCCCGCACGGAGGAAGAGCTCCTGATCCATGAGATCGATCTGGGCGAAATCCTGGAAATCCGCAGCCGGATCCCCTACATCAACGATTTCAAGGAGGATACGTTCTCCATGGACGCACTGAACAAATACTGATCCCACAGTTTTAAGTTCGGAAAGGAGAGTTATCGATGAGTGAAAATACAAATACAACGGCAGGCGCCAGCCAGTACGAGGAAGGCGCTCTGAAGGTCAAAAAGCTGACCTCCATGGAAGTTATCTTTACCGTCGTCGGCTGCGGCATCGGCTCGGGCTGTCTGGGCACCGCCTACTCCGCCCGCCTGGCCGGTTTTCCGGTCATCACGTTCTGGCTGATCGTCTCCGGCATCACGACGCTGTTTTCCATGTACTACGTAGCGGAATCGGCGCTCCGCACCCGCACGATGATGCAGCTCCCGGGACTCGCGGACCGCTATGTCGGCCCCATCGGCAAGATCCTGGTATTCCTGGCCGTGACGCTGAATTCCTTCAGCTGTCTGGTCGCCTATTTCAGCGGCAGCGCCGATATTTTAAACGCGCTGATCGGCATTCCCGGATGGGTCGGCACACTGTGCTTCCTGATTCCCGGAATCCTGGTCGTCTTCTTCGGTTTAAAGGCCGTAGGTCTGGCAGGCAAATATCTGTCCATCGCCATGACGATCATGCTGATTATTCTCTGCGGCGCCTCGGTCGTCAGCAAAAACGCCGACTTAAGCCGTCTGTTTGTCTCCAACTGGAGCTACGCCATCCCGATCTTTAACGTGGCGGCCTTCAGCTACATCGGCCAGTACCTCGTACCGGATCTGGCCCGCGGCCTTTCGCACGACCCGAAAAAGCTGGCGCCTGCCATGCTGATCGGACAGATTATTACCGCCGCCCTGCTGATCCTGGTTCCGCTGGGATGCTTCGCCATCTCGCCGGCGGACGAAATCACGCAGGTTGCAACGATTGCCTGGGGACGGGCGCTGGGCGCCTGGGCGATGTACATGGCAAACATTTTTGCTCTTATCGCCATGTTTACCAGCTTCTGCCCCATTTCGCAGACCCTGATTTCCAACATCGTGGACTTCTTCAAGTTCAGCTCGGATTCTGACAACCGGATCCGCATCCCGATCATGATCGTCGTTTACGCGATTCCCCTGATCCTGGTGTTTGGAAACTTCGTAGGCTTCGTAGACGCCATTTACTTCTCCGGTACCTTCTGCGCCGCCATCATGGCCATCCTTCCGGTGTTCATGGTAAACAGCGCGCGCAAAAACGGAGACTTTGAACCGGTCTGGAACTGCGGCTGGATGGCCAGCAAACCGGTGGAAGCCGTGATTATCATTCTCTACGGCAGCACCATTTTCTACGCCGTCTTCAGCGCCATGGGCCTTCTGCCCGCCGGCTGGTAAAAAGCAGCGGCATCAAAGCCGGCCCTGATACGGCCGGCTGCCGCAGACAAACGATAGCATCTGTCAACTTGCTGCCATAATGTAAAAGCCGGAAGAGAGCAGCGCGGATTCCTCCGCACCGTTCTCTTCCGGCCCCCTTTTTTCAGCCGGGTTTCCGGTTTTTTCTTTTGTCTTCCTTTTGTTTTTCTGCTGCTTCTTTCTTCTTTTTTATTTCATCGTCTTATAATTTCTCTCAAACGTAAGCGGCGCTTCGCTTACCGCCTCCCCGGCGACGCTCAGATTGAGCTCCGTTGCCTCGTAATTCTGGATAAAGGTGTTGGACACCGCCGTCAGAACCAGCTCGTCGGAAACCTCCTCCAGCGAAGACAGATCCAGCGTCAGCACGCCGTCCTCATCCGCAAAGGAGAGCACCTCAATCCCGTCCTCCACGACGCCAAGCTCCGCCATCTTATCCAGCAGAAGCTGCGCGTCCAGCGTCTCGCCGTCGATGGCGTCCATGTTCTGCTTTAAGCCCGTTCCGTCCTCGTTGACGGAATAGATGCAGACCGTTACCGCCGGTTCCGCATCGACCACTTCCTTCTGCTTCTCGGCTACGCCGTCAACCGTGGATTCCTGCATCGCCCCCGCCGGCGGCTCCGAGCGATGATCATGCTCCTCCTCCCGGCTCGTCGGCGTACAGGCCGCCAGGGCCGCCGCCATGATTACTCCTGCCAGTATTCCCACTGCTCTCTTCATAATTGCACAATGCCTCCTCGTTCAATCCTTTTGCACCTTCAGAAATCCTGCGTCCCCCGCTGCCTCTGTCTGCCCTGAAACCAGCCCTGCAGCCGGGAAAGCGCCCGGATCAGCGTGTCCTGCTCTTCCTTCGTCAGCTCGCCGATCACGCTCTCGAGCATCTCCCGGTGGAAACGCGCATGCTCCTCATACGCCCGCCTTCCGCGCTCGGAGAGAGAAATATAGACGACTCTCCGGTCCTCCCGTCCTCTCGTCCGCTCCACATAGCCCTTTTTTACCAGGCTGTTCATCGCGATCGTCAGGGTTCCCACGGTAACGGAAAGCTCCCGGGCGATGGTCGACATGTTCTTGGGCTCTCCGATGCCGATCGCCTCAATCACATGCAGATCATTGTTTGTGATATCCCCAAATTCCGGCGTCGATATTCCTTTCTGCTCCATGTCGGTAACATCGCGGAACAACTGCACCAGCAGTTTATTCAGCGTCTCGTAATTCTCCACCGTTTTCCCCTTTACTCTGCCCGGAACAGAAAAGCGTCCGCTCCGGCCTTACCCCATCTGTTTCATTCCTTCTGTAAAATGTGCCAGCCTGCGGCCTGGCCGCAGGCCGATACCTTCGCTGTGCCTGCCTGCGGCCCGGCCGCGAGCTCACGGGCGTTCGCCTTCCGCGAATCCAAACCTTCGCTGTGCCAGCCCGCGGCCTGGCCGCGAGCTCACGGGCGTTCGCCCTTCGCGAAACAAAACGTTCGCTGTGCCAAGCCCGCGGCTCGGCCGCGGGCTCACGGGCGTTCGCCCTATGGAAGCTCCCGCCTGATCAGCCGCGCCCATGCAAGCATGGCGCGTCTGTCCGGCTGTCGCTTCCGCACAGCTCACTGCTGACGTGCACATTATACCTTATTCTACGGGGCAAGACAAGCGTCAAAATTCTTACGAAAGGAAGACACAAAATTCTTACGAGAGAAAGATACTGGCGGCGATCCCGCCTGCCGTCGCGGCCAGCGCGCCCGCCAGCGTCCATCTGGTTTTTGTGACTTTTACCGCCATAAAATAGACGCTCATCGTGTAAAAAACCGTCTCCGTACAGCTCTCCAGAATGGAAACCATCATCCCGACCGCCGAGTCCGGCCCTTCCGTCCGGAAAATGTCCAGGAGAAGCCCCGTCGCCGCCGAGCTTGAAACCAGGCGCACCAGAATGACCGGTACCACCTGCGCCGGAATCCGCAGAACCGACGCCGGTCCCTCCAGGAGAGCGGAGAGGGCGTCCAGGAATCCGGACGCGCGCAGCACGCCCACCGCCGTCATCAGGCCGATCAGCGTCGGCAGAATCCCAACGACCGTGCGCAGGCCCATCCGGGCGCCTTCCATAAAATCATCGAACACCGGCCGCTTCTGGAGAACGGCAAATCCTGTGATATAAAACAGAACAAGAGGAATCAGATATTCAGAGAGAAACGAAATCCATTGCATCCGCGGCCTCCGGCACAGGGCAGGCGGTTTTCCTTAAGATCCTATTCGCCTCTGAAACCGTTTATTATTATAAAAGAAAGATTTGTTTATTCTGTGAACGCCGGCCCTTTTTGCGGCGTTTTCAGGCCCGCCCGCTGTCTGCCTGACCGGTGCGAAACGCTCTTCAGACGGCGCTTCGGATCTTGCAGAACAGGATCCCTACCAGCGTGCTGACGGCAGTCGCCGCCAGCGCAGGGCCCACGACGGCCATCGGATCCTGCGAACCGTACTGCGCCCGGTAGGCAATCATATTAACCGGGATCAGCTGCAGGGAAGAAATATTGACGACCAGAAAGGTACACATCTCATCGCTCGCGCACCCCCGCGAAACCGGACAGACTCCCGGAAGAAGCCCTTTTGACGCCCTGCCCCGCCGGATCGCCCGGGGGCCAGCCTCCTGCCAGGCCGCCCGCCGCTCCTCCTCCAGCTCCTCCAGCTCCTGCATGGCTTTGAGTCCGGCCGGTGTGGCCGCCCAGCCGAGCCCCAGCACATTGGCAATCATATTCACGGAAATGGACTGCAGCGCCGGGTGTCCCGCCGGAATCCTGGGAAATAAGAAAGTAAGAAGCGGGCGCAGCCCGCGGGAGAGCTGTTCCATCAGGCCCGCCCGCCGGCCGACTTCCAGAATCCCCGTCCAGAAGGACATAATTCCCAGCATGGACAGGCACAGCGTAACCGCCTCCCCGGCCGACGCTACCGCGCCTTCCGTTACCGCGGCCAGATTCCCGTGAAACGCCGCCCACACCAGCCCGATCAGCATCATAAACGCCCAGAGCCCATTCAACATCCGCGCGCCTCCCGCTTGCGTTTCTATCCCAGATCTATGAAAAAATCCGGCGTTCTATTCGCGGGAAATCCGCATCCTTTGCAAAGCTCCAGGCAGACAAAAACTCAAAACGTGAGAGGCAGAGTGGTCTTTCATGATCCGCGCCGCCGTGGAAAACGGCGCGGACCTGATTGAACTCGGCATTCCGTTCTCTGATCCCACCGCGGAGGGGCCCGTGATCCAGGGCGCAAACCTGAGAGCGCTGACCGGCGGCGTTACAACCGATCAGATCTTTGCCTTTGTGAAAGATCTCCGCCGCGAGATAAACGTTCCCATGGTCTTTATGACTTACGCCAATGTTGTGTTCTCCTACGGCCCGGAACGCTTCCTCTCGCGGTGTAAGGATGTGGCGATCGACGGACTGATTCTGCCGGATCTGCCGTTTGAGGAAAAAGAAGAATTTCTGCCGTTCTGCCGCAGGTACGGCGTAGATCTGGTGTCGCTGATCGCCCCGACTTCCGAAAACCGCATCGCCAGGATCGCAAAAGAAGCGGAAGGGTTCTTATATATCGTATCCAGCCTGGGCGTGACCGGCGTAAGAAACGAAATCAGGACCGACCTTGCTTCCATTGTCGCAACCGTCAGAGAAAACACCAGGGTGCCCTGCGCCATCGGCTTTGGCATTTCCACACCGGAGCAAGCAGGGCGCATGGCAGATCTTTCGGATGGAGTCATCGTCGGCTCCGCTATTGTCAGGCTGCTTGAGCGGTATGGGAAGGATGCGCCGAAATACATCGGCGAATATGTGAAAAAAATGAAGGCGGCTTTATGAGCCGGTTCTTACCCAGAGCATCCGGTTTTCTTCAAATGAATAGGTAAGAAGCGCTTCCCCGTACAGCCAGGTCAGATACGAGCGCAGCGTGCTTCCAATCAGCGCATACTGCTGCGCCGTCATCTGCAGGCCGTACGCGTCAAAAACGGCCTGCAAAATCGCCTCGAAGGAAACCGGTTCACCGCACAGCGCCAGGATCTTGTCTTTTACCTCCGTGATGGCCCGGACGTTGCGCCGCGCAAGGGTTTCAATCTCTCCGGAAACAGGCGCGTGAGAGGGCACGAAATGCGCGGCGTCCACGGCCTGGACCGCCTCCAGCGTCTTTAACGCCGCCCCGGCGTCCCACAGATAGCCGATTCCATATTTGGCAAGCGTTTCTTCTGAGGACACGCAGTCGGCGATATACGCCGTCCGATCCCCGGTCAGAAAACCGACCATTTCAAAGCTGTGGCCCGGAAGCTCCAGAAGCGTTACCCCCTCCGGCAGCACATCGGGCGTCAGCGGGAGTACGCGGCTTTGCTGCGCCATGAGAAATTTATTCTGCAGTTCCTTCATGGGGAGTCCGCCGTAAAGCCCGATCGGCTCCAGAAACGGCGTGTTGGAATACACACACTCCATCCCCCTTGCATAAATGCTGCAGCCGGTTTTTTCCTGCAAAAAACGATTGCCGCCGATGTGATCCGCGTGGGAATGCGTATTATAAATCGCCTTAAGCTCCCAGCCCTGCGCTTCCAGAATCCGGTATACCTTCTTGCCGGCGTCCTTGTCATTGCCGCTGTCGATCAGCACAACCTCCCGATCGCCGGTCCGAATCAGCCCGATCTTTGCCGGGCAGTCAATATAAAAATCGTGTTCCGATACCTGTATTAACTCGTACATCTGTCTCCTCCTCTCTGCCTTCCATCATAGCACAGCTTTCTTTCGCCCGCCAGCGAAACTCCCCGCAGCTTTCTTTCGCCCGCCGGTAAACCTCCTCACAACTTTCTTTCGCCCTCCGGTAAACCTCCGCACAGCTTTCTTTCCCCCACCTCCCAAACGGCAGCGCGGCTTGATCTTCTCTGCGCAAACCGTTACAATAGGGTTGCGGCGGCGCGGGCGCTCCTGCCCGGCCGCTTTCGCGATTTACGATTCAGGAGGTACGCAATCCATGATAAAACAGGCACCCGAGTTAAGACGGCTTCTGGAATCCATCGATCACAGAAGCTATCCCGCATACAAGGACGCCAGAGGCGTCTATGATTTCAGAGACTACACGCTTTCCATCGACCATGTCCAGGGCGATCCGTTCGCCTCCCCCTCGAAAGTAAGCGTTTTTATCAGCCACAAAACCGCCGGCTTTCCGGCCTCGTATTATGATCTGCCGTGGAAAAAAACGGCGCTGGAGGATTACCTGCTGCGCTGCTTTTTCAGCGAGCTGGCCCGCATCCCCTTCCGGGCGAAGGGCTCGGGAAAAAGCGGCCGGATTGCCACCAGCCGCCCCGGGCAGGAGATCCTGCCGCGCACGGCCTGTGAGATTGGAAAAGACGGCATAACCGCCCGCTTCGAGATCGGCTTTCCCGCTTTCGGGCGCACCGTGAATTCCGGGGATCTGATCCGCCTTCTCTTCGATTACCTGCCCGGCTGCGTGCGAAACGTGTTCCTCTATAAAAACCGCAGCCCGAAGGAAGTGGAGGCGCGCATCTGGCTCGCGGAGGATCAGGCCTTTATCCGCAGCGAATTAAAGCGCCTTGATCTGGTTTCCTTCGCCGCCGACGGATCGATCCTTCCCCGGGAGACGGGCGTTTCCGACCGTCCCATGAAGGGCAGCACGCCGTTTGTCTCTCCTGAATCCCTGCGGATTACCCTGAACCTGCCTCACCGCGGCCCCTTAACCGGCCTGGCCATCCGCCGCGGCATTACGCTGATCGTGGGCGGCGGCTATCACGGCAAGTCCACGCTCTTAAAGGCGCTGGAATCCGGCGTGTACAACCACATCGCGGGAGACGGGCGGGAGTACGTCATCACGGACGAGACGGCCGTCAAGCTGCGGGCCGAGGACGGACGCAGCGTCAACTGCGTCGACATCTCCCTGTTTATCCGCGATCTGCCCAACAAAAAGGACACGGCGTCGTTCTCCACGGCGGACGCCAGCGGCAGCACCTCGCAGGCGGCGGCCGTCGTCGAGAGCATCGAGGCAGGCGCCCGCGCCTTCCTCATCGACGAGGATACCTCCGCCACCAATTTCATGCTGCGCGACGACCTGATGCAGCGCATCGTCAGCCGCGACAAGGAGCCCATCACGCCTTTCCTCGAGCGGGCCCGCGATCTCTACGAGCAGGCCGGGATTTCCACCGTGCTCGTGGCAGGAAGCTCCGGCGCCTACTTTTTCATTGCCGACACCGTCATTCAGATGGACTCCTACCGGCCTTTTGATATTACCGAAGCCGTGCGCGCCGCCTGCCAGGCCGAAAAAAGCAGGCCGCAGATTACCGCGCCCGGATTCCGGCTCCCGGCCTCCGGCCGCAAAATGTCCTCCGCCGGTACCGGCCGCGCCGTCGGCGTGCTGGCGCTGACCTCCGGCGAAGAAACGGATTCGGACGCGGACGGCGAAGGCAATGCCGCCGCCCAGGGCGGCGCGCCGGCCCGCACACTGGCAGAGACAGCCGGGCGGGGAAGATACGAACGCACCGGCGGACGGGAGCGCGGCGGCCGCAGCGGAAACGGCGAAAGCGAATCGCGGCATAGCGGACGGGACGGCCGCGGAGCGGATTCCCGCACCGGCCGTTCTGCGCAGTCCGGCCGCGGCGATCGCATCAAGGTCCGCGTACAGGGGCGCTACGCCTTCCAGGTCGCGAAAGAGCCGGTGGATCTGCGTTTCGTCGAACAGCTGGCGGACAGCGAGCAGACGGCCGCCCTGGCCCAGATGATCCGCCTCTGCCTGGAAAAGAACCTCTTAGATCGGATGAGCGTCTGCGAGATCGTGGATTTTCTGGAAGCGCAGTACGCACAGAAGGGGCTGGGCGCGTTCAGCGATTCTTCCTACTGCGCCATGGGCCTGGCCCTGCCGCGCCGGCAGGAAATCTTTGCCTGCCTGAACCGGTTCCGGGGATAGAAAGACTTTTCCCGGCGCGCGCAAAACGCCGCCGGGAGCAAAAGCCCGGCATACACAGACGCCGCCGGGAGCGGAAGCCCAGTATACACAGATGCCGCCGGCGGGAGAGGGAATCCCGCCGGCGGCGTCTGTCATCTATGCTTCTAAGCAATCTCTGTTTTTCCGTTCTTCAGACCTGCGTTCTTCTTTGCAGACTGCAAAGCCGCTTTTCCTTAGTCCGCGTCTTCTACCTTATCAAATACGGTATCGACCGCGCCCGGTATCGTCATGTCGTACTTCTTGTAATTCAACATCAGCTTGATCAGACTGCCGACCGCGCCTATCATAATCAGGGCGGCGAACATGCCTCCGAAGTTGGCGATAATCTTAACGCCGTCTACGCCAATCAGGGCGATCATCACGTAGCCGAGAGCCATGGCGATCGCGCCCCAGAGGAACTTCAGCCACATGGGAGCGTCCGGGCTGTCCGGGCTGATACCCTGCGTGGAAATACCGGCCATGGCAATCGCGTTGCCGTTGCAGGCGGTAACCAGAGACAGGAAAATCAGGATGACGAACAGGATGATAACCGGCGTGCTGAACGGCATTACACCCAGCATGTCATACGGCACGTTCTCGGTACCGCGGTTGTAGGAAGCAACCAGGTCAGCCGCGCCGGACACCTGCGTCCACAGAGCCGTACCGGATACCAGCGTCATCCACAGCATGGAAACTGCCGCGCAGAGAACCAGATACAGGCCAAGCACATGTTTTACCTTGCGGCCGTATGCGATCCGGCCCATAAAAGCGCCGGAGGTCGGAGCCCACGCCATCCAGCTGAACCAGTAGAAGGTGGTCCACCACTGCGGCCACTGGCTCTCCGCCGAAGCTCCGGTGGTAAGAATCCGCTCGAAGAAGGTGCCGACGAATCCGCCGAAGGCCTCCGTCGCCAGGTTCAGAAGATACGGGGCGTTGGAGAACACAAGCAGGAACACCAGGAATACGATATAGCCGTATACGTTGATATTGGAAACCTTGGTCATGGCCTTCTGAATACCGGAAATGGAGGTAAAGATAACCGCCGCGCCGGTAATAATGGCCACGATCAGCCACATCTGCGCGTTGCTGGGAAGTCCCGTGATCTTGGCGACGCCGCCCGAAATATTCATGAAGCCCTGGGCAACGGATCCGGCCATACCGGCGCCGATGGAAAACAGGGTAATGGCGTCGATGATCTGCATCGTTTTCCTCTTATACGCGCGTCTTCCCAGAAGGGGAGCCATCTCGCTGGCGATCGAGAACGGTTTCTTTGCGTTATAATACATGAAACCGAATACGACGGCCGGTACGGTGTAGATTGCGTACGGCACAATCGTCCAGTGCAGGAACATCGTCTCCATGGAGAAACGAACCGCGTCCGTCGTCATCGCCTCCACGCCGTAGATCTCGGTCGGCGGCGCGCTGTAGTGCGCAATCGGCTCCGCCGGTCCCCAGAAAAGGACGCCGGCCGCCATGGTCGTCGTCAGCGCGATCGTAAACCAGGCAAAATTGGAAAGCTCCGGTTTGGCGTTCTCGCCGCCGATGCGGACGTCGCCGAACTTGGTAAACATGCAGACCACGGCGGTTACGGTAATAACCAGCGCCAGGATACTGGCGGCCCAGCCGAGGTTGGCAATGATCCAGTTGTTGATGGTATTAACCAGTGCCAGGAATCCGTCCTGACTGACCGCGCTCAGCGCGCACAGGCCCAGCAGGATGATACACGGCGGGAAAAACGTAAGTTTTCTCAGCTTCATGGCATTTTTCTTATCCATACCCCTATTCCCCCTTTTCTGATAACGTTCTGTAATTTTCCAGAATCATCCCGTAATCCTCGGGATGACGATCGATCATAACTGTATTAAACTCTCTCTCCTTCGGCAGGATGGAGAGGTCGATTTCTTCGTAAAGGATTCCCTCTTCCTCGACGCCCATCTCGCACAGCACATTTCCGACCGGGCCGACTACCTGCGTCTTGCCGGCGAAGATCTCGTCTCCGCAGACACCGCAGCGGTTGACTGCCGCTACCCAGGTCAGATTATCCAGCGCGCGGCAGGCGATATTCAGATCCCACCACTCCTTGAAATAAGCGCTCGCTCTCCAGGCGGCCGGAACCAGAATCAGATCCGCGCCCTGCAGCGCCAGCATACGGGTCGTCTCCGGGAAGCAGGCGTCGTAGCAGATGACCACGCCGATTTTTCCCAGCTCCGTATCCCAGACCGGATATTTCGTTCCTCTCTGGAAATACTTCCGCTCGTCGCCGACCGGATGCGTCTTGGAATACGTCCCGATTACCGCGCCGTCCTTCCCAATCAGGACAGCCGTATTTTCTACTTCCCCATTGTCAGCCAGAAGAAGAATCGGCGCCAGCAGATACACGCCCAGCTCCTTTGCCAGCGCGCACATCGCCGTCGTGGTCTTTCCGTCCAGCTTCTCGGCATAATTCTTCATGTCGAGGATTTTTCCGGCAAGGTATCCCGTGTTAAATGCCTCCGGGAGGCAAATCAGGGACGCGCCGTTTGCCGCCGCTTCGCGGACGCTGGCGGAAGCCTTCTCTACGTTCTTTTCCGGCTCCCCATAATAGCAGTCCATCTGGACCAGTGCAATCTTGTATCGGTTCATGTTCTTCCCCCTATCCTTCCCCGATAAACGCTCGTCTGTTCGTCAGGTCTGTCAACGCCTCTTCCCGTCCGAATCTTCCCGGCCTCTTACGCAGCTCGGGCTTTCCTCTTTCTGAAAAACGGCCCCGGAATCGGTTTTCTGCTTTCCGGGGCCGCCTTCGGTCAGATTTCATCTTCTTTTTTGCGGAAAAGACGTCCTCTCTGCCCCCGGATTACAGATACTTCCGGAAGAATTCAACCATCGCCTCTACCAGGCCCTCAAACTTGGGATCATCGTCGAACATCCACTCGTTGTGCTTGCCCTCTACAAAATACAGCTCCTTCGGCTCGTTGGCAAGGCGGTATGCCTCATCCGCCTCGATGCGGTCATGCAGCTCGTTGTATTTGCCGTGGCCGATGAAGACCGCTCTGGGAGCAATCTTCGGAAGCGTATCTTCAATGTTGAAGCGCAGGAAGGACTCTGCGTATACGCTGGACATCGGGGTCGGGAACTCCTCGCCGCTGTTCTCGTTGGCCTTCTCCGATACGCCGCCGTTCAGATCCTTTAAGGTGTGGTCTACATAGAAATCGCCGCTCTCGTCGATGTTCGGATAGAACTCATAGGGATGGCGCAGAACCAGGTCGCCGGTCGTCGCGCGTTTGATCTTATCCTGCTCCAGAGCGCGCAGCATCTTGTTGTACTTGTCGTTGCCCATGCCCATCCGCATCCAGCGAACGCCGTTTACGAAGGAATTCAGGGTAGCAACCGCCTTAACGGACTTCTCTCTGGCCGTCGCCTCTACGCAGACCGCGCCGCCGACGCCCCAGCCGATCAGGCCGATGTGATCCGCGTCAACCTCCGGCTGCGCCTTGGCAAAGTTGACCGCTGCGCAGATGTCCTCTACCTCTCTCTCCAGTGTCGTGTATTTCTCTCTGCCTTCGCTGGGCTTGAATCCGCGGTAATCGAAACCGATGCAGACATAGCCTCTCTTGACCAGGGCTCTGGAAAACAGAGCCGGATAAACCATATTCAGCCCCGTCCAGCCGGAGTTGGGAATGATGCACGGAAGCTTCTGACCTTCCTGATAGTCGTCCGGAAGATACATGGTGCCGACCATCTTGTCGCCTTCGCTGTAGAATACGATATCTCTTGTTTTCATGGCAATCGTCTCCTTTTTTATAAACCTGCCGGTTTTTTGATGAATTCATCATAGATCGTAAAAAGAATAAAATCAACCATAATTATTAAAAAAGAATGTTTTCTCTCTTTTGTACAGTTTTTCCGATCTCTTTTTGTGTACTTTTTTATTATCTGATCTCTTTTATTTCTTTTATATCTGTGATAAAATACCTTTATTAATCTATGTGGCATTTTTGTTCCTTTTTGTCGCATTATTGACAGCCCGGCCGCTCCGACATATAATAAGGTGGCTTTTGGATACAAAAGAACATCAGGGAGGAACACGGGGATGGAAGAGAACATACTCGACAAGATTATCAAGGCAAAGGATGTGCTGCCCAAAAAGCAGCGGGCGCTCTGCAATTATCTGGCGATCAACTATGTGAACGCCAGCATCATGACGGTCGCCCAGCTGGCCGAGGATTCCGGCGTCGGCACCACGACGGTCATGCGCCTCGTCCGGCAGCTCGGCTATGACAGCTACAGCGAGTTCCGCAGGGAGCTGATGAACATTTCCCTGCTGCGCAACGCCTCTTCCTACATCGGCATCAAACAGGGCGTCCGCACGGCGGCGGACCCGGTCGGCACGGATCACTTAAATGCCCTCTGGATTAATACCACGCAGACGATTGAGAATTTTATCACTCCAAAAAACATTCAGCAGGTATCCGCTGCCATCCAGCAGATGATTCAGGCGAAGACGATCAACCTTCTGGGACTGCGCTCCTCCAAGACGGCGGCGATCTATATGGAAACGATGATCGACCGCTTCTGCTATAAGATCCGCCAGCTGAGCCATCTGACCGATTTTCTTCTGGACCGGGCGTCGCGCCTGACGCCGGAGGACGTGCTGGTCGTATTTTCCGCCTGGCCCTGCACCAAGCGAACCGTCGATGTCTGCAACATCTGCCATGCCGGAGGGGTTCCCATCATCCTGATTACCAATACTTCTCTGAACCCCATCGCCCGCTACGCCGACATCATCATCGACACCAACTCCGTCAACAGCGGCTGCGGCATTCTCCCGCTTCTGTTCATCGCGGAGGCCCTGATCTCCGGCCTGGCCGGCCAGCTGGGGGATGAAGCGTCGGAGAACCTGGAGCGCCTGGAGCATTTCCTGGAGCAGACGGACGTCTTTCAGCGTTAGCAAATCCACAGGCAGACCGGAACATCTCCGAAAAACACCTCTGTTTGTTTTCTGGAAACAAACGGAGGTATTTTTATGCTGTCTGAATTTCCCACCCCGAGAAGAGAAGAAGCCCTGGAACTGATTCAGGGCGGCTATGATCTGCACACGCACACGGAGCCGTCGGCCTTCGGCCGCGGCCTCAACGATCTGGAGCTGATCACAGAGGCCAGCGCGCTGGGCATGGCCGGCGTGATGATCAAAGCGCATTACGGCTGTACGGCCAGCCGCGCGGCCCTGGTCAATCTCATCAGTGGCAAAACGGCGCGCGCCTTCGGCGGGCTGGCCCTAAACCAGCCGACCGGCGGCCTCAACCCCTACGCCGTCGAGAACTGTCTGAAAATGGGCGGCGTCCTCATCTGGATGCCGACCCGCGATTCCGCCCACTGCCTCCAGTGGGGCGACATGCCCGGCGATTTCTTTAAACGGCCCGGCATTTCGATCTTAAACGAAGACGGAAGCTTAAAAGACGAGGTCTATGATATTTTTGACGTGGTAAAGAAATACGATGCGTTCCTGGCCACCGGCCATCTGAGCCTGGAGGAATCCCTGCTCCTCTGCCGCGAGGGCCGCAGGCGAAACGTCTCCATGATCCTGACGCACCCGGAATGGTTCCGCACAAAAGTGCCGGGCGAACTGCAGAAGGAGCTGGCCGGTCTTGGCGTCCTGATCGAGAAAAACTGGCTTAACATCGCCGAGGGGGCCGTGACGGCCGAAGAGATGGCCGCCAACATCCGTCAGGCCGGCGTTTCCTCCACCTACCTGGCCACCGACCGCGGCCAGGCCGGCTTCGAGCACCCGGCGGAAGGCATGCTGCGCTTCATCGAGACGCTGCTTGACCAGGGCTTTTCCGGCGCGGAGATCCGCACCATGGTGCGCGACGTGCCCGCACGGATTGCGAAACAGTAAAACCGCGCATCTCGTGGCTTTGCCACTCGATGTCCGTTGCCCGTCGGATGTCCGCCCGTGCAGGCACGGCGGCCGCCCTCCGGGCGTATCGCGCAAAAAGCGGCAGGAATCGGATTTGCTCCATTCCTGCCGCTTATCTTTTATTTTCCGCGCATTATTCCCCGCACAGGTCGCGCATGACGCCGTCGACTGTCTCAATCTTCTTCGCGCGCCAGGCGTTGCTTCCGCAGAAGACCAGCGCCCGATCCATATTGCCGCGGGCGGCGTTGATCAGCGCCTCGGTAATACAGTAGGGGATCTTTGCCTGATCGCAGTGCTCCAGGCACCGGTAGCAGTATGTAATCGCCTGCTTCCCTTTCTCCACCTCGCGCAGAAAGGCGTTGCGGATCGCCCGTCCCGGCATGCCTACCGGGCTTTTTACGATTACAATGTCCTCTTCCTTCGCGTCCAGGTATGCCTGCTTGTACGCCAGCGGCGCGTCGCACTCCTCGGTCGTCACGAAACGGGTCGCCACCTGTACGCCGTCGGCGCCCAGCTCCAGCTGGTGCAGCACGTCCTCATGACTGTAGACGCCGCCGGCCGTAACCACCGGGATCTCCTTGCCGTATTTCTGCGCGTACTGCTTAACCAGGGCGATGATCCCGCGGATCTCCTCGTCGTATTCCTTCCGGTGGAACGTCTCGCATGAGCGCGGCGTATCCGCCTCCAGTTCGCTTAACTGTTCCCGGTCAAAACCCAGATGGCCGCCGGCCAGCGGGCCCTCGACCACGACCAGATCCGGCGCCGTATGATACTTCCGATCCCACATCTTGCAGATCACGAGCGCCGCCTTGACAGAGGATACGATGGGGGCAATCTTCGTCGCCGTCCCCTTCACATACTCCGGCAGCGAGACGGGCAGCCCCGCCCCGGAAATAATCAGATCGGCGCCCGCCCGCGCGGCCGTCTTCACGTACTCCGCGTAATTGCGGGTCGCCACCATGATATTAAAGCCGATGATCCCGCCCGGGGCCAGCTCCCTGGCCTTTTTCATCTCTTTTTCCATGGCTCTCAGGTTCGCGGCCTGGGAGTCCTCGGCGAAATCCGGCTCGCGAAACCCGATCTGCGCCGCCGAGATGATCCCGATGCCGCCGGCCCGGGCCACCGCGGCCGCCAGCGAGGACAGGCTGATGCCCACCCCCATGCCGCCCTGAATCACGGGCAGCCGGGCCGTCAGGCCGCCGATGGTAAGCGGTTTTAATCCACTCATTGTCTTCTCCTGTTCTGCCGGTTTCTGATCAGATCCGGCGGAAGCGCTCATAGCGCTGCCCGGCAATTTCTTCCGGCGTTTTCTGCGCGCAGGCCGCAAAGAATTCCCGCATGTGTTTTTCGATAATCCGTGTGATCTCGCCAATGTTCCCGGCGCTGGCCGGCTCATCCTCGCAGATGATCCGTTCAATCATTCCCAGATCATAGAGGTCCTCGGCCGTCATCTTCATAACCTTGGCCGCCTCGCTGGCCTTCTTCGCATCCTTCCAGAGGATCGAAGCAAAGCCCTCCGGGGACAGGATGGAGTAGGTCGCGTTCTCCATCATCCAGACCTCGTTGGAAACCGCCAGCGCCAGCGCGCCGCCGCTTCCTCCCTGGCCCGTCACGATCGTCAGGATCGGGACCTTCATATCCGACATCTCGAACAGGTTGCGCGCGATCGCCTCGCCCTGGCCTCTCTCCTCAGCTCCGATGCCCGGGAACGCGCCCGGCGTATCCACGAAGCAGATAATCGGGCGGTTAAATTTCTCCGCCTGCCGCATCAGCCGCAGCGATTTACGGTAGCCCTCCGGGGACGCCATGCCGAAATTGCGCTTCATGCTCTCCTTGGGCGTCTTTCCTCTCTCGTGGCCGATGACCGTAACCGGCATGCCGTCGAAGAACGCCAGGCCGCCGATGATGGCCCCGTCGTCGCCGAAATAGCGATCGCCGTGAAGTTCATAGAAATTATCAAACAGCGCATGGATGTAATCGCTGGCAATCAGACGGCCGGCGCTGCGCGACTGGCGCACCGCGTCCCAGGCTTCCCGCTGCCGCCCCGCAATCTTGTCCAGCGTCTTCTGGCGCATCAGGCCCGAGAACGGGGCGCGGCGGCTCTTCGGGGCCTTCCCCTCCGTCTCCGGCGTCAGGCGCGAGGCCGTCTCCGCCAGGATTTCCGTGACAGACGGACGCGCTTCGCTCTCCTGCGTCCATTTCTGCCAGCTGTACTCGCCGCTGTGCATCATCAGGAGCAGGCCCAGAACCTTCTTCTGATCCTTTCTCTCGACGATCTGATCCACGAAGCCGTGCTCCAGCTGGAACTCCGCCCGCTGGAAGCCTTCCGGCAGCTTCTGGTTGATGGTCTGTTCAATCACGCGCGGGCCCGTAAACCCGATCAGCGCGCCCGGCTCTGCCAGGATGATGTCGCCCAGCATGGCAAAGCTGGCCGTCACGCCGCCCGTCGTCGGCTCCGTGAGAAAGCTGATATAGAGAAGGCCGGCCTCGGAATGGCGTTTTAACGCCGCCGACGTCTTGGCCATCTGCATCAGGGAGATCATTCCCTCCTGCATCCGGGCGCCGCCGGACGCCGCATAGATGATAACCGGCAGGCGCTCCGCCGTCGCACGCTCCACGGCGCGGGCGATCTTTTCGCCCATGTTGTGGCCCATGCTGCTCATCATAAACCGGTTGTCGCAGACGGCGATAACCGTGTCGTACCCGTTGATCTTGCCGCGGCCCGTGACGACAGCCTCGTTGAGGTTCGTCTTTTCGCGCGCCGCCTCCACCTTGCCCTCATAGCCGGGGAACTTCAGGGGATTGACGAGCTCCATCTCCTTATCCCACTCTTCAAACGTGCCCTCGTCGATGATCATCTCGATCCGCCGGTAGGCATGGACGCGGAAATAGCCGCCGCACCGGGGGCAGACGTAGGAATTGTCCTTTACCTCCTGCACCAGGATGGGACGCTCGCACTTGTTGCAGCGCCGCCACATGTCGCGCATGTTTTCCGGCGTCAGGGCCGTCGGGCGGGACGGGATTTTCTGCGGCTTTGCCTCCGCGGCCGGCGCGCTGCCGTTTGCCTCCGGCGTGCTCTCCGATCCCTTTCTGCCCGGGAAAATATGCGTTTTTTTCAATAAATCCTTTAACATTTCATTTCCCTCGCTATCCAATCATAAATGTCAGTTCCGCTGTGACCGCCGTCTTCCCGTCTACCGTGGCAATCGCGCTGCCAATCCCGACCGGGCCTTTTCTCTTGATGATATGGCATTCCAGGCGCAGCCGGTCGCCGGGAACCACCTTCTTCCTGAATTTTGCGCTGTTGATGCCGCCAAAATAGGCGACCTTTCCCTTGTTTTCTTCCTCGCTCAGGATGGCGACCGCCCCGACCTGGGCCAGCGCCTCCACGATCAGGACGCCCGGCATAACCGGCTCCTGCGGGAAATGCCCCGCGAACCAGGGCTCGTTGTACGTGACGTTCTTATATCCGACCGCCCCCTCGCCCGGCATGATCTCCTCGATGCAGTCGATAAGAAGAAACGGATGGCGGTGGGGGATGATCTCCTGAATTTCCTTAATACCCAGCATGGCTTTCCTGTCCTCTTTTTATTCTTCGTATTTCTTTATGACCAGGCTGGCGTTGACGCCGCCGAAGCCCAGCGAATTGCTCATCGCATACCGCACGTCGAAGGGCTGTCCCTCGCCCATCATGTAATCCAGATCGCAGCCCTCGCCCGGCTCCGCCAGTCCCGCCGTCGCGTGGATGAAGCCGTCCTCGATGGACTTGACGCAGGCGATGAATTCCACGCCGCCGGCCGCGCCCAGAAGATGGCCGACCATGGACTTCGTCGAGTTAATCTTAACCTGGTAGGCATGATCGCCCAGCGCCTTCTTGATGGCCAGCGTCTCGAAAATATCGTTGTGATGCGTGCTGGTGCCGTGCGCGTTGATGTAATCGATCTGCTCCGGCGCAATGCCCGCGTCCTGAATCGCCGCCTGCATGGCCGCCGCCGCGCCGGATCCGTCCTCCGCCGGGGAGGTTACGTGGAACGCGTCGTTGCTGCCGCCGTAGCCGACCACCTCCGCCAGGATCTTCGCGCCGCGCTTCTTCGCGTGCTCCAGGGACTCCAGCACAACGATGCCGGAACCCTCGCCCATGACGAAGCCGTCCCGGTTTTTGTCAAACGGCCGGGAGGCCAGCATCGGATCTTCGTTGGTGGAAAGCGCCGTCAGCGCCGTAAAACCGGCTACGCCGATGGGCGTGATCGACGCCTCGGTTCCTCCGGCTACCATCACGTCCGCCTCGCCGTACTGAATGGAGCGGAACGCCTCGCCGATGCAGTTGGTACCGGTCGCGCAGGCCGTAACCACATTGATGGATTTGCCCTTTAAGCCAAACTGCAGCGCGACGTTGCCCACCGCCATATTGCTGATCATCAGCGGGATCATCAGCGGGTTCACGCGGGAGGGGCCTTTCTCCTCCAGCTTCTTATACTCCCGCTCCATGACCTGAAGACTGCCGATGCCGGAGCCGACGCTGGTTCCCACCCGGTACGGATCTTCCCTGTCCATCTTAATCCCGGCCTGGGAAAGCGCCTGGGAGGCCGCCGCCACCGCATACTGGGAGAAGAGCTCCATCCTGCGGGCCGCCTTGGGATCCATGTACTGCTTCGGATCGAAATCCTTTACCTCCGCCGCAATCTTAACCTTGTACTCCGACGTGTCAAAGCGCGTGATCGGACCGATGCCGACCTTCTTCTCCTTCAGCCCCTGCCAGAAGCTCTCCACGTCGTTGCCGATGGGCGTAATGGCCCCCAGCCCCGTTACCACTACTCGATTTCTGTCCTTCATACTCTCCTTCACTGCCTTCCTTTCCTATTTCCGGGCCGGCCGGCGTCTTACATCGCCATGCCGCCGTCTACGCAGAGAACCTGTCCCGTAATATAGGCCGCTTTGTCGGAAGCCAGAAATACCGCGGCCTCCGCCACATCCTCGGGCCGGCCGAACCGCCGCAGCGGAATCTGCTCTCCCATGGCCTTCTTCACGTCCTCTGACAGCACAGAGGTCATCTCTGTATCGATAAACCCGGGCGCAATGGCATTAACCGTAATGCCCCTGCTCCCCAGCTCTCTTGCCACCGACTTGGTCAGGCCGATCAGCCCCGCCTTGGAGGCGCAGTAATTGGCCTGTCCCGCGTTGCCCATTACCCCGGACACCGAGGAGATATTGATGATGCGGCCGCTCTTCTGGCGCAGCATCTGGCGGGAAACGTGCTTTGTGCAGTTAAACGCGCCCTTTAAGTTCGTGTCGATTACCGCGTCAAATTCTTCCTCGCTCATCTTCATCAGCAGGTTATCGCGGGTAATCCCCGCGTTGTTGACCAGGATGTCCACCCGCTTGTACTGGCCGATCACATAATTGATCAGCTCCTGTGCCTTCTCGTAATCGGAGACGTTGCACTGGACGGCCTCCGCCTGTCCCCCGGCGTTTCGGATCTCCTGCACCACTTCCTCGGCCCGGGCCGCCGAACCGTTATAATTGACGATGACCGCGGCGCCTTCCCGCGCCATATAAAGGGCGATCTGTCGCCCTATCCCGCGGCTGGCTCCCGTCACGATGGCTACCTTTCCCTCTAACATCCGAGCGCCTCCTTTACTTTTTCAATATCTTCCAGCTTTTCTATATTCATCGCTTTTGCGTTTCTGTCAATTTTCTTCATGAAACCGGTCAGCGTCCTGCCGGGCCCGATCTCAATAAACGTATCCACGCCGTTCTCCAGCATCCGGCGGATGCTCTGCTCCCAGCGCACGGAGGATGACACCTGCCGCACGAGAAGCGGCTTGACGTCCGCCGCGTCCGTCACGTACTCTGCCGTCACGTTCGCCACATAGGGGATGACCGGCGTATGTACCTCCACGGTCTCCAGCACCTTCCCCAGCTTTTCTCCGGCCTGCGTAAGCATCGCGGAGTGGAAGGGGCCGCTGACCTTCAGCGGGATGACCCGCTTGGCTCCCGCCTCGGCAAGCTTCCGGGACGCCTTCTCGACCGCCTCCGTCTTTCCGGAAATGACGATCTGCCCCGGACAGTTGTAATTGGCAATCTGCACGCCCTCGATGGGCTCGATTACCTCCTCAATCTTCGCCGCATCCATGGCCAGTACGGCCGACATGGCACCCAGGCCGGCGGGCACCGCCTCCTGCATCAGGATCCCTCTCTGCCGTACTGTCCGGATTGCGTCGTCTTCCGACATAACGCCTGCCGCCGCCATTGCAGGATATTCTCCCAGGCTCAGGCCCGCCGCCACCGACGGAGTAATCCCGGTGCGCTCCGTGAAAACCTTCATCATCGCGATGCTGGCCGTTACCATGGCCGGCTGCGTATATTCTGTAATGTCCAGCCTGTCGTTGGGCTCAAAGCACAGCTCGGGCATGGAAAAGCCAAGCAGCTGCGACGCTCTGTCAAACACGCGCCTCGCCGTCTCCTCTTCATTGTAGAAATCCTGGCCCATACCGGTCGTCTGCGCTCCCTGTCCCGGGAAAATAAATGCAATCTTGCTCATAGCGTTACCTCGTCTATCTAACCTTTTTGTTCCGTTACTTTCTGCCAAGAAGCTGTTCTGCCTGCGCCATCATCTCTTCGATCATCTCGCGGCAGGTCTGCTCTTTGCTTACCATGCCCGCAATCTGGCCGGCCATCACGGTTCCGTTGTCCACGTCCCCGTCCTGCACGGCCCGGCGCAGCGCGCCCAGCGTCAGATACTCAAGCTCCTCGAAGGACTTCCCTTCCTTCTCCAGCTTCAGGTACTCCCGCGTCATCTTATTTCTCAGGCAGCGGATGGGATGGCCGTGGCTTAAGCCCGTGACCGTCGAATCGATGTCCTTTGCCCGGATCACGCGGTTCTTATAATTGGGATGGACGATGGATTCCTTCGCCACCACGAAACGGGTTCCCATCTGCACGGCCTCGGCTCCCAGCATGAAGGCGGCTGCAATCCCGCGCCCGTCGGCGATTCCTCCGGCCGCAACCACGGGAACCGACACGGCGTCCACGACCTGGGGCACCAGCGTCATCGTCGTCTCCTCGCCGATGTGGCCGCCGGACTCCATGCCCTCGGCAATCACGGCGTCCGCCCCGCCCTTTTCCATCAACCGGGCCTGCGCGACGGAGGCCACGACCGTCATCACGCAGATTCCGGCCTCCTTCCACATGCCCATGTACTTTCCGGGGATCCCGGCGCCGGTGGTAACCACCTTCACGCCCTCTTCCACGACTACCCGCGCCACCTCATCGGCATAAGGGCTCATCAGCATGACGTTGACGCCGAACGGCTTCTTCGTCAGCTCCCGGGCCTTGCGGATCTCCTCCCGCACGACCTCGCCGGGTGCGTTGGCCCCGCCGATCAGCCCCAGGCCGCCGGCCTCGGAAACGGCGGCGGCCAGGTTGTGCTCCGCCACCCAGGCCATGCCGCCCTGAATAATCGGGTATTCGATCCCCAATAATTCTGTGATTCTTGTCTTCATTACGCCTCTACACCTTTTTCTTTTAAGTAATTCATTACGTCGCCCACGGTCAGAAGATTCTGCAGATCCTCCGCGGGGATCTCCACCGAATACTCATCCTCCAGCGCCATAACGAGCTCGAACAGATCCAGGGAATCCGCGCCCAGATCATCCTTAAA
Source organism: uncultured Lachnospiraceae bacterium (assembly GCA_944381615.1). GTDB lineage: Bacteria > Bacillota > Clostridia > Lachnospirales > Lachnospiraceae > Otoolea. The sequence goes on along the minus strand of CALWLT010000028.1, from coordinate 18,121 downwards.
GGAGGAAGCCTCGGTAATGCTGTCTGCGTCTACGCTCAGCTGCTCTGCAATAATTTCTTTCATCTTCTCTAACATGGTTTTTTCTCCTTTTTCCTTTTTATTTTTTATTATGGTTTTTATTATATGAAGCTTTCCGCCGGTTGCGGAGGAAAGCCCGCTACCTGCCTACCAGGTAAGGAGGGCGGCTCCCCAGGTAAGCCCTGCCCCGAAACCGGACAAAATCACTTTGTCCCCCCGCTTCAGCCGTCCGTCCCGGCTCATCTCATCCAGCAGGATCGGGATGGACGCCGCCGACGTGTTGCCGTAGCGGTCGATGTTGACCGGGATCTTCTCCATGGGAATCCCGATGCGCCTGGCAGCCGACTCGAGAATCCGGGTGTTCGCCTGATGGAGCACATAGTGCTGCACATCCTCTCTGGCCGTGCCCGTCTCCTCCAGAATCTGATTTACAATCTCCGGCACCTTCTTGACGGCGAATTTAAAGACCTCTTTCCCGTCCATGACCATGAAGCCCAGCTCCGGTTTGCCGCCCGTCAGGCAGTTCCTGAGGCTTCTGGCCTGGCACCAGAGGACGTCCGCCTTCTTTCCGTCCGTGCCGACCAGCGTCCGGATCACTCCCTCCTCATCGGCGCGTATCACGGCCGCTCCGGCCCCGTCGCCAAAAAGGATGCAGCTGCTCCGATCGCTCCAGTCCAAAACCTTGCTCAGCGTCTCCGCCCCGATGACCAGTCCGGTGCGGTAAATTCCGGACTGAATAAAGCCCTGAAGAATGTGCAGGCCGTAAATGAAGCCCGAGCAGGCCGCCGTAATGTCAAAGGCAACGGCGTTCTCCGCCCCGATCGCTCCCTGTACGTCCGACGCCGCGCTGGGGAAGCTCCGATCGGCCGAGGAGGTCGCCACGATCACGATCTCAATCTCCTTCGGATCGATCCCGGCGTCCGCGATAGCGCGCTCGGCGGCCCGGATGGCCAGGACGCTCGTTCCCTCCTCCGTCGAGATCCGGCGCTCGCAGATGCCGGTCCTCTCCCGGATCCAGGCGTCGTCCGTATCCAGAAACGCCATCAGGTCTTTATTTGTCACGATACGTTCCGGCACATACGCGCCGGTTCCAATGATTCTTGCTGTCATAGTTTTTCCCGCTTCTTTTCTTTCTCTCTGTTTCCTGTATTCAATCTGCCGTATTTTGTCGAAGGCAGTCGAGATAGTTTTAAGTTCAAATGTTTTGAATCTCAAACTATCCAAAGTGTAGCGGAACTCATTCTGTTTGTCAAGAATAATTTCCCGCATTTTTTCCTACTTGAAATACGCGACTCCCCTCCTTCCGTTTCCGGGCAGGAAAGACCGGAAATAAAGGTTTTTCTGTTTACCCCTGCCAGGTCACATTCATTCTATCATACCGCTTTTGCGACTTCAATCCACCGCGTCAAAAAAATAAGATCCTTTTTTCCCGGTTTCGGTGTATAATGTCTGTATTATAAATCAGAACCAATTCTGTAAGAAAGATTCCTGTAAGGAGGGCGCGCATATGCAGAGCATTCTTGTCTGCGACGACGACAGGCAGATTGTGGAGGCAATCGATATCTATCTGACCGGGGAAGGCTTTGAAGTCATCAAGGCATACGACGGCGCCGAGGCGCTGGAGCTTTTAAAGACGCACAACGTCAACCTTCTAATCCTGGATGTGATGATGCCCGGCCTGGACGGCATCCGCACCACGCGCAAGGTCCGGGAGACCAGCAGCATCCCCATTATCATCCTTTCCGCCAAATCCGAGGACGCCGACAAGATTCTGGGACTCAACATCGGCGCCGACGACTATATCACGAAACCGTTTAACCCGCTGGAACTGGTGGCCCGGGTCAAATCCCAGCTGCGCCGCTACACGCAGCTGGGCAATATGAGCAGCCAGTCCGGCAGCCACGTATTCAAGTGCGGCGGCCTGCAGATCAACGACGACACGAAGGAGGTTACCGTGGACGGCGAGCTGATCAAGCTGACGCCCATCGAGTACAACATCCTGCTCCTGCTCGTCAAAAATGTGGGCAAGGTCTTCTCCATCGATCAGATCTACGAGGCGATCTGGAACGAGGAGGCGATCGGCGCCGACAACACGGTCGCCGTTCACATCCGCCACATCCGCGAGAAGATCGAGATCAATCCGCGCGAGCCCCGCTACCTCAAGGTCGTGTGGGGCGTCGGCTATAAGATCGAAAAGCAGTAGCCGGACACAGGAGGCCCTATGAAGCTTTCAGCCATTTCTCTGAAAACGTTAAAATACCTCGCCGCCTCCCTGCATCTTGTCTCTCTGGCGCTGGCCCTCTGCGGCATCTGCCTCATGTACCTGAACGGCAACTTCGGCACGGGGCTGGCCGGCGTCGGCAAGACGCCCTACGAGGAGACAAAGGAATTTACGGAGCGGTTCAACACGGATCTCGACGATATTTTCCATTACATTGAATACGAAGACGTCTTTGCCGGGGACGGATCCATCGATGTGTCCCGGCGGATGCTGCGCATGACCTTCGGCCCCAATGAGACGGAGGATTTTACCCTGGCCGGGCTCATCTCCTACCTTCAGACCATGGGCTACCGCCTGGACGACGATTTCCTCTGCACGAAGGTGGCCGAGAAAGATATGGGCGCTTCCTCGCGGGAGGGCTACGTGGACTGGTCGGCCAGCGAGCCGGAAAAGATCAACCTCTATCTGACGCCCGGCATGCGCCGCAGCTCGCTGGAGGAGGCGGCGCTGGAGATCATGGACACGCTCCACCGCTATTACCTGGCCTACAACCGGTTCTTTGCCGAGCCGTCCAACCTGCATTTTAAGATCTCCTACCGCGACGCGGACACCGGCGAAACGGCGGTCTACACGAACACGGCCGAACTGACGGCCAAATCGGTGCACGAATACGGGCGCTACGCCTACCTGCCGGGAAATTCCGTCTTCTACGACACCAACATGAACGCCATCCCCTTAAGCACGATCTCCTCGCTGGCCTCCAACAATCCCTTCGGGGGCACGGATTATTACCTGCTGGCCGGCGTGGACACCGCGTACCCGGCCGACGATCTGTACGCGCAGGGGCAGGCGGCCTACATCCATACGCAGCACAGCTATATTACCGGCTTCGTCATGCTCGTCTGCGGCAGCCTCGTGGCGCTCGTAACGCTTCTGTTCCTGATCGTCGCGGCCGGCCGGCAGGCGCTTCACGATCCGCAGGTCACGCTCTGCGGCTTTGACCGCGCGAGCACAGAGACGATCGTCGTCTTTTTCGGTCTTCTGACCGCCGCGGGGCTGGCGCTCTGCCGGTTTCTCCCGGTGCGTCTCGCCCACCTGATCCTCGCGCAGGATACCTGGTACCTGGCGGAGCGCTGTATCTATTCCGCCATGATCTACCTGGGCGCGCTGCTCCTGTTTTTCAGCATGCTGCGCCGCTACCGGGCGGGCGTGATCTGGACAGACAGCTTCCTGTACCGCTGGCAGAAACGGCTCGCGCTGCTCTTTTCCCGCCAGAATTTTTCCGGCCGCCTGATCGCCGGCTTCCTCGGCTACCTGGCCGTCAACACGGCGCTCGTAAGCCTGGCCTGGTTCCTCTGGGGCAGCTTCTCCCTGGGCCGGCTGACGCTCTGGCTGCTGACCGGCTGCGTGATCCTGGCCGGCGCCGTTTTCAACCTGTGGATTTTCTACCACCTGTTCCGGCGCGCCGTCGAGCAGGACGCCATCCAGGACGCCGTGAGCCGCCTGTCCTCCGGCGAAACGAGCTACCAGCTTAACCTGGATTCCTTCGACGGGCAGGAGCGGACGCTGGCGGAGGGCATCAACAACATCAGCGCCGGCCTGGAAACCGCCCTGCAGGAAAAGGTCAAGAGCGAGCGGCTGAAAACGGATCTGATTACCAACGTCTCCCACGATATCAAGACGCCGCTAACCTCCATCATCAACTACGTGGATCTGCTCAAGCGGGCAAACATCCGGGACGAGCGGGCCGCCGCCTACCTGGACGTGCTGGAACAGAAATCCCAGCGCTTAAAAACGCTGATCGAGGATCTGGTGGAGGCCTCCAAGGTAAGCTCCGGCAACATCCGCCTGGAGATGACGCAGATCGATCTCACACAGATGATCTTCCAGACCAACGGCGAATTTGAAGAAAAATTTTCCAGCCGCGGCCTGCAGATCATTACCCGTGCGCCCGAGGAACCGATGGTCATCGAGGCGGACGGAAGACGGCTGTGGCGGGTGCTGGAAAACCTCTATAATAATGTATACAAATATGCTTTGGAAAACAGCCGCGTCTACGTCGACATCGAGCGCACGGCAGGCAGCGGCGAGCTGCCCGGGCAGGTCGTCTTTACCATCAAAAACATCTCCTCCAACCCCCTAAACATCCGAGGCGAAGAGCTGACGGAGCGCTTCGTGCGCGGCGACGTGGCCCGCACCACAGAGGGCAGCGGCCTGGGCCTCTCCATCGCCAGGGATCTGACGCAGCTGCAAAAGGGCCGATTCTCCCTGCAGATCGACGGCGATCTGTTTAAGGTTCAGCTGGCCTTCCAGCTCATCGCCCCCGCGCCGCAAAAAGAGCCCGAAGCAGAGACCGGCGCCGCGCGCAGGCCGGACCCGGCGCAGGCCGAATCAACCGACACGGAAAGGAGCGACGGAGCCGATCCGTCCGACGAGACATGAAACGAATCTATCTGATGAGCGTCCTTTTCTTTTTCTGTATCCTGGGCCCCAACCTGCTCTTTTTCCTCTTTCGGGGAAGCGGGGAAGAGGCGAATACGGAAAACCGCGAGATGGCTTCCTTTCCCGCCTTTTCGCCGGAAGAGATCGACGCCTTTCCCGCGGCGGTGGAAGCGTACGTCAACGATCACGCCGCGTTTCGCGGCCCGTTTCTGAGCCTGAACGCCGGGCTGAATCTCGCGCTCTTTCATCACGCGGATTCCCTGGACGTAATCACGGGAACGGACGGCTGGTATTTCTACAGCGCCGGATCCTCCGTGGAGGATTATCTCGGCGTCAACCGCTTCTCCGCCGATCAGCTCTCGGAGATCGCCGCCCGGGTGGAAGAGACGGCCGCTTATTTTGAAGAAAGGGGCACGCAGTTCCTTCTCCTGATCGCGCCCAACAAAGAGAGCGTCTACCGCGAATACCTGCCCGAAGATTTCCCGAAGGACGAGAGAACGACCCGCCGCTCGGAGCTCATCGCCTACCTGCAGCAGCACACGTCCGTTCCCGTCGTCGATCCGTATTCGGCCATGCGAAGCGACCGCTCTGTGCAGTGGTACTATCAGACCGACACACACTGGAACGACGCCGGCGGCTTTCTCGCCTCCCAGCTTCTCATTAAAGCCTGCGGGGGGACGCCCACGCCCATAAGCGAGGTAACCGTTTCCTGGGAGCCGCACGATATGGGGGATCTGGCCAACCTCTTCCACATGCCATCATCCTTAAACCGCGAGCAGAATGCCGTCATCTCCGGCTACTACGACGGCCTTTCCATGGACTTTACGGATGTAAACGGGGACGGCAACCTCGTCCATGTCCGCACGCCGGACGCCCCCGATCCGCGGCGCATCGCCATCTACCGGGATTCCTTCGGCAGCGCCCTGCTGACCGGCCTTTCCCACTATTTTCAGGAGACGGATTTTTACCACTGGCAGCATTTTGACGCCTCGCTTCTAAATGAAAATCCGCCCGACCTCCTGGTCTACCAGGTGGTCGAGCGGGATTTGGGCCGCATCAGCGAAGATCTGGCGCGGCTTACCGCGCAGGACTAACGTGTGTCTGCGCGGTTTTTCCCTTTCGTTTTCTGCATTCCGCGCGCCCCGATCCGGGCGCGTTTCTTTTATTTCATGTATTCCTGCTTTACCTTGTGATCCACGACATGGCGGCGGGCCAGCTCTCTCGTTACGTCCTCCACGGAGATTCCGGCTTCCGCCATCAGCACCAGCATGTGATAGCAGAGATCGGCCGCCTCGTACACGGTTTCCGCCCGATCCTTCTTGGCCGCCGCGATGATGACCTCCGTGCACTCCTCCCCGACCTTCTTGAGAATCTTGTCGAGCCCCTTCTCAAACAGATACGTCGTATAGCTTCCTTCCTTCGGCTCCGTCTTGCGCCCCAGGATCATCTCATAGAGTCCCTCATAGGAAAACGGCGTGATCTCCTCATTCTCGTAAACCGGCCGGAAAAAGCAGCTCTCCGCGCCCGTATGGCAGGCCGGCCCTTCCTTCACGACCTCTACGATCAGCGTATCCTGGTCGCAGTCCGCGTAAATGCTGGCGATATGCTGCACATTGCCGCTGGTCTCGCCCTTGCGCCAAAGCTCCTGCCGGCTCCTGCTGTAAAAGCAGGTCCGCTTTTCTCTCATGCTGATCTCCAGGCTCTCGCGGTTCATCCAGGCCATCATCAGCACCTTCTTGCTGTAGTGGTCCTGGACGATCGCCGGGATCAGCCCCTGATCATTAAATTTCAACTCGTCTATACAGAAAGTTGTGTTCTGCGATTCGCTCATGGTTCTCTCCTCTGCGCTTTTTCTTCATCCCTCTTTTGCCGGACGGCCTCACTGCGCCCCGGCCGGCTCCTGCATCCGCATTTCAATTCCGTTCGCCCGCAGATACCGCTTCAGATCGGCAATCCGCACCTCCTGGCGGTGAAAAATGCTGGCCGCCAGACCGGCATCAATCTGCGGATGGGAAAACAGCTCCAGAAAGTCCTCCATTTTCCCGGCTCCGCCGGAGGCGATGATCGGGACGTCCACCCGCGCGGCAATGGCCAGAAGCATCTCGATATCAAAGCCCTGCTTCACGCCGTCGGTATCGATGCTGTTGACTACCAGCTCCCCGGCCCCGCGGCGCACGCCGTCCGCCGCCCACTCGACGGCGTCCATCCCCGTGTCGATGCGGCCGCCGTTCTGAAAAATATGAAAGGATCCATTGACCCGCTTTACGTCCATGGACAGCACCACGCACTGGTTGCCGTAGCGGCGCGCCGCCTCGTCGATCAGCTCCGGCCGCCGGATCGCGCCGCTGTTGACGCTGACCTTGTCGGCCCCGCATTTTAACACGCGGTCAAAATCCTCCAGCGAGCCGATCCCGCCGCCGACCGTCAGCGGGATAAACACGCGCCGCGCCGTCCGGGTCAGAATATCCGTAAAAATCCGGCGTCCCTCCGCGCTGGCCGTGATATCGTAGAACACCAGCTCGTCCGCGCCGCTCGCATTGTAAAACTCCGCCATCTCCACGGGATCCGCCACGTCCTGAATCCCCTCGAAATTGACGCCCTTTACCACCCGCCCGTCCTTTACGTCCAGGCAGGGGATAATCCGCTTCGTAATCATCTCTCTCCTCCTTGGCCGGCGGCCGCGCGCAGCGCCTCTCTCAGATCAATCGCGCCCAGGTAAAGGGCCTTGCCGAGAATCGCGCCGTACACCAGACTGCGCAGCTTCTCAATCTCCTCCAGGCGGCTGATTCCGCCGGAGGCCACGATCTGCAGCCCGTCCAGCGCTCCCAGCCGCTCATAGATCGCCAGATTGGTTCCCTGCATTTTCCCGTCGCGGGAAATATCCGTGTAAATTACCGTCTTTACGCCGCTCTCGCGCAGCCGGCGGCAAAATTCCACGCCTTCCAGGCGGCTCGTTTTCAGCCATCCGTCCGTCGCCACGTATCCGTCCCGCGTGTCGACGCCGACCGCAATGCGATCCCCGTATTTTCTGACCATCTGCTCCATAAACGGATAATCCGTCACGGCCACGGTGCCCAGGATGACCCGGCCCGCCCCCAGCGACAGATAGCGGTCGATCGCCTCCTCCGTGCGGATCCCGCCCCCGACCTCCACAAAGAGGCCGCTCTCCTCAATCAGCCGCCGCACCGTCTCAAAATTGGCCAGGGACGCGTCCTTCGCCCCGTCCAGATCGACGACGTGAAGATTTTTCGCCCCCTGCTCTTTAAACTGCAGCGCCACATCAGCGGGACGCTCGCTGAACACCGTCATGCGCCCGTAATCGCCCTCGACCAGGCGCACCGCCTTCGCATCCCTCAAATCAATCGCCGGAAATAATTCCATCTCTTTTCCTCTCCGCCGGCGGCATTACCGGCCTTCTATCTCTGAAAACGCCTTCAGGATCCGCAGCCCCGTCTCCCCGCTCTTCTCCGGGTGGAACTGCGTCCCCATCACGTTTCTGCAGGCGGCCGCCGCCGTTACCGGCACGCCGTATTCCGACGTCGCCAGCAGGCTCTCCTCGCAGTCCGTCCCGTAATAGCTGTGTACAAAATACACGTAATCGCCCTCGCGCGTGTATTTCATCAGCGGATGCCTCTTTCCCTCCGGGGTCAGCCGCAGGCTGTTCCAGCCCATATGCGGCACCTTCAGATCCTCCCGAATGCGGCCTTTCAGCGGCGACATGACGCCGGGAATCAGGCCCAGTCCCTCGTGCTCGCCGTACTCGTAGCTCTTCTCAAACAGCAGCTGCATTCCCAGGCAGATCCCCATGACCGGCTTGCCGTTTCGCGCCTCCTCAAGGAGCGGTTCTGCCAGTCCCGACTCCCAAAGTTTCCGGATCGCGTCGGCGTAAGCGCCCACCCCCGGCAGGATAATGCGGTCCGCCCGCCGCAGATCCTCCGCCTTTTTGCTGATCTGATTTTCCAGTCCCAGATAATCCAGGGAACAGCTTAAGGAAAACAGGTTTCCCACGCCGTAATCAATAATCGTAATCATGTGCTTCCTCCGTCCGTCTCTGCGCGGCGCTCTCAGAGCAGCCCCTTGGTCGAGGGAATCTCGTCCCGGTATTTCCCGTCGATCGATACCGCCTCGCCAAGCGCCCTCCCAAGTCCCTTGAACATGGCCTCGATGATATGGTGGCTGTTCTCGCCGCTAAACTCCCGGATGTGCAGCGTAAGCCGCCCGTTCGCCGCAAAGGCCGTCATAAATTCCTTTACCAGCTCCGTGTCAAAATCGCCGACCTTCTGCGCCGGGATCGGCGCATCCATGACCAGGTACGGCCGCCCGGAGAGATCCAGGCTGGTCAGCACCAGCGCCTCGTCCATGGGCAGGAAAAAGCTCCCGTAGCGGCGGATCCCCCGCTTCTCGCCCAGCGCCTCGCAAAGCGCCTGTCCCAGGGCGATCCCCACATCCTCCGTCGTGTGATGGTAATCCACCCGCACGTCGCCCTCGCAGAGCAGCTCCAGATCAAAGCGCCCGTGCCGGGCAAACAGCTCCAGCATGTGATTTAAAAAGCCGCAGCCCGTCTCAATCCGGTATTTTCCGCTTCCGTCCAGGTTAAGCGCAAGACGTATCTTCGTCTCCGCCGTATTGCGCGTCAGAAAAGCGGCGCGATCCCGCCCGGCCGCCTCCGCCGGCCGCTGTCCGGCTTCCTCCTGCACACACGCGGCATTTGCGTTTTTTTCCGTCGTCATAGTCCTCCTCCTGCGCTGCGGGCGCTCACGGCCGCCCGGCGGCCGCTTCCCGCACGAGCTTTTCCGTCACTTCCACAAACGTTTCCATCTCTTCCTCCGAGCCGATGGAAATCCGCACGTATTCGCGGATCCGCTCCTTATCCCAGCGGCGCACCAGGATCCCCGCCTCCCGCAGCTTCTCAGAATATTCCTTCCCGCTCATCACGCCGCTCTTTGCAAACAGAAAATTCGTCCGCGAATCGGTTACCGTAAAGCCCAGCTTTCGCAGGGCGGCGGCCGTCTTTTCCCGCGTGCGGCAGATGCGCCCCGTGCACTCCTTGGTGTAGGCGTCGTCGCGGATCGCCGCCGCCGCCGCCAGCATCGAGAGCCGGTTGACATTGTAGGGATTAAAACTGCAGCGGGCCCGGTTCATATCCGCGATCAGCTCTTCTCCCGCGATGGCAAAGCCCACGCGGGCTCCCGCCAGGCTGCGGGACTTGGAAAAGGTCTGAATGACGACCAGGTTCCCGTATTCGCCGAGCAGACTGACCGCGCTTTCGCCGCCGAAATCCACATACGCCTCGTCCACCATGACGACGCGGTCCGGATTGCTCTCTGCCACCCCGGCGATCGCCGAAAGCGGCAGCGCCAGCCCGGTCGGCGCGTTGGGATTGGCGATGATTACATTTTTACCGCAATTCTCATACGGCTTCGTATCCAGTGTAAAATCCTCATTCAGCGGGATCGTCTCATAGGGAATCCCGTAGAGGCCGCAGAGCGCCGGATAAAAGCCGTACGTCAGATCGGCCGAGACCAGAGGTGCATCGCCGTCGCAGAACGCGCGGAAGGCAAAGCCCAGCACTTCGTCCGATCCGTTTCCCACGATGACCTGTTCCGGCTTTACGCCAAAATGCGCGGCAATCGCTTCCACCAGAATCCGCTCCTCCGGATCCGAATAAAGGCGCAGCGACGCGATCTCCGGCGGCGCACCGGCGCTTTCCTTCCCATATCCGGCCAGGATCGCCGCGGCGACGCCCGGGGCCGGCGGATAGGGGCTCTCGTTCGTGTTCAGCTTGATCCACTTTCTCCCCTGCGGCTGTTCGCCCGGCGTATAGGGAAGAAGGGAGCTTCCCGCTCTGCTTAAAAAACGGCTCATCCTCACTCCTCCTTTTTCTTTTTCTCCTCTTCCCGCCTGGCGACAGCCTCGCCCAGCCGCTGCGCCATCTGCGTGATCGCCCCGTTTTTAAATTCAAAACTGCTCTTGTTGGCGATAAAGCGCGCGCTGATGGGAAGAAATTCCTCCAGGATCCGCAGATGGTTTTCGCGGATGGTGTTGCCGGATTCGACGATATCCACGATCACGTCCGAGAGGCCCAGGATCGGGGCCAGCTCGATGCTCCCGTTCAGCTTGATGATATCGATCTCCCGGCCCAGGCCGGCGTAATGCTCCTTAGCGATGTTCGTAAATTTCGTGGCCACGCGCACCGGGCGCTCGCGGTCCTCCATATAATCCTCTCTGGCCGCCACGCACATCCGGCAGCGCCCCAGGCCCAGATCCAGAAGCTCGTACACGTCGGGACGGCTCTCCATCAGAATGTCCTTCCCCACGATGCCCACGTCGGCGGCGTGGTGTTCCACGTAGATCGCCACGTCGCTCGGCTTGACGAGCAGATAGCGCACGCCGTTCTCCCGGTTCTCAAACACCAGCTTGCGGTTTTCCTCGTAAATACTCTTGCAGTCATAGCCGACCGAGGCCAGAAGCTCGTACACCTGATCGCCCAGCCGTCCCTTGGGAAGCGCGATATTCAGCATCCGATCTCCTCCTCTCTGCGGCCGCCCGCAAAACCGCCGGCCGTTTCATTTCCCCGATCCTCTTCCAGGGACAGGCGCCCGTCAAAACGGTACAGATAACAGTAGCGCAGATCCGGCGGCGCGCTCTTCTCCACCCGCACGCTCAGCCCCTGCCTGCGCAGGCTGTCCACATCCCGGCACAGGCGCGCCAGATCCGACTGCGGATCGTAGAGCACCAACGCGTCCACGTCGAAACGCGCCTCCTTCTTCGGCAGCCAGTCCAGTTCCTTCAGATAAATGGCAAACCCGATGGCGTCCGCGTCCTTTCCCAGCTTTGCCATCATCCCGTCGTACTGCCCGCCCGACAGCGCCAGCCGGGGCAGCCCCTCCAGAAAGCCCTGGAAAATAATCCCGTTATAGTATTCGATGTCGTTGACCATGGAAAAATCCAGCCGCAGCTGGCCGCCGTAGCCCAGCGCCTCCAGCACGCCGCAGAGCCGCGCCAGGCGATCCGCCGCCGCCTTCATCGCCGGCGTTGCGGCGATCGCCGCCGCCCGCTCAAGCGTCCCGCGCGGCGCCCCGTAGAGCGACGGAATCTGGGAAATGCGCTCCTGATCCTCCCCGGAAAGGCCCAGACCCGCAAGAAGGCGTTTCAGGTCGCTCTGATTTTTCCGGCGGATCAGCGCCAGGATCTGCTCCCTCGCCGCCGCGTCCACCGGCAGCGCCTCCAGCATCCCCACCACAAAATCCATATTGGAGATCTTGAGCACCGAATCCGTCCCGAAGGAAGCCAGGCTGCGGGCCGCCAGCGCCAGCACCTCAGCCGTCACGCAGTCGTCCACCGCGCCCATGCACTCCAGCCCCATCTGGCTGATCTCCTTATACGTATGGCTCTCCCGGTCCTCGCGGCACACGCTCTCGATGTAATACACCTTCTCGCAGCGCTCCCGGCCGGCCTTCGTGTTCTTGGCGATTCCCAGCGTCACATCCGGCTTGAGCGCCATCAGGCGGCCGTCCAGATCCGTAAAGGTCAGCACATTCTCGCTGAGAAGGAAGCTCTTATTGGCCGCGTAAAGGCCGTATTCTTCAAAACGGCTCATCCGGTATCTCCGGTAGCCGTAGCTCTCATAAAGACTCCGCAGCCTGAGCGTCGCCGCCTCCGCCTGCCCGAGTCCGCGGATTTCCGTGTTCATGTCCCCGTCCCCTCCGATGTCCCGTTTCCCTTGTTTTATTATGCTATCATGATATCATGGTAGCGCAGTAAAGTGACTCCTATATCTTACCATCCCGCGCCGTAAAATGCAAGCAGATCTTTTCCCGCTCGATGGCCGAAACCGGGCAGGCCGCCACGCAGCGCCCGCAGCGGATGCACTCTGTGCTGTTGGGCTGCTTCCAGACCGGCAGATCCATCGGGCAGACCTCGCGGCATCTGCCGCAGCCGACGCACGCCGCCTCCTGCACGCGCAGGTGGTAAAAGGAGACCGGATTGAACCAGCCGTACACCGCGCCCAGCGGGCACAGATAGCGGCAGAACGGCCGCGGAATCCGGATCGAGAGGTAAACGATCCCCAGAAGCAGCGCCGTTTTCCAGCAAAACAGCGCCCCCGCCGCATCCCTAAGCGCCGGATTGGCCGCCACCAGGGGAATGCCGCCCATCAGCGTCCCGGCCGGGCACAGATACTGGCAGAACCAGGGCTTTCCGATTCCCAGAGAATTGACTGCCAGAGCCGGCAAAAGAAGAACCAGGAACACCAGCACCGCATAGCGGAGTCGGCGAAGCCAGCGTTCTCCCGGCAGCGCCCGCAGCTTTTTCCAAAGCGGGATCCGGTAGAGCAGATCCTGAACCAGCCCGAACGGGCAGAGGAAGCCGCAGATCAGGCGGCCGAATACCGAGCCGAACAGGATCAGCAGCCCGGCCACATAGCAGGAAACCTGAAAGTTCCTCCCGCTGATGACCGCCTGCAGCGCCCCGATGGGACAGGATCCCAGCGCCCCCGGACAGGAATAGCAGTTAAGTCCCGGCACGCATAAAAGTTTGGAGCGGCCCGTATAGATCCGCCCCTCTAGAAATCCCAGAATATATCCGTTGGTAAATGCCGTCCACAGCGCCTGCACAAGCAGGCGCCGGCGGTCGGCCCGTCTTACATTTCTGTCCAATTCCCGCACATCCTATCCAATGCCAATACATTCCATACAGATCAGAACCGCCTTCGCGAGGACCGTTTCTGCCTCCCCGCGAAGCACGCCGGCCGCCGTGAGCGCGGCTCCCAGAAGAAAGAGCCCCGCCGGCACGGCCGGATGTCTTCGTCTTCCCATGCGCGCCTCCTATTCCTTGACGACCTTTTTCAGGATCGGATCCAGGATCTCCGTCCACGGCGTATAGGCGTCCGCCTTTTCCAGATGCGTGAGCGCCATCCAGTTGATGCCGCCCGGCGTCATCTCCCGGGCCAGCTCCTCCAGCGGGCCGTCAAAGCCCGCCGCTTTCTCGGACATGGCCTTCGTAAACGAAGTAATATACTGACGGGCCGTCGCCTCGTCGAGACCGTTCTTCTCACACCAGCCGATGATAACCGTCAGAAGCATATAATAGGCGCTCATCAGCCCCGTCGTCGAGCGCAGGATGGCAATCTGCTGCGCCGTCTGAACCGGAACGGGCGTCCCGACGTGGCTCATCAGCTCCACCACCTCCGGGATCGGCGGATAGACGACGACCGGCCCCACGCGGTTGGCCGCAAAGGTCAGCGGGACCACGTCCGCCAGGATCTCCCGCTCTCCCTTCATCTCGCGGATGCGCCTTAAACTCAGCGTCGCCACCAGATTGATGAACTTCTTCTCCGGCAAAAATACGAGCGGCTCCAGGATCTGCTCCGCCGTCTCGTGCAAAAGGGCGACAAACACCCAGTCCGAGCGATCGATGACTTCCTGGTTGTCCGCCGCCACGGAAACCACCTGCGGATACTTCTCATGAAGCGCCGCCGCCCGCTCGCGGTTGCGCGGCGACACGACAATGTGCAGATCTTCCATGCCGCTCTCGCAGAATCCCGTCACTACCGCCGTGGTAATAATCCCCGTCCCGATAAATCCCAGCCTCATCCGTTTTCCTCCTTCTCCGAAAAGATTTCCTCAAAGGCCGCCTGCGCCGCCTCGTTTACCCGTTTTTCCAGCAACCGGTAACGCTCCAGGAACGCTCTCCCCTCCGCGGTCAGGGCGGAGAACCCGCCCCGGCTGCCGCCCGGCTGCCGGCTCAGAAATACGATCCCCAGCTGATCCTCCGCTGTCTTGACCATCTTCCAGCCCTTGCTGTAAGAGATGTCCCGCTTCTGGCAGGCCGCCAGCATCGAACCGGCTTCATCCACCGCCTCCAGAAACGCGGCCGTCCGCCCGTCGAAGCAGTCCTGCGGCCTGAAAAGCGTTACCTCACAGCGAAATCCGAGCTCTGTCTGCTCCCGGCTGTCCTTCTCATACTGCAGAAGAGATTCGTAATCCTGCTTCGTGTTCGTGTCCAGCAGGATGCCGGGATCCTCCAGCTCGACCAGCGTCACACCGTCCTCCCAGTCGTCCATCGCCCCCCGCAGGCCCTGCCCGCCCCGGTAGGAAAGGACGTGCTGGAAAATCTCCCGCGAAAGCATGACGGGATGCCCTCTCCTGCCGTCATGAACGGGAACCGCCGCGCTCCCCGGCGCTTTCGCCATCTTCTCGATCGTCTCCGCCGACACCAGAGGCACGTCCGACGGAAAGAGCAGCACCCGATCCGCCTTCTTCTGAATATAGCGCAGCCCCATGCAGATCGACGCGTACATCTGCGAAGTCTCATAGCGCCGGTTGCGGATGCAGACCGCCCCGCGGTGGGCGATATGCTTCTCCAGCTCCTCCGCCTGATAGCCCGTTACCACGACGATCGGCGACAGCCCCGCCGTGCGCAGCGTGTCGATCTCCCTCTGGATCATCGTCGTCTGCCCCAGCTTGAGCATCGGCTTTAACTCATCCATGTACTTTGATTTTCCTGCCGCCAGGATAATCGCTCCCGTCCGGTTCGTCCCCAAATTCCATTCCCCCCGCCTTCTGTTTTCTTTTTTTAGTTTAACAGTGCGCCGAAAAAAAATCAACCGCTTCCGGGCTGAGGAAGCGGCTGACGCCATGAAATGAAAAAATGCAAGCTAGCCTTTCCGCAGAAGGAGAATGTCCTCCGGCCGGACGCCGAGCGTGAGCGTATCGCCGGGCTTTCGTCCGCCCGTGCGATCTAACTGTGTATAATCGATTTTCCACCACAGGAGATTTTCTCCCTCCGCCGTTTCCGGCGCGCCGTCCGGCTTAAGCAGGATGTCCCACTCGAACGGCTGGCGCAGCGTGTCTGCCCAGCAGCCGGAGAACGTATTGGGGCCTTCTTTTGCCGGAAAGAACTGATGGGCCCGGATCCCCGCAAAGCGGATCTCCTCCGTAACCTCCCGCGCCGTCTCCAGGACAAGGCCCCAGTCGAGCGCGCGGATATGGTTCGCGTCCACGCGCTCGACGCGGCTGATATTCTTGCAGCCCGTCAGGCGGGCCGCCGTCACATTGACCGGATTCTGGAAGATCTCTCTCGTACCGCCCTCCATGGCCACCCGGCCGCGGTTTAAAATGATACTCTTCTCACAGAAGCGGTATACTTCGTCGCGGCTGTGCGTAACCAGCAGGGCGTCGCCACGGTACGCGCGCATGACCTCCAGCACCTGGAACTGCATCTGCTCCTTCAGGTAAAAATCCAGCGCCGAAAACGGCTCGTCCAGCATAATCACATCCGGCTCATAGATCAGGATGCGCGCCAGCGCCACCCGCTGCTGCTGCCCGCCGGAGAGCTGGGAGGGGTATCGCTTTTCCAGGCCGTCCAGCTTAAAGCGTTTGATCATCCGGGACACGGCCTCTTTTTTCTCCTGCTTCGTCCCCGTCAGTCCGGCCGCGATATTGGCCTCCACCGTCATGTTGGGAAACAGGGCGTAGTTCTGAAACAGATAGCCGACCCGCCGCTTTTGCGGCGGCAGATTGATCCGCTTTTCTGAATCAAACAGCACGCGCCCGTTTAAGACGATGCGTCCCTCATCCGGCGTCTCGATCCCGGCGATGCACTTTAGCGTCATGCTCTTGCCGCTTCCCGAAGCGCCCAGGATCCCCAGGACGCCCTCCTCCGTGTGCAGCGACACCTCCAGGGTAAAGCCGGAAAAACGCTTCTTGATCTCTGCCTGAAGGCTCATGACGCATCTCTTCCTTTCTTCCTCCTTTGCCCGCCGGATTTCTCGCGCCGGGACAGCACGTTCATCAGGACGACGACCAGGAAGGAGAGCACGACGATGATCGCCACGTACTCATACGCCTTCGACATTTTGCCCGCCGCCACATGCGAATAGATCGCCAGCGGAAGCGTCTGCGTAACCCCCGCGATATTGCCGGCCAGCATCGCCGTGGCGCCGAACTCGCCGAGCCCCCTGGCAAACGCCAGGATCGCCCCGCCGAGGACGCCGGGCATCGCCGACGGCATGATGACCTGCCAGAAAATCCGCCTCTCTGAAAAGCCCAGCGTCCGCGCCGCATAGATCAGCGTCACGTCCACCTGCTCGAAGGCGCCCCGGGCCGCCCGGTACATCAGCGGAAACGAGATTACCACCGCCGCGATGACCGTCGCCGCCCAGGAGAAAACAATCTTAATGCCGAACACGTCCAAAAACAGCTGGCCGAGCGGCCGTTTGACGCCGAACAGCATCAGCAGGAAAAACCCCGCGACGGTGGGCGGCAGAACCATGGGAAGCGTCAGGATCCCGTCCACCACGGTCTTGAATTTTTCAGACCGCGCCGAAACCACCATGCGTGCCGTCCATACGCCAAGGAAAAACGTCACGAGGATGGAAACGGTCGCGGTCTTCATCGATATGACGACCGGAGACCAGTCCATCGTTATTCGTTCGCCGAGAAGCCGTAATCGGCAAAGAATCCCAGCGCTTCCTCACTGCCGAGATAATCGACAAACTTCTGGGCCGCCTCTTTCTTCGTGCTGGCGCTTACCACGCCGACCGGATAGATAACCCTGGATACGCTTCCCTCGGGAGCATAGCCGACAATCTCAACCTGATCAAACTGATCGCTGGTGGTGGCGTCCGTCAGGTACACAATCCCCGCGTCCGCGCTGCCGGCCGCAACCCAGCTTAATACTTCCGTTACGTTCGTTCCGAAGCTGGTTTTCGCCTCTACCTCATCCCACATGCCGAGGCTCTCGAACGCCTCCTTCGCATACTGGCCGACCGGCACGCTCTCCGGATCGCCCAGAGCGATATTCTCCGCCTTGGTAATATCCTCAAAGCCGGTAATGCCAAGCTCCGAGCCCGCGGGAACGATCAGCGTAATCTTATTCTCCAGCAGATCCACAACGGAATCCGCATCGATCAGGTTCTCCTCCAGGAGCGCGTCCATCTGCTTGGTCGCGGCCGAGAAAAAGACGTCCGCGTCCGCGCCCTCCTCGATCTGCGTCTGCAGCTTTCCGGAGCTGTCAAACGTAAACGAAAGCTTAATATCCGGATTGGCCGCCTCAAACGCCGGCTGGATCTCATCCTCCATCACGTACTGAAGGCTGGCCGCTGCCGCTACCAGGATCTCCTGCGTCTCGCCGTCCCCGGCCGCCTCTGTCCCGGCCGCTTCGCTCTCCTCCTCCGCTGCCTCCACTTCGGTCTCTTCTCCCGCCGCTTCCGCCGCCGCCTCCGTTTCAGGCGCCTCGGTCTCCTTCGCAGAAGACGAGCAGGCTGTTACCGATACCGCCATCACTGCCGCCATTGCGGCTGCCCACATTTTTCTCATGATAATCTCCATTCCGCCGCCTTTCAGTTGGCGGCACAAATAGTAATGAAAGTTTCTACTTCCTCTACGTTTTGCTCTATACTAAAAGCGAGAAGCTACACTACAAAGCACGGGAGAAGGA
>CALWLT010000027.1 GCA_944381615.1 uncultured Lachnospiraceae bacterium | reverse complement strand
TTCCCAGTTTACGGATAGTACGGGAAGTAGACTTGCCGTTGGTATCAATATAGGACTGCTTGATATAAAAGGATTCCGCGTTTTTCGATTTTGAAGTATTGACTTTCATAGCGTTTTTCCTCCCTGTTCCCATTATACCATAAAAAGCCCAAAAAGCCTATATACAAAATCATAAAATTTGACAAAAAAAACAAGCCGAAAACGGCTTAGAATAAGGTTTCCTGCCTTAGTGTCCTCTTAGAAGGGTGTCAAACACCCGAGAGAAGCACAAAAAGAGGGGCCTTTTTAAATAGGGCAGGCCGCTTTTCCGTAATAAAAAAGATCACGATTTGTAAGTTGACTTCCCGGGGAAATTTCTATAGAATCTATAATGGCCGGCAGGTGCGCTTGATCGCACGGGCCGGCCTTTTCATATGAAACGGCAGAAAGAGAAGGCAGCGAACGAAGGAAAATCGAGAGATAAAAGGAAATGCAGAGATAAGGGAGAGCTGATTGATGACGGACAGAGAGTCAGGGCGGGAGGAAGAACGCCGGCCCGATCTGGAAGCGGAAGAAAGAAGAGAGCGGCCTGAAGCAGAGGCGTGGGAGGATGAAGTGCGGCCCGCGGTGGAAGCGGAGGAACGCAGAGAGCGCCCCGAGGGAGATTCGCGGGAGGAAGTGCGGCCCGCGGCGGAAACGGAGGAACGCAGAGAGCGCCCCGAGGGAGATTCGCGGGAGGAAGTGCGGCCTGAGCCGGAAACACCGGAAGTGCGGGAGGACGAAGCGTGGCCTGCGGCGGAAGAACCGGATTACCTGGATCAGATGCAGGCCAGGGCGTCCGGCCAGGAGCGCCCGGCCCGGGGACGCAGTCGCGCGCGCCAAAACCGCAGGAAGGAGAGCGCGCCTTCCTTTTTCGGGCGGAAGGCGGGCGGATCCGGATCGGAACAGGGCGGCGCCAAAGCCGGTGCGGCCGGTTTAGGAACCGCTCAGGGAGAAGACGGAGAACGCGCGGCGAAATCCGGAAGCCGCAAAAAGAAATTCCGGATTGCCGCGGCTTTTGCGGCAGCCGTTCTGCTGGCGGGCGCGGCGTTTTACGCGGCGGCGGCGCAGCAGTACCGCTCGGTCTTTTTTCCGGGCACGCAGATCAACGGCCTGGACGCGTCGGGCATGACGGTGGCGCAGGTACGAGAGGCAATCGCCGGGGAGATCGGCGGCTATGTGCTGACGCTGACGGAGCGCGGCGATCAGACGGAGGAGATCCGGGGCGAGGCAATCGGGCTGCGCCCGGAATTTGACGGCACGCTCGAAAAGCTGATTGCGGCGCAGAATCCCTACGCCTGGCTGGAATACCGGCTGAGCCCGGCCTCGTATCTCATCGATACCATGGTAATCTATGAGGAGGAGGCGCTGCGGGAGACGGTCGGAGCGCTTCGCTGCCTGGATCCGTCGCAGATGACGGAGCCGACTGACGCCCGGATCTCGGCGTATGTCCCCGGTCAGGGTTACCAGATTGAGCCGGAGACGGAAGGGACCGTGGTCGAGGCGGACGCCCTTTACGCGGCCGTGGAAGAAGCGATTTTAAACCTGCAGGAGAACCTGGATCTGGAGGAGGCCGGCGTCTACAGGGAGCCGGCGGTGCGCTCGGACGATCCGCTTCTGGCCAGACAGTTAGAGAGCCTGAACCGCATTGGCGGCATGAGCATTACCTATGTGTTCGGCGATGAGCGGGAGGTGCTGGGCGGGGATCGCATTCAGGCCTGGGTTACGGCCGGCGCGGACGGAAGCATCTCGGTGGACGAAACGCAGGTCGCCGCCTATGTCGAGGAGCTGGCGGCGGGTTATAACACGGCGGGACGGCCCCGGACCTTTAAGACCTCCTACGGAAAAACGATCGAGGTAAAGGGAGGAACCTACGGCTGGAGCATCGATCAGGAGGAAGAGACCAAAGCGCTGGCAGCCGTGATCGCCGCCGGCGAGAGCCAGGAGCGGGAACCGGTCTATGCGCGCAAGGCGGCCAGCCGCAGCGGGAACGACTACGGCGATACGTACGTGGAGATCAACCTGACGGCGCAGCACCTGTTTTTCTATAAAAATGGAAGTCTGCTCGTGGAATCGGATTTTGTGTCGGGCAATCTCTCCCGGGGCTGGGGGACGCCGGCGGGTTCGTATCCGCTGACTTACAAGCAGCGGGACGCCGTCCTGAAGGGCGAAAATTACCGCACGCCGGTGGATTTCTGGATGCCGTTCAACGGCGGGATCGGCATGCACGACGCGACCTGGCGCAGCTCCTTCGGCGGGACGATCTACAAGACGAACGGTTCGCACGGCTGTATCAATCTTCCCTACAGCGTAGCGAAAAAGATATATGAGAATATTTCGGCGGGCGATCCGGTAATCTGCTACAATCTGGCGGGAACCGAGAAGAGCTCTTCCTCCTCGACGGCGCCGCCGCCGGCCGAGACGCAGGCTCCGACCCAGCCGGTTGAGACGCAGCCCGCGCCGACCCTGCCGGCCGAGACGCAGCCGGTTCAGCCGTCCGGCCCGTCGGATGAGACGAAACCGCAGACGCCGGCCGGCCCCTCGGGCGAGACGCAGGCCCCGGCGCAGCCGGCTGAGACGCAGCCGATTATCCTGCCGGCCGAGACACAGACGCCGGCGGCGCAGCCGGCCGGCCCTTCCTCCGACATGAGCCTGGACGGAGGCGGGACGGGCCCCGGCGCGGCGTCCTGAGGAAATTAGCGGGGCGTGCCCCGGCGCGGCGTCCTGAGAAAATTAGCGGGGCGGCCCGCAGGAAATCGCGAAAAGAAAATCAGAAAAACAGTTTACAGTTGTTTTCGGATATGCTATACTGTCATGGTGTAATACGCCGGCACTCGGTTTTTTGAGTTCTCCGACAGGAACCTGGTGCACGGTAAGACAGAGGAATAAGGAGGAACAGTCATGATTTCCAAGGAAAAGAAAGCTGCGATTATCGCGGAGTACGGCAGAAAGCCCGGAGATACCGGCTCGCCCGAGGTACAGATTGCGATTCTGACCGAGAGAATTTCCGAGCTGACCGAGCATTTAAAGAATAACCAGAAGGATCATCACTCCAGACGCGGCCTGCTGAAGATGGTCGGACAGAGACGCGGTCTTCTTGATTATCTGAAGAAGACGGATCTGG
Source organism: uncultured Lachnospiraceae bacterium (assembly GCA_944381615.1). Lineage (GTDB taxonomy): Bacteria > Bacillota > Clostridia > Lachnospirales > Lachnospiraceae > Otoolea. The sequence continues at coordinate 18,168 of CALWLT010000027.1, read as the reverse complement.
AAGGCTACCGTGCTTTAATTGAGAAATTAGGCATCAGAAAGTAATGAGGAACACGTAGGGTGGAGCAATCCACCCTAGTTGTTTATGTGGAAGAATTAACCCGAGACCGCTGCTGTGGGGACGTTTGCGCGCTCCGCCTGCAAAACGCCTTCAGAGCAGTAGTTTCGGAGTCTTCCGCTGAACAGCGTGTCTTAAGCAGAAAAAGAAAGGAGATTGCGAAATGTACAAGAGTTTTTCAATGGATCTGGCCGGAAGAACGCTGACCGTCGATGTGGGACGTGTGGCGGCGCAGGCCAATGGAGCGGCCTTTATGCACTACGGGGATACGACGGTTCTGTCCACGGCGACGGCGTCCGATAAACCCCGCGACGGGATTGATTTCTTCCCTCTGAGCGTAGAGTACGAGGAGAAGATGTATGCGGTAGGCAAGATCCCGGGCGGCTTCAACAAGAGAGAGGGCAAGGCTTCGGAGAACGCGATTCTGACGGCGCGGGTAATCGACCGTCCCATGCGTCCGCTGTTCCCCAAGGATTACCGCAACGACGTGACGCTGGACAATCTGGTTTTATCGGTGGATCCGGACTGCAGCCCGGAGTATACGGCCATGCTGGGATCCGCGATCGCGACCTGCATCTCGGATATTCCCTTTGACGGCCCCTGCGCGACGACGCAGGTCGGCCTGATTGACGGCGAATTTATCATCAATCCCACCAGCGCGCAGAAGCAGGTTTCCGAGATGGCGCTGACGGTGGCTTCCACGCGGGAGAAGGTTATCATGATCGAGGCCGGCGCGAAGGAAGTTCCGGAGAACGTGATGATCGAGGCGATCTTCAAGGCGCACGAGGTTAATCAGGAGATTATTAAATTTATCGATACGATCGTGGCGGAGTGCGGCAAGGAGAAGCACAGCTACGAGAGCTGCGCGGTTCCGGAGGAGCTGTTTGCGGCCATCCGCGAGCTGGTTCCGCCGCAGGAGATGGAGGAAGCCGTCTTTACCGACGAAAAGCAGAAGCGCGAGGCCAACATCCGGGCTATTACGGAGCGTCTGGAGGAGGCGTTTGCCGATAAGGAGGACTGGCTGGCCGTTCTCGGCGAGGCGGTATATCAGTATCAGAAGAAGACGGTGCGCAAGATGATCTTAAAGGATCACAAGCGTCCGGACGGCCGCGGAATCACGGAGATCCGGCCGCTGGCGGCGGAGATCGACGTTCTGCCGCGCGTACACGGTTCCGGCATGTTTACGAGAGGACAGACGCAGATCCTCAATATCTGCACGCTGGCTCCTCTTTCCGAGGCGCAGCGGCTGGACGGCCTGGATGAGAACGAGACGTCCAAGCGCTATATGCACCACTATAATTTCCCGTCCTACTCGGTCGGCGAGACCAAGCCTTCGAGAGGACCGGGACGCCGTGAGATTGGCCACGGGGCGCTGGCGGAGCGCGCGCTCCTTCCGGTTCTGCCGACGGAGGAGGAGTTCCCCTATGCGATCCGCACCGTGTCGGAGACCATGGAATCCAACGGTTCGACTTCCCAGGCCAGCATCTGCGCTTCGACGCTTTCCCTGATGGCGGCCGGCGTGCCCATCAAGGCGCCGGTGGCGGGAATTTCCTGCGGACTGGTAACCGGCGAGACGGACGACGACTACATCGTGCTGACGGATATCCAGGGCCTGGAGGATTTCTTCGGCGATATGGACTTCAAGGTAGGCGGCACGCACAAGGGAATTACGTCCATTCAGATGGACATCAAGATTCACGGACTGACCCGCCCCATCATCGAGGAGGCGATTGCCAAGACGAGAGAGGCGAGACTGTATATTCTGGATGAGGTGATGGCTCCGGTTATCTCCGAGCCGCGTCGCGAGCTGAGCCCGTATGCGCCCAAGATTGTCCAGATTTCGATCGATCCGCAGAAGATCGGCGATGTGGTCGGCAAGCAGGGCAAGGTCATCAACAAGATCATCGAGGAGACCGGCGTCAAGATCGACATTGAGGATGACGGAAGCGTATCGGTCTGCGGCACGGATCAGGCGATGATCGACAAGGCGATCCACATCATCAAGAGCATTGTGACGGAGATTGAGCCGGGCCAGATCTTTACCGGCAAGGTTGTTCGCATCATGAATTTCGGCGCGTTTGTGGAGCTGGCGCCCAACAAGGACGGCATGGTTCACATTTCCAAGCTGTCGGATAAGCGGGTGGCGAAGGTTGAGGATGTGGTCAACATCGGAGACGAGGTTACGGTCAAGGTAATCGAGGTAGACAAGATGGGCCGCATTAACCTGAGCATGAAGCCGGGCGATCTGTCGGACAAGGGCGGCCGCCACAAAGACTGAGGCGAAGGCTGAGAAAACAGAGAACGGCAGGGCTGCTGCAAAAAGAACGCGAAGGAGCGGGCGTTTTGCAGCGGCCCTTTTCGGATCGGGAAGGGAGAAACGGGATGCTGGAGGCGAGAGAACTCTGGAAACATTACAGGAAGCGGACGATTCTGGCGGGCGTGTCCCTGAAAACCGCGCCCGGGCGCTGCATCGGGATCGCGGGGGGAAACGGCTGCGGCAAGACGACGCTTCTTTCAATCCTGGCCGGCGTGCGCCGGCCGGATCGGGGGAAGATCCTGCTGGACGGGGAGGAGGCGCTGGGAAACCGCCGCCTGTTCGAGCGCCGGGTGGCGTATGTGCCGCAGGAGAACCCGCTGATCCCGGAGCTTTCGGCAAGAGACAACTACCGCCTGTGGTTTCGTGGGGACGCGGCGGCCATGAAGGAGGATCTGGCGCGCGGCGTTGGCCGGGCGCTGGGGCTTGATGCGTTTCTGGATACGCCGGCGGGGCGGCTGTCCGGCGGCGAAAAGAAGCGTCTGAGCATCGCGGCGGCCCTCTCGGGGCGCGCGCCGGTGCTGATCCTGGACGAGCCGGGAGCGGCGCTGGATCTGGCAGCCAAGGAGGAGATTCTCTTGTATCTGAAAAAATATCTGAAGGCGGGGGGGAGCGTGATCCTGACCTCGCATGAGATGGCGGAGCTGGCAATCTGCACGGAGCTTTACGTCCTGCGGGAGGGAACGCTGCATCCGGCGCCGGCCGGTTTAAGCGCCGGGGAGCTGATCCGGCAGTTTTAAAGAGGGAGGGGAGACCGCGCCGTTTGAAACGCTTCGGATGCGGAGAGATCTTAATATTTCAGGCGAAATCTTACAAAATCCGTCAGATATTTTACCTGCCCGGAAAAGTATGATATACTGAAAACACCAGAGTCCCGCGAACCGGGACGAGAGTCAGAGTCCCGCGAACCGGGACGAGAGTCAGAGTCCTGCGAACCGGGACGAAAGTCAGGGTCCTGCGAATCAGGAGGAGAGTCAGAGTCCCGCCGGGCGGGATGCGAGGAGGAAAAAGAGGAGGAAAAAGGGATGAAGTGTCCGTATTGTAATCAGGAAATCGCCGATGGAAGTGTTACCTGTCCGCTCTGCGGCAGAGAGCTGACGGGCGCGCAGCCGGCGGATCCGGCGGCCGCACCGGAAGTGATGGATTCAGCGCAGCAGCCGGCAGGCGCACCGGAAGCGGCGGATTCAGCGCAGCAGCAGCCGGCGGCCGGTCCGGAAACGCCGGATCAGGCGGTGGTTACGGCGGCGGGAATGGAAACGCCGGGGGCGGGACAGCAGGCCTCGCCGGCGGGAAAGAAGAAATGGGTTCTCCCGGCAGCGGCGGCCGCCGTTGTGGCCGTGGGCGTCGGCGCGTATGCGATGATGAACGCGAAGGATCCGAAGGACGTCGTGGTAGATGCGTTTAAGAGCATCACGGCGGAGGGACAGACGGATCCGGCGGAGGAGATTTTCGGCCTTTCCGCCATGATGGAGAAAATCAATACCTCTCCCAGCGAGATCCGGCTGGAACTGGCGCTGGAGGATACGTCCATCGCGGATCTGAGCGCGCTGGCGACCGGCAGCTTCAACATGGAGGTCTGGAATGATCCGGGGAACCAGCAGATGCGCATGGACATGGGGATCGGCTACGGCGGCATGGATCTGGCGACGCTGGCGTTCTACCTGGACGATGTGCAGATGGCGGCGGCGATCCCGGAGCTTTCCACGAAAGTCTTTACGTTAAACTATACGGAGGATCTGGAGGGACAGCTGGAGAAATCTCCGTATCTGGGAGCGATTCTCAAGGAGAGCGGAACGGATCTGAACGGATTTGCCGAGTATATGGCGCAGTGCAGCGAGATGGCATCCTCGGGAGAGCAGCTGTTTGACATCGAAGCGCTCTGGAACCGCTACAAGGAGGGAAGCCAGGCGATCGACGATCTGAAGGAAGCCATGACGGTGGAGAAGGCGCAGGCCCGCGATTATACGATCGACGGCGAGACGGTAAGCTGCAAGGGTTATGAGGTACAGCTCACGAAGGACGCCCTGATCCAGTTTGTCAATACGTCGAAGGATTTCTTCCTGGCCGACGAGACGTTAAAGAGCGATTTCATCGAGTACATGTCGCTGGCCATGAAGCTGGAGAATTCCATGACCGAGATGACCGGCGTCGACGTGCTGCAGACGCCGGAGGAGCTGCAGGCAGAGACCTGGGAAGAGGCGGAGACGGCGATCAACGATCTGATCGCGCAGCTGGATTCCACGATGGGCGATCTGGCGCTGACGGTGTGGGTGCAGAAGGACGGCCGGATGGCCGGCTTTGAGTACGAGACGACGGCGGCTGTGGACGGCGAATCGGTGCGGCTGTTCGGCGAGGCCTATTTCCAGGGCGGCTACAGCATGCTTGCCAACTGCGGCGTCAGCCTGAATATCGAGGATCCCTCCGGACAGGTCGTCACGCTGGGCCTGGATAAGACGGGCGAGTATGAGCCGGAGTCCGTCTGGACGAATGGTCTTGTGGGAACGCTGGCGAGCGGGGACGAGGTGTATTCCTTCGACTACAGCGACAGCTATCAGATTGCGGACGGAACGTATGAGCTGACGCTTGATTTCCTGAGCTCGGACGTCAGCCAGCTTCTGATTACCTCGAGCGGGGCGTTTTCGGATGTGGTAAAGGGCGAATCGATGGCGCTTACGATGGATTCGATCCGCGTGGAGTCGGAGCCGCTGTTCGGGGCCGGCAATTACCTGGATCTCTCCTGTATCTATGCGGTGGGCCCGCTGGAGGGAACGGTCGAGATGCCGGAGGGCGAGCCGCTCGATATCCTGGCCGCTTCGGAGGCGGATTACGATGCCGTCCTGACGGAGATGACGGGGAACCTGTTCGGGCTGATGATGAACCTGTATTAAAAAATGAAATCCTGGGGGGCGGGTATGCGTACATTTTGGATTTATCTTTTTCTGGAGTTTAAGAGAATGATAAAGACCGCCCCCTGTTTTCTCGCGGGAGCAGCTGTGCTGGCATTTCTTGCCGGCACAGTTGCTTTTTCTGCGTCCCGCGCGCTTTACGGGGAGCGGGCGTTAAGCGGCGTCCAGGTGGGCGTCGTGATGCCGCAGGAGGATCGGCTGGCGCGCCTGGCGCTGAACCTGATCTCGTCCCTGGACAGTGTGGGCAGCCTGTGCCATTTCACGCAGGTGGAGAAAGAGGAGGGGCTTTCCCTGCTGAGGGGCGGCGGGATTGCCGCGCTTTTGGAGATTCCGCCGGATGTGGTGGAGGGGATTCTGGACGGGAGCAATGTGCCGGTAACGGTAACCTTTGCGGAGAACGCCGGCCTGGAGGCCGCGGTGTTCCGGGAGCTGACGGAGGCGGGAGCCTCGCTGCTCACGACGTCGCAGGCCGCGATCTATGCGGCGGACGATGCTTTGCGGGAATACGGCCTGGCGTCGGAGATCGCGCAGGCGGAGGAGGATCTCAACCGGATTTACATCCGCCTTGCCCTGCAGAGGGAAGCGATGTTTACGGAGCGCACGGTTAGCGCGGCCGGAGATGTGACGGTCCCGGTGTTTTACGGGATCTCGGCCTCGGTGCTGATCCTGCTTCTTTTAGGGATCCCGGCGGCGCCGTTTTTAAGGCCCCCGGGGCGGGCGCTCGCAGAGCAGCTTTCCCGGGCGGGCGTGGGCCGGACGGCCCGCGCCTTTGCGCGCCTTCTTGGCCTGACGGCGCTCTATCTGGCGGCGACGGCGATCCCCATGGCGTATCTGGCGGCGAAGGGGTATCTGACGGAAAGCGTGCTGGTCTGGCCGATGTGGTTTCTTCTCTGCCTGACGGCGGCCTGCTGGGTCATGATGTTTTTTGCGCTCTGCGGCAATACGGCGGCGGCTATCCTGACGCTGTTTGCCGTGACCTCGATTATGCTTTTCATGTCCGGCGGGATTGTCCCGTCGGTGTTTCTGCCGCAGGCGGTAAGGGCGGCGGGCGAATTTACGGTTCCGGCGCTTTTCATGGATGCGGCGCGCTGGATGGTGGCCGGCGGGACGGCGCCGTTTGCGGCGGTGTCCGGGCTGGCGGCGGGCTTGTTTGGCATTGCGGCGGCCGCGCCGGGAAGGGAGTAGGGAATGTTCAGGGAAATGGGCAAAACGGCGTTCCTGCTCGGCAGGCGGGCGCTGAAAAAGCCGTTTTTTGTGCTTCTTCTGTTTCTTTTTCCGCTCGGGGCGTGGCTGTTTCACACGGCGCAGAGCCGGCCGGACGAGGGGATCGCGGTTGCGCTTTTTACGGACGGGGACGCCTGGAACGGGCGGGTGGCGCAGAGGCTGGCGCAGAGCGAGTCCGCATTCGGGTTTTATCTGTGCGGCAGCGAGGAGGCGCTGATGGAGGATGTGGCGGCGGGCCGCGCGGAATGCGGCTACGTCTTTTCGGCCGGCCTGCATGAGGCGCTTGCAGAAAACGGCGGCCGCCGGTCCGTGCGCCTGATCGTATCTCCGTCTTCGACGGCGGCGGCCGTTTCCATGGAGACGGTGTTCGCCGCGATTTACAGGGAATACGGCGGAGAGCTTCTGGAACGCTATGTAGAAGAGGGAGAGGCGTTTGCGCCCGCGCGGGAGACGGAGGAACCGGGGACGGGAGCAGGAGCGCCCGCGCGGGAGACGGAGGATCCGGGGACGGGAGCAGGAGCGCCCGCGCGGGGGACGGAGGATCCGGGGGCGGAAGCAGGAGCGGCGGGAGGCCCCGACTCGATCCGGGAGGAGACGAGGCGTCTCTATGAGACGTATCTGTCGGACGGAAGTACGTTTTCCTTTGAATACCGCACGGTCAGCGGGGGAATCCTGGAAACGGGGCGCGCGGCCGCCGTGTTTCCCGTGCGGGGCGTGGGCGGCGTCTTCATCTTTGTGATGGGGCTGGCGGCGTCGGTGCTGGCGGCCGAGGATGAGAAGCGGGGGCTTTTTGCGGCGGTCACGGCCGGGAGGAAGCGGGGCATGCAGGCGCTGCAGATCGCGGCGTTCGTTTTCCTGTCGTGTCTTTCTGTCGGAGCCGGCCTGGCGGTTTCCGGTTCCTTTGCGGGCTTTTTCCGGGAGGCGGCCGCGCTGGCGATCTACGGCGCGGCGGTCGCGGCCTTTGCCAGTCTGCTTCTGTTTCTGCTGCGGCGATCCGGGATCCTGGCGGCGCTGATCCCGTTTTTTATCACAGGCAGTCTCGTGGTCTGTCCGGTTTTTGCGGATCTGTCGTCCTTTGTGCCGGGGCTGGCCGGGCTGCGGCCGTTTTTCCTGCCGTGGTACTACCTTTTGCTGTAACTTTTGGCGAAAAACCGTTGCCATTTTGAAACGGCGTCATTATAATAATAAAAGACGGGGCTGTTGCACAATGTCGCCGATGCCATTGTGCGGCCCCCTTTTTTGAGGGAAAAGAAAGCGCGCCAGGGAGCCGCAGCCTGTTTTTCCTGCCAAAAAACCGAATGACTGGAGGGAGAAGATGCTGGTAGAAGAAAAAGAAAAAGAACTTCTGGATCTGGCTTTCGGGAGACGGTACAGGGAGCTGAAGGAACGGCTGGTAGAGATGAACGAGGTGGACATCGCCTCGTTTATCGAGGAGCTGGATCCGGAAAAGACGCTGGTGGTGTTCCGGATGCTGCCCAAGGAGCTGTCTTCGGAGGTGTTTGCCTGCCTTCCGGTGGAGCAGCAGCAGCACATCATTACCAGTATTAACGACAGCGAGCTGCGGGCGATCATCGATGATCTTTATGTCGACGACGCGGTGGATATGCTGGAGGAGCTGCCGGCTTCGATCGTCAAGCGCGTGCTGAAGAGCTCGAGCCCGGATACGCGCCAGCTGATCAATCAGTTCCTGAATTATCCGGAAAACAGCGCCGGCAGCGTGATGACGGCCGAATACGTGGGGCTGAAAAAGACCATGACCGTGGCGCAGGCCTTCGCCTACATCCGCAAATACGGCGTGGACAAGGAGACGATCTACACTTGCTACGTGATGGATGCGACGAGGCATCTGGAGGGCGTGGTCACGGTCAAGGATCTCCTGATGAATTCGTACGAGACGGTCGTGGAGGACATCATGGACTCTCGCGTCATCAAGGCGTACACGACGGAGGATCAGGAAAAGGTCGTGGAGACGTTCAACGAGTACAATCTCCTGAGCCTTCCGGTGGTGGATCAGGAGAACCGCCTGGTCGGGATCATTACCGTCGACGACGTGATGGACGTCATGGAGCAGGAGGCGACGGAGGACTTTGAGAAGATGGCAGCCATGCTCCCCAGCGAGCGGCCGTACTTAAAAACCGGCGTGCTGCAGCTGGCGAAAAACCGCATCCTGTGGCTGATGGTGCTGATGTTCAGCAGTATGTTTACGGGCGGGATCCTGCTGCATTATGAGACGGCGTTTTCCGTGATCCCGCTGCTGGTTACCTTTATCCCCATGCTGATGAGCACGGGAGGCAATTCCGGCAGCCAGGCCAGCACCATGATCATCCGCGGAATGGCGGTCGGGGAGATCGAGCCCTCGGATATCCTGAAGGTGGTCTGGAAAGAGGTGCGGGTCGGCGCGGTGTGCGGCTTCTGCCTGGCGCTGGTCACGTACATCCGCCTGGTCCTTCAGTATCCCGGCCAGCAGAATATCGCGCTCACGGTCGTGGTCAGCATTTTCTTTACGGTCATCCTGGCCAAGAGTATCGGGTGCGCGCTGCCGATCGCGGCGAAGGTAATCCATCTCGATCCGGCGATCATGGCGTCGCCGATGATCACGACGATCGTGGACGCCTGCAGCATGCTTCTGTATTTCCAGGCGGCCTGCTTTTTCCTGGATATGTAAATGGATCTGCAATCCGCGGATTTGTGTGCCAGCGGCACGGGAAAACAGAGAAACCGGTAATATCAATCGATAAAAAGAAAACAGGAGAGTGGAATGAATATGAATAAGATCCGAACGAGATACGCGCCGAGCCCTACGGGGAAGATGCATGTGGGCAACCTGCGCACGGCGCTCTATGCCTATCTGATCGCCAAGCATGAGGACGGAGATTTCCTCCTGCGCATCGAGGATACGGATCAGGAGCGCTACGTGGAGGGCGCGACGGAGATCATCTACGACACGCTGCGCGATACGGGGCTTAAGCACGACGAGGGGCCGGATGTCGGCGGGCCGGCGGGGCCCTACGTGCAGAGCGAGCGCCAGAAGGCCGGCATCTACATGAAATACGCGAAGGAGCTGATCGAGAAGGGGGAGGCCTACTACTGCTTCTGCGATCAGGAGCGCTTAAACAGCTTAAAGCGGACGGTAAACGGCGAGGAGATCATGACCTACGACAAGCACTGCCTGCACCTGAGCCGGGAAGAGGTAGAGGAGAAGCTGGCGGCCGGCGTTCCCTTCGTGATCCGTCAGAACAACCCGACGGAGGGGAAGACAACCTTTCACGATGAGATTTACGGGGATATTTCCGTGGACAACGCGGAGCTGGACGATATGGTGTTAATCAAGTCCGACGGGTTCCCGACCTATAATTTTGCCAACGTGGTGGACGACCATCTGCAGGGGATTACCCATGTGGTCAGAGGAAGCGAGTATCTGTCCTCCTCTCCCAAATACAACCGGCTTTACGAGGCTTTCGGCTGGGAGATCCCGGTGTATATTCACTGCCCGACCATTACCAACGAGGAGCATAAGAAGTTAAGCAAGCGGAGCGGCCATTCCTCCTATCAGGATCTGATTGAGCAGGGATTTCTGTCGGAGGCGGTCGTCAATTTCGTGGCGCTTCTGGGCTGGTCGCCGGAGTCGAACCAGGAGATTTTCTCTCTGGAGGAACTGGTAAAAGCCTTCGATTACCATAACATCAGCAAATCGCCGGCCGTCTTTGACATGGTAAAGCTGCGCTGGATGAACGGCGAATACATGAAGGCGATGGACGCGGACCGCTTTTATGAGATGGCGAAGCCCTATCTGGATCAGGTTATCAAAAAGGATCTGGATAAGAAAAAGATCGCGGCCATGGTCAAGACGCGGATCGAGGTGTTCCCGGATATCGCGGGACACGTCGATTTCTTCGAGGAGCTTCCGGAGTATGATCCGCAGATGTATGTGCACAAGAAGATGAAGACGACGCAGGAGACCTCGCTGAAGGTGCTGCAGGACGTGCTTCCGCTTCTGGAGGCGCAGGACGATTTCTCCAACGACGCGCTCTATGAGACGCTGTCGGCCTACGTCTCGGAGACGGGCGTCAAGACCGGTTTTGTGATGTGGCCGATCCGCACGGCCGTGTCCGGAAAACAGATGACGCCGGCCGGCGCGACGGAGATCATGGAGGTGCTGGGCAAGGAGGAATCCCTGCGGCGCATCCAGAAGGGGATAGAGCTTCTGCAGGGCTGACGCGCAGGGCGGACGCCGGGAAGAGGACCGGCGTCCGCGGCAAAGCGCCTTTCATGCGGACGCTTTTTCGTGTGGAAAAAAAGAGAAAAGGGGACGGGATAAAACGATATGGGATTCAGCAGAGCGCAGGAGGCGGCCATCCGGCACACGGACGGGCCGATGATGGTTCTCGCCGGCCCCGGATCGGGCAAGACGACGGTCATTACCCACCGGGTCCGCTATCTGACGGAGCGCTGCGGGATCGATCCGGGGGATATCCTGGTCATTACCTTTACGAGGGCGGCGGCGCAGGAGATGAAGAGCCGCTACGAGCAGCTTGCCGGCGGCCCTTCGCGCGTGACGTTCGGCACTTTCCATTCCGTTTTCTTCCGCATTTTAAAGCTGGCGTACGGGTACCGGGCGGAGCAGATCATCCGCGAGGAGCAGAAGACGGAATTTCTGCGGGAGCTGATTCAGAGAGAGCGGCTGGAGCCGGAGGATGAGAAGGAATTTCTTCTGTCGGTGCTGGGCGAGATCAGCGCGGTTAAGGGAGAACAGATCGATCTGAATCATTATTATTCAAAAGCCTGTCCGGACGAGGTGTTCCGCCGCCTGTACCGGGGCTACGAGGATCGGATGCGCCGGGCCGGGCTGCTCGATTTCGACGACATGATGGTTCTGTGCCTGGAGCTTTTTAAGGCGCGCGGCGATATCCTTTCCGCCTGGCAGCGGCGGTATCGCTATATCCTGATCGACGAATTTCAGGATATCAACCGGCTGCAGTACGAGATCGTGCGCATGCTGGCGCTGCCGGAAAACAACCTGTTTATCGTGGGCGACGACGATCAGTCGATCTACCGCTTCCGGGGGGCCCGGCCGGAGATCATGCTGGGCTTCCAGGGCGATTATCCGGACGCCGGCCGGATTCTTCTGGATATCAATTACCGCTGTACGCGGGAGATCGCGCAGGCGTCCCTGCGCCTGATCGGGCATAACCGCAAGCGGTTTGCCAAGGAGATCCGCACGGCGAAGGGCGCCGGGAAGCCGGTTGTGACCCGCGTCTGGCCCAGCGCGCAGGAGGAAAATCAGGCGATTGCCCGGGAGATTCAGCTCTACCTTCAGGCCGGGGTCAGGCCGGGAGAGATCGCCGTTTTATACCGGACCAATTCGGATCCGCGTTTTCTGATGGCGAAGCTTCTGGAATACAATCTGCCGTTCCGGACCCGGGATACAATCCCCAATCTTTTTGAACACTGGATTTCCCGCGATATCCTGACGTATCTCAGGCTGGCGGCGGGCAGCCGGAGCCGGGCGGACGTCCTGCAGATCATGAACCGGCCGCGGCGCTATATCGGCCGCGACAGTCTGCCGGAGGAGACGGTTTCCTTTGCCCGGTGGAAGGAATTTTACCGGGAGAAGGACTGGATTGCGGACCGCATCGAAAATCTGGAGCTGGATCTGCGGGCGCTGAGCCGGATGTCGCCGCTGGCGGCGGTCAATTATATCCGGCAGGGGATGGGATACGACGGCTATCTGGAGGAGTTCGCGTCTCTGCGGGGGATCCGGCCGGAGGAACTTCTGGAGACGGCGGATCAGCTGCGGGAGAGCGCGGCCTCGTTTTCCTCGTTTGAAGAATGGCTTGCCCATATCCGGGAGTACGGCGAGGAGTTAAAGCGCCAGGCCAGGGAGCAGGGCCGGGAGACGGACGCCGTCACGCTGGCCACCATGCACAGCTCCAAGGGGCTGGAGTTCAATGTGGTCTATATCCTGGACGCCAATGAGGGAGTGACGCCGCACAGCCGGGCCGCGCTCGACGAGGATCTGGAGGAGGAGCGGCGTCTTTTTTATGTGGCGATGACGCGGGCCAGAGAGCGCCTGCATGTCTACGCCGCGCGTGAGCGCTATCACAGGCCGGCAGAGGTCTCGCGCTTTGTGCGGGAATACCTGGCTTCGGAGCCGGCGGCCGGTTTTGGCGCGGACGGAAAGAAAAAGCTGCGCGGCGGCGCGGGAGGAAAGGACACGCAACATGGGATATCTGCATCTTTACTGCGGCGAGGGAAAGGGCAAGACGACGGCGGCCGCCGGCCTGGCGCTGCGGATGGCGGGCGCGGGGAAACGGGCGGTGTTCGTCCGCTTTCTGAAGAACGACGATTCGGGGGAGGTGCGCGCCCTCGGCCTGCTTCCGGGCGTTGAGGTCCTCCCCTGTAAGAAATGTTTCGGGTTTACCTGGCAGATGACGCCGCAGCAGAAAAGCGAGGCAAGGCTTCTTTACGGAGCGCTTCTGCGGGACGGATTTGCAGAGGCGAACCGCCTGATCCGGGAGGGAGAAAGGTTCGTCCTTCTGGTTCTGGACGAGGCCTGCGCGGCGCTGGAGGCGGGGCTTCTGGATCCGGAGGAGCTTCTGCGGTTTCTGGATCAGAGGCCCCCGGAGCTGGAGGTTGCAGTCACGGGCCGGCGGCCGCCGGATTCCTTATGGGAGCGGGCGGATTACATTACGGAGATGAAAAACATACGCCACCCCTTTGACCGGGGGATCGGGGCGCGGGAGGGGATCGAATACTGAGCCTTTCGCGCCGGAAAAGGAGAAACGTCATGGGATTTTTAAAACGCGGCCCTTCGGTGCGCGGCCTGACCAGGGAGGAGAAAGCGGCCTGGCGGCGGGAAAAGGAGAAGGAGTATCCGGGATATCTGGAGGAAAATGAAAAGCTTCAGGCGATTGTGCGGATCCTGACGGCGGTCCGGATCCTGTACGGCGGATTTTATCTGGGGATGCAGGCGCTGTACGGATTGCCGCTTGCGCGGGGGTTGCTGATGCTGCTCAGCCCGCTGTTTTTCTATTTCTGGTATACCTTCATGCTGCGAAGCGGCCGCCTGTTCGCGGCGGCGATGCTGTTGATCCGGGGGATGGGGATCGTGTACGGGGGCGTGGCGATCCTGAATATGAGCTGGCTGCTCCCGTGGCCGCTCCTGTTTACGATGACGGCGGCGGTGGTGATGGAGTTTACCGAGGCGGTGTTCTGCATCTATGTGCTTTTTGACGCGCGCGCGGCGATGGCCGTGCGGCTGAACCGGGCGATCGAGACAGCGCTGATCGCCGGGGACCGGCCCCAATAGGCTACCGGGGGGGTTCCTGCAGATGCCCGGGAAAGCGGGGAAGCGGGTAATCCAGTTCAAAGCTGCGGCAGAGTTCGATGAACGCCAGGGCGGAGGGAGTCAGGAATTTTTCCTGATGATACACGATGTGGAGCCGCCGCCGCAGAGAGAGCTCCCGGACGTGGACGGCGACGGCCAGGCCCCGTTCCAGGGGCTCCAGCACCATGCGGTAGGGGAGAATGGCGGTTCCCAGCCCGTTCATGACCGCGTTGATCAGGGCGGTCGTGCTCATGGATTCCCAGGCCGGATTGACAATGAAACCGGCTTCCCTGGCGGCGCGGTCGAAAATTTCCCGCGTGCCGCTGCCCTGCTCGCGCAGCAGGAGGCGGTGGCGGCGGAACTCCTCCAGCGTAATTTCCTGTCCCTGGCGGTAGCCGCTGTCCGCCGGGCAGAGGATCACGAGGCGATCCTCCATATATTCTTCCGCGATCAGATGGGGCGAGCGGGGCGCTCCCTCCATCAGCGCGAGATCCAGATCATTTTCCAGAAGTTTCTGTTCCAGCAAATCGGACGGGCCGATCAGGGCCCGTATTTCTGTGCCGGGATCCCGGCGGTAAAATACCTTTACGTATTCGGGAAGAAACTGAGAGCCGATGGTAATGCTGGCGCCGACGCGCAGCAGGCCGAAGGAATCCCAGTTTCGCATCCCTTTTTCCATATCGTCGAACAGGACGGTGATGCGGGACGCATATTCGAGGAAGCGCCGGCCGGCGCCGGTAATTTTCAGGCGGCGGCCGATGCGGTCGAACAGGATGACGCCGTAATACTGCTCCAGCTCCCGGATTGCCAGGCTGACGGCCGGCTGCGTCATGTGCAGCCGGGCCGCGGCCTTCGTCGTGTTGAAGCCGCAGCTGCAGACGGCGAGGAAGATTTTCAGATGGCGGATGGTCATGGCACGCCTCCTTATATCAAAAATCATATAAAAACAATTAAATTATATTATTTTTCATATTATCTGGCAAGTGGTATACTCATGGTAAGAAAAGGAACCTGAGAAAAAGAGAAACGCGGACGGGAGGACAAAGCCTTGCTCAGAGGAAAAGAAAAATATAAAACGCTGTTCTGGTCGGCATTTCAGCTGAGTGCCTGCACCTTTGGCGGAGGGTACGTGATCATCCCGCTGATGCGGAAGAAATTTGTACAGAAGCTTCACTGGATCGGCGAAGAGGAGATGCTGGATCTGACGGCGATCGCCCAGTCGTCGCCGGGCGCGATTGCCGTCAACGCCTCGATCCTCGTCGGCTACCAGGTGGCGGGCGTGATCGGGGCGCTGATGACCATGCTGGGCTCGGTGCTGCCGCCGCTTCTGATTATTTCGGTCATCTCTCTGTTTTATCAGGCGTTTCGGGACAACGCCGTCGTGAGCATGGTAATGCTGGGCATGCAGGCCGGCGTGGCCGCCGTGATCTGCGACGTCGTCTGGTCCATGGGATCGGAGATCTTTCGCCGGAAGCAGGCGCTTCCCATCGCCGTGCTGTTTGCCGTATTTGCGGCCGTGTATTTCCTGGACGCCAATATCATCCTGGTCATTTTGGCCTGCGGGATGCTGGGCGCGGCGGATGCGGCGGTAAGGGGACGGAAGCGGCGGCCGATTGGAGAGAAAAAGGAGGAGGCCCGGTCATGACTCTGCTTGAACTGTTCTGGAGTTTTTTTCAGATTGGGCTGTTCAGCATCGGCGGCGGCTATGCGGCGATGCCGCTGATCCAGCATCAGGTCGTGGAGCAGAATCCGTGGCTGACCATGACGCAGTTTGCGGACATCATCACGATTGCGGAGATGACGCCGGGGCCGATCGCGATCAATTCGGCGACCTTTGTGGGGATCCGCGTGGCGGGAATCCCGGGCGCGCTGGCGGCGACGGCCGGCTGTGTGGTCCCGTCCTGCCTGATTGTGACGCTGCTCGCGTATGTCTATTATCATTTCCGCGGCCTGGCGGCAGTGCAGGGCGTGCTGGGCGGGCTGCGCCCGGCCGTGGTGGCCATGATTGCGTCGGCGGGAGCGGGACTCCTTTTGCTCGCGTTTTACGGGGAGAGCGCCTGGCCGGAGGATCCGGGAAGCTTTAACCGGGTCAATGCCGTGCTTTTTGCGGCCGGCCTTCTAGCGCTGCGCAGATGGAGAGTAAGCCCCGTCTGCGTGATGGCCGGGACGGGCCTGGCCGGCCTCCTGCTTTATCTCGCCTTGTGACGGCAGGCGGCCGGGGAAAAGAGGGGAAAACGTATGAAATATCTGATGAAGTCGGGCGTGCTGTCGTGCGGCGGTAAGGAGCAGGCTTTGGTCAGAGGCGCGCTGATGGGGCCGGAAAAGAAAATCTATGCGGCGGACGGGACGTTTCTGATGGAGGCGGAGATCCGGGACTGGAGCGCCGCCGGCCGCAAAGAACGCGGCGGGACGCCGTCTGCGGGAGAGAAGACCAAGATCCGCCGCCGGTATCTTTTGTGGGATTCGGAGGGGAAGGAGTGCGCGTTTGCCGTGCCGGAGTATGCGGCGGGCGAGGATCCGGCCGTGGCCGGCTGGCCGCTGTGCCGCCTGCCCCGGATCGATCGCGCCAGGCTGGATGCGCTGGATCAGAAGTACTGCCTGATCATGCGCGACAGCGGCCATTACAGCCTGGAGACGGAGGATGGCGCGGTTTGGATCCGCGTATCGCACCGCGGCCTGGACGGCGGCTGGGATATTGAGGCGGACGGGCGGTTTTCGCCCGCGTTTTTGTGCGGCGTGTTTATATTTTGCCGCTATATCGAACAGGAAAATGAATTCCTGATTGTGTGAGAAAGGAACGGACAGAGATGGAGACGGATGCAAAACAGGCAGAAACGGAGGAATTCCGCAGGTGGCTTAAGGAAGTGAGCCGTCCGGCAAAGCGGGCCGGGCGCGTCTGTGATCTGGACCGGAAGCTTTACGGGTGCGCGAGCCGCAGGGAATACATCGCCAGGGCCTTTCCGGCCCGGACAGAGCCGGATTCGCTTCCGGCCTGGAAGACGGAGCCGGTATTCTGGCGGGGCGGCGAGCTGCCGGCGGCCGTCAGAGAGAAGAAGCTTCTGTATCTGGTGCGCTTCCGGGCGCATTTTCAGATCCGGGAGGGACGGCAGCCTTTCGTCATGAACAAGACGAGCTTTCTGTATCCGAAAAACGAGCCGTTAAAGGATTCGCACCCCAGGGCGGAGTACGGCCCTTTCTGCCGGAACGTAAACGGGGACGCCGCCGATCTGCGGCCGGTGCTGACGCTGACCGGAGGAGATTTTGAGCTGTTTCAGAAGTCGTATGAGGTAAGCGAACTGGAAATTCTGGACGGATGTTATTTTCCGGAGGAGAGCCTGTCCTGAATTTTCCCACAATCTGAACTTGATTTTCTTTCCGGTCTCTGTTAAAGTGGGAGGCGGAAACGGGATGTTTCAAAACCTGAGAGTGCCGGAAGGCAAGAGAGAGGGATAGGATGACAGATAAGAGAGATAAGATCCAGGAAAATCTGGACGAGGAAGAAGAGATGACGGTCACGCTGTCGCTGGACGACGGCAGAGAGCTGGAGTGTGTTGTGCTGACGATTTTCCCGGCCGGAGGCAGAGAGTATATCGCCCTGCTGCCGATGGACGATGAGGAGGCCGAGGAAGGCGAGGTTTACCTCTACCGCTACACGGAGGACGCAGAGGGCCAGCCGGAGCTGGAGAACATCGAGGACGACGAGGAATATGAGATTGTCGCCGACGCGTTCGACGAATTCCTGGATTCGCAGGAGTACGACGAGCTGGTTGGCGAGGACGAGCTGGACGAGGAATAAAAAGAGGACAGAACGGGGTTGTCGGTTAATACCGAATTTTAATCCCTAACACGCAGGAAAGAGACAATCCCAGAGAATTCGGATTTTTCTAGGAACCGGATTCTCTGTCGGAATGTCTCTTCCTTTTTATCCCTCGTATTTTAGGGCGCAAAACCCCTTGTCCTGGATTGCAAGGGCGCTCCATCAATCAGGCGGCTTTCTGCTCCTTTTTTCCTTCGTATTTCTCGATTTCATGATGCAGGAACCGGTGGTATTTCAGGATGTTCCGGCCTATTGCATACAGCATGAACTCTTTATACACTTTTTCCGCTGAACGATAATTGAAACGACGGAAGTTTTCGTTCTCTTTGATATCTCCAAAGTGCCCTTCTGTCTGGATCGATCGCGTCTGGCGTTTCAGGATCCCTTCTTCACTCTGGATATTCGCATTGGACTCTTCCTTTAGTTCTTCCCACCGTTCATTGATCTTCATGACTTTATTGCGGTCTGGATTCTTTTCCGCATTGTATCTGTAAAGACATTTGGATTTATGCTCACAGCCGCT
>CALWLT010000026.1 GCA_944381615.1 uncultured Lachnospiraceae bacterium | reverse complement strand
GGCCAGGGCCGTCTGCGCCGGCGTGACGCGCAGTTCCGCAAAAGCCCCGCGCAGCGCCAGCACCAGAAGCGGCGCCGTCAGGCTGTGAAGCGTAACGCCCATCTCCCGCTCTTTTTTCAGAATCCCGGCCTGGATGGAACGTCTCGCATAATTTAACCGGCTCTTGATCGTCCCCTCGCTGCAGCCGGCGGCGCGGGCAATCTGCCCGACCGCCATCTGATCCACATAATACGCGATGACCGCCGCCTTCTGCAGGGACGGAAGCTTCTGAATCTCCTCCCGGACCAGCGAAATGGTTTCTTTCCGATCCGCCGCCGCTTCCGGCAGGCGGCTCTCATCCTCCTCCGGAAGCGTTTCCAGGCGATCCTCCTCTCCCTCGTCCAGCAGATATTCCCGCCGTCTGGCCATCCGCTTATGTCCCAGATTCAGCGCGATCGCCGTCAGCCACGATACCACTCTGCCGTCCTCCCGCAGCTGTCCGATATTTTTCCAGGCCGCCGTGTACGTATCCTGCACCAGATCCCAGGCCGCCTCGTCATTTTCCGACAGGGAACGGGCGTGAAAATAAATCAGCCGCACCGTCTGCCGGTATAAGTGCTCAAATGCCTCCGGATTCCCTGCCCGGATCCCGGCCGCAAGCTTCGCCGGTTCTGTCCTCTGTCCGTCACTCATTTTCTTCTCCTTTACATCAAACAGGGCAGACCCGTCACAGGCTGTTTATGATTCTCTGGAAATCGCCGCCCGTCACATCCACCGTCCATTTTCCGTTGATCCGGATCAGATTCAGCTCAAATTCCTGCTCGTCCTCCGTCTCGCCGCCTTCTACCACGCCCTCAAAAACCACGCAGTAGCCCTTGTCGATCTCGATTTCATCCAGGTCCTCCGCCAGCGATTCCAGCACCGCGTCCAGACGTTTCGACTCCGGTCCGGTCAGATCCAGGGCCTCCGCCAGGCCACTTTCTCCCTGCAGTTCCCGAACTTCACTTCTTCCCCTTCTGTAATCATTGCGGATCGAGTTCAGCTCCGAACGGCTGAGCTCCGCCTGATCCACAGCCTTTACCTTAACCTTCACATCGTCCCCGTACCAGCTTTCCATTTCCAGAAACAGATCGTCCAGCCCCATCTGGAACTGATCCACTGCCTCCTGGTAATCGGTCACATCACTGAGAATCTCGTCGATATCCTCAAACGCATCCACCGCAAAATCCGGAAGCGTCGCGTCAAGATATTTGACCAGTTCCGTTTCTTTCCCGTTAATCAGCTTTACGACCTGCGTGACCGGCTTCTTGTATCCGCCTCCGGTAAACACCGACACGGCCGCCACGACCACAACCACGGCCGCTGCCGCCAGCGCCGGAATCCGGAATTTTTTCAGGTCCGGCTTCTGTCCCGCACGCCGCGGCGCCGCATGGGCGGCTGTGCGCGCAGGCGCCGGCGCGGGCTTACGGGCGGGCGCCTGCTGCGGCGCGGCGGCCTTCGGCTCCGGCTGTTCCTCAAATTCCTGCTCTACCTTTGCTCCGCATACGTCGCAGAATCTTGCATCGGGTTCCAGTTTATTTCCGCAATTTGAACAAAACATGATTTTCTCTCCTGTTTTCTATTTCTGTTTTTGGCTCTTCTTTCGTTTTCCGCGCTCCGTCTGTCCTGCGCGTCTTAATTCCTGTGCCACCAGGAATTTTCCTCAATGTTGGAATAATACCTCTGAATCGGCACGATCTCCCCGTTGCGGATCTCGAATACCTCCCAGATCACGCCCTCCCGGTTGACCGGCACCGTATAGCTGGCCGCCAGCCCGTTCTCCGTATAGACGTCGACCCTGGCCCCTGAACGGGACATCTCCTCGCTTTGCGGGTTGCCGCTGCTGCTGTTGCTGTAATCCACCACATAATACTTGTAGAGGCCGTCCTGCAGGGAAGAAATGGTAACCGTCTCCGGCCCGTACCCATTTCTGTCATCCACATCCAGATTGTTGCCCAGGCTGTCCTGCTTGTTGCCATACCAGATGTGATAGGTGGAATTTCCAAACACATCATCATACGGAAGGAACAGATGGGAATCCAGATCCTGCGGCGTACTGCCCCAGGTCAGCACCACGCGCACCTCGCCCTGCGCCAGCGTGGGCGAAGCGTTAATCTGAACCGTTTCTCTTCCCTCGCCCGCCAGGAAATTATAATACGTGTTCGTATAGCCGCTCTTCTGCACCTCGGCCGTATACATGCCGGGGTAAAGCTCTACGGTCGCCAGTCCCTGCGCGTTTGCCGAAACCTCCGCCACGATGCCGCCTTCCCGGTTGTTCATTCCGCTCCGGATGCGGACCCACGCATCCGAAAGCCGCTGCATCCCGTTTCCGTCCGCCGCATAATTCAGCGCATCGTACATCTGCACGCTGACCGGATACCGCTCGCTGCCGGCCTGCGCCATGTAAACCGTATCCTGATATTCCTGCGGCGCCTGACCGGAAACCGCCACATTATAAATCGATACTGCCGGGCAGCCGACCGTGGTCACATTCAGCTGATAATTCTCTTCCTCTGCCGGGACGAAAATCTGATAGTTTCCATCCGCATCCGTCGAAACCGCATAAAGCTCCGTACCGGCCGGATCCGTCAGCGCGACCCGGGCGTCCGTCTGCGGGGAACCGTCCTCCTTATAGACGTATCCCGTAATCTCCACCGCCCGCTCCGTTCCCAGCACCGTATGGTACGTATTGTATGCGGCGTTGATCATCCGCTTTTCCATCGCGTCATAATTCGCCTGCGAAGCCGCGTCCAGAGACGGATACAGCCGCACGCTGCCGGCCGCGTTTGAACCCTCGGCCGCCGAGGCCTGTCCGAGAACGAAATTCGTCTGCGCGCCGCCCGTGATTACCCGCCATTTCGTCATGCAGTCGCTGTTGAAATAAAAGCGCTGCCCGTCCTTCGTCGGTACGGCATACGACGGGACATAATTGATATCGTCGCGGACGAAAATAAAGCTGATTTTTCCCGTATCGGTATAGTAATAATCCGTAATCTCCAGATGGCCGGGAAGATATTCGATGCTGACGATCTTATTGACCTTTCCCGTCGCCGGATTCGTATAGATCTCGTACTCCATCGTATTGCCGCTGACCGCATTCCGGAAAATCTTGCGGCTGATCGTATAGCCGTTGATCTTTCCATCCGCCAGGCTGTTCGGATCCACATCCTCCAGGCTGTAAAAGAGCGTCCGATCCCAGGCGTAATCCATATTGCGGGGACCCGGCTGATAATGTTCCGCAAATACGTCGATTTCCGCCTCTGTTCCGGTCTGTGCACCCTGAAGATTGCACTGCCCGATGGAACGGGCCAGCCCGCTGTCAGAGAGGACGCCCAGGCTTCCCAGCTGCGTCACGGGAGCCATGCGATTCGCGTCCGGCCCCTGCACTGAAACTTGCGCCGCCGTCTCGGAAGGCTGCACCGCCGCGCCTTCCTGCGCTGCGCCGCCGTCTGCTTCCTGCACGCCCTGAACCGTTTCCGCCTGTGTTACCGTCTGCTGCGTCCCGGCAGTCTCCTCTCCCGAACCGGACGAAAATAAAACAAACAGAATCGCCAGCCCCAGCAGCGCAAGCGCCGCCATGACCCAGATCAGCGGATTGATTCCTCCCGATCTCTCCTCTTTTCCATCGTCCTCCGGCTCCCGGTATCCGCGATCCGGACCGTTTTTCCGGTACAGTTCACGCTCCGGGCCGTTTCCCCGGTACGGTTCGCCCTCCGGGCCATTCTCCCGGTACGGTTCGCCCTCCGGGCCGTTCCCCCGGTACGGTTCGCCCTCCGGGCTGTTCTCCCGGCCGCGCCCGGCCTCTTTCGGCTGCTTTCCGGAAACCGGCGTGCCGCAGCGGCCGCAAATCAGCTCATTCTCATCCAGCTTTTTCCCGCAATGCCTGCAGTACATATCGTTCCCCCCTTCCGCCCTTCAGCGGATTTTCCTCTGCGTCAGTTTTTATCAAAATGCTGATAATCCTTCGGATTATTCCAGTCTCCGCCCCAGCGGAATCCGTACGAGGTAAAAATCCGGTAGGCCGGATCCTCATGCGTGATCACATGGGGCAGGCCGCTGTCCCGGTCAATATACTCATTCGCATTTTCATGGCTCCAGGAAGGCGAACCGGAGCTGTAGGACACATAGGGATTCTGCTGCGGATTGATGTCGATCGCCTTCCCGTACGCATGGTTGGAAAGGTTGCCCCCGCCCGTGATCTCCCGGTAACAGAATGCCGACGTATTATTTTCCTCGATCGACGCCCAATCCGTCGTATCCGGATCCCCGGTCCAGTAATTGTCGACCAGGTACATGGACTGGATCTGATACTCTTCTTCAAACAGTTCCCGGAAAATATTGCGCATATCGTCCAGAATGTCCCGACTGATGACCAGCTCTCCCACCTGAATCTGTCCGTCGAAGTTATAGTGAATCAGCTTGACGTAGCGCAGCGATTCCAGCGGCACGTACGGATTCTCCCGGTAGGATTTGCCGTTGATCCGCTCGTACAGATTGTCTCCTTCCTCAATCTCCCAGTCCATAAAATAGCGGTCCCAGTCCGTCAGATCCAGCTGTTCCGGATTTAGCACCGTCCCCGGCGCAATCCCGGAAAGATTTTCCAGAATCTGCGGCGCAGTCTCTTCCGGCTCCGTCTCTTTCACTTCTTCCGTCTCCTGCATGCCGCTCTCTGCCTGGCCCGCCGTTTCCCGGTCATCCTCCGCCAGGGACTCTTCCGGGCCGGATTCTTCCAAAAGACCTGCCGTCCCGGATCCTCCTTCCTGCGGCCGGCTCCCGTCTTCCGTCTGAGCCGCCTCCTGTCCGGCCGCCTCTGTCTGGCCGGCCAGCTCCTCCTCTGAAACAGATTTCCGGCATCCCGAAAGGCCTGCAACCGCCAGCCCGGCCGTCAGCATCCAGATCAGAAGCCTGCTTTTTTTACTGTGCATTCCCATAAATCCCTATCTCCGAAATAATCGTATCTGTATATTTTGTTCCCGCATACACCGCGGAAATCGTGGTCCGCAGGCTCGATGCCGTTACCGGCTCCGAAAAGACAACGGCAAATTCTGTTTTCTCATCCGGAAAATCCACGGTAAACTCCTGTCCGTCCAGGTTCAGAAGCAGCGTGCGGGGACGGTTATTCTCCCGGTACCAGTCCGTTGTCTCACTGACTCTGTGATTGCCCAGGCAGAACGTAATCGCCTGGATCTGATAGGGCCTGTCAAACGCCGCCGTCACATATTCGCCGATCCCGTCCGTCACATTGCCCTCCTGCCAGCTCGTTTCGATCTGTCCGTCAAATGCGCTCCATCCGGAATTATCAATGCTCGTATCTCCGCCGTTCTGAATCAGGTACGAAGACTGCGTGACATGATCTCTGGCCACCGGAACTTTCATCAGGCCGCTCAGATCCGCCTGCGCTGCCTGCATGACCGTGCAGGTAACCGGCGCCGCGGGTTCGGAAGATTCCGCCTGCGTCTGCTGCGGCGCGCTCTCCTGCAGCCCGGCGCTCTCCTGCAAAGCGGCGCTCTCCTGGTCCGCCATGCCCTCCTGGCCGGCTGCCTGGATTTCCTCCGGCGCGCCCGTTTCCTGCGCGGCCGCTTCTGCCGTTTCCGCCTGCTCTTTCTGTTTTCCCGAGTTCAGCAGATACAGTCCGCCCGCCGCTGCCTCCAGAAGGATTACCGCTCCCAGAACGATCAGAATCGTTTTTCCCTTTTTCTTTCCGCCCCGGTTCTGCTGCCGTCCCGCTCTGCTCCGTTTTGCAGCCGGTTCCGGCTCCGGCACATAATCCGGCGCCTCCTCAGCGTCCGGCTCCGCTTCTTCCGAATCGAGCCAGTCCGACAGATCCGGCCCGGAAACCCGATCCACATCTGCGGCCAGCTGGCGGCGGACCGCCTCTTCTTCCATTGCGGCCGTCTGCTGACGCCGCAGCTCCTCTTCCTGCGCGGCCGTCTGCTGACGCCGCAGCTCTTCCTGCCGCCATGCTTCCGCCCGCTGCAGCGTCTCTTCCGAATCTTCTCTTCTGCCGGCGGCCGGGGCTCCCGCTCCGGCTCCCGGTTCCGGCATTTCCCGGCTTTCGCTCCATCCCGGATTCTGCTCCGGATCCGTCCCCGGCATCTTCCCGTCCTCTGCTCTCCGCTTCGGGAGAACCTTCGCTCCGCATTTCGGGCAGAACGCCGCCCCGTCTCTCAGCTTATTTCCGCATTTTGAACAAAACATAGCCTTCTCTCCTTACCTATTTTCCCAGCGGGCTTCCGCAGTTCCGGCAGAAATTACCCGTTTTCGGATTGGCAGTTCCACAGGAGGAGCAGTAAATTACTTCTTTTACAGCCGCCTCATTTCCAGTTGTTTCCACTCCCTCCGGCGATGCCGTTTCCGTATGCGAAACGCCGAGAATCCGATTCTGATTTTCTTCTACCGCAGCGATTTCCCGCTTCTGTTCTTCAATTAAAACCTCTTTTTCCTCGATTTCCGCTATAATCGATCGGATCAGCTCTTCCGGAATCGTCTGATTCTCTTTCCACTGTGTCACGATCCGATCCGCCATCTCCCATTTTTTGTCATCAATTTCCTTTTCAAGCGAAGAAATATACGTCTGAAGCTTGCTAATCGTCAGAAAACTGCTTGTTTTCACATTCAGTTTTGTGATGTTTTTTGAAAAAAGCTCTTTCATATCCTTCATCTTTTTTCTCCTTTCCGTGTCCTCATTTATTGAGTACCCTTTCCCCGCCCTGCGGTTTTATTTTTTTGTAAATTTTTTTCAAAATTTTAAAATCCGGAACCTGCGCCCGGCAGGCCATAAAAATATCCCGGAAAAATCATACAAAACAAATTTCGCAGAATCCCTGATTCTAAGAAATTCTGCTTCATTATACTATTGATTTCGACGGGTTTCAATAGATGCCCCCGCAAATTGTTTCATTATTTGACGATAAAGAAGAGGGTAATCGGGCGATTCTCTCAAAATTTGACCGGACACAGGGTTGATTTACAAAAACAGTTCACAAAATCCCTGGCAGAGCCGGTTCGCTGTTTCGTAGAATCAGGGATTCTACGAAACGGCAAGCCGGCTGCCTCTGTCACGGAAAGCGAAAAAACAAAACATCCCGGAGCCATCATCCATTCCTGAATGATAACTCCGGGATGCTCTTTCCCCGTTATCCATTATCCTTTATGAATCCGCTACAGGCCAAATTCCCTCAGCAATTTCCCCTGATAGCCCCGATCCCCGGCCGCCCGCACAATATCGTCCATCCGACCCAGTCCTGCCAGCTTCAGCGTCAGCTGATTAATCTGTCCCGCACCTTCTTCTCTTCCTTCCTCTCTCCCATCTTCTATCATATCGCGGATCCCTTTACACATATTGATCGTCCTCCCTTCCCGATTCTCTTCTTTTCCCTGCCGGAGCTCCTGCGAACCCGTCAGTTCCGCAATCATATCATAAGCATCCTCATCCAGATGCTCAAATGCTTCCCGGCGTTCTTCTGTAAATCTCCGAAGCTCCTCCTTCTCATCCGCCCGCTGCAGAAACCCGAATACCTCCCGCAAATCGGTCCGGAACCGATCGCTGCCTTCAAAGCGGCGCACATCCAGCACATGAAGGCGATAACCATTGACCAGTAAACTCAGTTCCTCCGGAAGCGCCTCCCGCCCGGCCAGCTCCCGCACATCCAGAGTCCCGTCCCATGGCTTTTCCCCGTAATACAGAACAATCGTAATAACCGGCAATAAATGCTCTGACTTTCCCAGTCCGCTCAGGTACTCTGCTCCCCGCAGATCCCGCTTCCTCCGATGCCGTCTCTGATATTCTCTCAGCTGCCGGTCATATTCCATCGCATCTTCCGCCATAACCCGTACCGGCATAGCGTAATGGACCTCGCTCTGATGCTCCAGGCCGATGATCGCCATGGAAGATCCGAAAACTACCTTTCTTACTCCGTCCCGGAACCGCTGACGAAGCTCTCCCGTTTTTTTCTGTAAATCCGGAGCTTCTATCTCCTGCGTCCCGGCCTGCGCCTTCTCCTGCCATCCGGCCTGCCGGTTCTTTGCTTTCTTTCCTGCACGGTCCGGCAGAGCGCCGCGCATATCGCTCCCCGTCACATGCGGATTCCATTCCTCCACATCTTTCGGTTTCACTACCTGCCGGCCGCCAAATGTAAAGCCGTTGATCAGATCCGCATAGCGGGCCCTATCTTCAAAGTAACGGAACGTGACCAGATCTTTTCTCCCCATACGCCTTCTCCTTTTGTGTAACACATCTGCGGAGACAAGAACCGGCTCTCCCGATCCCCGGCGGATGCTTTTTTCTGTTGTCTGTTCGAGTCGCCGACGGCCGAACGCCGTCCGGATCGGGATGTTCCCCCCGAAAGAATGCGCTGCCCGCCGGTCTTTGCCGGCGCACCCGCATCAGAGACAGGCTTTGAATTCCTGTTAGAAATACCTTAGCACAGATTTCCTGGAAATGCAAGACCGGATTTTGCACTGTCATACAAAAGACTTTGCACCGCCACGCAAAGGATTTTGCACTCTCACGCAAAGAACGGCGGCCCCTGCCCGGGCCGCCGCTCTTTCCACTTTTATCTTCTGCCTCGCGCCGGATGAATCCCGCGCTGCCGCATCCGTTTACCGGTAATTGACAATCTTTCCGAAATCTTCCTTTAAAGAAGCGCCGCCTACCAGGCCGCCGTCGATGTCCGGCTGGGCAAACAGCTCCGGCGCGGACGCCGCCGATACGGAACCGCCGTACTGGATGCGGATGGCCTCTGCCGTCGCCGCGTCAAAGATCTCGCCGATGCAGGCGCGAATCGCGCCGCAGACCTCCTCGGCCTGCTCCGTGGTCGCCACCTTGCCGGTTCCAATCGCCCAGATCGGCTCATAGGCGATGACTGCCGTCTTCGCCTGATCTGCCGTCACGCCCTGGAACGCAATCTTAATCTGCTGGCGGATCCAGTCCAGCGTGATCCCCTGTTCTCTCTGCTTCAGCGACTCGCCGCAGCAGATGATGGGCGTCAGGCCGTGCTCAAACGCCTTTAACACCTTCTTGTTGACCGTCTCGTCCGTCTCGGCAAAATACTCCCGGCGCTCAGAATGGCCAATGATCACATATTTTACCCCGGCATCCGTCAGCATGGACGGGGAAATCTCGCCGGTATAGGCGCCCTTTTCCTCAAAATACATATTCTCCGCACCGACCGCGATGTTTGTGCCTTTTACCGCTTCCACCACCGGAATGATATCGATAGCCGGAACACAGAATACCACGTCCGCCTCATCCGTGACGACCAGCGGCTTCAGCGCCTCCGCCAGCTTTACCGCCTCGGTGGGCGTCATGTTCATCTTCCAGTTGCCGGCAATAATCTTTCTTCTTGCCATAATGCGTCCTTCCTCTCTTATTTATCATTGGCCGCCGCCACGCCCGGCAGCTCCTTGCCTTCCAGGAACTCCAGGGACGCGCCGCCGCCCGTGGAAATGTGCGTCATCTTGTCTCCGAAGCCGAGCTGATTGACCGCCGCCGCCGAATCGCCGCCGCCGATGATGGTCGTCGCCTCGGTTTCCGCCAGGGCTTTCGCCACCGCGATCGTGCCCGCCGCCAGCGTCGGATTCTCGAATACGCCCATGGGGCCGTTCCAGACAACCGTCTTCGCGGACTTTACCGCCTCTGCATAAAGCTTTGCCGTCTCCGTCCCGATATCCAGGCCCATGGCGTCCGCCGGAATCGCGTCCACCGATACGTTCTCGACCGCGATCGGCGCGTCAATCGGATCCGGGAAGGACGGCGCCACCGCCGCATCCACCGGGAGCAGCAGTTTCTTGCCAAGCGTTCCGGCCTTTTCTACCATCTCGCGGCAGTAATCCAGCTTCGTGTCGTCCACCAGAGATTTGCCGATCTCTTTTCCCTGGGCCTTTAAGAACGTAAAGGCCATGCCTCCGCCGATGATCAGCGTATCGCATTTCTCCAGCAGGTTGGAAATGACGTTCAGCTTGTCGGCCACCTTGGCGCCGCCCAGGATCGCCACAAACGGGCGCACGGGATTATCCACCGCATTGCCCAGGAAATCAATCTCCTTCTGCATCAGATAACCGACTACCGCCGTATCCACATACTGCGTCACGCCGACATTCGAGCAGTGCGCGCGGTGGGCCGTTCCGAACGCATCGTCCACATAGACGTCGCACAGAGAAGCCAGATCCTTACTGAACGCCTCCCCGTTCTTCGTCTCCTCGGCGCGGTAGCGGGTATTTTCCAGAAGAATGACCTCCCCGTCCTTCATCGCCTCCACGGCCGCTCTGGCGTTAGGGCCGACCACCTCCGGATCCGCGGCAAACTTCACTTCCTGCCCTAAAAGCTCCGAAAGACGCGCCGCCACGGGAGCCAGCGAAAGCTCCGGTTTCGGCTCTCCCTTGGGTTTTCCGAGATGCGAGCAGAGGATAACCCGGCCGCCGTCGGCAATCAGCTTGCGAATCGTCGGCAGCGCCGCCACCAGACGGTTCTCATCCGTAATCTTTCCGTCCTTTAACGGCACGTTGAAATCGCAGCGTACCAGGACGCGTTTTCCCTTCACATTGATATCGTCAACCGATTTCTTATTCAGCATTTCCTTTTACTCCTTTCCGCGCGGAAAACGGCCTTCCCCGGCCGTCCTCCCGCCGTTTCAAAAACAGGGCGCTGAGAAATCAAACACCTGAATTCACAGCGCCCTGATCCTGAATCACCTGGTCAGTCTGTCACACGAAGCGCCTGTTTTACTGAAGCTCCGCGAAATATTTAATGGTGCGAACCATCTGGCTCGTGTAGGAGTTCTCATTGTCATACCAGGAAACAACCTGCACCTGATATAAGCCCTCGCCGGCCTCGGAAACCATGGTCTGCGTCGCGTCGAACAGAGAACCATAGCGCATTCCGATTACGTCGGAGGAAACGATCTCGTCCTCGTTGTAGCCGAAGGACTCGGTCGCAGCCGCCTTCATCGCCGCATTGATCTCTTCCTTCGTTACCTTGTCCTTCTTCACAACCGCCGTGAGGATCGTGGTGGAACCGGTCGGAACCGGAACACGCTGCGCGGAACCGATCAGCTTGCCGTTCAGCTCCGGGATAACCAGGCCGATCGCCTTGGCAGCGCCCGTAGAGTTGGGAACGATATTGATAGCGCCGGCTCTCGCTCTTCTTAAATCGCCTTTTCTGTGCGGGCCGTCCAGAATCATCTGATCGCCGGTGTAGGCATGAATCGTGGACATAATGCCGGACTGGATGGGCGCATAGTCGTTCAGCGCCTTCGCCATCGGAGCCAGGCAGTTCGTCGTGCAGGATGCCGCGGAAATGATGGTATCCTCCGGCTTCAGCGTCTCGTGGTTTACATTATATACGATCGTCGGGAGGTCATTGCCGGCCGGAGCAGAGATAACGACCTTCTTGGCGCCGGCGTCAATGTGGGCCTGCGCTTTGGCCTTGGAGGTGTAGAAGCCGGTGCATTCCAGAACGACGTCCACCCCGATCTCTCCCCAGGGAAGCTCAGCAGCGTTGGCTTTTGCATAAATCGTGATCTTCCTGCCGTCCACAACGATATAATCCTCGCCGGCCTCAACCGTATGTCCCTCATATCTGCCCTGAGCGGAATCATACTTTAACAGGTGCGCCAGCATCTTGGGATTGGTCAGATCGTTGATAGCCACGACATCATAGCCCTCAGCGCCGAACATCTGTCTGAATGCCAGGCGTCCGATGCGGCCAAATCCATTGATTGCAACTTTTACTGCCATGATTCATTCCTCCTAGAATTTTAAAATTCTGATTGTTAAATATTAATCAACCCACTTTGTATTGTAACCAATTCCTTCCAAAATAGCAAGCCCTTTTTGATCTTTTTCAGAGATAGTATACGCCTCTTTTTCCGGCCTATTCAGGCCTTCTCTTCGCCGGAGCGCGCTTGCGTCCCCCCGCTTTTTTATATATAATAAACGAAATGACAGACTGAAAAACAGGAACCGGAATGCGACGGCATTCCTTCTTCTGAAAGGCGCTGATTTTTATGGATCATTCCACTCCCGGCTCCGCCTCCGCGCTGGAGCGCTCCCTCTACCGTTCCTTCCTGCTGCTTACCGCCCTGATTCTCTTCTGCTCGCTGGGAATTGCACTTCTTTTTGAATTTTCCCGCCAGCGAAAGAGCGTCGATGCGATCATCAGCGGCGCGGCGGCCTACATTGCCTCCCTGCCGGAGGTATCCGGCATGCTCTCCCAGGGATACCCGGATCCCGGCCTGCAGGCCAACCTGGATTCTCTCTCCGAGAGCATTCCCGATTTAAGCGTCATTGTCATCTGCGACCGAAACGGCGTGCGCTACTACCACACGGACCGCCAGAAAACCGGAGAAACCTTCGTCAGCGGCGAGGAGGCGGATATCCTGGCGGGCAGCGGCCCCTATCTCACGACGGGCTACGGGACCATGGGGCTGCAGCGACGCGCCTTTCACGCCGTAACCGGCCCCGATCACGAGATCCTGGGATTCGTGATGGCGTCTATTTTTACCTCCGCCATCTCCGACCAGTTCCGCTACGTCCTGATCCTGAACACGCTGATTTTCATCCTCGCCATAGCCGGCTGCGTCCCCCTGGCGCACGCCTTCATCGCCCGGATGCGCCGCTCCCTGCTCGGATTCGAGCCGGACGAGCTGACCCGCCTCTACGTCCGCCAGGACGAGCTGATCAATTCCATCGACGAGGGGCTGATTACCACCGACCGGGAAGGCGTCGTCCGCTTTGCCAACGAGACGGCGAGACGCCTTTTGCCGCCCGGCCCTTCCGGCCTGGCCGGACAGCCGCTGGAACGCCTCTTCCCCGGCTCAAAAGCCCGGGAAATCCTGGGCGGAAAACCGGCGCCGCCAGCGCGCACCGTCGAGACGGGCGGGCACACCCTGCTCGTGCGCGAGCTTCCCGTCCGCTCCCGCAAAAAACAGTCCATCGAGGGCGTGGCCGTCCTTCTTCTCGACCGGACGGAATTTCTGAACCTTACGGATCAGCTGTCCGGCGCCCGCAATATGCTGGACACGCTGCAGGCCTTTAACCACGAATTTCTGAACAAGCTGCACATCATCCTCGGTTACCTGCAGACCGGCCAGATTCAGCGCGCCATGGATTTCATTACCAACAGCCGCCTCGTCTCCAGCCAGGCCGTCCGCGAGACGGCCAACTGCATCCGCAGCCCCGGGATCTGCGCCCTCGTCATCGGCAAAATGATGCACGCCGCGCAGTCCGGCATCCGCCTGACCATCCTGCCCGGGAGCTGCTGCCTGGATTCTGATCTGCTGCTCCCCGCGGACTCCTGCGCGACCATTCTCGGCAACCTCCTGGAAAATGCCATCGAGGAACTGGCCGCGCACGGCGGAGCCGTCCGCGAAATCCGCCTGGGCCTCTTTTTCCGGCCCGACTGCAATCTCATCGTCTGCGAGGACACCGGCGGCGGCATCTCCCCCGACATCCGCGGGCGCATCTTCGAGCAGGGCGTCTCCTCCAAGGGAACGGGACGCGGCACCGGTTTGAGCCTCGTTTCCCAGATTACCGGACAGTACGGCGGAACCATTGAAATCGAGACGGAACCGGGCGAAGGAACCTGTTTTACCCTTACGTTCACGAAAGGAGCCATCGACTGACATGTATCAGGTTATCATTGTAGAAGACGACCCGATGGTCGCCGCCATCAACCGGCAGTATACGGAGCTCACACCCCCGTTTCAGGTGGCCGGCAGCTTCCGGGACGGGGCGTCCGCCCTCGCCTGGCTGAAGGACCACCGGGCGGATCTCATCATCCTTGACTACTACATGCCCGCCATGGACGGCGGGACCTTCATCGACCGCCTGCATGCCGCGGGGCTCTCCCCGGCCGTCATCATGGTTACCTCCGCCAACGACGCCGACACCGTCCGCCGCCTGCTCTCCCGGGGCGTCGTGGATTTTCTGATCAAGCCCTTTGAATTTCAGCGCTTCAAGGAAGCCCTGGAACGCTTTGCCCGGCTTTCCGATACGCTGAAGCCCTCCGCCGGCGGACTGAATCAGGACGCCATCGACCGCCTGCTCGCGCAGCGCCGCGTCCCGGCCGACCCCGGACTGGCCAAAGGGCTGAACGAGGAGACGCTTAAGCGCATCCGCTCCTTTTTCCGGGAGCACCCGCAGCAGGATTACACCAGCGAAGAGCTGGCAGAACAGATCGGGCTCTCGCGCATTACCATCCGCCGCTATACGGCCTGGCTGACGGAAACGGGAGAGCTTTTAAGCTCCGTCGACTACCAGACCGGCGGCCGGCCGTCCATCCGCTACCGCTTCCACCGGTTACAATAGTTACAAAAGCCGTTCCTTACTTACATAAATTGACTCTCCCTCCTTCTTTTTTTACACTGGATTTATAAAAAATTTATAAACTGTATAAAAAGAATTGGAGGGAATGAATTTATGTTGGAACACATCCTGTCGTACTTCGGTACGTACACCCCGGCGGCCGACGGGGCGGCCGCCGCATTCAAATTTGAATACCTGACCACCCTGGGCTTTGCCGCCATCGTCATCTTCCTGGGGCGGGCCATCGTCTCCCGCAGCGCGCTGCTGCGCAAATACGCGATCCCGGCGCCGGTTATCTCCGGCCTGATCTTTTCCATTATCGTCTCGGTCATCAAGGGCGCCGGCATCATCGGCCTGAGCTTCGACACGACCGTCATGCAGGATCTGTGTCAGAACCTGTTTTTCCTCTGCGTCGGCTTTGGCTTCAGCTTTAAAATGATCCGGCACGCCGGCGGAAAGCTCTGCGTCCTGATCGCCATCGCCGCCTGCCTGCTGATTACCATTCAGGACGTGGCCGGCGTTCTCATGGGAAAACTCATCGGCCTGCACCCCCTGCTGGCCCTGCAGTGCTCCTCCGCCGCCATGGCCGGCGGCGTGGGAACCGCTTCCGCCTTCGGCCCCATCTTTGAGGGAATGGGCGCGCCGGACGCCACCACCATCGGCGTCGCGGCCGGCACCTGCGGCAACATCATGGGCTCGCTCATCGGCGGTCCCGTGGCCGCGTTCCTCATCAGCCGCCACGGCCTGAAGGCGGATCCCAACGATAAGCCTGATTCCGCCAAGACGGGCACGGCCGCCACGCTGGACAACGGCCGCATGATCTCCATGTTCGCCATGGTGCTCCTCGTCGCCGCCCTGGGTATGCCCATTTACTGCCTGTTAGACAACATCCCCCTGATTGAGATGCCGAAGTTCATCGGCTGTCTCTTCGCCGGCGCCATCGCCCGCAACGTCATGGAGGGCTGCCATATCCGCTTCTATACGCCGGAGGTAGACGCCATCGAGCACATGTTCCTGGAGCTCTACCTGGCGCTGGTCCTGATGACCATTGATATCACGAAGCTGGCCCCCGTAGCCGGACAGATGGGAATCATCCTTCTCATGCAGGCCGTTATCATGGCGCTCTTCGCCATCTTCATCTCCTACAACATGTTCGGCCGCGATTACGGCGCCGCCGTTATGGCTGCCGGCAACTGCGGCTGGGGATGCGGATCCGGCCCCAACGCTGTCGCCAACGAAAAGGCCGTTATGGATCAGTACGGCTGGCACAACGTGGCCTGGGTATTATACCCGTCCTTCGCCGTCTTAATCGACGACATTTACAACCCGATCTTCCTCTCGATTTTCGGAAGCCTCGTCGCCTGACGAACCATCCTCTGCAGACGGCTTCGCCGGAGCGGATCACGCGGGGCCGGCGCATCTTCTCGGTGCGCCGGCCCCGCTTCTTTTGCTTGAGTCTGTCCCTCTCCCTGTGTTATAATGTTGTAATAAATTCTGTTGACACTGCGATGCGCCTTCCCGCGGTCCGTTCCGGATCCCGCCGCGGCAGGCGCTGGTAAAGACTCCGGAGGACGACTCATGAAACGAAGCTTCCTTGCTTTTCCCGCAGGCCTGTTCCTGCTTCTCTTTACGGCGGCCTGCTCCGCCTCTTCCGGCTACGGCGGCGCCAACACCGTCGTCAGCGCGCCCCGGGCGCAGGCCGAACTCACGGTCTTAAGCATCGGCACGGCTGACAGCGGCGGCAGCATGTATCCCGCCGGGGCCGCCATCGCCGACGTCATCAACCGCCGCGACAGCGGCATCCGCGTCAATGTCAGCGCATCCAGCGGCTCGGCCATGAATCTGGAACAGATCGAAAGCGGACAGCTGGATCTGGGGCTGATCAGCGCCGATGTGGCCAATGCCGCGCTCTCCTCTGAAGAGCGCCAGGACAGCGGCCTGCGGGCCGTCGCCGCCGTCTACACCAGCTATTCCAACTGGATGGCGCCGTCGGAAAGCGGCCTGACCCGCGTCCGCGATCTCGCCGGAAAAAGCGCCGTCGTCGGGCCCCGCGACTCCACGTCCGCCCTGGCTGCCGCATGTGCGCTGGACGCCGCCGGCATCCTTGCCCGGACCGAACTTCTCAACTCAAGTCTCGGCTCCGGAAGCCAGGCCGTCCGGGACGGGGAGGCCGACGCCATCCACGGCTTTGCTGGGATCCCCATCCCGTCCCTGGAAGAGCTGGCGGGGGAACTCCCCTGCCGCCTCCTTTCCTATACGCCGCAGGAGCTTAAATCCATTCTCGCGCAGAATCCCGCTTACTTTGCGGCCGTGATTCCGGCCGGGACCTACCCCGGACAGGAAACGGACGTCCCGACCTTCGGCGTCAAATGCCTTCTCTGCGCCGACGAATCGCTCGATGAGGCGATCGTGTACCAGATCACACAGATCCTTCTGGAATCCGGCGAAGAGCTCTCCGCCTCCTTCGCGCCACTTGCCGCCATGTCCGAAGACGACTATCTGGCATCTGATCTGATCATTCCGCTCCATCCCGGCGCAGAGGACTGCTACCGGGACGCCGGCCTTCTTCCGGCTGCGGCTGACAGCGCGCCATGATTTTCCCGATAACCAGCAGATAAGTCACAACCGAGACCGCGGTCCCGGCAAAATCCGAGGCCGCCTCCGCATAAAACACCTGCCGGATCTCAAAAAACTGCGGGATCAGGAATACGCTCCCCAGAAACACAACCTTGCGGAACGCCGAGAGCGCGACGGCCAGCGAAGGCACGCCCATCCCGGTAAAGCCGTCCACGATCGCGTACTGCACCGCCAGGGGAATAATCCCCATCGTGTAGACGCCGATGGCCCACACGGTCAGATCCACGTATTCCGGGCTGCGTGTAAAGAGAAACACGAAATACTGCGCCGCCGTGCGGGAAATGAGGAACATAAAGGAATTAAAGGCCACCGCCAGCAGAACAATGTATTTCTGAGCCGAGCGGATCCGATCCGGGCGGCGCGCGCCGAAATTGTAGCCGAGAATGGCCCCGGTCCCGGCCGTGATCCCGCCTAGCGGCATGGTTACCACCAGCATAAAGCTCTGCACGATCGCCGTACACGTCAGGAGGCGGTCCGCCTCCGCCCCGCCCCATGTCTGGATGACCGTATTGAGGGCGATGATCAGGACATTGTCAAACGCGATAATCAGAAACGGCGCCAGTCCCATCAGGGCAATGCGCCCCATCAGCGCCGCCTGGAAGCCGCCGAAGGTAAGCCGCACCGGGACACGCTTTCCCAAGAGGAACCGGATCACAAACACGCAGGAGGCAAACTGCGAGAGCACCGTCGCCACGGCCGCTCCCGCCACTCCCATATCCAGCAGGAAAATAAAGACGGGATCCAGCACAATGTTCGTCACGGCTCCCAGAGAGACCGAAATCATGCCGATTCTGGCAAATCCCTGACAGATGATAAACTGATTCATCCCCACCGAGAGAAGAGCAAACAACGTCCCCAGCACGTAAATGGCAAAGTATTCCTCGGCGTAGGGATACGTCGCCTCGCTGGCGCCAAAGCGCATCAGGATCCACTCCCGCCCCGCAAACAAAAAGACGGTTAAAACCGCCGAGATCACGCTCAGCATCAGGAAGCTGTTGGCGAGAATCCGCTTCGCCCCCTCCAGGTTTCCCTGTCCCATGCGGATACTCATGAGCGGCGATCCGCCGACGCCCACCAGATAGGCGAAGGCGGAGATCATCGTCACGATCGGCCCGCTGACGCCGACGCCGGCCAGCGCCGTCTCCCCGATTACCGGGATATTTCCAATGTAAATGCGATCCACCACGCTGTAGAGCACGTTGACCAGCTGCGCCAGCATGGACGGGATCGCCACGCGGACGACCAGTCGGCGGATATCATCTCTTCCCAGATCGTTCTCCAGCTTCATCTTCTGTCTTTCCTCCCCGTTTCGGTCTTCTTTGCCCAATAAAAAAACACCGACACTGAAAAATCAGCCCGGTGTTTTTTTATTCGGCGTCTGGCACTGGTTGATTACCAGAACCGAAAAGATCCTGCTCAGAATATTCCGGAAACGGATTCGTAACGGAGTGTAATGCATCAGGGAATTTCGAGTAACCTGATTTGTTCGTCCTCCGCCTCCGGTTTCCTGAACAGAAATGATTTTCATCCGTTCAATAAGTTAATGCGCTGTCCGCGCATTTTATTGCACGCTGATCAAAAAAATTTTTCAATTTTTCTGATATACCCTATTCTATTATGAAATCCCCGTTTCGTCAAGTTTTCCGCGCGAATTTTACCGTTTTTTCGTAATGGAACTGTAACATTTTCCCGTCTTTTCCCTCTCCCGGGGCCCGGAATCCGTCAGCATTCCCCTATTGCTGAACCGTTCTTTCTATATTATAATAGGAAACGGATTTTCCGGCGCGGCGCCGTGCGGCGAAAATCCGAAAACAGCAAATGAACCGACAGGAGGAATCGACCCATGGGATTTGAATATGTCAGCAAACTGCCCACGCCCGACGAGATCCGCGAGGAATTTCCGCTGGATCCGAAGCTGGCGGCTGAAAAAAACAGAAAAGACGCGGCCATCCGCGATGTATTTACCGGAAACAGCGACAAATTTCTCGTCATCATCGGCCCCTGCTCCGCCGATCGCGAGGATTCGGTCCTCGACTACGTGACGCGGCTGGCGCGCGTGCAGGAAAAAGTAAAGGAGCGCCTGATCCTGATCCCCCGCATCTACACCAACAAACCGCGGACGACCGGCGACGGCTACAAGGGCCTTCTGCACCAGCCCAACCCGGAGAAAAAACCGAATCTCTACCAGGGCCTGATCGCCATCCGCAAGCTTCACATGCGGGTTATCGAGGAGACCGGCTTCTCCACGGCCGACGAGATGCTCTATCCTGAAAACCTGACGTACCTGTCCGACGTCATGTCCTACATCGCCGTCGGCGCCCGCTCGGTGGAGAACCAGCAGCACCGTCTGGTTTCCAGCGGCATCGACGTGCCGGTCGGCATGAAGAACCCGACCAGCGGCACGCTCTCCGTCATGCTGAACGCCATTCAGGCCGGCCAGCACAGCCACGAATTTATCTACCGCAGCTGGGAGGTTAAGACCAACGGCAACCCGCTGACGCACGCCATCCTGCGCGGCGCGGTCAACAAGCACGATCAGTGCCTTCCCAACTACCACTATGAAGACCTGAAGCTTCTGATGGAGCTTTACGCCGAGCGCGATCTGAAAAACCCGGCCTGCATCGTGGACGCCAACCACTCCAACTCCAACAAGCAGTATATGGAGCAGATCCGCATCGTCAAGGAAGTGCTTCACAGCCGCCGCCACTCCGCGGAACTTTACCGCTTTATCAAGGGCGTGATGATCGAGAGCTACATCGAACCCGGCTCCCAGAAAATCGGCGAGCACTGCTACGGAAAATCCATTACGGATCCCTGTCTTGGCTGGGATGACTCGGAGCGGCTGCTCTACGAGATCGCGGAAAGCCTCTGATTCTTTCCGGCTCCGGATTTCCGGAAACGAAAAAGTCCTGCGCTCCCGCGCAGGACAAGTTCGTTAGGAATTCGGATTTCAAAAAGGTTAAAGGATTTCAAACATTTGTATCATGCATTAACTATGGTTTTAGTATAGCATGCTTCTTCCGGAAATGTTTGTATAGTCTTTGAATAAATTATGAAGATATTCTTAATATTCCGCTTCCCCGTGCAATAAAACCGCCTGTTTCTGCATTATAGCAGTTTCAGCCGCCCATTTCTGCATTCTAGCAATTTCAGCCGCCCGTGTTTTCTTCTCCCCGCCGTTGGGGGTCTTCCAGGCGCAGGCCCCGAACTCAAACGAGATCCCGGAACAGATCGCAGAAATCAAACGTGGCAAAATAATCCTTCGGCGTCTCCGCGCGCCGGATCAGCTGCACGGATCCATCCTCCTTCAGCAGAAGCTCCGCCGAGCGCAGCTTGCCGTTGTAATTGTAGCCCATGGAGAAGCCGTGCGCGCCCGTATCGTGGATGACCAGGAGATCGCCGATCGAGACCTCCGGCAGCATGCGGTCAATGGCAAATTTATCGTTGTTCTCACACAGGGAACCCGTCACGTCATACTTGTGGTCGCAGGGCGCGTTCTCTTTTCCCATGACCGTAATATGATGGTACGCGCCGTACATGGCGGGCCGCATCAGATTGACGGCGCAGGCGTCCACGCCGATGTATTCCTTATGCGTATGCTTCTCATGGATGGCGGTGGTAACCAGGCAGCCGTAGGGCCCCAGCATATAGCGGCCCAGCTCCGTAAAAAGCGCCACTTTGCCCAGCCCGGCCGGGACCAGCACTTCCTCATACACCTGCCTTACTCCCTCGCCGATGGCGTAGATATCGTTCGGCTCCTGATCCGGCCGGTAGGGGATGCCGATTCCTCCGGAGAGATTAATGAACTGAATGTCCGCCCCCGTCTCCTCCTTCAGCTTTACCGCCACCTCAAACAGCACCCGCGCCAGCATGGGATAATACTCGTTCGTGACCGTGTTGCTCGCCAGAAACGCATGGAGGCCGAAACGCTTTGCGCCTTTTTTCTTCAGGATGCGGAAGGCCTCAAACAGCTGATCCGTCGTCATGCCGTACTTGGCGTCGCCGGGGTTGTCCATAATATCGTTGCTGATCTTGAACAGTCCGCCGGGATTATAGCGGCAGCAGATCGTTTCCGGAATGCGGCCGATGGTCTTCTCCAGGAACTCAATATGCGTGATATCGTCCAGATTGATGATCGCCCCCAGCTCATCCGCCAGCTTAAATTCCTCCGGCGGCGTATCGTTGGAAGAAAACATGATCCCCTCGCCCCGGTAGCCCATGGCCTTCGCCATCATAAGCTCCGTCAGCGACGAGCAGTCCACGCCGCAGCCCAGCTTCTGTAAAATCTCAATCACAAACGGGTTGGGCGTCGCCTTGACGGCAAAATATTCCCGAAATCCGGGATTCCAGGAGAACGCCTTTAAAAGACGCTCTGCATTTTCCCGGATTCCCCTCTCGTCATAGAGATGAAACGGGGTCGGATACGTCTTCGTAATTTCCCTGAGCTTCTCTAACGTCACAAATGGTTTTTTCTCCACTTCTCTTTTCCTCCGTTTTTCAGTCCACTACCACAACGCGCATAATATTGGTGTCGGCCGCCGGTTCATGCCGGCTGGCCCGCGTCACGACGCCGGCCGTCGCCACCACCGTCTCCCCGGTTTTCACGATCCCTTTTGCGCGTAGCAGCTCGATGGATGAGTAAATCAGCACGTCCGTGGACTCCGCCCGCTTCGCGTGAAACGGACGGACGCCCCAGTAAAGCTGCATCTGGCGCACCGTCGTCATGCTGGGCGAAAGGCCGATGACCGGCACGTCGGGCCGCCACTTGGAAAGCATCCGAGTCGTAAAGCCGCTGATGGTCGGCGCCACGATGGCCGATGCACCCAGCACATGGGCCGTCGCCACCGAAGAATAGCAGACCGCATTGGAAATATTGCGCGCATTCTCCCCCGTAACCCGGCGCTTCATATAAATCCGCGAATCCAGATACTGCTCGGAATCCTCCACGATCTGGCACATCATGCGCACCGCCTCTACCGGATACTGGCCCATGGCCGTCTCGCCGGACAGCATCACGGCGTCCGTCCCGTCGTACACCGCGTTCGCCACGTCCGTGACCTCCGCCCGCGTGGGCCGCGGGTTGCGGATCATGGAATCCAGCATCTGCGTCGCCGTGATCACGATCTTGCAGGCCCGGTTGCATTTTTCAATCAGCATCTTCTGGATATGCGGGACCTTCTCCGGCGGGATCTCCACGCCCATGTCGCCGCGGGCGATCATGATCCCGTCGCTGGCCTCGATGATCGCGTCGATGTTCTCGATGCCTTCCTCATTCTCAATCTTGGCGATGATCTGCATGGAAGAGCCGTTCTCCTCCAGGATCCGGCGGATCTCCCGCACCGCCCCGGCGCTGCGCACAAAGGAGGCGGCCACAAAATCGAATCCGGCGTCGATGCCGAAGCGGATGTCCTCTTTATCCTTTTCCGTCAGGGCCGGCAGTCGGATCTTCACGTTGGGCACGTTGACACCCTTCTTCTCTCCCAGCTCCCCGCCGTTTTCCACCCGGCAGACGATCTCGCGCTCTGCCGTCTCCAGCACCGTAAGCTCAATCAGGCCGTCGTCTATCAGGATGCGATCGCCGGCCTTTACATCCTGCGGCAGACCGGCATAATTGATGTACCCGCGCGCCGCGTCCCCGGCAATCTCCTCTGTCGTCAGCGTATAGAAATCGCCCGCCTTCAGCGTGACCTTCTTCCCGTCCTTCAGCCTTCCCGTGCGGATCTCCGGCCCCTTGGTATCTAAGAGGGCCGCAATCGGCAGATCCAGCTCCTCGCGCACGCTCTGCAGGATCTCCAGGCGCTTTCGATGCTCCTCGTAGTCCCCGTGTGAAAAGTTAAAGCGCGCCACATCCATCCCGCTCTGCGCCAGCTGGCGCATGATCTCCCGGTCATCGGTGTTCGGCCCCATCGTGCAGATGATCTTCGTCTTTTTCACGCGTTGTCCTCCTTTTTCCCTTTCAGTTCCTCCTCCGTGACATGCCGGTGCGTGTAGAGGTGATCCAGACAGTATTCCAGGCCGCCGGCGCACTTGGAACAGTACCGGAATTCCAGGTTCGGATCGTCCTTCTCCGTGCGCCCGCAGACCGCGCATTTATGGCGGGTCAGCGCAATTTTCTGCACCTCGGCCTTTTTAACCTCCCGCCGGAAATTCTGCCGGCGGGCAATTTCCTTCGGACTCACGGCGTGGTAATTGCGCGTCATCAGGAAGAACACGATAAAATTGAGCAGCGAGACGCCGATCTCGATCTTGACCACAATGCCGCCGACCAGGAAGCTGTAGAGAAGCTGCGCGCCCACAAACAGGCCGAACCATTTTGCCCGGATGGGGAAAAACAAAAGCCAGAACTGCGTCTCCGGAAAGGTGGCCGCAAACGCCAGAAACAGCGATTCATTCAGGAAATACGGCGACATCGGCACCGACATCCCCGCGACAAAGTATACCAGGAACGCCGCCAGGATATGCCCCAGCACGCCCATGAAGAAAAACACATTGAAACGAAACGTCCCCCAGACCCGCTCCAGCGTGGATCCCAGGGAATAATAGAGATACATGGTAATCAGCGCCAGGAACAGGCCGGACGCCGGCGGGCAGATCAGGAAGGTTACCAGACGCCAGATCTGGCCGTTCAGGATGGCCCGCGCATCCAGCGCGAAATAGTACGGATACAGCCAGGGATTAACCATGTTCATCACAAAGCCGATCGCATATAAAATAATGATATAATACATCAGGTTGGGGATGGCGTACCTCCCGAACCTGCGTTCCAGTTTCCTGAAAAAATTCATACGTCACATCCTTCTTCCGGGATTCTCCTGTTTCATGACAATCCGCACTCTCAAAACGATACCCGCGCAGGAAATTCCTTCCCCCGCTGGAAGCCTCTGGATTTTTATTATAGAGTTCGCCGTACTCTTTGTCAAATGTATTTCCGTTTCTTTTACGACGGTTCGTGAAATTTGCTGAATTGTCGTCAAATTAACCAAGAAACGCCGATCTTTAGCGGGTTTTTAACGTACCTGTTTCATTGTTTTCTACCTTATTCTATGTTACAGTATAGCCGAATACATGTGTAATACGAAGGAGGGAAGGGGTTTTGTTCCCCGACGTGCATGAATTCTGTGAATCGACTGGGAATCGACATCGGTTCCACCACTGTAAAAATCTCTATTCTGAACGAGGCGGGCGAGCTTCTGTTCGCCGATTACAAACGCCATTTTGCCAATATCCAGGAGACGCTCTCCGAGCTGCTTCAGAAGGGCCGCCAGAAGCTGGGCGCCATGAAGCTCTGCCCGGTCATTACCGGCTCGGGCGGACTGACGCTCTCCAGACATCTGAACATCCCCTTTGTCCAGGAGGTCGTGGCGGTCGCCACCTCCTTAAAGGATTACGCGCCGCAGACGGACGTCGCCATCGAGCTGGGCGGAGAGGACGCCAAGATCATTTACTTTACCGGGGGCATTGACCAGCGGATGAACGGTATCTGCGCCGGAGGCACCGGATCCTTCATCGATCAGATGGCCTCGCTTCTGCAGACGGACGCCGCTGGGCTCAACGAATATGCCCGCGGCTACAAGGCAATTTACCCGATCGCGGCGCGCTGCGGCGTATTCGCCAAGTCGGATATCCAGCCCCTGATCAACGAGGGCGCGACCAAGGAGGATCTGGCCGCCTCCATTTTCCAGGCGGTCGTCAACCAGACGATCAGCGGCCTGGCCTGCGGCAAGCCGATCCGCGGCAACGTCGCCTTCCTGGGCGGACCGCTGCATTTTCTTTCGGAACTCCGGGCCGCGTTTATCCGCACCCTGAATCTGGGGCCGTCCCAGATCATCGCACCGGATCACTCTCATCTGTTCGCCGCCATCGGCGCCGCCATGAACTGCGACGAA
Source organism: uncultured Lachnospiraceae bacterium (assembly GCA_944381615.1). Classification (GTDB taxonomy): domain Bacteria; phylum Bacillota; class Clostridia; order Lachnospirales; family Lachnospiraceae; genus Otoolea. The sequence continues at coordinate 49,274 of CALWLT010000026.1, read as the reverse complement.
CACGTTACCGTCGAGATAGAGGAGCTGATCGACCGGCTCTCCCACGGGATCCGCATGGATTTCGAGGTCAACCGCATGGAGCCCCTCTTTGAAAACGAGGAAGAGTACCGCGAATTTACCAGACGCCATGCCAGCCATGACGTGAAGAAGGCCGATCTGGCCTCCTATGAGGGCAACTGCTATCTGGGCATCGACGCCGGTTCGACCACGACCAAGGTGGCGCTCGTCGGCGAGGACGGAAGCCTTCTCTATCATTTTTACAGCAGCAACAACGGCAGCCCGCTGGCCACGGCCATCCGAGCGATGCGCGAGATCCACGACCGGCTTCCCGCAAAGGCGAAGATCGCCTGGTCCTGTTCGACCGGCTACGGCGAGGCGCTGTTAAAGTCCGCTCTGATGCTGGACGAAGGGGAGGTGGAGACCATCTCCCACTACTATGCCGCGGCGGCCTTTGAACCGGACGTGGACTGCATCCTGGACATCGGCGGACAGGACATGAAATGCATCAAGATCAAGGACGGCACCGTGGACAGCGTGCAGTTAAACGAGGCCTGCTCCTCCGGCTGCGGATCCTTCATCGAGACCTTTGCCCACTCCTTAAATTACAGCGTACAGGATTTTGCAAAGGAAGCGCTGTTTGCCAAGAATCCGACCGATCTGGGAACCCGCTGCACGGTTTTCATGAATTCCAACGTCAAGCAGGCTCAGAAGGAAGGGGCCTCGGTGGCGGACATCTCCGCCGGCCTTGCCTATTCCGTGATCAAGAACGCGCTGTTTAAGGTCATCAAGATTACCAGCGCCTCCGATCTGGGCCGCCACGTCGTGGTTCAGGGCGGAACCTTCTACAATGACGCGGTCCTGAGAAGCTTTGAGAAAATCGCCGGCTGCGAGGCCGTCCGCCCCGACATCGCCGGCATCATGGGCGCCTACGGCGCCGCCCTCATCGCCAGGGAGCGCTGCGACGCCTCCCGTGCGACCACCATGCTTCCGATCGAGAAGATCCTGAACCTGACCTACAAGACCAGCATGGCGCGCTGCCAGGGCTGCACCAACCACTGCGTGCTGACCATCAACCGGTTCGACGGCGGCCGCCAGTTCGTGACCGGCAACCGCTGCGAGCGCGGTCTGGGCCAGAACAAGACGAGACGTGAGGTTCCCAACCTCTTCGACTATAAATACCACCGCATGTTCGACTATGAGCCGCTGGACGCCGACCAGGCGCCGCGGGGGACGGTGGGCATCCCGCGGGTTCTCAACATGTATGAGAACTACCCGTTCTGGGCGGTCTTCTTTAAGGAGCTGGGATACCGGACGATCCTCTCGCCCCAGTCGACGAGGCAGATTTACGAGCTGGGCATCGAGTCCATCCCCAGCGAATCGGAATGCTATCCGGCCAAGCTGGTGCACGGCCATGTGGAATGGCTGATCCGCCAGGGGCTGACGTACATATTTTATCCCTGCGTTCCCTACGAGCGCAACGAATCGCCGGAGGCGGGCAACCATTACAACTGCCCGATGGTTACCTCCTATGCGGAAAACATCAAAAACAACGTGGAGTCGCTGACCGAACACCGCGTCCATTTCCGCAACCCGTTCATGGCCTTTACCAGCGAGGAGATCCTTACCCAGCGTCTGGTCGAGGAATTTAAGGAGGATCAGTCCATTCCGGAGGAGGAGATCCGCCGCGCCGCCCACGCGGGCTGGACGGAGCTTCTCGCCTCCCGCAGGGATCTGGAAAAGAAGGGCGAGGAGGTTCTCGCCTGGATGGAGAAAACGCACCATCACGGCATCGTGCTGGCCGGCCGCCCCTACCATGTGGATCCGGAAATCAACCACGGGATCCCGGAGCTGATTACCTCCTACGGCTTTGCCGTCCTCACGGAGGACTCCGTCTCCCACCTGGGCAGAGTGGAGCGCCCGCTGATCGTTACCGACCAGTGGATGTACCATTCCCGCCTTTACGAGGCCGCCTGCTTCGTAAAGACGCGCGCGGATCTGGATCTCATCCAGCTCAATTCCTTCGGCTGCGGCCTGGACGCCGTGACGACGGACCAGGTCAATGATATCCTGACCCGTTCCGGCAAGATCTATACGCTGTTAAAGATCGACGAGGTCAACAACCTGGGAGCCGCCCGCATCCGCATCCGCTCTCTCATCTCGGCCATCCGGGTACGGGAGATGAAGCATTATAAGAAGGCGGTCGTTTCCAGCGCCTACAGCCGGGTCTACTTTACGAAAGAGATGAAAAAGGATTACACCATCCTCTGCCCGCAGATGTCGCCGATCCATTTCGAGCTCATCGAGCCGGCCGTCCGCAGCTTCGGCTATAAACTGGAAGTTCTGCAGAACTGCGACCGGACCGCCATCGATACCGGCTTAAAATACGTCAACAACGACGCCTGCTATCCGTCTCTGATCGTGGTGGGCCAGATCATGGACGCCCTGCTGTCCGGAAAATATGATTTAAACCATACGGCCGTCATCATGAGCCAGACCGGCGGCGGCTGCCGCGCGTCCAACTACATCGGCTTCATCCGACGCGCCCTGGAGCGGGCCGGTATGCCGCAGGTTCCGGTCATCTCGCTGAATGCCAACGGCATGGAGACGAACCCCGGCTTCAAGATCACGCTGCCGCTGATGACCAAGGCCATGCAGGCCGTCGTGTACGGCGATCTCTTCATGCGCGTCCTCTACGCGACGCGCCCCTACGAGGCGAAGCCCGGCTCCGCCAACGCACTGCACGAGAAATGGAAGGCCGTCTGCATCAAATCGCTTTCCAGGCGGGCTCCGTCCATGAGCGAATTTAACCGCAACATCCGCGGCATCATCCGCGAATTTGACGAGCTGCCGCGAAAGAACGCTGTAAAGCCGCGGGTCGGCATCGTGGGAGAGATTCTGGTTAAGTTCTCGCCGCTGGCCAACAACCATGTGGTGGATCTGCTGGAAGCCGAAGGAGCCGAGGCCGTCATGCCGGATCTGCTCGACTTCCTCCTTTACTGCTTCTACAACAGCAATTTCAAGGCTGACAACCTGGGAGGGAAACGCTCGACAGCCTATCTGTGCAACATGGGAATCTCCCTGCTGGAGTATTTCCGCCGCACCTCCCGGCGCGAGCTGGAGCGCAGCCGCCATTTCACGCCGCCGGCGCGGATTCAGGATCTGGCCTCCATGGCACAGCACTACGTCTCCCTGGGCAACCAGACCGGCGAAGGCTGGTTCCTGACCGGCGAGATGCTGGAGCTGATCCACAGCGGCACAACCAACATCATCTGCACGCAGCCGTTTGGCTGCCTGCCCAACCACATCGTGGGAAAAGGCGTTATCAAGGAACTGCGCCGCAGCCATCCGGAAGCCAATATCATCGCGGTCGATTACGATCCGGGCGCCAGCGAAGTCAACCAGCTCAACCGAATCAAGCTGATGCTCGCTACCGCTCAGAAAAACCTGACGGCCGGACGGGAGAAATCCCGCATTTCCTAAACTGTTTTACCGCGCCGCCGGCGGACGTAAAAGTTCTGCCGGCGGCGTTTTCACGCCCGCACGCGGGCGGCCCGCCGTTTTTTTCAAATGCCCCGTGACTTTTTTCGCTTTTTATGATAGAATAGAAAACAGAATAAACGGAGGATACAGGAATGAACTTGAGGATGATGATCTGCACTGCAGCTCTTTCGCTGGCCTTTAGTGTGCCGGCCTTTGCCGACAGCCACTCCATTCAGGTTGTCAGCTTCTCCGAAGAAGCCGACGGCGTTCCCTTCATTCAGCTGACCGGTTCCAAGGTCATCATGGATGATTTTTCCTTTAAGATCCCGGGCGATCTGAAGTCACATCTCGTGATGGTTCCCGGCGACGGCTGCTATGAATTATATGACAAGACGGCTTACGAGCTGGACGGTTCCGGCCTTCTGTTTCGGATTACCTGCCTGGAGGACGCCAGCTCCGAAGATCTGAAATACAGCACGGTTCTCGCGTTCTGCGGGGATCAGACCTATGTGCTGGAACCCGGCTACCCGCTGATCTACGAGCCGGAAAGCGAAGAATATCAGGCGTGTGAGGAAGCCTTTTCCGCCATCCGGGAAAGCTTCGTGTCCTATATCCGGTAGCGGACCGTTATCGTTTTGGATCCTGCCGCCTGCTGGGAAGCCGGTGCGGACAGAATGTCAGAGGACAGAGAAAGAGGGATGCGCTGCTCTTTTCAGAGCGCCGTATCCCTCTTTCTCTGTCCTGCCTTGCCTAGCGGGCGGCCGACGCATACGCCGCGTAGGCCTGCGTCGTCGCCACATCCGAATGGCCCAGAATGGTCTGCACGGCCCTGAGATCCGCCCCGCTCCCGATCAGATGCGCCGCAAACGAATGGCGCAGCGTATGAGGCGTGATGTCCTCCCGGATTCCCGCTCTGGCGCCGTAATACTTGATAATCTTCCAGACTCCCTGACGGCTCATCTGACCGCCGTTGCAGTTGACAAACAGCCAGTCCGACCCGCGGCCCTTTAAAAGCGCACCGCGGGCGTTTTTTATGTAATCCTCCAGAATCGCCCCCGCCTGCCGGCCGAATGGAATCGTCCGTCCGCGCCCGCCCTCATGGCAGGTCAGAAATCCGATCGGCATATTGATGTCCGCGCACGTAAGCCCGGTCAGCTCCGATACGCGGATCCCCGTCGCATAGAGGATCTGCAGCATGGCGCGATCGCGGATCTCCTTGGGCGTGCGCCCGTCCGGCTGGCGCAGCAGCGCCTCAACCTGCTCCACGCTCAGAATGACCGGCGCCTTCTTCTCCACCCGGGGCGCCCGTACCGTCTCCGCCGGATTCCGGCGAAGCTTTCCCTCTGAAAACTCATAATGAAAAAAGGATTTGACAGACGCCAGCATCCGCGAGATCGTCGTGGCGGCCCTCCCTTCCTTCTCCAGAAACAGGATATAGGAATTCAGGCTCGTCTTCGTGACCCTGGCAATGTCCCCGATGCCGCGCTCTTCCAGATATGCGGCCATCTGCATCAGATCGCGCCGGTAAGAGAGGATCGTATTCTGCGACATCCCCTTTACCTCCCGCAAATATTCCGCATACTCTTCGATTTCCCCAATCATACCTGCTTCCCCCATCAAATGGCAAAAATGCGCCTGTACGTACCATTATATATACATTTTCACGGAAAATCAAACATATTTTTCCCACTTTTACCCTGTTTTTACATAATTAACATAAAAATACAACATATGGCGGACCTGCTTTTTGCTCCACCATATGTTGTTACATCGCCCCGGTGCATCCCGCCGCTCTGATACATGGCTGCCATTCTGACATATCCTGCCGTCCTGATCCATGCTGCCGCCCTGACACATGCCGCCGTCCTGATATATCCCGCCGCCCTGACGCATACGGTATCCGCCTCAGCAGAAGCCGCGCACAAAATGAACGATCCGGGGGCACAGGAAAAGCTCCGCCGCCGCGCCCAGCGCCATGAGAAAAAGCAGAATCAGAAACGCCGCCCCGTGCGTCTTTTTCTTCCCGGAAAACGCCCAGACGAGCAGGATCCAGAAAACCGGCAGGTAAAAGAGGCACTGCGGAAACACTGAGGCGGCAAACAGGACAATCCCGGCCGTTCCGGCGCGAAGCGTCATCAGAGAAATCAAAAACGCCGCGGAAAATCCCAGCAGGCCGCAGGCAAGCGCCGCGCCCGGGACAGCCAGCGAAGACAAACCAATCAGCCACAGGATCCCGGCCGCCGCGGCGCGCCGGAAGAAGAGATCGGGCAGGCGCGCCGCATCTCTGGAAATTTCCTGCAAACCGCCCCCTTCCGCAAGATTCCCGGACAGAAACGCGCCGGCCGCCTCTTTCCCCGGCCCGTTTCCCCACAGTGTTCCCACCGCGATCCCCAGGAAAAAGAAAAAAGCCGCGGCAAAGACAGGAACAGGCCGGCCCGCGGACAACATCTGTTTCATGCTGCGTCCTCCCTCGCCTTTTCTCTATCTTTATGCGGCTTTTCTTCTTCCTATTCAGAGCGCTTAGGCCTCTCCCGGTTTCCCGGCAGGTATCGTCCCGCCGTAACGACAGGCGTAGGCCAGAATCGACGCCACGGTCTTCCCGTCCGTCATCTTTCCGCTGTAAATCAGCTCCAGCAGATCGGCAAGTTCCCAGGCCTCAACCTCAATCTCTTCATCCGGGTCGAGATGCTGCTCAGACGGCTGCAAATCGCGGGCCAGAAACACGTCCAGCGCCTCGTCACAAAATGCAATCGTCGTATTAATGCTCAGAAGATATTCCAGACGATCCGTCCGGTATCCCGTCTCTTCCTCCAGCTCCCGGAACGCGCAGCGGATCTTCGGCTCATCCGGATCATCCAGCTTCCCGGCCGGAATCTCCAGCGTATAGCGATCCAGCGCGTTGCGGTACTGCCGCACCATGAGGATCTTTCCCTCGGCTGTCACGGGAACCACGGCGGCCGCGCCGTCATGATGGATAAAATCCCATTTTGCCTCGTGGCCGCCCACGCGGACCGTATCCTCATAAACCTTCAAAATCGTCCCCTGATATTTCAGCTCCCGTCTCAGACGCTCGACCGGAACCTTTTTTTCCTTTTCCATCCCGATGTTCCTTCTCTTCTTTCTGATTCCTGTTTCCTTCCCGATGCCCTTCCCGTGACAGAGCGATGCCCTTCCTGCGACAGAGCAATGCGCGTTCTGCGTCATCCCCGCCAGAGGCCGCGGCCCCCGGCTTTCATCCTGTCACATATCGATGCACTTTTCGTAGCAGGCGTCGCAGGCCTTGATCACGGCGTTTCGCAGGCCGTACTCCTCCAGCACCGCTACCGCGTAGATCGTCGTTCCGCCGGGCGAGCAGACCTCGTCCTTCAGCGCGCCCGGATGCTTTCCCGTCTCCAGGACCATCTTCGCGCTGCCCACCACGCCCTGGGCCGCCATCCGGTACGCCACATCGCGCGGCATCCCGTATTTGACGCCCGCATCCGCCAGCGCTTCGATAAACATATAAATATAAGCCGGAGCGCTGGCGCTGATGCAGACGGCCGCATTCATCAGGTATTCCGGAAGAATCTCCATCTTGCCAAAGGACTCGAAAAACGTCTCCAGCGTCTGCTTCTCTACCTCCTCAAACTGACGCGCGTCATAGCAGACGCCCGTCATGCCCTCGCCCAGCAGCGCCGGCGTGTTGGGCATGGCCCGCACGATCCGGCGATTGCCGCCCAGCTTTTCATTGACGCTCTCAATGCTGACGCCCGGAGCAATGGAAATAATAATATGCTTCTTGGTAACCACGTCCCGGATATCCGAGAGCACCGCGTCGTAAAACTGCGGCTTTACCGCCAGCACCACGCACTCGGAAACCTCGGCGCATTCCCGGTTGCTTCCCACCGCCTTAATTCCGGTCTCCTTCTCGACCTGCGCCACCTTTTTCCGGTTCAGATCCGTAAACGTCAGTTCCTCTTTGCCATACACATGCAGAAGGCTGCGCAGAATCGCATTGCCAATATTTCCCATTCCGATAAATCCAAATTTTGCCATGGTTCTCTCCTTTACCAAATCCGTATTCTGCTATCATACTCGGTTTTGGCCGCGATTGCAAGCAAAAATATGCCGGGATAAAGAAGCTCTGTGCCGAAATCCAGATCCGGCCTTTCACGACGCTCCCGCCGCACATAAAAAGAGGGTGCTGCAGAATCCGTCTGCAACACCCAGTTTTCTCAGAGATTACTTCGCGTATTCCGTGACTCTCGACTCGCGGATTACGTTGACCTTAATCTGGCCCGGATACTGAAGTTCCTGCTGAATCTTCTTGGAAATATCCCTGGCCATCAGAACCATATCATCGTCGCTTACCTGCTCAGGCACAACCATGATACGGACCTCCCGTCCGGCCTGAATCGCGTAGGACTTATCGACTCCCTTGTAGGAATTGGTAATATCCTCCAGCTGCTTCAGCCGGTTGGTATAAGCCTCCAGAGTCTCCCTCCTTGCGCCGGGGCGGGCTGCCGAAATGGTATCCGCCGCCTGTACGAGGCAGGCAATCAGGCTCTGAGGTTCTGCGTCACCGTGGTGGGACTCTACCGCATTGATCACGGTCGCCGACTCCTTATACTTTCTGCAGAGCGCGACGCCCAGTTCTACGTGAGTTCCCTCCTGCTCATGATCCACCGCTTTTCCAATATCATGTAACAAACCTGCACGCTTGGCCGTCCGCACATCGACGCCGACCTCCGCGGCGAGAAGACCCGCCAGCTGCGCAACTTCGATGGAATGCTTCAGCGCATTCTGTCCGTAACTTGTTCGGAACTTCATCTTGCCGAGAAGCTTCACAAGCTCCGGATGAATTCCGTGGATCCCGACCTCCAGAAGGGCCGCTTCGCCCTCCTCCCGCATCATGGTCTCCACTTCCTTCTGCGCCTTCTCCACCATCTCTTCGATCCGGGCCGGATGAATCCGTCCGTCTACGATCAGACGTTCCAGCGCAATCCGGGCAACCTCCCGGCGAATGGGATCGAACCCGGAAAGCACAACCGCTTCCGGCGTATCGTCGATGATCAGCTCTACGCCCGTCATCGTCTCGAGCGTGCGGATGTTCCGTCCTTCCCGCCCGATAATGCGTCCCTTCATCTCGTCGTTGGGAAGCTGAACGACCGAAACCGTCGTCTCGGCCACATGATCCGCGGCGCACCGCTGAATCGCGGTTACCACATAATCCTTGGCCTTCTTCTCAGCCTCTTCCTTCGCCTTCGCCTCCAGATCCTTGATCAGCTTTGCCGTGTCGTGCTTGACATCTTCTTCCACAGAGCGAAGCAGATATTCCTTGGCCTGCTCGGAAGTCAGTCCGGAGATTCTCTCCAGTTCCTGCATCCCTTTCTCATAGAGGGATTCCACTTCCGCGGTCTTCCTCTTTAGGGCCTCTTCCTTCGCATTCATACCTGCTTCCCGTTTTTCCAGTGCATCTGCCTTCTTGTCCAGGTTTTCTTCCTTGCTCAGCACACGCCGTTCATAGCGCTGAAGCTCCGCTCTTCTTTCCTTTGTCTCTTTCTCAAGCTCATTCTTCGTCTTTAAAGACTCTTCCTTCGCTTCAAGGAGAGCTTCTCGCTTCTTTGTCTCAGCAACTTTTAATGCTTCATCTATTATCTCTCTTGATCGCTCTTCGGCACTGCCAATCTTCGCCTCGTATTTCCTCTGGCGATACTGGATTGCCACGAACCAAGTAATAGCTGCTACAATAATACCTGTAAAGACCGGAATTATTACTTGCGACACAGGAGCACCTCCTTATTTAGTTTTCATTGTACGAGAATACAACGATATAATTTTAAACTGTTTTATACATTATGTCAAGTATAATAAAAACAGGAAAGTGCCTTTTCGTCACTATGCTACAAAGTTCGCACGCCGTCCTCCCGCGCCTGAAAGCGCGCCGTTTCCCGGCGTATTTCCTCCCAGGAAAAGCCCCGGCGCAGCAGATAGGCGACGGTCTTCTGATCCGCCCTCTCGCCGCCTTCTTTCCCATATCCTCTGCGGCGCAGGACGGCCGCGATGGCCGCTCCTGCGCCTGCCTCCCCGCAGCCTCCGAGGGCTTTCTCCGCCGTCTCCCGCCCGACGCCGCGCCGCAGCAGCGCCTGCAGCAGCTCCGCCCTGCTCTTGCGCGCCCGGTAAAGCTCCGCGTACTCCGCGGCATAGCGCTCGTCGTTCAGATAGCCGTATTCTTCCAGAAACGCCATCGTCTCTTCCACGATCCCGTCCGGAAACGGCGCCTGGCAGAGCTTCTGCCTCATCTCGGACCGCGTCCGGTCCCGCATCTTAAGGAGCAAAAACGCTTTCTCCCTGGCCCTGCGTTCCGTCAGCTGCCAGAGCCCGTCAAACTGCGCGCGGCTGATCGAACGGCCGGCGGAAAGTCCCAGGCGCTCTGCTTCCTGCGCGGACAGGGGAAGAAAACCGCCTTCCGCAAAGCAGACTCTGCACTTCTTCCCGTCCAGGCTCTCCACCCGCTCTACCGTCATCACGCGTCTGCTTCCCCGTTCTCTGTTACCGGAGGCAGGGAGCTGTCTTGGCCGGCCGCCGCTTCGCCGGCCAGGCCGTAACGGGCGCGCACTTTCTGCGCGATCTCCTCGCAGAGCTCCTGATTGGCCTGCAGAAACGCCTTGGCGTTCTCCCGGCCCTGGCCGATCTTGCTGCCCTCATAGGCATACCATGCGCCGCTCTTCTCTACGATATTCTCCTTCGCGGCCAGATCCAGGATATCTCCCTCGCGGGAAATCCCCTTGCCGAACATGATATCGAATTCCGCTTCCTTAAAAGGCGGGGCAATCTTGTTCTTCACAATCTTGATGCGGACGCGGTTCCCCACTACCTCGCCGCCCTGCTTGAGCGACTCAATCCGCCTGACATCCATGCGGACGGAAGAATAAAACTTCAGCGCCCGGCCGCCCGTCGTGACCTCCGGATTGCCGAACATTACGCCGACCTTCTCGCGAAGCTGATTGATAAAAATCACGATGCAGTTGGAGCGGCTGATGGCGGCCGTCAGCTTGCGCAGCGCCTGGGACATCAGCCTGGCCTGCAGGCCCACATGGGAATCTCCCATCTCCCCGTCAATCTCCGCCTTCGGCACCAGCGCCGCCACAGAGTCGACGATCACGATATCAATCGCGCCGGAGCGCACCATCGTCTCCGTGATCTCCAGCGCCTGCTCCCCGTTATCCGGCTGCGAAATATAGAGATTGTCGATATCCACGCCGATGTTGCGCGCATAAACGGGATCCAGGGCGTGCTCCGCATCGATAAATCCGGCAATCCCGCCCCGCTTCTGCACCTCTGCCACCATGTGCAGCGCAACCGTCGTCTTTCCGCTCGATTCCGGGCCGTACACCTCGATAATTCTGCCCCGCGGGACTCCGCCCAGGCCCAGAGCCAGATCCAGGCTCAGCGAGCCGGTCGGAACCGTCTCTATATTCATATTGGCCGAGGAATCCCCCAGCTTCATGACGGATCCCTTTCCATATGCCTTCTCAATCTGCACCAGCGCCGCGTCCAGCGCTTTCTTCTTTTCTTCGTTGTTCATCCTCATCCTCCACGCTCGTCAGATACGAACAAATGTTCTGTTTCTGGTTTCTATCATAGTATATCCCCGTTCCGATGTCAACCGGATTTTCCGGCAGGCAGAAACCCGGTTTTCCGGCGGCAAAATCCGCCCGCATCCTTCATCCGGGAAAATGCGCCGCCAAACCCGCGGCCTGCAGAACACAAAAACAGAAAACAGACTAAAACAGACTAAAAACCGGAAGCACGGATCGAGCGCTTCCGGTTCCTCTTCTATTATATCATATTTGCCGGGTCCGTCAAATCCCCTGCGGTTCTTTTACGTTTTTTCTCTGCATCCAAAGGCCGCGTCACTCCACCAGGCGCTCCACATTCAGAAGCCCCCAGCCCTGCTGGTTTCTCGGCAGTCCCAGATCGACGGCCCGCTCTCTCAAGCGCAGCTTTACGTCCCGGTTCGTCATCTGCGGATAGCGCTCCAGCAACAAAGCGATCGCCCCCGAAACCAGCGGCGTGGACATGGAGGTTCCGCTCTTTACACGGTATCCGTCCCGCGACGGCGCGCAGCTCACAATCCGCGATCCCGGCGCGACAATATCCGGCTTGCAGATGCAGGCGCCGGTCGGCCCCCGGCCGGAATAATGCAGAAGGCGGCTTCCCGCCACCTCCACTTCCCGGTCGTCGTCCGAACAGCCAACGGTTATGACCTTGCGGCTGATTCCCGGCGTCGTGATCGTCCGGCTCGCCGGCCCGTTATTGCCGGCGGCTACCACCACCACAAACCCGGCGTCCCAGGCCGCGTCCACGCCGCGCACCAGCGCGGAATCCTCGCTCATCCCCCGCCGGTTAAACGAGCCGACCGAGATATTGATGATGCGGACGCCGTATTCCCGTCCGTGACGGCAGATCCAGCCAAGCCCCGATAAAACGTCGGAGGCAAACCCGTTTCCCTTCTGATCCAGCACCTTCAGGCAGATCAGGCTGCAGCCCGGCGCGACGCCCTGGTAATAGCCTCCCGCCGCCGCGCCGCTCCCGCCGATGATCCCCGCGATATGCGTTCCGTGCCCGTTGTCGTCATACGCGGCCGAACGCCTCCGGAGAACATCGAAAAATCCGCTTACCCGATCTCCCAGATCCCGATGCAGATAGACCCCTGTGTCCAGGATTGCGACCCCGACGCCTTTCCCCGTCAGGCCCAGCCGGTACGCCCCGTCGCAGCAGATCTCCTCTCTGGCCCGATTCACAAAATCCGTCCCGCCTTTTTTCTTCTTCTCTATCAGCATATTCCCGGGGCGGCCGGCACGGAAGCAGAACGCGCCCGCAAAATTTGAACGGGAAACAGATTCCGTCCTTTTAAGCGAAAACGGGGTCCGGTATTTTAACGGCGAAAGCTGTAATACAGCTTTCCGCCCTGGACACCGCCGCGAAACTGAGCCAGCTCGCTGACCGTGACCAGCTGATACCCCTGTGCGGTCAGCGCCGGAATCAGCGTGCAGGCCGCGTCGCCGGAAGCGCCGTAGAGCTCATGCATGAGGACAATGTCCCCGTCTTTTACCTTGCCCAGAACCGCCTGCACGGTCTGCGCGGCGTCCCGCGTTTTCCAGTCCAGCGTGTCCACATTCCACATGATAATCGGCTGACTGATGTTTTGCAGCACCGTCTCGTTTTTGAGGCCGCCGGGAAGGCGGACCAGGGCCGGAGCCCTGCCGGTTACAGACGCCACCGCCTGATTGCACGCCTCGACCTGACGGCGGACCCCGTCGGCATTCAGCCGGTTCAGATATTTATGTTCATAGGTATGATTCCCAATCTCGTGCCCGCTCTGCTGCATCCGGAGAATCTCGTCCCGGTAAGACGCGACGCGGTTTCCGACCACAAAAAAGGTAACCCGGCCGCCATACTGCTCCGCGCAGTCCATGATCCGGTTTCCAACCGGCGCATACGGGCCGTCGTCAAACGTCAGGGCAATCATCGGCGCGGCCGGATCCAGATAGCGGCCGCCGCTCAGAACAAGTCCCTGCGCCGCCGGATCCTGCGGCGCGGCCGTCTGGTTGCTTCCTTCCGTCCCCTGCGGCGCGGCCGTCTGGTCGCTTCCTTCCGTCCCCTGCGGCGCGGCCGCCTGGCCGCTTCCTTCCGTCCCCTGCCCTGCCGTCATGTTTTCCGCCCATGCGGCGGGGCCTGTCCCCTCCTCCGCCCGGGCTGCAATCCCCGGATCAGAGGCCGGGCCGGAGGGCCCGTCCGCCTGCGCCAAAAACGGAAAAGCAGTCATCCAGAGCGCCGTCAGCGCCAGCGCAGTCATATATTTTACAGAATTTCTTCTCATGTTTGGTTCTCCTTTCCCCCTTTGCCGGCAGAGCGTCCGTTCTCTGATCCGCCCGGCCGCCCCCGTTTCCCTCTGAAAATCTGCCGGCCGGGAAACGGCTCTGCATACAGACAGTATATGACTCTTTCCTTGAAATTTATTTACCAATCCAGAAAGAAAATCTTACTTTCTCCTAAAGATCCCTTAACATTTCGTGCATATTTTCTCTTGTTCTTTTCCCGCCTCCTGTGCTATGATGGGGGCGGCAAATGTATCATACCCGGGATTTCCTTCTGCAGGATCCCGGAGTACCAGAACTTGAAAGGACGGGAGAAATGGGCGGATTTTTTGGCGTTACCTCGAAGACAGACTGCACGATGGATCTCTTTTTTGGCGTGGACTACCATTCCCATCTGGGAACACGGCGCGGCGGCATGGCCGTTTACGGGCCGTCCGGTTTTAACCGCTCCATCCACAACATCGAAAACTCGCCGTTCAGGACGAAATTTGAACGCGACGTGGAGGAGCTGGAAGGAAATATGGGCATCGGCTGTATTTCCGACATGGAACCGCAGCCGCTTCTGATTCAGTCACATCTCGGCAGTTTTGCCATTACCACCGTGGGAAAAATTAATAATCAGGAGGAGCTGATCCGCGAGGCGTATGAAAAAGGCCACATTCATTTCATGGAGATGAGCGGCGGCCGCATCAATGCGACGGAGCTTGTGGGCGCCATCATCAACCAGGCGGATTCCCTGAAAGAAGGGCTTTTGCTCGCCCAGGAAAAAATTCAGGGTTCCATGAGCATCCTGCTTCTGACGAAGGACGGGATCTACGCTTCCAGAGACCGGCTGGGCCGGACGCCCGTCGTGATCGGGAAAAAAGAGGACGCCTACTGCGTTTCCTTTGAGAGTTTCGCCTACCTGAACCTGGGCTACAGCCACTACCGCGAACTGGGTCCGGGCGAGATCGTCCATATGACGGCGGAAGGCGTGGAGGTGTTAAGCCCCGCCAGGCCGAAGATGAAAATCTGCGCGTTTCTGTGGGTCTATTACGGCTATCCGACTTCTTCCTATGAGGGAATCAACGTGGAGGAGATGCGCTATCAGTGCGGCCGTATGCTGGCAAAACGCGATCAGTCCAGCGCCGATCTGGTCGCCGGCATCCCGGATTCCGGAACGGCGCACGCCATCGGCTACGCCAATGAGTCCGGCATCCCGTTTGCCCGTCCTTTTATCAAATACACGCCGACCTGGCCGCGCTCCTTCATGCCGACCAGCCAGAACCAGCGCAACCTGATCGCCCGCATGAAGCTGATCCCGGTCGACACGCTGATTAGGGGCAAGAGCCTTCTGTTAATCGACGACTCGATCGTGCGGGGAACGCAGATGGGCGAGACGACGGAATTTCTCTATCAGAGCGGCGCCAGGGAGGTGCACATCCGCCCGGCCTGTCCGCCTCTTCTGTTCGGATGCAAATACCTGAATTTTTCCCGTTCCAATTCCGAATTGGATCTGATTACGCGCCGCATTATCCGCGATCGGGAGGGAGAAAATGTCTCCGCAGAGACCCTGGCCGAGTACGCCTGCCCGGAAAGCGAACGCTACGCGGAAATGGTAGAAGAAATCCGCCGGCGGCTGAATTTTACCACCCTGCAGTTCCACCGGCTCGACGATCTGATTGAATCCATCGGACTGACGCCCTGCCAGCTGTGCACCTACTGCTGGAGCGGAAAAGAAAATTAAAACGATTGCCCGGATGCCGGGCAACCGTCCCGTCTGCCGGCAGCCGCCCTTTTGGGGGCGGCCGCCGGTCTTTCTCTCTTTCCTTTCCCTGCACATTCCCTTCGCATTTCCTGCGAGTTCCCTTCGCGTTCCCTTCGCATTTCCTGCGCGTTCCCAGCGCTACGCCTTCTTTTCCTTCTGTCCCGTTACCACCATATAGCGGTTGTGCGCGTCCTTCAGGCAGGCGATCAGCGGCTTCTGCGTCAGGGCGAAATACCGCTCCCGGATCATCCGTTCCATCTCTTCCAGATCCGTCTTAATGCTTTTCCCCAGAAACATCGAGGCGACAAAATTTCTCGTTACGGAGAGAATCGTGTTGCACTCCAGATCCAGGATCGTCCCCTCGTTTCTGTCCACCACAAAGCTGACGTAAAATTCTCCGTGCAGGCTGAAGATTGCGTCCTCCCGGCTGGGCTTGGCCTGCCCGACCACCAGAATCGTATTTTCTCCGTACATCTGCCTTTCCTTCCTCCGATCCGTTTCGTTACTGTCTTCCGGTTCCGATTATAACAGGCTTTTTCCCCGGCTTCAATCCCCCTGCTCCGGTTTTGCACGCCCGCTCCGGTTTTACTTGACATTGCTTCCGTTATGCGCTACAATGCGGAATGTAGAAATGATTCTTTTATTTATCGGGACTCCTGCCCGGATGCTCCCTTCGTAGATAAGAGCCATGAATCGCAGACGCGCGGGCTCTTTTTTTGTTGTCCAAAAGAGGCCAGGCGGCCTTTCCGGCAGAAAATCCGCGCCAGACTCCTGCCCTGTGCAGTTTTTCGGAGGTTGAGAATCATGACTTTCAATGAATCGATGATGACAGAGGAATTTTACAGATCGTTAGATCAGATTATGAAACAGGATTTCGGCGGCCGGGGGCTTCTGGCCTCTCTGCCCGCATCCCCTTTAAAGGAGGTCGCCGCTTCTCTTAAGAGAGCCAGACGGGTCATTCTTCTGACCGGCTTTCCCGTGCGCCGCCCGGACGGCTCCGTAACCGGGGAAACGGACGGCCCCTCGGGAACGGCCAATCTGGCGGCGGCGCTCACGGCGGCCGGCTGCGGCGTCTGCGTCGTGACGGACGGCGTCTCCTACCCGCTCCTGGAGGCCGCGCTTCAATACCGCGACCCGAAGGCAATGCTGATCCGCCTTCCTGAGAAACAGCCCGAAGCGTTCATCCGCTCCTTCGTCCGCGACAGCGCCCCGACGCATCTGATCAGTCTGGAGCGCCCCGGAAAAGCGGCGGACGGACACTACCACAACATGCGCGGCGAAATCATCGACGACATGATTTCTGATTCTGCGCTCTTTCTTTCCGAGGCAAGAAACGCGGAAGCAACCGTCATCTCGGTCGGCGACGGGGGCAATGAGATGGGCATGGGCGCTTTCCGGCGTCAGGTCGCGGCGGGCGTTCCCTTCGGCGACTTCATCTGCGCTGAGGAAGCGGCCGATCTGCCTCTCGCCAGCGGCGTATCCAACTGGTGGGGCTGGGGGCTTTCCGCCCTTCTCTCCGTCATGAGCGGGCGCTTCCTGCTGCCCTCCCCCGAAGAAGAAACCCGCCTGCTTGCCCGGGTCGTTTCCGCCGGCGGCGTGGACGGCTGCACCAAGCGCGCGGAACTCTCCGTCGACCAGCTTCCGCTGGAACGCCACCTTGCCGTCCTGCGGGCCGTCTCGGAGCTGACGGCCCGGGAGCTGACAGAAAAACCGGCGGCCCGCCCGCTGGCAGGAAACCGCCGGTAAAACAGTTTCTTTTATTTTTCCCGCTATTTTATTTCCCCGCGTTCTGGGAAGAGCGGCTGATTTTTGCTACCAGTCCGCTGAGTGCCAGAAGCGCCAGAACGTTGGGGATAACCATCAGTCCGTTAAAGAAATCCGCCAGCGCCCAGACCAGTTCCAGCTTCAGCGTCGAGCCAATCACAATGCAGACCGCCACCAGGATCGAATACACCTTTCCGGCGCCTTCCCCAAACAGATATTTCACATTGATCAGACCGAAGAAATGCCAGCCCAGGATCGTGGAAAACGCGAAGAAAAACAGGCAGACGGCGACAAAAAAGATGCCAAACGTCCCGAAGCCCTGCGTAAACGCGGCCTGCGTCAGCGCTGTCCCGTCTTTTCCCGTACTCATGACTCCCGTCGTCAGAATGGAAAACACCGTCAGATTCAGGATAATGAAGGTATCGATGAACACGCTGATCATCGCGCACAGTCCCTGCTGGTGCGGCGTCTCCGCCTTGGCGCGGGCATGCGCGTGGGGCGTGGATCCCATACCGGCCTCATTGGAAAACAGGCCGCGGGCCACGCCGAAGCGGATCGCCTCCCGCACGGTAATGCCCGCTCCCGCTCCCAGGACCGCATCCGGCTGGAACGCTCCCCGGAAAATCAGGGAGAATGCCTCCGGCACTTTCGTGATATTCATAAAAATTAACAGCAGGCTTCCCACGATATAAATTCCCGCCATGATGGGAACCAGTTTTTCCACCACGGCCGCCAGGCGTTTCGTGCCGCCCAGGAAGATAAAAACGGAAAGCGCCGCCAGGACCAGTCCGACCGTTACCGGGGGAATGTTCCACTCAAACACGCGGAACACCTCGACAAACGCGGCTCCGATGGAATTGGACTGCACCATGTTGCCCATGAAACCGAGCGCCAGCACGATGAAAATGGCAAACAGGCAGGCCAGCACGCGGCCGAACGTCCCTTTAAACGCCGCCTTGATATAATACACCGGTCCGCCGGTAACCTCCCCGTTTACCTCCGTCTTGTAGGTCTGTGCCAGAACCGCCTCCGCATAGATCGTCGCCATGCCGCAGAACGCGCTGACCCACATCCAGAAAATCGCCCCGGGGCCGCCGCCGATCAGCGCCGTAGCCGCACCGGCGAGGTTTCCCGTTCCGACCTGCGCCGCAATCGCCGTGGCGATGGACTGAAAGGGACTCATCTCGCCCTTTTCATGCTTTTCTCCGTTCATGGAAAAATGTCCGAACACCTGCCGGCAGCCGGCCGCAAACTTCCTTACCTGGATAAAGCGCAGGCGGATCGTATAATAAAAGCCGGTGCCGCACAGCAGAACAATCAGAAGAAAGCTCCACAGAAAATCATTTCCCTTTGTTACCAGTTCCAGAATCATGTCCATTTTGTTATCCTCCTCTTGGTTTTTGTCTGCGATCGCCCGTCGGCCGTCCCGCGCTTCTTTACAAGACGCCGGCCGCGCTTTTCAGAACACGGCCCGCGCTTTCCAAAACGCACAAAAAATAAGAGCTGACAGGCTATCAGCTCTCCAAAGAGTAGAACATATGCATACAACGGGAACCAGTTTCTCCCATTGCGGTTGGTTTGTATGCCCTGTCCTTTTGCCTGAGAGATCAGCCGGCGCCATGGACCTGCGCCCGCCTTACACCTTCGGCGCTCCTTTTCGGAGACTCTCCAGAGTGGGAGCCCCGCGGGGCAAAGGGCGCAAGCGTCCCCGCCCCACGGCGTTCCCGAATCGTCACGCTGTCCATCCTACCACAAATTCCAGATCACTTCAATGGTTTTTATTAATTTTGCCGCTTTTGCCTCCCCGCGCGATACAGGAAACACAGGCCGCCCGCCAGAAGCAAAAGACCCAGCGCCATTTCTTCCCGCCTGCGTGCCGGATCCGCGCCGGAATCCGGCTCTTTCGCAAAATCCGCCCCGCCGGACGGCTCCTGCATCTTCGCGCCCGCATCTCCGGTTTTCGGAAGCGGGCTCAGGCTCTCCGCCCGCAGCGTGATCGCGCCGCTTCCTTCCAGTCCGCTCCCGATCTGAACGGTCAGATAGCCGATCGTCTCTTCCTGATCCGGCGTATGCGGCCGCTCCGGATTCCCCGGCCGCCCCGGCTTTCCGGTAATCCGCACATTCTCCATCCACACGGTAAACGCCTCCTCCTTCTGCGGGACCGTAAAGGAAACCGGTTCTGCCACCCGGTAGCCGGCCGGCGCTTCGATCTCCTCCAGCACGTACGTCTCTCCGGCCGTCAGCACGCCCTCCAAACAGTAAGGCGTCCGGCCGCTGACCCACTCGGCCCGGATCCGGCCGCCGGCGTCGCGGATCCTGAGACAGGCGCCCGGCAGAAGCCCCGCATCCGTATATCCGTCTTTTTCCAGCGCATGCTTTTCCACGAACACCCTGGTCGGGCGATCCCGCATCGCGACCCGGACCGTACTTCCGTCCGCCGGAACGGTAAAGAAAACATCCTCCGCCGGCCAGTAGCCGTCCGGCGGCGCTTCCTCCCGCAGGCAATACGTTTCGCCTGCTTTCAGCGTTCCCTCGATCACATGCGCCTGAGCGGAAGAAACCCACCGCTCCAGGACCGTTCCCCCGCCGTCCGTCAGGCAGAGACGCGCCCCGGGAAGTTCCCGTTCTCCGCTTATCTCATATTTTGTAAATTCCGCGCGGGTGGGACGATCCTCCATTACCACCGCATCGACCGTTCCATCCTCTGAAACCCGGAACCGGATCTCCTCCTCCCAGGCATACCCGTCCGGCGGCGCCTCTTCCCGCAGGAGATATTCTTCTCCCGGCTCCAGAAGCCCTTCGATTTCATGCGGCTCTTCTCCGGAAATCCACTCCTCCAGAAGCGTTCCGTCCCCGTCATAGAGAGACAGGCGGGCGCCCGGCAGCTCTCTGCCTCCCAGATCCGTCTTAGAAAAGAGAACCCGCGTCGGGCGATCCGGCATGGAAAACCCGTCAAGCTGCGCCCGGTCATTCAGAGACAGAATCAGAGAAGCCGTTTCCGTCTCCCGTTCCGTTCCCGTCTCATCCGTCCAGACAATCGTTTCCGTCAGGCGATAGCTCTGATTTTTTCTGAGAATTTCCCGGTCTGCCGGATCGTTTCTGTGAAGACAGATCCATGCGCTTTTTCCCTCTTTTCCGATGATTCCGTCCGCCTCTTTCAGGCTGCCTTCCGTTTCATCCGGCAGCTGCGCGCAAATCTCGTAAACGGTTCCCGCAGGAAGGTTCAAAAGCGTAAGATACTGCCCGCCCTTCAGGGAAAACCATTCTCCGCTCTTAAGAGACGTCCGTTCCGCGCCCTGGCAGGAAACCGTTCCCAAAAGTTCGTTTCCCTCTCGATCCCGCAAAAAAATCCGGCAGGGAACTGTTACCTTCCTCAGCGTCTCGCTCGCCGTCCCCGATGCGGCGCAGATCAGCGTCAGGCTGTTATCCCCCGCGATCGGATTTTCCGCCTGAACGGCCGCCGCCCCGATCCGGACCCGGGTCCGGATGCTTCCTTTCTCCTCCGGCTTTACCGCCGCGGCAAGGATTAAAGTCCGGCTCTCCCCGGGAGCCATTTTTTCCAGTGTCCAGACCAGCTCCCCATCCTGCATTTTTCCTCCGCCGCTTGAATTGGCCGGCATCCATTCCAGCCCGGAATCGAGCGCTGCGCGCACCGGCAGATCCGTCTCTCTCCCGCTTTCATTCACACACCGGACCTCATAGCGGATCACGCTGCCCGGCCGGACGGCCGCCCCGTCCCGCCCGTTTTCTGAACGGACCCGCAGGCTGCAGGCCGGCTCGTATTCCGGATTATAAATGGTATAAGCGTACCCGATCCCCGGCCGGTTTTCCGAGACCCAGCCGGCCACCGGCGCGGCAGAAGCCGCAGGTTCTTCCCCTGGTTCCTCCCCTGCAACAGACCCTGATTCTTCCCCTGCAGCAAACGCTTCCAGGCGGTACGCCGTCTTTTCCGGACGCAGGGCAGGAATCAAAAACCGGCCGTCCTCATCAAAACGCAGCCGGAAAAACTCCCGTCCGAGACTCTGGAATTCTCCGCTGCTCCAGAGAAACTCCCGGCTCAGCTCATAGCGCGCGCCCTCGCAGAATCCGTCCTCCCGGGTCAGAATGACCTCCTTTGCGGCGTCGTAGCTCCACTCCCGCCCGGTCTGCGGATCCCGCAAAAGAATCCGGCTCCCCACGGCTTTTCTTCCCTGAATCGTCAGCGCCTCCACGGCAGCAGCAGAACCGGCGGATATCCGGACCCTGGCGGCGCTCTGCTGATCCGTTACCGCGCTCAGGCCGCGCCCGTCGTCCGCAACCGTAAACAGAAGCGGCGCATGCAGCGCATATCCGGACGGGGCCTTTTCCTCTTTCAGGAGATAGCTACCTCCCGCCGTCAGCTTTCCGCAGATCTCATGCGGCCCGCCGTCGCTGATCCAGCGTTCCAGCGGCTCTCCCGCCGCCTGATAGAAGCCGTCCTGCAAAACGGTTTCATACACAGACAGCACGGCCCCTTTAACCAGAATATCCTTTGTAAAATCCGCTTTGGAAATCCGGATGCAGATCGGCGCGTTTTCCGCCTCCAGGAACACGGAAAGCACCGTTTCGTCCGCATCGGCAAACTGGCCGTCCATCATCACAGGACTGAGCCGGTATCCCTTAGGCGCCCGGATCTCCCGGATTCGGAAATGATACGGCTCCCATTTCCCCGTTTTTCCGATCGTCCCGCTGTTTAGAAGCGGACTCTGCGCATTCCCCGCTTCATCGGTAACCAGATAGAACCGTTTTCCCGTCTCCTGGATGATCCCCTCAAACACAGCTCCTGCCAGGCCTTTCCCCGGATTTTCTTCTTCCCGCTTTTTCAGCCGGATCACTCCTTTCTTAATCTGATTCTGAACCGCAACGCATTCTTCTTTCCCGTCTGTAATCTGTATCTTTACCGGCTCTGCCCGGACAAAGCCGGGCGGCGGCGAAAGCTCCGCCACGTAATACGTTCCGCAGGCAAGCGGACCGATCCGGTGCGGCCGCAGATCTCCGGCTGCAAACCCGTCCGGGATTTTTCCCTGCTCTAGTTCTTCCTGCGTATAGACGCCATCCGCCCCGGAAATCCACCGCTCCACCTCATATTCTTCAGAGAGATTCAGCGTCCCGTCCTCCCCGGCCCGGTAAAGCGCCAGTTGCGCGCCCGCCGTCCAGATCGGATCTCCTGTCTCAGAGCGGATCCCCTGTTTTCCGATCAGCACGCTCTGCGCTTCGTTTCTCATGCCATACAGCTGGATCTCTCCCACCGCTTCTACCACAATCGGCTTCGGCGCCGCCGTCCGGTATCCGTCCGGCGTCTCTTCCTCCACCAAAACATAATAGCCCCTTGTCCCGTCTTTTCCGTTCAGCGCAAGATAATCGAGACGGTGGATCCCCTCCGGCGTGTCATAGCTGACCAGCGTTCCCTCCTTCCGATAGCGGAATTTAAAATCGTATTCGTATCCGGCCCGGCCGTCCGGCAGCAGATTTCTGGTAATCTGCACCAGCGCCTGGTTCCCGTCTCCCAGATCCCAGAGCTGCCGCACCGATTCCTCCCGGTCCGTCCGAAATTCGGATTGCTTTCCGGCCGTATACCCGCGCCACGAAAGCGACTGAAAGCCGGTCTGATATTCCTCATAGAGCTGCTGAAACCGCTCTGCAAAGCTGTCCTCCTCCTGCGTATAGAGCAGACAGTCCGAGGTTCTCCACTCCGCCACCTTTTTCTCTGCATCATAAAGCGGCAGCCCGTCCGCGTCCGTCGCAATTCCGTTCTGATCCGTAACCGCCTCGTAGAGAGCCAGTTTCGCAGCATGCCGATCCGGCAGCGGCCGTTTCGTCCCGTCCGCTTCCTCGTACTTGTAAAAGCCGGTCTTTACATGATCCTCTGCCAGCTCGAAAAACTGGAGCTCTGCCAGCGCGTTAATCTGAACCGGGCGGGACGCCGGCAGATAACCGGGCGGCGCGCTCTCCTCCTCCAGAATATAGTCCCCGGCCGGCACGCCTTCCAGGTAAAACGGCGCGCTCCCCGTCGTCCATCTGGCCGTTACGGTCTTTTTCTGATTCTCTCCGGTAAGAACCGTCCAGGATGCCGGCGCATCGCTTTTTTTCTCCAAGTAATAGCCCTGCGGATACGTCTCCAGATCCGTGGTGCTGACCCTTCTCGCCGGATACAGCGCCAGGACGGCCCCCGGTACGCACCGGTAGGTATAGCTTCCCTTTCCTTCCGTGCGCACGCCCGGATCCTCCGGCGAAAGCACGCCGTCGTAATCGCAGATTTCCGTCCGGCAGCCGTTCGCCGCATCCGTTTTCACAAAGCAGACGCGAACCGGCCGATCTGCCATACGGACCATCTGCACCGTATCGGTTTCTTCTACGCGCACGCCGGCCGGCATCGCTTTCGCGTAGCCGGACGGAGCTTTTTTCTCCTCCAGAATATAGCACCCGGCCGGCACCCGCTTTAACAGATCCGCCTTTCCCGCGCTCCTCTCCGCGGAAAACGGATCGTCAGGATGCGCCGTCCCGCTGATCCAGGCGTTCTCCATCAGAAATGCCTCCCCCTGTCTGTGATACAGCGGGAAATCATCCGCCGGCGTCAGCGGATCTTCCCCGATGTCCTGAAGCTCCACCATCAGATTCAGATCCCAGGCGTTGAAATTCCACGGATTCAGCAAATCCGAAAAGCGATAGCGCACAAAATCATGATCCCGGTCAAAAACCGGCCATCCCTTGACATAGCGCTCGGATGAGCGCGGATACCAGGCCGGCAGGCCGTTCTTTGTCAGAACCGGATTTACCGTTTTTTCAAACCCCTCCTCTTTGTACGTCCCGATCGTATATTCTTCGCCCGTGTCCGCGCCGATTGCGGCGATCCGGCTGGTTGCGATCTTTTCCCGCGCGATGATATTTCCATAAGCGTCCCGGGAGATCCGGACCGGCCAGACCAAAATGTTCCCCGTCTTCTCTTCCGTCACATACGCCATCCCCGTCCAGGGATCCACCCTGGCATCCCGGTTTCCCTGCGCGTCCAGATGAAAGAACTCCGTCCCCTCCGGGACCCGGTCAAACACCCGGTCTTTCCGGTTGTAATGAAGCGCCCCGTAATCCGGACAGCGTATCTCCAGAAACGGCGCGCCGTCTTTGAGCGCATACAGCGGCCGTCCGTCTTTGGGGCGCACGGGTTCTCCTTTCCGGTTATAGCCGAAGCGGGTTCCCTGCTCTTCTGTAAAGACACCCAGATCTCCCAGATCATACCAGAGAATGTCCGTATCCTCCCGCTCAACCCGGACCTGTCTCCAGATCCCGCTTCCCCGATCTTCCGTCTCGTCGCCGTATGTATAGCGGTACACGTCCTCCGCTCCCGCTCCCTTTTCCTTCACAAACAGAACCCGGTTCCCCGCATATCCTTTTTCCACGTACATCCGGGTCACATTGCCGGCCGTATCCCGCTCTACGTTGACTCCGGCATACGCCCGGTCTTCCCGGTCCCCGTTTCTTCTGATCTCAATCGCATCGTAAAGCGCCAGGGAAGCGCCGGGCAGATAGCGGTTTTTATCATCCGCCGTCTCCAATCTGCGGCTCCAGAGCGCCCGTCCGGTAAATACGCCGTCTTCGTACACCATTTCGATTTTCTCTCCCGCTGCCTGCAGCTGTTTCAGCATATCGAGAAAGCCTTTCGGCCACGCGTAGCCCAGATATGCGCCGGAATCATTAAAGGCAAATTCCAGATTCTCCGCCCCGTAACGCGCGGAAAGTCCGGTCACACTTCCCTCCCGCCTCTGATCCAGTTCGTCGCAGACCACTTTCTCATCCTGCTTAACCTTGCTGACCTCCAGGCGAAGCGGCGTATTATTCAGATAAATTCTTGCCGTCCCGCCGTACACCGCGGCCGTAACCCGCCGCGTTGGATCCCCGTCCGGATAATAGGCAATCTCATCCGAATAAATCTCTACCGCGACCGGGCGGGATCGCAGATACCCGGACGGCGCATCCATCTCGCAAATTACATACGCGCCCGCTCCCAGCGGCTGCGGCGTCACGAGATAACCCGTGTGCTGGCTGCGCGGCGTAAACGGATTCCGGTCTTTTCCCAGATCCCGAAGCGTCGAAAACGCCTCCGTGATCCCGGTCCGTCCTCCCCTCTCATCCCGCATCACAACCGCTTCTTCCTCCCGGCAGATCGGAGTTCCCGCCGGCAGAATCCCCGTATATTCCCCGCGGTACGGCGCCCGCCAGGGATAGCGGGACGCCTCAAGCTCCTCCTCCGCTACCGGCCTGATATCGCGTGCGCCCATCGCCTCCAGAAATTCCCGGCTGCCTGCAACCCTGGTGTCTTTCTTATAAAAAAGGACTCTCCCGTCTCCCTCTTCGGAGGTATCGCGCTCCGCCGCATAGATGGCAAAGACCGCGCTGTCGTGAAGCACCGCCTCCCCCGTTTCCGAGTCGAGCTTTTCCAGACGCAGCTTGACGGAATAGAATGTATCGTGAAACGCCTGATCGGCACGGCCCGTAAACCGGTCCGCGCGGTATGGCTCCCCTTCTGCAGGCTCTGTTACGCTGTACGGAACCAGCGCGCCGTAGTATTGCCCGTCGTAGCCGGTCAGCGCTCCCGTTACCGTCTCTGTCCCGTCTTTCGCCGTGTCCTCGCGCTCAGAAAGAGAAGCATAATGATAGTATTCTCCCACCGCCTCGTTGCTGCGGTAGCGGCACGCTTCATTTTCCGACCGGTACACGTCCTTATAGGGATCCGTCTCCTCCTGCGCGATGGAAAACCCCAGATATTCCCGCGATCCTCCCTCCCAGGAAACCGTCCCGGAAAGTTTTCCCGTATCCAGGCCGTACTTATAGACCTCAAAATTGCCGTCGCGGTTATGCGCCTGAATCACATACTGCCTGCCGTCCGTTTCGCCGCCGTCCCGCCACTCGGCGCTCATCCGAATCCCGTATTTTGCCGCCTGTTCCTGCGGCGAATCGGCCGCTCTGTACCGGTAACTGTCACAGAACGCCTGCGGCTCTGACGCATTCCCTCCCGGCTCATATACCGACGGGATGGCGATCTCCTTCGGCGAATCCGTCCGGTAATGCTGATTGGTAAATTCCCGGATTACTCCTTCGTCCGGCTGCTGCTCCACCGCCAGATACGTCCCGTAGGGAAGATAGGCGGATATTCCGCAGTACGAGTTTCCACAGGGCGTATCCGCCGACAGGGTCGCCGTATCCCGATCCGCGCCGCCATTTTTTTCGCTGTCCCAGTCGATCGCATAAATCGAGTCCAGATCGCAGGCAAAAAACGGCTTCAGATAATTTTCCGCTTTCAGAATCGCCTGATACAGTGCCCTGTCGTAGAGCTCGTCCTGATAGGAAAATCCTCCCCCCGCCGCCTGAAGCGTTCCGTCTGCCAGGCTCCCGTCTTTTACCGGCGCCGTCTGTTTTTTTACCTCGTCTTTCAGATACCAGGTAATGGCAAACTGGCGCACCGCGTCTGAGCGAAGCGCGTTCTCCCGCGCGGCGTCCGAAGTATTTCCCGTATTGGCCAGCGCCTGATTATCCCTCTTCGGCGGATCCTGTGCCTGACCTTCTCCCGTTCCAAACAGGGCCTCCCGAATCCAGGCAAACGGCTTAAACGACGTGCTCGTTTTGTCTCCCCGATCCCATTTGTCCTGATTCGCCACAGAAACCGCGTCAAAAAACTTTTCATAATTGTACGCCGGAACCGCCTCCGTTTCTCCCGGGCCGCCTTCCGTCTCCCTCACAACCGTCTCCAGAAGCCTCGTATAGCCCGGATTCGGGTCGTCGGATAGAAAGCCGGCCTCATCTTCTGAATACAGGCGATCATTGGCCAGAATCGCGCTCTCCCAGACATTGTTATTGCGGGAACCGGCCGTCCCGGAAGCGGCTTTATGCCTGACTCCGGTATAGAACCGGGGAACCCGGGCGTATTCCCCCGTTTTGGGAAACGCTTCGGCAAAACGCGCCGGATCCGTGATCTCTCCCTTTCGATCCAGCCACACCACAGTCCCGTCTTCATCCCGGTAAAGGCGCTCCAGATTCGACTTTAAATACAGCTTAAAACAAAACCCCGGCAGCGCGCCGGCCGCATCCGTTTCCTTGCCCGCTCCCAGCGTGAACGCGTCCTCATGCCCGCTGCATGCGTTCGTATTATGCGCATAGCTCCCGTCCGGCTCAGTCAGAATGTCCTTCTGAATCCGGATTTTCTGCCGGATTACCCGATCATACACCTGCACCGGCTCTTTCCGCGTCCCGGCATCCTGAAAGACCGCCTCCTGACCCGGATACTCCAGGCTGGGCATTACAATATAAGTATTATCGCCCGCCAGATTCCTGTCCTGAGCGTCCAGATACGCTTTCGCCTTTGCCCCTCTTACAGAAACATAATAGCTGGCGCTGTTCATCACGTGTCCGGCCGCAAACCCGCCGCCCAGTTTCTCCGCCTCTTTTGCGGATAAGGAAACCTCCTTCTCCGTAAGAACCGCTTTATATTCTATGGTCTGATCCGTGCCGTCATTTGTGTGCGCCTTTCCAAAACAGTCCGTATACGACGCGTCCACCGGGATCACATAGGAGCCGTTCTTTTCTCTGAACGCAGGGATTTTTACCCATTTTACCACTTCTGTATCCTGCGTTACTGTCTCCGTGATCTCTCGGTATTCGTATGCCTGCATCGGATTCCCCTGGCTGTCGTACACCGTCTCGCCGGCTTTGTAATAGACATTCTCCTTTTCCGTCTTCGACTCCAGATCGCCGTCCGCGTTCACAACCGCATCCGTGATCAGAGTCGCGCTTCCGATCACGCTGTCTCCGATGCTTTTCTCCCGGTAATTTTCATACGTGCCAAACGCGCCGCGGGCGGGATTGTTGGAATACGCCGCATAGACATAACGCGGCGGCTCTTTTTCATCCTCCGGAAGATACGGCACCGCATGATAGATCACGCTGTCCTTTACCGGATCGCTTCCCAGGACCATAAAGTCAGCCGGATTGCCGGATACGCCCGCATATACGGTAAACACAAACCGATCTCCGGCATCCTCCACACGGTCCACACCGCCATAGCTGTAATACGGATTCTGATTATAGTAATCCAGCACCGAGAGAATTGCATCGCCCGCCGTAAGAGCTGTCCCGTCTTCCTTCTGCTTCTTCAGCACAAGCTTCTTTACCGGAGAACCATATACGGTATAAGCGGCAGGCTCTCCCGGATTTACGCCGGAAAGGCCGGATACATCCGGATCTCCCTCCCGGACGCCGAAATCGAAAACGCCCGCATACACGCTGGAACCCTCATACTTACCGGACGTCTTTGAACGCGGCGTTGATTTCCCGTTTCTGCGCAGGGCCGCCTCTACCTTTCCTTTTATGAATGTCAGACGGGATTCTGCCATCGGCCGGGAAAGCTGATTCCGGTTTTCTTCCTCTGTCATGCCATCGCTGCCATGGTTTACCACTTCCAAGACCGCCTCTTCTGACAGTTCCCGGATCGCAACCTGCCGGAACTGATTGGCCACATAGTTGACCGGAACGTCCGCCGTCATCATCGTTCCGTCCGCACGGTACTTCGGATACTGATAATCATGCTCTGCCACCACATATCTGGGACTTCCATCCGCGTTTGTCAGCGGCACCTTCTCATACCGGCCGGTCCCGGCCGGCACCTGCTCCCGTTTTGTCCCGGTTTCTTTCCGATATACCGAGACCCCCTCCAAAAGCCCCGTCAGCACGATATCGTACTTCTGATCTTTCGTGTCTTTTGAGCGCGCCGAGAAAAAGATTTCGTTTGGCCGCGCCCCCTCTCCTTCTTCTGCAACCTGCTCATCCGCAAACATCTGCTGTTCTATGACCGCGTACCCTTTTGCCTCTCCCGGAACCTGCACATCCGGATCCTGTCCCAGATTGGTCAGCGGATTCTGCCGGTTTTCAATGGATAGCTCATACCCTTCCGACCGGCTCAGCTCTTTTACATAGTAATCCCCCATGAAAAGCGGCCGGCCGATCCAGGCGTTTCCGTTTTTCTCTTCATTATTGTAATACGTCCGTTCATAACGCCCGTCCTCCGTGTAGTCATCGACGGTTCCATCCATCACATACAGATTCCCCGGAGCCTGCGCGGCCCAGCCGTCTTTTGTCGGCACAATTTCCCCGTCTTCATACGAGTACGTATGTCCGGGCGCTTCTGTATTGACCAGAAACGAAGCATTTCCGTCCCGATCCGTAGCGGCAACTGCCACCAGGTTATTTTTCCGGTACACTGTGCCCGTCTTTCCGTCCGGATGCACGATATCCTCCGCCGCAAACAGACCGTAAACGGCCCCTTCCAGCGTCGCGTCGCCCTGCGAGTCTCCATATGCGGAATACGCCGCGTCTTCTCCGGCCGCCAGATCCAGATCCTTTTTGTTGATATGGATCTCGCCCTCCGTCCGGTGATCGTAGACCCGCCAGGCATTTCCCTCGCCGTCCGCGCCGCTGCAGTGGCTGTATTGATCGTCCGGCCCCGCCTCAACAGACGCGCCGACGCTTCCTGAATTCAGCGCGGCCTCATAGGCCGGCGTAAACAGATCTGCCATCTCCTCCTCTCCCATACTGCGCGCGGGACTCTGATACGAAAAGGCAGCCCTGCTCCAGGAAAAATCCGAAAGATTGGAAGAAGACGCTTCCTTTGCTTCCTTCTCTTCATCCTCCTCATCCGAACGGACAGCTAACGCCGACGCGGTCGCCGGGCCGGCAGAGCGGGAAACCGGAACCGTGTGGCTGGAAATCTCTGCTTTTTCCGCTTCCTGTTCCATTTCCTCCGAATCCGTTTCTGATTTTGTTTCCTCTTTTCCCTTTAAACCGGTTTTCTCTTCTTCCGCTTTCTCTTCCTCCGCTTCCGACTCCTCCTCTTTTGCTTCCCCGGTTTCTTCTTCCTCTGCTTCCGAGCTTTCCTCTGCTTCCGGGTTCTTCTCTTCCGGGTTCTCCGTTTCCTCTGCTTCCGATTCTTCTTTTTCCGCTTCTCCGGTCTTCTCTCCCTCTTCTTCCGATTCCTCCTCTTCCTCTGCTTCCGACTCCTTCTCTTTCTCTTCTTCCGGATCCTCTTCTTCCGGGTTTTCCTTTTCTTCCGCTTCCTCTTTCTCCGCTTCCCCGGTTTCCTCTTCCTCTGCTTTCGACTCTTTCTCTTCCGGATTTTCCTCTTCTTTCGGCTTCTCTTCTTCCAGGCTTTCCTCTTCCTCCGGTTCCTCTTCTGTTTCTTCTGCCGCCGCATCCGTATCCGCCCAGAAAATGATTTCCTGCAGATAAGCCGACGCCTTCTGCAAAATCCGTTCCGGAACCGTGCGTTTTTCTGCCGTCTGCGGTACGTCCCGGGCTGCAGTCTCCGAAGTCAGGGACGGCGCCGCTTCCGCCGCCGCGGTAATGGTCCGGTACGATGCAGCCGCCGCTGCCGCCTTCAGTTTCTCCTGGCTGCCGTACTCTCCTGCAAAATATGCGTTGGCTCCATTTTCTGACGCGTCTGTCGTGATTATCTCAACCGGCAGATCCTCCGTATGCAGATCGTGACGGACATACCCGTCCCGCGCCTGGAACTCACTGAACGTATAGCTGTATTCCATGGAGATAAATTTCTCATACGTAGCCTGACAGTCCGCTTCGCAGCCGGACTCGGTATAGGCCGTCTCTCCGGACGGTTCCGCCGTATTCCCGGCATCCGGCGTTTCGCCTTCTTCTCCGCCGGAAGAAGAAACCTCTTTGATGACTCCCTGCTCCACATCCTCCATGACCCAGTGGAAATGCACGCCCTCAAAATCGCCGCCGGCTTTTTCTTCGCACGCCGCCGCGCAGTTCAGCCAGGCGTTTGCCATTTCCCGGTTCTGTACTTTCGCGGCGTCGATGGCGTCCTGATTGAGCACTTCCCCGGTTTCCTCGTCCTCTTCCGGCTCCGGGACCGCGGTAAACACAGGCGCCGGATGACCGTCGCAGAATGTCTTGTCATACTGATAACGATGTTTTACCGTCTTTTTCACATGCCCGTCCGAATCCGTAACCAGGCTTCCCACGTTGCGAAAGCCCTCCCAGCGCACCGGTTTATCCAGATATCCGCCGGCGTAGGGCGCGCCGCCTTCATACAGTTTCTCCGGGCCGTCCCGATCCGGATCTACCTCATCCGCATCATCAAACCGCTCATAAAGGCCAAAACGGGCTCCCTCCAGCGGTTCCCCGGTTTCATGATCGTATTTATAAAGCTGCAGGTTGTAGGTCGAAGTAAATTCTTCTTCGTGACGGAAAACCCGGAAGGTAAGCTGCGGCTGTCCGGGCGCGGACGCATAACTTCCGGCCAGCGCGGCATAATAGCGAACCGGGATCGAATCGATTTCCATCCAGACCATGCGCTGATGGATCCAGGGATCGCTGAGCGCCGGCGTGTTGCCGCCGTGATTTCCGGAGCAGGCC
Organism: uncultured Lachnospiraceae bacterium; assembly: GCA_944381615.1. Lineage (GTDB taxonomy): Bacteria > Bacillota > Clostridia > Lachnospirales > Lachnospiraceae > Otoolea. Next base: position 17,984 of record CALWLT010000026.1, on the reverse strand, counting down.
ACGCACTCCCAGAGCTGCAGGCAGGAATCAATGACTTCCTCTTCCGACGCATATCCGCCGCTTCCGGCCGCATACGCGGTTCCATCTACATTAAAGCGAATCAGCGCTGCGGGCGGCTGCGGGTTCGGATTATGGAAGGTAATCCCGGTATCCGTCCTGGTATACGTCCAGCCGTCCGTCGGGACCGGCGAATACGACGCGCCATTGTTATTGGAAAACTCAATCGACACCGTGCGGATAAAATCCGCATCCGCGCCGGACGGATCAAAGGAAATCGTAAATGAATTCCGATCCACCTGATAAGCCGTCTCCGGACGCGTCGCCTGAGCCAGAACCGAGGGTACGGCCTTCCCTCCGACGCCGGTTTTACCGCCGCCGATCAGGCCGCCCATCCGCATATATTCTTCGGAATGAGCCGTCACCGTCTCCAGCCAGGGATATTTGCCGCGCGTACCGGCAAGATAAATCAGGCTTTTCAGATCTTCTTCGCTGACGCGGGAGGTAATGGCAGGAAGCCCCTGCGACGCCGCGGCCGCATTCGCGCTCACAATTACCTGATTTGCCTTTTCATCCCCCAGCGACGCCAGCAGCGTCAGCATCCCCCAGAAGACATAGCGCTGCTCCTGCAGGCTGAGCAAAACCGAGGCTTCCGACGGGCGATGATACGCATACTGATCCCCGTCATCCGCAATTCCCCACTGCGCCAGACCGCCCTTGTCAATGCAATAAAGCTTGTGACCCAGGCCGGTATCCCCGTATGCCGAAGTCAGCGTTACCGCGGTTCCCGGATCCGGCGCTGCCTGAATCCGGACCGGCAGATATGGCACAAAAACCATCATGCCCAGAATTACGGCCAGAAAACCTGCCAGCTTTCTTTTGATTGTTTCACTCCACCGTCTGATCCGTTTCATCGATTCCCTTCTTCCTGCCATTAAAACCTTTTGCCGGACATTCCGGAGATCAGTCAAGGGCCTTTGCCACTCCGTTTCCCTCCCGCTCTCCGCGGGCATTTACCGTAAAACCGTCCGGCGTCGTCTCATCCCTGTATAAACGGCCTTTCGTCCCGTCCGATACCGGATTAAAATAGTAACAGTAAAGCAGACCGTCCGCTCCCGGCAGCCACTGCCAGCCGGTTACCATATGGCCCTGGCTTCCGTCTGCTACCGGCCACAGATAGTACCGGTTTCCATCCGTATCCGTATACCAGCCGGTTACCATCCGGCCGTCTGCGTCAAACCGAAACCAGTCCGCCACGGACTGTCCGTCTGCTTCCGAAGCATAGGGGTTTTTCAGATATTTCCAGCAGGACGCATACGGACGTCCCGCGGCATCCAGGCAGCTCCAGGAACCGTCCGGATTCCATATCCAGCTTCCTTCCCGCGCCTGCACGGCTGGCCCGAAAGCGCCCGTGTTTCCGGCCTGAAAATGCCCCGACGAGCTTCCTCCTCCCCCGCCGGAAGAATGCCCTCTGCCCCCGGTACTCCTCCGGTCATCTGCGGTATACGGCTTCTGATCCGGACCCAGCTGCCAGATTTCATCGTCTGCCGTCCCGAATACGCCGTCCGCTCCCGGCCGCACGTACGTCCCGTCTTTGCCCTCCACATACCGCTGACCGGACTCGCCTGTCTTTACCTTCTGATCATCCTCTGTCCCCGGCAGCCCGTCTGGACCATCCGTCCAGATCTCGTCGTCCGCCGTCCCGAATATGCCGTCCGCTCCCGGCCGCACATGCGTCCCGTCCGCCAGATCCTGCCGGACAAATTCCCACTGCGCATAGAGCGTTACCGCTCCGTCCGGCTGCGCCGTCAGATTCTGAACCGTCTCCTGATCGGCAAACGGCACTCCGCCGCCCGCGCGCTCCGTATTCCAGCCCGCAAAGGCGTAATCCGTTCTGGCAAAGGAATTCTCCCGCAGTGCTTCCTCCCGGTCATACTCCATCGCCTGCGGCTCCATCGCCCCGCTTCCGCCGTTGGCGTCAAATGTGACCGTCCAGCGGTTGGCCCGATACTGCGCGGTAAACACGGCCGGCTCTGTGATCCCCTCCGCCGGCCGGTCCCAGCCGGTAAAGGTATAACCGGCCCGCCGCGGATCCGCCGGCGCTGTCCCGTCTCCTCCGTACGGAATGATTTCTTCCCTGATTAGCGTCCCGTCCCAGTCCCGCCAGCTGCAGGGCGACTCCGTCCGGGTAAACTGCGCGTACAGCACGACTTCTCCCCCGTCCTGCGCGGTCAGATTGATCACGCTCGCTCTGTCCGGAATCCGGGCTCCGCTTCCGTCCGCCTCCCGGCTCCAGCCGGAAAACGCAAAATGTTCCTTTTTAAAAGCGTTTCCCGGCAGCATCCGGATCCGATCATAGACCGCCGGCACCGGATCCATGGATCCGTCTGTCTGCGGATACAGTTCCCGATTGACGGCAAACGAAATCCGGTAACTTGCCGGCCGGAAGCTGGCCGCAAACGCCGTGTCCTGCGTGACGGAATCCAGCGGCTTGTCCCAGGATGCAAACACATATCCTGTCTTCTGCGGCGTCCGCGGCGCGGCTTCCCCGCCGTAGGGCACCTGCAGCTCTTCCACCAGCCGTCCCGTATCGTCCAGGAAACGGCAGGTCAGATACCGGGTTTTCCAGACCGCATACAGATCCAGCGGCCCGGCTCCCATTCGGGTTTCTGCCGTGACGGCCTCCGATCCGTCCTGCGCGGCCGACCAGCCGGCCAGCACAAAGCCGGTTTTCTCCGATTCAGGAAGCGCTCCCAGCATTTCCCCATAGAATACTTCTCTGGACGCTTCCCCTTCCGTTCCTCCTTCATAGTGGAAGGTAACCCGATATGTATTTTTCTGAAACTGCGCCCAGGCCGTCAGCCCGCCGGCCGGCATCCGGGTTTCTGCCGTGACCGCCGCCCCGGATCCGTCCGCCCTTTCATTCCAGCCTGTAAAAGTATAGCCCTCTTTCTCTGCCTCCGGAAGCGCCCCCAGCGTCTCCCGGTACGCTTTCTCCCGCTCCCCGATCTGGATGCCTCCGCTCAGAAACCGGGCCGTATAACGGTTGATCGCATACACGGCCCGGTAGCTTCCCGGCCCGGTTACAGACTCTGCCGGCGCGCCGTCGATTCCCTCCCAGCCCGTAAAGGTATAGCCCGTCCGTAAAGGAGCCGGATAATCAACCTTCTCTCCGATATCACAGGACGCCTGGCCCAGAAAGGTCCCGTCCCAGTCATAAAAACTTAAAACCGCGCTGACCCGCTCCCACTTCGCATAAAGCGTGACCTCCGGCTCCGTATCCGTCAGATTCACAACCGGCTGCCCGTCCGCATAGAACGCTCCGCTCCCGTCCGGATTCGCCGTCCAGCCGGCAAAGCGATGATCGACCAGAGAAAACCGGTTTTCGGAAAGCTCCACCGTTTCCCCGTAATCCACATACTGGCTGGCCATGGTCCCCGAACCCCCGTTGGCGTCAAAGCGGATCTGATACGTCAGCGGTTCCCAGTGCGCGTAAAGCGTCTGATCGCAGGCCGGCGCTGCGGACGAAGCGGTAACCATCCGGCCGCCTTCCCGCTCTGTAAACCAGCCCTTCAGCCGATAGCCGGTTCGTGTTGCCTCCGGAAGCGTCCCGTAGGCCTGCCCGTAGCTGCGCTGAATCTCCTGCGCCTTTGTCGTGCCGCCGTTGGCATCAAAGCAGATCGTATAAGCCTCTGCAGAGTATGTGGCAATCAGGCTGAGCCCTTCCGTTTTTAAAACAGTACTCTCCGTAACCGGCGGCTCGGCCGCCTGCGCGCGCACCGCCCACCCGGTAAACGTCTCTCCTTTCTTTTCCGGCTGCGGAAGCTCTCCCAGCGGCGAATCAAAGTACGCCACCTTCCGGGTCTCCTGCGCCGGCAGGGTTCCGCCCGCCGGATCCATCGTTACCTCATAGCCGTTTGCCCGCCACTGCGCATAGAAGGTAGCCGCAGCGGCTTCCATCTGGCTTTCCGCTGTCAAAAGCGCATCCGGACCGTCCTTTTTCAGGCTCCACCCCAGAAAGGTATAGCCGTATCGCTCTGCTTCCGAAAGCGCCGCCGCCCCAATCGCCGTTTTACAGAGGACCGTTCCCGTCTCTGTCTGACAGCTGCCGCCGTTGGCGTCATACGTAACCGCACACTCGTTCAGCTTCCATTTCGCATAGAGATTTACGGTTCCGTTCCAGACCGGCGTCAGATTCTTTACCAGCTGACCGTCCGCATAGAACGCCCCGCTTCCGTCCGGATTCGCCGTCCAGCCCTCAAACAGGTACGCCGTCCGCGTAAACTGATTTTTCGTCAGGGCTTTCGCCGTGTCGTATGTCATAGAAAGCGTCTCCATAAAACCGCTTCCGCCATTGGCGTGAAACTGTACCGTATAGGGGTTCTTCTTCGTCTCCAGCCGTGCGCCGCAGCGCGTGCAGTTTTTATAATACGTCCCGTTATCGGCGTTCGTCACATAAGAGGACGGCCAGGCATGGCCCAGCATCGGAATGATCTCGTCAATCTTCTGGCCGCAGGACGCGCATTCGCCCCGGCGCCTTCCCGGCGCCGTGCAGGCCGCCGGCGTCTCCGTGACCGTTCCCGGATCATGCGTGTGTGCCTTTGCCGCCGCAGCCTGGAAATTGCAGAGAGCCGATGTGCCGGTTACCGGCCCTTCCTCATACTCGTCCCGATCCCAGGTAATATGATCCGCTTCCGTTGAGTACTGCCCATATTCCCGCATCATCAGCGTGACAGAGCTTAACATCGGATGCGGATTCGTAAAGACAAAGGTGGTCGTGCAGGGCTGATTGCGGGTCTTCGTCCCGAAATCCGTCGTAATCCGCAGGCTGTCAAACAGCTTTACCGGTTTTGTTCCGCCCGGATTGTACACATAGTACGGCCCGGCGGCATGATCCGGATAGACCCGGTACTGCCGGATCGGCTCCCTTCCCTCTCCGGTTACCTGATCCGTGTTGTCAAAGGTAACCGAATCATTATACCCGTCCACGGCCTGCAGCGATCCGTCTACTACAATATTGGAATCATATTCCTCCCCATAGCTGGCCGTGACGGCCACTGAAGAGAGCGACGTCCTCGCAAAGGGAGATAACACGGCATAATTGGCCGACGCATCGCTGTAGCTGCTGTCCCAGTCTCCCTCGCTCGTGACCGCCCCGTCCTCATACCAGACAATCCGATCCCGGTAGCGGACCGAATGCGCGGCATAGGTGCGCCGCTTCGTACTGGCACTGCTGTTGTCGGAATAGCTTTTATAGGCGCAGTTCCCGCTGAAATTTAAAATCGGATAAAGATAGGCGCAGACTGCGTCGCCGCTGCTCCGATCCTCGTTCCAGTACGGCATCCGGTTATAATTTCCCGTGATGGTAACCGTCAGGGTATTGCCGCTTTGCGCTCCGCTCTCCTTCATTCCGGAACCGGCCACCCGGATCCGCATCGGAAAGGCGGCCGGCAGCAGATCCGAGCTGCTCGCCCTTTCCGGATCCGGCAGCAACTCTGAGCCGCTCGCCCTTTCCGGATCCGGCAGCAAATCCGAACCGCTCGCTGCAAATGCATTGACCCCGCCCGCATTTTCCGAAATCCCCGGCGCCGCGTAGGCGGCCTGCGCAAAAAGGAGAGCCGTAATCAGCGCGATTGCAAGATATCGTTTTTTCTTTCTCATCCCTGTCTCCCGCTCTTCCCCGCCCCTGGAAAGGAACGGGGAAGTTTTTTCAAAACCGATCAGCCTTTGACATCCGGCGACATGACCTGCACCACTCCGTCCACCGTCCAGGCTCCATCTGCGTCAACCCGGCTTCCATCCGGCGCCGTTCCGTCACGGTACAGACGTCCTCTTGTCCCGTCTGAAATTTCATTAAAATAGTATCTTCTCCGCATTCCGTCCGGACCGGGCAGCCAGTGCCAGCCTGTCAGCATATGCCCCTGACTGCCATCCGACTGCGGCCACAAATAATAAAGATTCCCGTCTGTATCCGTATACCAGCCCGTAACCATATGGCCCTCCGCGTCAAACCGGAACCAGTCCGCCGCAGGCTGTCCCGCGGCCGTGTTGGCATACGGATTGCAAATATAGGCCCACTCACTCCGGTACAGACGGCCGGCTGACTGAAAACGCCAGACTCCAAAAGCCGGATCGAGCGTCCATTCTCCCGTCACACCGCCGGCCGGTCCTGCCGCTGCCGGTCCGACGGCCGCAGAGCCGGATGTCCCCGAAACCGGACCGCCGGAAGAACCGCCGCCGGATCCGCCGGAAGAACTGCCGGAGGAACCGCCGGAAGAACTGCTTCTGCGGTACGTCCGATCGGTAATCTCACAGGAAAGCGCAACCGGGATCTGCCGCGCGCAGCCGCCGTCTTCTGAGCGGACCGTTATGACCGCCCGGTGCGTCCCCTGCTGCAGGGAACGCGCATCCAGCTCCCGGATCCATCCGGCGTCCAGATTTACCTCTGCCGTCCCGTCCTCCGAAACCCGCAGAGACTCGTCGCTTTCCTCAAATAATACGGCCCGGTTCGACGTCTGCTCCGGAAGCACGCAAACCGTAAGCTTCTTGGCCTCCGCTCCCGTCCAGGTCAGGGTCGGACGGCTTCTGGGGCCGGTTTTCTCAAGCTTCAGCTCCCAGGAAATTTCCGCCGGATCCGCCTCCAGCTTTTCTGCATAAACCGTCGTTTCATCCACCGTCTCAAAGAAAACCGTTCCCTCGCAGGACGCCGTTCTCCGGTTGCCCAGCATATCCTCTCCCAGAACGGTTACAACCGCGCTCCTGTTTCCGGACGCCGTTTGCTTCCGATACGGATCATTTTTCTGATTTCCCGCATCCGCCGCGATCAGATCCCGGATCCAGCCGGTATCGGCAACCGCCGACACGCTGGCCGAGCGCCCGTCCGCATCTGCCCGGATCACGGCCGGATCGCTTACCGACCAGGAAATTTCTTTCTGGTCAAAAAACGACGGGGAAAAGTCGGCCGTCAGCGCCTGCGGCGCTGTTACCTCAATCTGCTCCTGCGGATGCAGCCGGTCGCCGCTCAGCCTGCGCGTAACGGTAAATTCCAGCGTTCCCTGATTCAGTGACGCATGTTCCGCCGCCACATACGTCCGATCGCGGATCTGGAACGTTACTTCAATCCTCGCGTTGGCCTTGCATTCTTTTCCTTCAAAACTGGCCGACGGCCTGGTGGAAGCCGTCAGAATGGCGACGCCTCCGTTCTGATGCCCGGCCCCGTAAATCGTCGAAGGAATGGCATACTGATAGTCCGTTTTTTTCTGTTCTTCTTCCAGTTTCCGGATCGTGTCCGCGAAAAAGGCGCTGTCCAGATTCAGGCGGATCGAGGCGCTTTTCAGCGTGTACCCCTGCTCATCCTCATCCCCGTTCGGAAGCAGCGCAATCAGATCCGCATCGTCCACACTCCAGCGCACAGAGGCATCCTCTACGTCGTTGGCCGTGTCTACAACCGCCCCGACCGAGACCGGCTGCACCTGCGTTCCCTGTTCCAGTTCCCCGTTGATATACGTGGCAATCAGATGGCCATTATCATCCGTGACTCTGGTAACCTTAGAAGGATTTTTGCGGTCCCCGGTCCGCTCTTCTGTCACATGCAGCTTTACAACGGCAGGAACCGTGGTCACGGATACGGCTACCTTCCGATAGCGCGCGCTCAGCTCCGTATTTTCCTGCGGCATGACAAAGCTGTATTCGCCGCCCTTCTGATACGCTGTCTCCCGGCGCTTCCCGCCCTCCGTATACGTCGGCGCGCCGTCCAGCTGATACTTCGCCTCCTGCGTATTCTTCGCCGCAGTCGTTACCGTTACCACCGTTCCCGGCTCGATTGCGCCCCGGCGCTCCTTGTCAAGCGTCCGGTAATACGGACCGGAGCCCCGTGCCTCCAGCACCGCTACGTCATAGTAATTCCGCCCGCCGGAAACCGTATCAATCTGCGGAATCGTTACCAGATACCCTCTCACGGGACGCCCGGCGTCATTGGGCGCAAAATGATCCAGATCGTACCCGATCTTCTCCGCGTCCGTCTCGCCTCCCAGCTCGCCGTCCAGAATGGAAAAGATCCCGTCCTCCAGCTCTTCATAATAATAGCGGGCGTCCTCTGTCCTGGTCACGCCTCCCTGCACCAGCGTATAGAAATTATCGCCGCCGTGCGAAAACCCGATATGCGCTCCGTACGTGTACTCATTGTCGTCCGGGATTCCGCTTCCGCAGACATTGGCCGCAATCTTCTGCTCTGAATCGGCGAACAGATATGCCACATCCTCCCCGTACCGGAAATAGGCGCTTTCCTCCCGGAAGCCGATAAAGGTTCCCCGGTATCCCGCCGCTCCGGTTCCCGACTGGCCGATCGTTCCCTCAAAACGGGCCACCTTCAGATCGCCGGCCACCCGTTCTCCCGTCACGCCTCCGACTCTGCGGCTGCCGGCGCCTCCCACCGTGCCGGACACATAAACGTTATAGAGATCCGCATCATTCTGAAGGCCGACGATTCCGCCGACCGTGGCATCCGTCCCCTGAATCCTGGCCGTCCGGTTATCTCCCGTCTCCACCCGGCAGTCCACGACAGCGCTCCCGCGCGCGGCCTCCCCGGCGATTCCTCCGGCCAGGCGCTCTGAACCCGCCGCGACATCCAGCGTTACCAGCGCCGTGACATTCTCCGCCACAGACGCTTCCAGAAGACCGGTCAGTCCGCCGACACGCCCGCTTCCCCTGGCATCTCCCTGCACGCGGCAGTTATAAATCCGCGAATCCACACAGCTTCCCGCCAGGATCCCGACGCTTCGGCTTCCTGTTACCGTTTTCCCCGGCCGCAGAAAAAGATCGGTTACCTCCGCGCTGTCCAGCGCCCCAAAAAAACCGGTTCCCGGCCAGTCCGCATGATTTAAACGGAAATTGGACACCGTATGCCCGTTCCCGTCAAAATGCGCGCAGAACGGATGCGGATTTTCCCCGGCAAACTCCGAAGAATCCCTGTAATAGCCGATGGGAATCCACTCCATTCCCCCCAGATCCAGATCCGCCGTGAGTTCAAAATAGGCGTCCTCGTAATTCCCGACATAGGGCTCATTCCCCGGATCGACCGTCATGCTCATCGCAGCCAGCTGCGACAGCCCCATCAGCTGCGCGCGCGTCCGGATCTGATACGGCTTTCTTCTGGTTCCCTCTCCCTGACTCCCGTCCAGGAAAGAAAAATCTGCTTCCCAGCCATCCCACAGATCGCCCAGGCTGGCAGTCAGCGCAGTTTCCTGCATCAGAACAGAGGACGTTGCGGCAGGCACATTCTCCACCGGCACAGCGGACGGCGCGGCAGGCGCATTCTCCACCGGCACAGCGGACGGCGCGGCAGGCGCATTCTCCGTCAGGACAGAGGAGGTTGCGGCAGGCGCGGTTTCCTCTGCCCGCCGAGCGGACTCCTCCAGCTGCGACGGGGTGCCTTTTTTCTGCCCGAAATCTCCTTCCTTTTCCGATGCCAGATATTCTCTGCCCGGCTCCGGACGCCGGTTCCCGGCAAACGCCATCCCCGCATCCGGCCAGATCAGCGACCCCATCAGCAGCGCCAGCGCCGCCTTCTGTCCAAACGACAATCTGTTTCGTCTCATCGGTTTCCCCCCTTTTTTATCCGGCTTCTCAAGTTCCGTCTCCCCGCTCCCGGCCAGTCATGCCTGCGGTACTGCAAACGCCGGGCGCAGCCCGTATGTCTCAGAAGATACCGGCGCGGGATGCACCGATCCGTCCAGGTCCACAACATAAATCTGCTGTCCGTACACAAATCTCCCATGTTCATCCTCCTCATAAAACGGCGTCCGCAGATAATAGCCCTGCGAATACGCGCTCATCTGACTCTCCGGATTCTCCTGACCGGAGGAAAAACGCCACAGCCAGTCCCGGTAACGGAGCGCTTCTTCCAGAGACAGGCAGAAATACGAATCCTGCATCAGCTGATACCCGATATCATGACGCGAAAGCTCCCCGGCCGACAGCTGCGAATACTCCCCGGCCTTCGTTCTGCCGGTCCAGGCAGTCTGAACGCCCGTGTGGATCGGCTCCAGCCCGGCGTCCTCCTCTCCGATCTGGCATTTCAGCCAGGTGCGGACCGCCGAATCCTTGTAATTGTTCGTCCGGCCAAAGGAGAGAAGGCAAAGGCTCTCCCCCTGCGGCTCTGTCAGGACATCCGACCGGATCAGGCGATCACAGAGAAACAGAGCCGCCTTCCGGCGTCCGTCCTGCCAGTCATGATAATCCTCGTCCACGCAGGTAAAAGAAAGATATTCCTCCCCTGCCCGGCGGATCTGTACGTCTCCCTCCTTCCAGGAAAGCGCTTCCGGCCTCTGCGCCAGCTGTTCGCTCTGGCAGCGGTCACAGCGCAGATCCCGATCCGCATCGCGGTGTCCCGGCGCCGCCAGAACCGTCTCTCTCCTGGCTTTGCAGAGACTGCAGATCCAGGATGCACGCCCGTTTAACAGACAGGTCGGCTCCGTTCGTTCCTCCGGCTGCCAGCGGTGCAAACACGTCTCTTCCTCCCAGCTTCTGCGCACGCGGATCCGCCAGATCTCATACCGTTTTCCCGCAAAAGAAAAGGAATCTTCTTTTACCGGCGCATAGATTATTTTGCTGCCCGCCGCAGACGCTTCCGTTCCCAGAATGGCCGTCTCCGGCGCGTAATTCTCCCCGATCAGGTAAAATTCATGCCACTCGCTGTCCCCCAGCGCCGACGCCAGAGAGCGGATTCGCCGGTCGTTTTCTTCCCTGTTTTTTACCGTCAGATCCGCCGGCCGCGGCTCCGAGCCGTCCCGCCCCAAAATGGCGCAGTCGGCCTGCCAGGCTTTCTCCAGCCAGCGCTCCAGCCGTTTTTGCCCGCTCTCCCCTTCCGGCCTGCCGGTTGCCTCTTTCTGCCGGTAAAATACGGAAAACTTCTGCGTCCCGGCCTGATACACGATAAACTGCTGCGGCGACTGCGCCGCGGAAATCCAGATATGTCCGTCGCTTCCGATGATTCGCTCCGGAAAAGATACCGTCAGGATCGTCCCCTCCGGGACGGTTCCCTCCTGTGATGGAAAAATAAAAAGAGTTTCGTTTTCTTCGTCTGTAAAGGACACAGTATAAGAAACCGGATCCCCGCCTTCTTTCACGCTCTCCGGGGCCGCGCGCGCCTGCGCGCCGGGCCTGAAAAGCAAAAGTCCCGCAAACGCCGCCAGAAACGCCGCCCGCCGCGCCGGACTTTTGGGCCGCCTGTACGCCAGGCCGCCCGCCTTTCGCCCCGCGCGTCCTCCCTTTCGCGTCCTGCCTTCTTTTGTGTGCTTCCCGCTTTCTTCTGTCCGTTTTTCCTCCTGAAGCCAGAATTGCATCCGCCCCCTCCTTTCCCGGACAAAGGGACAGGAAAATGCCGAAACTGCGGCCCTCTGTTTCGCATCAGATTCAGAGGCAGGCGAAATCAGAATGCGATCCGCCATCCGCCGCGCCGTTTTTGCACAAAACGAGAGTCCGCCCCGGGCCTTCCTATCTCTTTCCTTTTTGAACCATTGCCGAAACCGGCCGAAATCATGAATAAACAGAATCCCCGAACGGGGAATTTTCAGATATGAAGAGTGTAGCACAGCCGCTGCCGAAATGCAAGACCAAAATCAGAAAGAATGGCAGAAAAATCAAAAAGAATGGCAGAAAAAAGCTGCGGCCTCACAGAGTGAGAGCCGCAGCAGCGCCGCACAGAATCAGCAGAAACCCGCCGTTCCAGAGGGTAAAGACCGCAAGGAACGCCCCCTTCTTCCCGGGATATTCCGCCGCATAGTATTTGAACGCGATTAAACTTGCCAGAGAGGCGATCAGCGTTCCCAGACCGCCCAGATTGACCGCCGTCACGAGCGCGCCGATATTTTTCGTAAATCCGGAGAGCAGGATGGCCGCCGGCACATTGCTGATAAACTGGCTGGCCAGGATTCCCGCCAGAAGCTCATGTCCCTGGACCAGCGAAACCAGCAGCGTATTCAGCTCCGGAATCCGCTTCAGATTCCCGATGAAAATGAAAAAGCAGAGGAACGTAAGCAGCAGGTAATAATCCACGGAGCGAAACAGCTTCCGGTTTACCGCCAGGACCACGGCAACCACGCAGGCCAGCACCGGCCCGTAGGAACACACGCGGAAAACCACCAGCAGGCACAGGGCCAGAAGAGCAAGAAACGGCAAAAGCGACACCAGCAGCTTTCCCTTTTCCTCTTCTCTGGCAGACACGGCCGTCCCGGCCTCCTTGCCAAGCGGCTCATTCTTCTGCAGAACCAGCGCCGCCACGAGAAGCAGAAGCGCCAGCCCCGCGTAGGGAAATACCGCCGCCGCAAACTGTCCCATCGTCAGCCCGGCGGACGAAAACAGGTAAAGATTCTGCGGGTTTCCGATCGGCGTGGCCATGCTTCCCAGATTGGCCGCGATCGTCTCCAGCACCACCAGCGTCAGCACCCGCTCATCGCGCCGGATCATCCGGAACACCAGCAGCGTAAACGGAATAAACGTGATCAGCGTCACGTCATTGGTAATGATCATGCTGCTGAAAAAGCACAGGAGGACCAGGACCAGCGAAAGGCTGCGCAGGCTGCCGGCCCAGCCCAGAAGCGACTGCCCCAGCATCTCAAAAATCCCCAGCGAGCGCAGGCCCGCCACGATCAGCATCAGGCAGAACAGAAGCGACAGCGTCCGGTAATCCGGATACGCCAGATACGCCCGATCCGGCCGGACCGCAAACGCCGACAAAACCGCCAGAAACAGCGACGCGCAGAACACGGTCTCCTGCTGTACAAATTCTTTTATTTTTATCAATTTTTCATGCAGTTCCATTTTTTCAATCTCCTCCCGGACAAACGTTTCCTATTTTAGCGCGTCTTCTGGCAAAAGGCAAGAGCCAATCCCGATTTTCGCCCGCTTTTTCGCCTGCCCGGCCGCAGTTTTTCGCCTGAAAATCAAAAATTATGATATACTCATAATGAAACCCGTTTCGCAGAGCCGGATCCGCAGGGCCGGCGGCGCTTTCGCATCGAAAAGGAGATCATTTATGAATCATCCGGTAAAAGAACCCATGAAAAATATCGCCAAATCGCAGGTACTTCTCTTAAAAGAACAGATTTCCTGGCAGGAAGGACAGGTGGTCAGCAAAACGCTGGCCCAGAACGACGCCGTGAGCGTCACGCTGTTTTCCTTCGATCAGGGCGAAGAAATCAGCACGCACGAATCCGGCGGAGACGCATTCGTAACCTGCCTGGACGGCGTCGGGCTGATTACCATCGACGGACAGGAATACGAGCTGCATGAAGGGGAATCGATTGTCATGCCGGCCAGGCATCCGCACGCCGTCATGGGAAAAGAGCGCTTCAAAATGCTTCTGGTCGTTATTTTCTGATTGACCGCTACAAAGGAGGAAGACGTCATGCCAGAACTGCCGGAGGTCGAAACCATCCGCCGCGTCATCGGGCCGCAGATCCAGGGACATACCATCCGGGAGGTCCTGATCCGCCGCCCGGAAATCGTCGCTTTTCCCGAAGCCGGCGAATTTTGCCGCCATGTCTCGGGAGAGACCATCCGCGCCGCAGAGCGCCGCGGGAAATTTCTGATCCTTCTTCTGGAAAACCAGAGCCGGATCCTGCTCCACCTGCGGATGACCGGCTGCCTTCTGCTCACGCCGCAGGACTGGCCGCAGGAAACGCACACGCACCTTATTTTTGAGCTGGAAAACAGGACGCAGCTGCGTTTTTCCGACCCGCGCCGCTTCGGCCGCTTCTGGCTGCAGAAAAAAGACGAACCCGATCCCGGAAGCGGGATTTCCTCCCTGGGACCGGAACCGTTTTCGCCAAAACTGACGGCCGCCTATCTGCAAGGCCGCCTGGGAAAAAGAAAAAAAGCGATCAAAGAATGCCTGATGGAGCAGGGCGTCATCGCCGGCATCGGCAATATTTATTCCGACGAGATCCTGTTTACCGCCGGCATTTTCCCTGCGCGCCCCGCAGAAAGCCTGTGCCCGGAAGAATGGGAACGGCTGGCCGCCGTCATCCCCGAACGCCTTGCCTGGTTCATCGAAACCAACCGCATTTCGCCAGAGGATTACCTGCAGACGCGGGGGCGGGACTACCGCAACACCCCGTTTCTCCAGGTTTACGGGCACGCGGGCGATCCCTGTCCCGTCTGTCGGACGGCGCTCAGGCGCATGGTCATCGGAGGGCGAAGCAGCGTGTACTGCCCCGTCTGCCAGAAAACAGAGCCTGAAAACAGACGGCCGCGGCGCAGAGTCCGCGCTACGCTCCCGTAATGGCGATCTTCATTACCCCGTCCAGCCTGCCTGCAAAAATCCGATAGGCCTTTTCAATCTCCGGCAGCGCAAAGCGATGCGTAATGAGCGGCGTCGTATCGAGCTTTCCCTCCGCAATCAGCCGCAGGATCTCCGCGCAGTCGCAGCCGTCCACGCCGCCGGTTTTAAACGTCAGATTCTTGCCGTACATCTGCGGAAGCGGGAGCGTCTGCGCCCCGTCATAGAGCGCCACGATCGTTACCACCGCGTTGGGGCGGGCGCATTTCCACGCCAGCTCAAAGGTGTCCGGCGCGCCGGCCGTCTCCAGGACCGCGTCGGCGCCTCCGTGAGCCGAGCATCTCTTTGCCGTCTCCTCACATTCCTGCGGCGTTACAACCTGCACCTGCGGATAATGCTCCCGCACAAACTGCCGCCTCGCACTGTCTTTTTCACACACCAGGATCCGTTTCGGATTCTTCAACATGACGCACAGAAGCGTACAGATGCCGGTCGGCCCCGCGCCGATGATCAGCACGGTGTCCTCCGGCCCGATCTCCGCGATGCGGGCCGCCCAGAACCCCGTTGCCAGCACGTCGCCCACAAACAGCGCCTGCTCATCCGTCACTTTGTCCGGAATCCGGTTCAGACCCTGATCGGCATACGGCACGCGGACGTACTCCGCCTGGCCGCCGTCGATGCGGCAGCCCAGCGCCCAGCCGCCGTTCTCATCCGTGCAGTTATTCACATACCCGTGCCGGCAGAAAAAGCACTCTCCGCAGAAGGTTTCCACATTGACCGTTACCCGATCGCCGGGGCGAACGGAGGTTATCTCCTCTCCGACCTCCTCCACCACGCCGACCATCTCGTGCCCGACCGTCACGCCGGGAACCGCCCGCGGCACTGAACCGTTCCGGATGTGCAGATCACTGGTGCAGATCGAGCTGAGCGTGACCCGCACGATGGCGTCGCGCGGATGCGCCAGCACCGGGCGCGGCTTTTCAAGCAGCGCAAATTTTCCCTTTTCGAGATACGTAAGAGCCTTCATACTTTTCATCCTCCCTGTTTCTGCCCGGGCAGACCCGCCTGCCGCATCAGGCAAACGGTTTCATCTCCTGATCTACCGACAACCGCCCCGTTTTTCTTTCACTCTTTTGCGCTTTATAGCCTTCTCCCCAGGTCCACATGGCATCCAGGATGGGTTTCAGGCTTTTTCCCAAATCAGTCAGGCTGTACTCCACCCGCGGCGGCACCTCCGCGTACACATGGCGGCTGACAAGCCCCTTTTCTTCCATATCCCGAAGCTGCGCGGTCAGCACTTTCTGCGACACATTGCCGATGGATTTTTTCAGCTCCCCAAACCGCTTTGTTCCGGGCAGAAGGTCACGCAGGATTAAGACTTTCCATTTGTCGCCAATCAGCATGAGTATTGTTTCCACCGGACAGGCGGGCAGCTCTTTCGCTTGCTGCATGAAATCACGCTCCTTCATTCGTTTCTGACAGGTCTGTACATCCCTTAACGGATGACAGGGTTATTATAACACCGGAAAGCCCTCCCTTTCAACAGCGCAGAAATGCATCATCGTTTTTCCATCGTTTTTCTCCGGTAACCGTCCATCGTTTCTGACCGGTAACTAGGGCACAATCTTGTGCGTACTTCACGGCGAAAAAAGACGCTGATACAATAGAGCCGCCAACAGCAGATATCATGCCTTTATTTGTTTTCAAAAAAATAAAAAATTTCAGTTTTGAAATCAGCTGCTTGCGGAGTACGGATCTGGCAACTCGATTTACCGGACGCTATATCGAGATTCATGTGTTTCCCTTCCGTTTTCGGGAATACTGCCAGTATTATGATGAAACGGATGATAAAGAGAATTTGTTTGAGGCCTATTCCATAAAGGGAGGATTGGCAGGCTCTTACGTTTACAAAACAGAAGCAGACAGAATTCGCTGTATCGGGGAGGTCTATGAGACGATCGTTACAAGAGATCTTATGCAGAAATATGGATTACGGCAGAGTATATAAAAACGTGGCTTGTATCGAATTGCTCCGCAGGGAATATGATGTATACGCGGGAAGGTTATATCAAAAGGAAATCGATTTTGTAGCACAAAAAGGAGACGAAAAAATATATATTCCGATCAGTGACAATATTTCAGATCCGAAAGCACTTGAAAGAGAGAGCCAGCCGTTACTGCAAATTCGGGATGCTTATCCAAAAATGATGATTGCCCGGACGCGGCATCCGAAATATAGTTAGGACGGGATTGAAATTTATGATATTGCCGACTGGCTATTGCAGGAATATCGCCCGATAGGACACGCCGTCCCATTCCGATAACTGCTCCAGGATAAAATGATTCTTTGTCTGATGCCATACGCTATCCCTCTGCAATCTCTCTTTTGCCGGACTCCGCTTTTACGCTGATTGTGCTGTCAGGCTTTTTGCGGGAAAGCAGCACCACCGTCTCGACCATTGTTTCATTTTCCAAGGGCAATTCTTTCACTTCTGCCCCGTTGACAGGAACAGGGAAGTTGAAGATAATCTTTCTGATCCAGTTGCCATCCGGCTGCTTTTCCGGGAATAATTCGATCCGCTCAATGAACGCCCGCATGAATTCCTTCCGCTCCACCTCGGAGGCGGCTTCATAGACCTGATCGAATGCCAGCAGCAGAGGGTAGATATTATCGCCCGAAATCTTCTCCTGTCGGATGCTCCGTATCTGGCTTTGCACATCGTCAATCTGGACTTCAATCTCATCTATTGCGCCATATTGCTCGTCATAGCGGCGCTGCAAATCAGAAATTTTCCGGTCATAATAAGGATCACTTATATCCAAACCATCCATCTGCCGTTCCAGGCGGGTCTTTGTGCCTAACGTCTGACGAAGCTGCGCCTGTAATGCTTCCAGCTGCTTCTCCAAATCGTTCGTATCGACAGCGGAGCCGATTTTTACCTTGATTGCATCCGCAAACCGTGGGGCACTGACCATAGCGGAGATAATTGACGCTACCATGCGGTTCATCTCTGTCTGTTCAATGTTCAGCCGGAAAGTACACTCATGACCAGTCGGCGTAACCGTATTCTTGCAGTAATAGTAATAGCGGGTCTTTTTGTCCTTGCTGTGGGCTTTCGCAATGTTCCCGTACAGGCTTTTGCCGCAGCAGGGGCATTTCAGAATGCCGGACAGGATATGTGCGTGTGTAGGATCATTGACTTTCTCCCGCCGGTAAGCATTGATTTTCCGTTTTTCCTGCGCGAGGTTCCAATCTTCTTCTGAAATGATAGCCTCATGCTTCCCTTCGTACATGGGGAACTCCGATTGCTCAACTACATGCATCTCATTCCGTGTGCCGATCTTCTTTTCTGTCCGACGTCTGCCATAGGCGATTTTTCCCATATATACCGGATTATCAATGATACTTTTCACAAAGCTGGCGGAAAAACCGGGAATGGTGCCGTTCTGCCGCAGCTTCTTCACAAATCCCTGCCGGTTCAGATATTTCGCCACGCCGCTGACGCCATCATTGGTGTGAATATAGCGGTCAAAGATGGTGCGGATCACGTCTACTTCATCCTCAGCAATCAACAGTTCGCCTTTTTCAAGACGGTATCCATAAGGGGCAAAGCCGCCGTTCCATTTTCCTTCACGGGCTTTCTGCTCCCGTCCAGCCATCGTCTGTGTCCGAATATTCTCACGCTCTATCTCTGCCACCGCAGAAAGG
>CALWLT010000025.1 GCA_944381615.1 uncultured Lachnospiraceae bacterium | reverse complement strand
TTTTCGCCGCCGCTTTTTCGCGTGCTCTGCACGCTGTCAGGCGGATATTCGCGAGAATTTTCAGGGTTTTACATACTGTTCAGTTTTCAAGGTTCGCTGTTGTTGTCTTCAGCAGCAACTTTTATATATTATCACAAGTCTCTGCTGTTGTCAACAGGTTTTTTCTTCTTTTTAGAGAAACGAATTGCTGTCATTTGTGACAGCTTATACAGCATACCACATTTTCCCAATGGAGTCAATCCTTTTCCGGAAGGATTTTCCCCTTCGCTTCTGAATAAAAAGGATTCCTTTTTATGAGAAAACGCCTGGCAGAAATCATCTTCTCTGCAGTGTCCTGCGATGTGCTGGAACTACAATATACCATGCCTGAAAGTTCTTGTCAAGGGAATTTTTCCATCTTTTTATACAATTTTCCCAGACTACCAGATATGCCCTTTTCACTTTGTTTTTTCTATATTTTGTGGTTATGATCTCTCCCTCTCAAACCGGGTTCTTCCTTCTTGGGCCAAATGTATTCAGACAATTTCGCAGACCGGCAAAACGCCTTTTCCGTTTCCGCTTATTCTTTTCCGTTTCCGTTTATTGTAAGAAAAAACGGTTCTCCGACTCTTTTATTGCCGTCGGAAAACCGTTGAAACAATGTCAGAAAACCATCAGAAAAGATTCCGGGCGACCGTCAGGATCAGCCCGCTTAACAGGTTGTTATCATAAAGGAACGACAACCAGGCGCTGGATTCAATCTGGGCCAGGATCTTTCCACCGATATCCGTCGCGGAAAACACGGTTACAAAGAGACCTGCAATCCACAGAAAGAAAAGCCCCTCCAGGCCTCCCAGGACCGCGCCGGCAATCTTATTCATCCCACACAGGACCGGAAGGCGCGCGACCAGATCAAGCCAGATGGTAATAATCCGGAACAGAGCGAAAATCAGCACAAACAGCACCAGAAAGGTAATTGTGCTGAGAATGCTGTTTGCCAGATAGCGGCCCACATAGGCGGTAAACGTATCGACGCCCAGCATCTGATAAACCTCGCCGTTGTTATTTTCCAGCAAGGAATCCTTCAGCTGTTTCGGCAGCGGAAGGTCTTCGATCAGGGCTCTCTGTCCGGCCGTCCCCTGGATTTCTTCTCCTGCTCCGAGCCCGAACGCCTCTGCCATGCTTTCCTCGAAGCTGCTGTAGAGCTGCGTATGATTCTGCA
The DNA here is from genome assembly GCA_944381615.1 of uncultured Lachnospiraceae bacterium. GTDB lineage: Bacteria > Bacillota > Clostridia > Lachnospirales > Lachnospiraceae > Otoolea. The sequence continues at coordinate 38,509 of CALWLT010000025.1, read as the reverse complement.
AAAAATCAGTCACATGCGGAACTGCCATCTGCACCAGAATCAGCGTCGCGATCAGAGACACCGCCGAAACCGCCAGGCGGATAAAGCCCCGGTAATGGCCGTACAGGATCATCGCCGCCAGATAAATTCCGACTACAATGGCTAACCAGTTTTCTGTCATGCAAATCCCCATTCTTTTGGCGCAGGCCGGCCGGCCCTATTCAGAGCCGGCCGTTCCCGCGCCGAAACAATCCGTTCAATCAGTCAAAAAAATGCTTTTCTTTCAGGATCAGAAGACCGTCTTTATCATATTTGGAAGAGAACAGATCGCCAAAGGATTTCTTTTCCGCCTTGTCCGCTGCTTCTTCAATGAGATCCTCCGCTGCCGTCCTGGTCAGCAAGACGCCGTCTTCTTCCATCATTTCCGCCCGCTCATAGAGAGCCAGCATACTCTTTCCGGAAATGCTGCAGTCGATCTCGGAGGCGTATTTGCAGGCATACTGCACAAATTCCTCCACATCCATTCCCTCTCCGTCCTGCGCATCCTGCCGGCCGTCTTCCCCGGCGGATTCTGCGGCATCGGATTCATAGTTCCGCTTCGCCTCGTCCGCTTCCCGCTCCGCTTCGCGGCGGACTGCGCGGGCCGCCTCATATTCTGCCTCGCGGCGGGACTGCTCTGCATCCCGATCGGACTCTTCCTGCAGATATGGATCCGGCGAACCATACCCGGCTTCTGCCTCAAAATCAGAACCGCCCTCTGCGGCGTACCCATCCGGCGCATATCCGTCCTCCCGGTATGCGTCCCGGCGGCTCTCCTCTTCTGCCTGATAAGCTTCTTCCTGACGGCGGCGTTCTTCTTCCGCCCGGTAAGCTTCCGCCTGACGCCGCTCCTCTTCCTGGCGCGCAAGCTCCGCCTGACGCCGTTCCTCTTCCTGACGCGCAAGCTCCGCCTGACGCCGCTCCTCTTCCTGACGCGCAAGCTCCTCCTGGCGGCGCGCTTCCTCCTCTGCCTGGCGGCGTCTGTCTTCCGCGTCGCGGGCCGCCTGGCGGCGAATCTCTTCCTCGCGCTCGGCCAGACGCTTGCGGGCCGCTTCCGCCTCCCGCTCTGCCTGCAGCCGCTTCAGCTCTTCCTCACGGGCGTCCTGCGATTCTGCCACCGCGCCTTCTCCTCCCAGATAACGGAAACGGGAGGCAAGGCCCGGATAATCGCGGCGCATCTTTTCCAGACGGGCCGGCGTATCGATCAGCACGACCACGATCCCCGTCTCATCCCGCTCCATCAGCTGTCCCAGCTCTTCCAGCGTCAGATCATCCAGATCCGCCGCGCGCTCTACCACCAGATCCTTTCCGGCCAGACGGTCTGCCACGGCAAAGATCCCGCGGCGTCTGAGATTTTCTCCGCTGATCTTGGCGACCGGATTCTTCGTCCCCCGCTCGCGGTGAATCTCCTTGAGCGATTCCAGCGCCGTCGAAAGTCCTTCCTGCGCATCGACCGCCGCGATCATCAGGTGGCTTCCTTTTTCCTCCGGCTCCAGATCCCAGTCCTCTACGATTGTCTCTTCGTCCTCTTCAAACTGCCGGACCGACGCCTCCTCGTCTGCCGCAGCCGTCTCGGCAGCCGCAGACAAAGCCGCTTTTGCCGCAGGCGAAACGGTCATTCCGTCTTCTCCGGCGGCCGCCGCGTGGATATCTCGGATATTTTCCAGCACACGGGTCTCCCCGGCGTGAGAATCCTCTTCCTCGTCATACGGCTCCAGCTTTGACATCTCGTGTGCCAGATCCTCCTCCGTCCGGGCCTGATGAAGGCTGGCTACCACGTCTTCTTCCAGGCGTCTTCCCCGGCGGTCCGGAGCGTCCGCCTGCGCGCCGTCTTCCCCGGCTGCGCCCGGATCCGCGCTTTCCTGCGAAACCGCGCCGTCCGCTTCCCGCAGCTGCGCGTCTTCTTCCTCGTCCGCGTCGTCCGGCGCGTCAAAATACTCCTCCGCATCGTCCCGGCGATACGTTCCGTTCTGGTATTCTTCCTCTACCGCACGCAGCTTTTCTTCGTATTTCTCCCGGTTCTCCACCAGATCCATCTGGTATTTCGTGAGGGGCGCGTACTGAAGCTTCAGCTCCATCGCCTTATCCACGTATTTGCCGAGACCGAACAGCAGCATAATTTTATCGCAGATACGGACGCAGTCTTCCTCCCGCCCGGCCTGCCGATAGAGCTCCGCCAGATGATACAGCCATTTCTCATCCAGCTCTTCCTGACAATATTTTTCCAGCGTATTGATCTGCTGCTCGACCGGCGCTTCCTTGGCTTCCAGAATCAGGAAACGAAGCAGATTCTGACGGGGATCGTCGCCCGCCAGCTCGCAGAATTCCCGGTAATACGCTTCCGCCTCCTGAATATTCCCCTCGCGCAGCGCCAGATCCGTCAGCTTAAATAAGAGTCCCTTGCCAATCGGCGCCCGCTCAAAAGCCAGCAGCAGAATATCCTTCGCATCCTGGTATTCTTCATTTCTCTCGTATACCTGAGAGATTGTCGTCAGAAGGCTCGTGCTGCGCACGCGCCGCCAGTCGATGGTATCGGCAATTTTCATCGCCGTCTCATAGTCTCCCTTTGCCACCAGCTTTTTAATCTGTTCAACCTTGATGTTAAACTCGTACTTATCCATTTTCCGTATCTCCTAACCTCCCGCCCGCGGGCAGGCCTGCTCTAGAGCTCCGTGCGCCCGTCCAGCGCCCGAAGCAGCGTAACCTCGTCGATATACTCCAGATCGCCGCCGACCGGAACGCCGCTGGCAATCCGCGTCACGCGGATCCCCGTCGGCTTGATCAGCTTGCTGATATACATGGCCGTCGTTTCTCCCTCCAGGCTGGAGTTTGTTGCGATAATCACTTCGCGGACCTCTTCCCGCTGCAGGCGCGTCATCAGCTCCTTCAGCCGGATATCGCCCGGGCCGATGCCCAGCATCGGCGAAATGGCCCCGTGAAGCACATGGTAGACTCCTTCATACTTCCCCGTTTTTTCATAGGCCGCCAGATCCCGGGTATTCTCCACCACCATAATCGTGGTGTGATCGCGGGCGGCGCTGCTGCAGATCGGACAGATCTCCCGATCGGTAAGCGTACAGCATTCGCTGCAGTAGCGCACGTTCTGCCTGGCGTCCATCATCGCGCCGGAAAGCCGTTCTACCTGCTCTTTGGGCATGTTGATAATATGAAAGGCAAGGCGCTGTGCCGATTTACTGCCGATTCCCGGAAGCTTCGACAGCTCGTCGATGAGTTTGGTTATCTGACTGCTGTAGTAATCCATGGCTTAGAACGGAAGGCCTCCGCCCAGGCCGCCGAGACCGCCCAGACCTCCGGCCAGCTTCGAGAGCACCTCGCTGCTATCGGCCTCCGCCTGGCGGAACGCTTCGTTGACGGCCGCCACGATCAGATCCTCCAGCATCTCGATGTCGTCCGGATCCACAACCTCCTCCGAGAGTTTTACCGCCACAACCTCTTTCTTGCCGGATACCGTCACGGTAACGGCTCCGCCGCCGGAGGAAGCGGTATACTCCTTCTCCTCCAGCTCCTTCGTCTTCTCCTCCATCTGGCGCTGCATCCGCTGCGCCTGCTTTACCAGATTGTTCATATTTCCGGGGATTCCGCCCGGGAAACCGCCGCGCTTTGCCATGCGTTTCTCCTCCTGTTTTAAAAAAATAAACTCTATTCCATCCGATCCCGTCATTCGTCCTCGAACACCACGGTATCGTGAATAACCTTCAAATCATCGTCCGTCACGTAGGTTGCCGACGGACGGATGCCGGATTCCTCCAGCCTGACCTTAAATTCCAGCGTCCTGTGGTACTGCTCCTCCACAATCCGCTGAAGCTCCTCCAGCCGTTTCTCCTGGTTCAGGATCGCGTAATGGTTGACGTCCAGACAGACGATGCACAGACAGCCCTCGCCGGCCGGCTCCACCGTCGTCTCCTGCAGCGCCGGGCGGATCGCATGTCCTGCCAGGCGCGCAATCTTCTGCCATTCGCCGCGGATCGTCATCAGATCTTCATACTGCGCGCGGGGAAGCACGATGGGCGCTTCCTCCTTCGCCGGCCCGTCCGCCTGCTTCTCCCGGGCGCCGGGCTGTTCCCGTCCCTGATCCGCCGCACGGGCCGCCAGCTCCGGCAGCTTTTCCATTCGCTCCTCCAACGTGTCCAGCCGCTGAAGAATGGAATCCAGTTCCGGCTCCATCGCCGGATTCGTCAGCCGGATCAGCGCAATCTCCACCTGGATCCGTTTCTGCACGGCATAGCGCAGCCGGCCGGACAGCTCCGAAAAAACGCGGATATAGCGCATCAGGATCTCCAGCTTCGTCATGGCGGCTTCCTCCCGCAGAAGCGCGATATTCTCCGCCGACATATCGAGCATCTCTTCCGCGCCGTCCGTCGTCATAACCAGCAGAAGATTTCTCAGATACCAGATAAAATCGCCGACCATCTGTCCGAGATCGCGTCCCTGGATGACCATCTCCTCCAGGATCCGGATGCAGGCGCGGGTATCGCCCGACGCCACAGCCCGAAAAAGCTCACTGAATACCTGGCTGTCTACGGCGCCCAGGACATCGAGGACATTCTCATAGGTCAGCCTTTCACCGAAATGAAACGCGGCGCACTGGTCCAGAAGGCTCAGCGCATCGCGCATGGAACCGTCCGCCGCGCGGGCCACATAGCGCAGCGCCTTCTCGTCCGCCTCAAGCTTCTCCGCCTGCGCCAGTTCGCGCAGGCGGGCCGCGATGGTCTCGACGCTGATGCGGCGGAAATCGTACCGCTGGCAGCGCGACAGGATGGTAACCGGAATCTTGTGCACCTCCGTCGTCGCCAAAATGAAAATGACATAGGAGGGCGGTTCCTCCAGCGTTTTTAACAGGGCGTTAAACGCCCCGGCGGACAGCATGTGAACCTCGTCGATGATATAAACGCGGTAGCGGCCTTCTGTCGGCGGATACTGCACCTGCTCCCGGATGTCGCGGATATTCTCCACGCCATTGTTGGACGCCGCGTCGATCTCCACCACATTCAGCGAAACGCCCGCTCCGATCTGGCGGCACATCTCGCATTCCCCGCAGGGACTCCCGTTTACCGGGTGTTCACAGTTGACCGCCCGGGCAAAAATCTTGGCGATACTCGTCTTTCCCGTTCCCCGCGTCCCGCAGAAGAGGTAGGCGTGGCCCACGCGCCCCGACACAATCTGATTGCGGAGCGTCTTCACAATGGCGTCCTGCCCCTTTACCTCGTCAAAAGACGCGGGCCGCCATTTCCTGTACAGGGCCATGTAAGACATGCGCGTTTTCCTCCCTCACTCTGCCAAAAAGCCTACTCGTCGCCGAAGCTGATGCCGACGGCGCGCGCCTCGCGGATGATATCGCTCTGCGGATCCACGGTCTTTAACTTGCCGGCAATCTCCTCCAGCGGCACCTTCGTGATCCCGCCGTGATTGAGCGCTACCATATAGCCGTACTCCTTGCGGCGAATCAGCTCGGCCGCCTCTGCGCCCAGGCGCGTGGCGATAACACGGTCGTACGGGCGCGGCTCGCCGCCGCGCTGCATATGCCCCGGAACCGTTACCCGGATTTCCTGCCCCGTCATCTCGCCGATCTGTGCGCCGAGCGCATAGGCCACCGACGGATACGAGGGGCTGTTCTTCCGTTTCTCCTTTAATTCCTTCTTCGTCAGGGCCGCGTCCTCCTTCGAGATCGCCCCCTCTGCCACGGCCAGGATCGTGAAATTCTTGCCGCTTCTGACCCGGGCGCGGATGGCGTCTACCACCGCGCGGATATCGTAGGGAATCTCCGGGAGCAGGATGATATCCGCACCGCCGGCGATCCCGGCGTACAGCGCCAGCCAGCCGACCTTATGTCCCATGATCTCCACGATGAACACGCGGCCGTGCGAGGCGGCCGTCGTATGAATCAGGTCGATGGCGTTCGTCGCCACGTCCAGCGCGCTGTGGAACCCAAACGTCAGATCGCTTCCCCACAGATCATTGTCGATGGTCTTGGGCAGCGAGACGATATTCAATCCTTCCTCCCGCAGGAGGTTGGCCGTCTTCTGGCTTCCGTTCCCTCCCAGGACGACCAGGCACTCCAGCTTCAGCTTATAATAGGTGTGCTTCATGGCCGCCACCTTGTCCAGCCCGTTCTCGTCCGGAACGCGCATCAGCTTGAACGGCTGGCGGGAGGTGCCCAGAATGGTCCCGCCCGTCGTCAGGATCCCGGAAAAATCCGACGGCTTCATGATGCGGTAATCCGCGTACATCAGTCCCTTATAGCCGTCCTCAAATCCCACGATCTCCACATCGTCATAAATTTTATATAAAGCTTTCGCCACTCCGCGCATCGTCGCGTTGAGGCTCTGGCAGTCTCCCCCACTGGTCAAAATCCCGATTCTTCTCATGGATGGCACTCCCTTCTTTCTCCTGTAAAACGGCATAAAATGCCAGCATACGAAAGCAGCGCGGCATGCCGTTTTCGCACCCCGGCGCAGTCCATTTTGTAATTATAATACAATTACTCTGCCCGGGCAAGGATAAATTCCTTACAAAAACAGGCGCGAAATCGCCTCCGAGACCGGCTCCGTCTCCCGCGCGATACGTCCGTCTGCCCTTTTTTCCATAAATAAGATCGGATAGGGATTTCCCTGTTCATCGAGTTCCGACCTCCCGCGAACCCGAAATCCCATATGCATCGGTCTCAATAATCAGATGTGGAACGGCCGCCAGGGCAGCCGGCACATATTTCTTAATCTCCTCGATTTCCCCTCCGGATAAAAACAGATGCGTTTCTCTTACCGATTTTTCCCACACGTCAAGCAGCTGCCCGGCCAGACGGGGAGTCCTGTCTCTGATTTCAATTTCTTTCATATTCCTGGTTTTCCTGTCCTGCTTTATTTTCAAACTTCTGACGCCGCTCTGTTTTTCAGTATCTGTAATACAGCGGGCTGCCTGCTTCTATCCGCATTATACCATGCTGCGGCAGGCTATGCCATTTCTTTTCTGCCCGGCAACCCGCCCTGTTCATCCGCCTGCCAAAAGCCGCTTCCCGGCCCGCATTTTGCCGGGGCCGCCGTTCCGCAAAAAAGCGCACCCGCTTTCACGGATGCGCTCAGGGCCGCAAAGGCTTTTGCCAAAGCCCGGTCTCTTACTGAAACTGAAACAGGATTCCCACCGCGGCGGAAAATACGATATATAAAATCGGATGGAAGTTCCATTTCACGATCCCCAGATACACAACAACAGCCAGGCAGATGGACTTCCAGTTAAACAGCGCCGGCAGATTTTCCCCCAGCGCGCTTCCCGCCTGCGCCAGAAGATCCGTATGAAGGAACGCGATCTTGGCCACGCCCAGGCCGGCCGCCGCGATCAGGGCCGCGGAGGCGGCGCGCAGGCCGTAGAGCGCGTGCTGTACCAGCCGGGACGTTTTAAACTGATCGAGGATCCGGGAAACCGCCACGATGACGATGACCGAGGGCAGAACCAGGGCCAGCGGCGTGACAATCGCGCCTACCAGGCCCTCCACATGATACCCCACATAGGTCGCCATATTGACCCCCATCGGCCCCGGCGTGGACTCGGAAATGGCGATCATATTGGAAACATCCTGCGCCGTGTACCAGCCGGTCTCCTGCGCGATGTCATACAAAAACGGCAGGGTGGCAAGCCCCCCTCCGATGGCGAACAGCCCGCACAGGAAAAAACGGACCGCCAGCTCCAGAAGTACGCTCATTTCTTCTCCCCCTCTTTCCTCTTAAGAAATATTCCCGCCGCGCCGGCCGCCACAACCAGGATAACCGGCGAAACGCCGGTAAACAGCGACAGCGCAAGCACAATCAGAAACAGCGCGATCGCCGCTCGGTCCGCCAGCGCCTTTTTCGTCAGCTTGACGACCGCCGTGAACACCAGGACGCAGACGCAGGCGCGCACGCCGGCAAAGGCGCTCTTTACCAGCTGCAGTTCCATAAAATTCGTAATAAACGCGGCGATGATCGTAATGATGACCAGCGAGGGCGCAATCACGCCCAGCGTGGCCGCGATCGCCCCCGGGATCCCCCGGATTTTATATCCGATAAACGTCGCCGTATTGATGGCGATGATGCCCGGCGTACACTGGCCGATGGCATAGTAATCCATCAGCTCCTCCTCGTCCGCCCAGTGGCGGCCGTTTACCACTTCTTTTTCCAGCATCGGCAGCATGGCGTAACCGCCGCCGAAGGTAAATCCGCCGATCCGGGCAAACACCACAAACAAATCCCAAAGCTCTCTCATCTTTCTTCCTCCTGATTTCCCGATACGCCCCGTCTTCTTTTCAGACGTATCTTAGCAGAGTTATACCCAAAAGAAAACTACTTAAAAAATATAGAATCCATATTTAAAAAATATAGTTTCCGTGACAACCTCCCTTTTCTGTGATATGATACAGAAAAACGGGAGGAAAACGCTATGGAACTCCGGCAGCTTCGCTACTTTATTACCGTCGTCAACGAAGGAACTATTTCCCTGGCCGCCCGCAGGCTGCATCTCTCCCAGCCACCGCTCAGCCATCAGATGAAGCTGCTGGAGGAAGAACTGGGCGTAACGCTCTTTGAGCGCGGCTCCCGCCATATCCGGCTGACTCTGCCCGGCAAAGCCTTCTATGAACGGGCGCTTGCCATCCTCGATCTCAGCGAGCTCGCGAAATCAGAAATTGTCAGCCTGGATCAGGAAATTGCCGGCACCATCAAGCTGGGGATCATTTCCTCCGCCGCCGAATTCATTACCAGCCGCTTCCTCGCGCCGTTTCAGAAAGAATCCCCCCAGGTTACCCTGGAGGTCTCCGAATCCAACACCTTCCACCTGCTGGAGCTCCTGCACATGAATCAGATCGATCTGGCCATCGTGCGCACGCCCTTTTCCCGCCGGGCGCTCGACTGCATCGCGCTCCCGCCCGACCCGTTTATCGCCGCCGCCAGACCTCCGTATCTGGAAGCCGCAGACCGAACCGGAGGGTCCGGCACAGACGGCGCGCCCGTGGACACAGAAACGCCTTCCGTCTCCGGCGGCGCGCCCGCGGACACAGAAACGTCTTCCGTCTCTGGCGGCGCGCTGCCGGGACTTTCTCTCGCGCAGTTCGCGGCCTCGCCTCTGATCCTCTACCGCCGCTGGGAACCGCTGATCCTCAACTATTTCGACGAGATCGCCGTCCAGCCCCGCATCGGCTGCGTGACGGACGACGCCCGGACCGCGATTCTCTGGGCCAGAGAAGGGGCCGGGATTGCCCTGGTCCCCCGCTCCACCCTGTACCTGACCCGCGATCCGCAGCTTGTCTGCCGGGAAATTACCGCGCCGCGGCTCAGTTCCAGCATCTGTCTCGTTCGCCGGCAGGAAAAAATCGTCTCCCTCGCCGCCGCCGCTTTTTACGAGCGCTTCCTGCGCTTTCGCGGGGAGCTTTCCGGCTCCTGAGCTTACCGGGATCCGGCCCTTTCTCAATCCGCCCGCACAAAAACACGGGCCGCCGCAGGATCCGGTCTCTCAAAAGACCTTTTCCCGCGGCGGCCCGTTTTCCTGCGGCCGCATACCGCTTTTCTTTTTTAATAAATTTTAAATCCGCACGCTTCGCTTCGAACGTATGCCACAGACGTTACCCCGGCAGTTTGCTCGGCCCAGGCGCCCTTGCGGCACACAGAAGCTTCCGCTTAGTGCTGCTGCATTCCTGCCCTGACACGGTTCACGGATTTCTGTTGCGCAAGACCCGGACTTCAACGCCACTTACAGGGGGCAGCCCTGCAGTAAAAACGCCCTCGGCGAAGCATCACCCCTGCTATAGCGGATTGCAGGTACAGGGCACCGCTAACTCCCCGGCTGTGCGGAAGCTTTATGACCTTGGCTCTGCGGCGGATCCACGAATGATCCGCCGGCCTGTTTAGTATACATGGCCGGCCGGTTTTTGTCAAGCCGGCGAATGCAGCCGCACCGCACGCCGTTTTTGCCTCTTCCCGGCAGCAATCCGGCTCGCCGTCTGCCGCCTCAGCGGCAAAACCCCTGCCGGCAGCGCCGTCCGTGCAGTTCGTTTAAAAGCAGCACGCTTAAAAGCTCCCGGTCCGGCTCCGCCTCCGGCGGCCGGACTGGCGGCCGGACCGGGCCCCGGCCGCGCTGCTCCTGCGCCTGAAGAAGCTGCGCCTCCTCCGGCTCCCACATCCGGTATCCCGGCTGCGGGCAGACAAACGCTTCCCTCACTTCCTGCTGCGTCACAGCGTACGCCCCCGTTTCCATTTCCGGATTCATCCGCTGTTCTGTCCGCCGGATCAGCCCTTCGATCATCACGCGATCCGGATATTCGTCATAGATCGGACTTCCTGCGTACTCCATTTCATCGCAGATCTCCTCCACGTACGCCTGTACCTTCCGGACCTCCTGCGGATACAGGCTCTTAAAATACTCAAAATCCCGCCGCGCCGGAAGCGGCGCGGCCCTCTGCTCCTCTCTGTGATAAAGCTGCCAGGGCTTCTTTTTGTCCGCCCCGCCGGACGCGGCTTTCGCATATAAAAAATCCTGCATCTGGATCCCATTCCTCCCTGCGGCACAAGGTTATATGGTATCATATGCAGGATTTTTCCCAAACTTCCCTGAACAGTTTCCTGTTCTTCCTCTAAAACAGCTTTTCCGGGTATACGCCCTTCTCGATCAGGCCGCGGATCGCCGCCGTCACGCTCTCCTTGTCCTCCCGGTAGGTCACACCGAACCAGCGATCCCGCGTCTCCAGCACGCGCACCCGCGCGCGCCCCTCGCGGATCATCTGATCAATGATCGACGGAAGCAGATACTCTGACTTGACATCTCCTTCTTTCAGCCCTGACAGAAAGACCGGGAATTCCCGTTCCAGCTCGCCGATGAAAGACGCCGGAAGCCCCCACATATTCATGGAAACATGCTGATCCGCCCGCACAGAAACCGGATTCCCCGCCTGATCCGTCGCCCGGAGCCCCTGCGCCGTGCGCTCGATGTTATACGTCTCCGTCACGCGCTCCAGGCAGCCGTCCGCTCCGACCTCGCACACGCCGCGCGTCACGCCCCCGTTCTCGCTCAGGGTATTGGAAAGGATAAATCCGCCCATGCACATATCGTAGACCGGCGCCGTCTCATCCATCTCGTTTACCATATAATCGTGGATCCGGCCAAACGCTTCCTTCCCGTAGTAATCATCCGCATTGATGACCAGGAACGGTTCCTTTACCACCCCGCGGACGCTCAGGATCGCCTGACCGGTTCCCCACGGCTTCTTCCTGCCCGCCGGGACGCAAAAGCCCTCCGGCAGATCCGTCAGCTCCTGAAACGCATAGGAAACCGGCGCAATCTTCTCGATCCGGTTGCCGATGATCTCCCGGAAATCCTTCTCCAGATCGTGACGAATCACGAAAACAAGGCGGTTAAAACCGGCCTCCAGCGCATCATGGATGGAATAGTCCATGATAATCTCCCCGCCGGGCCCTACCGGCTCCAGCTGCTTGATCCCCCCGCCGAAGCGGCTTCCGATTCCCGCCGCCATAATTACCAGTGCCGTATCTTTCATTTCTCTTCTCCTCATCCCAGTCCGTTTTCGCACGGCCGTTTGCCGGTTGCCTCCCCATTTGAGTCCCGCCGCGCGCTCTGCCTGTATCATATCACATCCCGATCATTTGCGCAATTCACACTTGCCGGCAGATTTTTCCGCCTGCAAACCAGTTTTTTCGCGCCGCCGGCCTCTTTTCCCCGTATACAGCCGATTTTCCTTGTCTGATCCGGCAAAACTGCTATAATAATAGAAAAGCGGAACCGGCGCGGCGGATCTATTCCCGCCGCCGGCCCCGCCACATCAAATCAGGAGGTACCCGCCATGAAAGGGAATGTCATCGTCGGCCAGTCCGGCGGCCCCACCGCAGCAATCAACTCCAGCCTGGCCGGAGTATACCGTACCGCCATCGACCGCGGCGCCCCCAAAGTATACGGCATGCGCCACGGCATCCAGGGCCTTTTAAAAGAGGACTACATCGATCTGTCCGAGCATATCCACACGGATCTGGACGTCGAGCTTCTGAAACGGACCCCCGCCGCCTACCTCGGCTCCTGCCGCTACAAACTGCCGGAAATTCACGAGAGCATCGAGACCTACGAGACGATCTTCGCCATTCTGCGCAAGCTGGACATCGAGTGTTTCATCTACATCGGCGGCAACGACTCCATGGATACCATCAAAAAGCTTTCCGACTATGCGATCCTCAAGGGATACCCGACCAAATTCCTGGGCGTCCCCAAAACCATCGACAACGACCTGGCGCTCACGGATCACTCGCCGGGATACGGCAGCGCCGCCAAATACATCGGCACCTCCGTCAAGGAGATCATCCAGGACAGCCGCGCGCTCGTCTACGACAAGGGGCTTGTTACCATCGTGGAGGTCATGGGCCGCAACGCCGGCTGGCTGACCGGCGCGGCCGCGCTCTCGCAGGGCGAGGACTGCGACGGCCCGGACCTGATTTATCTCCCGGAGCTGGCCTTTGACATCGACGATTTCCTGGCCCGCGTCCGCGCGCTCCTGGAGAAAAAGAGCTTCGTTGTGGCCGCCGTCTCCGAGGGAATCCGCCTGGCCGACGGGCGCTACGTCTGCGAGCTGACGGACGGCGTCGATTTCGTGGACGCCTTCGGCCACAAGCAGCTGACCGGAACCTCCAATTACCTGGCGCGCCGCCTCTCCCAGGAGATCGGCTGCAAGACGCGCAGCATCGAACTCAGCTCCATGCAGCGGGCCGCGTCCCATCTGGCCTCCCGCATCGATATCCTGGAGGCGTTCCAGGTCGGCGGCGCCGCCGTCAAGGCCGCGGACGAGGGCGATACCGGAGAGATGGTCATTTTAAAGCGCATCTCCGACGATCCGTATCAGTGCACCACCGAGCTGCGCAACGTCCACAAGGTTTCCAACGTGGAAAAAACCGTCCCGCGCGAATGGATTACCGGAGACGGCGCCTGGGTAACGGATGAATTTATCAGCTATGTCCGCCCCCTGATCCAGGGCGACGTGCCTCCGGTCATGGTGGACGGCATCCCGCGCTACCTGTACCACAAAAAATAAGTCCGGCGGACTGAAAAAACGGCAGAACTGCGGCCGCCGCCAGAGAGGGAGAAATCTAACATGAGTGAAACCCATTTTGAAACGACATCCCGGGAGATGATGGCCTTTATTGAACAGAGCCCGACCTGCTACCATGCCGTCCGCCATTTTCAGGCGCTTCTCGACGCGGCGGGGTTTCAGCCCCTGCGCGAACACGAGCCCTGGAAGCTTGCGCCGGGCGGGCGCTACTACACGGTCCGCAACGGCTCCTCCATCATCGCCTTCTCCCTCCCCGCAGCGCCGTATCAGGGCTTTCTGATCGCGGCCGCCCACAGCGACTCGCCATGCTTTAAAATCAAGGAAAAATCCTCGCTGGAGACGGCCGGGCAGTATGTCCGGCTGAACGTGGAACCCTACGGCGGCATGCTGATGTTTCCCTGGTTTGACCGCCCGCTCTCGGTTGCCGGCCGCGTGACGGCCATGACCGGGCAGGGAATTGAAACGCGCCTGGTAAACATGGACCGCGATCTCGTCCTGATTCCGAGCCTGGCCATCCACATGAACCGCAGCGCAAACCAGAACGCCTCGCTGAACCCGCAGAAGGATCTGCTCCCGCTCTATTCCATGGCGGGAGCCGTCCCGCTGAGGGAGCTGATCGCCGGGGCGGCCGGCGTCAGGCCGGACGCGATCCTCAGCCACGACCTCTTTGTCTGCTGCCGGATGCCGGGAACCGTCTGGGGCGCAAACCGGGAATTTATCGCCTCGCCGCGCCTGGATGATCTGCAGTGCGCCTGGGCGGCCATGACCGCCCTTTTACAGGCTGAAAACAGCACGCACATCCCGCTCTGCGCCGTTTTTGACAATGAGGAGGTCGGCAGCGGGACGAAGCAGGGGGCCGGTTCTACCTTCCTGGAGGACGTGATGAAACGCATCAGCGACGTGACGGGGCACAGCCGCGAGGAATATCAGATTCAGATTGCGCGAAGCTTCATGCTGTCCGCCGACAACGCCCACGCCCTGCACCCGAATTATCCGGAAAAAGCCGACGACGCCAACCGTCCCTTCCTGAACGGCGGCGTCGTCCTCAAATACAGCGCAAACCAGAAATATACGACCGACAGCGTCTCCGCCGCCCTGTTCCTGGCCATCTGCCGGAAAGCGGGCGTGCCGGTCCAAATATTTGCCAACCGCTCCGGCATTCCGGGCGGATCGACGCTGGGAAACATTTCCAGCTCCCACGTCTCCCTCAATACGGCGGACATCGGGCTGGCCCAGCTCGCCATGCACTCGCCCTTTGAGACGGCCGGCGTAAAAGACACCCTTTACCTGGTCCGGGCGCTTACCGCTTTCTTTAACTCCCGCCTTACCTGTCTCGGGGACGGAAGCTACCGGCTGGAATAAGCCCCGGATGCTGCCGCCCCCTGCCGGGTCAGAACGGCCGGGATTTCATCCGCGCCCGGATCTCCTCCGGACGCGGCATCACGCGCAGCGCGCCCTTGTGCATGGTTACCAGCGAGGCGGCCGCATTGGCGAAGGACAGCATCTCCCCCAGATGGCCGCCAAGCTTCTCCAGACCGTACTGCAGCACATAGGTCAGGACGCCGCCGCAGAACGTATCGCCGGCCCCCGTCGTATCCGCCGGATCCTCTACCAGAAACGCCGGCGCCTCCGCCGTCCGCCCGTCCAGGACGGCCCGGCTTCCGTCCGGGCCCATGGAAAGGCACAGCAGCCGGATCCCCGGATACTCCCGCAAAAGCGCGGCCATTCCCTCGTCATAACTTTCTTTTCCCGTAAACCAGCGGATCTCATTATCCGAAATCTTCAGAATCTCACAGTGCGCAAGACCCCAGGCAATCTGCTCCCGGGCTTCTTCCTGCGACCGCCACAGCGGCGGCCTCAGATTCGGATCAAACGAGCGCAGCACGCCCGCCTCTCCGGCGATCGAAACGGCTTTTTTGGTAGCGCTTTTTACCGGCTCATCCGTCAGGGAGAGCGAACCATAGTGGAACATCCGCGCCGAGCGGATTGCCGCCCCGTCAATCTCCTCCGGGCGCAGCATCACATCCGCGCCCGGGCTGCGGTAAAAGGAGAAATCGCGATCCCCGTCCGGCAGCCGGTGGACAAACGCCAGCGTCGTAGGGACGTCCTTCTCCTCCAGAAGATAAGAGGCGTCAATCCCGGCTTCCAGAAGGGCCTCCCGCAGCTGCCTGCCAAACGAATCCCGCCCGACCTTGCCGATAAACGCCGTCCGCTTTCCCTGTCTGGACAGCATGGCCAGCACATTGCAGGGCGCTCCGCCCGGATTGGCCTCAAACAGAGGATTCCCCTGCCCGGATCGGCCGTTCTGCGTCAGATCGATCAGAAGCTCGCCCAGCGCGATCACATCATACCCGGCCGCCTTCCCGTCTCTTTGTTCCATCATCCCGCTCCCCTTTCTGTTTCGCGCGCCCGGCTTTTCCATGCGGCCCCGGGCGCGACCCGTATCTGCCGCGGTCAGTCTACAATGGTCTGTTCCGTTTTAAAATCAAAAATATGAATCTTCTGCGTATCCATCGCCAGCCGGATCAAATCGCCGGCCCGCGCGCCGGTCCCCGACGCGACCGAAGCGACCCAGCCCGTCTCCCCGATGTCGAAATAGACAAGCGCGCTGGCGCCCAGCATCTCAAATACCTTGACCTGCGCATTCAGGGAGGTATCCGCAAATTTCTGCAGCGATTCCTCGTCGCCGTGAATATCCTCCGGCCGGATCCCCAGAATTACCTTCCCGCCGATGTAGCCGCCCTCTCTCAGCGCCCGCGCCCGCGTCTCGTTCAGCCGGATCTTCTGACCCGCAAAGGAAAGCGTTACCTCTCCCGCTTCCTCCGCCGCGTCCGCCGCAATCATGTTCATCTGCGGCGAGCCGATAAACCCGGCCACAAAACGGTTGCAGGGATGATCGTAAAGATTCTGCGGCGTGTCAATCTGCTGCACCACGCCCTCCTTCATGACGACGATGCGGGTGCCCAGCGTCATGGCCTCCGTCTGATCGTGCGTCACGTAAATGATCGTCGCCCCCAGGCGCTGATGAAGCTTGGAAATCTCCACGCGCATCTGCCCGCGCAGCTTGGCGTCCAGGTTGGAGAGCGGCTCATCCATCAGAAATACCTTGGGGCTTCTCACGATCGCGCGCCCCATGGCGACTCTCTGTCTCTGGCCGCCGGACAGCGCCCGCGGTTTCCGATCCAGAAGCGGCTCCAGATCCAGGATGCGGGCCGCGTTCCTTACCGCCCGGTCAATCTCTTCCTTCGGCACCTTCTTAAGCTTCAGGGAAAACGCCATGTTCTCATACACCGACATATGCGGATACAGCGCATAGCTCTGGAACACCATGGCAATGTCCCGATCCTTGGGTTCCACGTCATTGACGACCTTTCCGTCGATGATCAGCTCGCCCGAGGAGATATCCTCCAGCCCCGCGATCATCCTCAGCGTGGTAGATTTGCCGCAGCCGGAGGGCCCTACGAAAATAATAAACTCCTTATCCGCAATGTCAAGATTAAAATCCTTAACGGCCTCGTAGCCATTGGGATACTTTTTGCACACATGCTTCAGCTGTACACTTGCCATAATGAATCAACCTTTCCTTTCTTCTCTTTCTTCCGGCACAAGCCAGCGCATCCCGTATCCGGGAAGCGTTACCGTTTCTCTGATCGTTCCTTCCTCCGGAGCAAGCAGATCGATGAAAGCGCCTTCCTCTCCCGCCAAAACCGTAACCGGCTCCGGGGAAAAATGAAACCACGCGATCAGCCGTCTGTTCCCCCGTTCCCGCACCAGGCAGAGCACGGAAGAATCCTGCGTCCCGCGGGGGCAGATCCGCGCCCCGGCCGCAAAAACCGGATTCTCCCGGCGGATGTTCTCCAGCCTGCCAATCCAGTCAAACAGCGCCTGCTGCGCCGTCCCCTGCTCCCGCCGGCGGGCCGCCGCCTCCCAGCAGAAGGGCCCGCGGTGCACGTAGCGCGAATCCGCCGCCAGCCTGGGATCGTCCCGGTAACGGGAATCATTGAGCTGCCCGATCTCGTCCCCGCTGTAAAGCATGGGAATGCCGGACAGGGTAAAAATAAATCCGTGAAGCATCTGATCACAACGGATCGCCCGCTGTACGGCCGCCCGATCGCCACGCCCGGCCGCCGCCTCCAGGCCGCACAGCGAGGCCGTCGTGCCGCACAGCCTCGCGTCTCCCAGGGACGGATCGTCGTTGTAGAGCTCTCCTCTGGCGTCCGACCCCGGATATACGCCCGTAAAATAATCATTTAAGTACTTTTTATGGGGAATTTCCTCCATCCCCCGCTCCTGCAGCGCCGCGTATTCCAGTCCCCAGCCGATGTCGTCATGGCAGCGCAGGTAATTTAAAAACGTATATTCGGACGGCAGCCGGCTAAGCCGCTCCATCTGCCGCTCCAGAAGAAAGACATCCCGCACCGCCACCGTATGCCAGAGCGTGGCCATGGTCGTCACATTGTAGAGCATGTGGCACTCCGGCTTTTCGATCGTCCCGAAATAGGGCGTTACCTTGTCCGGCTCCATGACCACCTCGCCCAGCAGAAGGACGCCGGGGCAGACAATCTCGCAGATCATGCGCAGCATGCGCACAATCGTGTGCACCTGCGGCAGATTGCGGCAGGTTGTCCCCAGCTCCTTCCAGATATAGGGGACGGCATCCAGACGGACAATTTCGATCCCCCGGTTGGCCAGATCCAGAAGGAACCCCGTCATGTCGTGAAACACCGCCGGATTGCGGTAGTTTAAATCCCACTGATACGGATAAAACGTCGTCATCACGTACCGTTTCGCATCCGGAAGCCAGGTAAAATTTCCCGGGGCCGTCGTGGGAAAGACCTGCGGGCAGGTCTGTTCAAATTGCTGCGGGATCCCGCTGTCCTCATAAAAGAAATACCGCTCCTGGTACTCCCGCTCTCCGTTGCGCGCCCGCAGCGCCCACTCGTGCTCGTCGGAGGTGTGGTTCATCACAAAATCCAGACAGACGCTGATGCCGCGCCGGCGGCACTCCGCAGTCAGATGTTCCAGATCCTCCATCGTCCCCAGATCGGCCCGCACCTTCGTAAAATCTGAAACCGCGTACCCGCCGTCGTTGCGAACGCGGGGCATATCCAGAAGCGGCATCAGATGCAGGCAGTTCACGCCGCACTCCTCCACATAGTCCAGTTTTTCCTGTACGCCCCGCAGATTCTTCGCAAACAGATCCGCGTACATCATCATGCCGGTCAGGCTGTTCCCTTTATACCAGTCCGGATCCGCCAGCCGTCTCTCATCCAGGCGCGCCAGATCTGCCGGCCGCCGTTCTGCCTTCTCCTCAAGCATTCCGCAGAGCCGGTCAAATGCCGCTCTGTCGTTCTGGTACAGCTCGCAGTACAGCCATTTGAGTTCGTCGTAATGCCGCGCCAGACGCGCCTGAAACACCGTTTCTTTTTTCATGTTCCCACCGCCCGTATCTGAATCTGCCGTCTCATTTCTTCCACAAATCCCGGATCCGCCTCGATCGCGATCCAGGCGCCTCTGACGCGCAGGGAGTAAACCGCCCCGCTATTTTGGCCGGACGTAAAATCCGCTCCTTTCTCCCCGGCGCGCCGGCCCGGGACCATCTCCTCGATCTCCGTGCGCTGCGCCCGGAACACATCCTTTCGCTTCGCCCGGCGGATAATTTTTGAGATGGTAAAGTCCCCGTTGACGTACACATACTCGTACTCGTAATCCAGGCTTCCCGCAAACAGGATCGCGCCCGCCCCGGCCAGCACGGCCGGCAGCAGCATAAACGCATAGAAAAGAACCGCGTCCGCCAGAAATACGATCGCCGCCGACCAGAGCAGCGCCTTTCCCAGCTGCTGCTTTCCGGAAGGGACATATTTTGCATACCACTCAAACACCGTATCGTTCATTCTGCGTCCCGCACCTTCCTTACCGTAAACTGCAGCGCCTCATACTCCAGCAGGCCGGCCGGGAGCGGAATCCCGGCATTCATCAGCAGCGCGCCTGAATACGCCCCGTCCCTGTCCTGCACCCGGTAAAAGGCCGTCCTGTCAAGCCCCTTCAGCTTCAGGTACTGCTGCGCGCCGTTGCTCTCCCGGTCCGTCAGCACCAGGCTTATAAGCGCCAGGCTCCGATCCGCCGACACGTGCTCCCAGGCCGTCACGCTGCTCTCGTAGGGGCTCGTCAGGCGGTAGTAATCGCCCTCCGCAATCAGCGGATAATATTCCTGATAGCGCTTTACCTGCTCCCGGCACAGCGCCTTCTCCTCTGCGGAGAGCTTCGTGGAATCCAGCTCATAGCCGAGGATCCCGTCCATCGCCACCACTCCCCGGGTCTTAAGCGGTACCGTGCGCCCCGTCTGATGATTGGGGCAGACAGAAACGTGAGACTCCAGGGTCTGAACCGGATAGGCAAAGGAAGTCCCGTACTGAATTTTCAGCCGGCTGATGGCGTCCGTGTTATCGCTGCACCAGATCTGCGGCTGATAATAAAGCATCGCCGGATCGTAGCGCCCGCCGCCGCCGCTGCAGCCGCAGAAAAGGATTTCCGGATGGGTCAGAATCATCTCGTCCATAATCCGGTAAAGCCCCAGCACGTAGCGGTGCATGGCCTCGCCCTGCCGGTCCCGGTCAAGGAGCGCCGAGCAGACGTCCGAGATGCTGCGGTTCATATCCCATTTCACATACTCGATCTGCGCGCCGTCCAGAATCCCGTTAAACACCCGGATCAGGTAGTCGCAGACGTCCCGGCGGCTCAGATCCAGCACCAGCTGGTTGCGCCCGCGCGTCATCGGCCGCCCCGGCGCCCGCAGGCACCAGTCGGGATGACGCCGGTACAGATCGCTGTCCTCCGAAACCATCTCCGGCTCTATCCAGAGCCCGAATTTCAGCCCCATGGCGTGAAGCTTCTGCGAAAGCCCCGCCAGCCCGTCCGGCAGCTTCCTGCGGTTGACCTCCCAGTCCCCCAGGCTGCAGTTGTCGCTGTCGCGCCGGCCGAACCATCCGTCGTCCAGCACAAACAGCTCCACTCCCATATCCAGCGAAGCCCGGGCGATCTGCAGAAGCCTTTCCTCGTCGAAGTCGAAGTACGCCGCCTCCCAGCTGTTTAAGAGCACCGGCCGCGGCGCGTGCAGGTACGGCGAGCGGATCAGGTTGTCCCGGAAAATCCGGTGGTACAGATGGCTGAGTCCCGTAAACCCGTCCGGCGAGAACGCCAACACCGCCTCCGGCGCCTGAAACGTTTCCCCCGGCTCTATCACAAAGGTAAAATTCTTGGGGTTGATGCCCAGGTTCACGCGCAGCTGATCGAACTGATCCCGCTCCGTCTCCAGGAGGAAATTGCCGCTGTAGATCAGGCTGTAGCCGTAACACTCCCCGCAGTCCTCGTCCGCGCGTTTTTCACACACGATCCCGAAGGGGTTAAACTGATGGGAGGACGCGCCCCGGCTGCTGCCGACGGCGTGCACCCCCCGCTCGGCCGACATCCGGCAAAACTCCCGCTCCATCGTGTGCCGCCCGGAAAAACAGATAAAATCGTAATCCGCCGTCCGGTAGTCCACGGTGGCGGACATCAGCCGCCGGAGCTTCAGCGTGTCGCTCCCGGCATTTTCAAAGCGGGCCGTGCGCGCGATGATATTTTTTTCTTCAAACACGCTGTAGCACAGGATGACCGCCGCGCCGCTCTCCGCGTCCTCCAGCCGGATCTCCAGGCTGTCTACCGTATCTCCCTCTGCCGCCCGCAGGGAGGGCATTCCCTCCAGCCGGTATTTTCCCCGGTAAATACGGTGTCCCGTTACCTTTCCGGAGAAGATGAAGCTGCCGTCCCCGTTTTCCACCTCAATGCTGGGGGAGCGGTAATCTCCCTTGCCGTCGGTGGAAAATTCCTGCGGCAGAAAATCCAGCGAAAACGTCCGGTCGTTCCCCGCCTCGTTGGGATTGGGGGAAAAGCCCCGATCCTGAAAACGTAGCAGGTAATCCAGGCTGACGTCGTAGATCCGCCTTCCGTAGTAGAGATGGAGCAGATTACCGTAGCGGCTGATCTGCATCCGGTAAGAGGTGTCCCTGGTGTCCAGAATAAATGTGTTGCTTTCCTCATGAAATTGAATTGACATAGTATTCTCCGTCTGTCTTTCTGTCTTGTCCCGTCGCTTCTGTCCGTCCCGCCGCGTCCGCCCCGCAGGCTTTTTGTCCTGCCGGTTCCCGCGGCGTTATTTTCCGCCCGTCATGGCCACGCCCTCGATGAACTGCTTCTGGAAGAACAGATAGAGCACGACCATCGGCACCATCGCCAGGAGCGATCCGGCCATCATAACCGGGAAATTCGTGCTGAACTGGCCGCGCAGCGTCGCCAGGCCCGAAGAAAGCGTCATCATGTTGATGTCTGTGTTGACGATCAGCGGCCACATCAAGTCGCCGTAGGCAAACACGGCCGTAAAAACGGCCAGGGCCGCCATGGACGCTTTCGTCAGCGGCGCCATGACCTTCACAAACGTCTGCCACTGATTACAGCCGTCCAGGTAGGCCGCCTCCGCAATCTCATCGGGAATTCCCAGATACGCCTGGCGCAGGAAAAATGTCCCGAAGGCGCTGACCAGGCCCGGGAAAACCAGCGCAAAGATCGAGTTGGTCAGCCCCAGCTTCGCCAGCATCTGATACTGCGGCGTGATAAAAATCTGCGACGGCAGCATCATCTGGATCAGCACCAGGGAAAACAGCAGGTTCTTTCCTTTAAATTTCAGCTTGGCAAAGGCATAGCCCGCCATGGAAGAAAAGAGCACCGCGCACACCACGCGCCAGAAAATCATCAGCGCCGTATTGACATAAAGAGAGAAGAACGGAAGCGATTCCATCGCGTCTGCGTAATTTCCCGTCTGCCACTGCGCCGGAAGAATCGTAGGCGGAATGATCATGCTCTCCTCGACCGTTTTAAAGCTGGTCAGGAACATCCACACAAAGGGGAAGATCATAACGACCGAACCGATGATAAAAAACGCGTAAATCCCGGCCGTGCGGATCTTCCTCGATCTCTCTAATGATGAATTCATACGCCTCTCCTTTCCTACACCTCATAGTTGACCCATTTTTTCTGCCCCCAGAACTGAACGGCCGTTACCAGGCCGATCAGCGCCACGGTCCAGATGACCACCGAGGAACCCAGGCCCCGGTTGCCTGTCACGAAGGACTCGCGGTAGAACAGGTACATCAGAGACTGCGCGTTGTTGATGGCCGGATTGGACTCCTCGATCATCATGTAAATCAGATCGTACACCTTAATGGAGGACATCAGCCGCATGATGAGCACCACAAACAGCGTGGGCGAGACCATGGGAAGCGTGATGTGGAAAAACTGCTGCACCTTGGTCGCGCCGTCCAGGCTGGCCGCCTCGTAGTAGGATTTGGAAATATTCTGGAGCCCCGAGAGCAGCAGCACCGCGTCGTAGCCGATGGCCGACCAGATGGCCACGATGGCGCAGGTAACCATGACAATACCGGGATCGGTAATCCAGTTGACATGGTGTCCCAGAAGGGAATTGATGATGCCGTACTCCGTGTTGAACATCCACTTCCAAACCATGGCAACCGCAGCCGGAGCCACGACCATGGGCAGGAAAAAGATCGCCCGGAAGGCCACCCGCCCCTTTATTTTGGCGTTGAGCATGACCGCCACCAGCAGGGAGAGAAAAATTCCCAGCGGCACCGTCAGCACACAGAAATAGATCGTGTTCAGATTCGCCCGCCAGAACTCCGCGCTGGTAAACATTTCCAGGTAATTGTCGAGCCCCTGCAGCTCATAGAGGCCGAAGGGAAGCGTCTTGGAAAAACTCAGTTTAATGGTGTCAAAAAACGGATAGATATTAAGCACCAGCAGGCCGATGACCGTCGGCGCTACCATCAGATAGGCCCACATGCTCTCGGATCTCGCTCTCCTGCTGGCGTGCGCTGCTTGATTTCCCATCCTGTAAATCCCCCTTTCTAATCATCCTCTGCCGCCTCGTTGATCGCGTTCTGAATTGCCTCCATCCCCTCCTCAAACGTCAGATCGCCCGAGTAGATTTTCAGCAGGTTCGAGGTAACGTCCGGCTTCCAGGTCGCGCGGTACTTGTTGTTGACCGACTGCACGCTGTAATCGAACATGTCCACGAAGCACTCCACATTCAGCCGGTAATCAAACTGATCAAACACGTTGATCCAGGTGTCCTCCAGCCCGATGTAGGCCGGGATCGCCGCGCCCGATTCGCCCTGAATCCGCTGTCCTTCTTCCGAGCCGAAGAAGCGCAGCACATCCTTTACGGTCTCCAGATTTTTCCCCGTCGGAGACGTCGCATAGCACAGGCCGTTGGAGATCGTGGCGCGCCCGTCTCCCTCTGCCGGATCCGGACACATGGGCAGGACCGCCACATCCCATTTTCCCTGCATGTTCGGATAATTCTTCATCTCGGAAAGAACATTCCAGTTTCCTTCCAGGAACATGGCCCCCTGCTCGGAGAAAAACGCCGTTCCCGGGCTCGTCTCGGCAAAATAGTTCTGATCCGGGCACCAGTCGTTTTTCTGCAGATCGATGTAAAAACGCATGGCGTCGATGGTCGCCGGATTGTCAAACGCGCCGTGGATCCCGTCCTCCGCCAGGATCGCGCCGCCGTTCTGGTACACGAAATTCCAGTAGCCGAGCTGATCGTCTCCGTATGCCATGTAACCGTACTTCCCGGTGGCGTCGTAGATCTTCTGCGACGCCTCGCACAGATCGTCCCACGTCCAGGTCTCATCGGGATACGCGACCCCGGCGGCGTCAAACATTTCCCTGTTGTAGACCAGCCCCACCGTATCCTTGTCCTTGGGCACCCCATAATAGCGCCCGTCGCTGCCCTGAACGTTCTTTAACGACACTTCCGAGTAATGCGCGGCAAAGAAATCCGGATCCTCCTCATCATAGAGATCCGTCAGATCCGCGATCTTGCCGTAATCCGCATACTTTAAGATCTCGTTGGTGTGCATCCAGAAGATATCCGGCATCTGATTGGAGATCGCCGCAGCCTCCAGCTTGGTCCAGTACTCGTTCCAGCTGGTAACCTGCACCTCAATCTCCACCTCCGGATGCTCTGCCGTGTAGGCGTCACAGACGGCCTGCATCCCGTCCCTCTGCGCGACATCCCAGATCTGGAATGTCAGGTGGGTCTTCCCGTCGGAGGACCCGCCGCTGCACCCGGCCGCCAGAAGCAGGATCGCCCCGGCCGCCGCAGGCAGCAGAAATTTGTACCTTTTTCTCACATTTCTTCCTCCTTTTTTATGAAATAAACACAATTTTAGGTATCAAAATTATAGCATTTCGGGCAAAATCAATATATAAACAGGTTCTTCCCTTATATACCAATATGAAATATATATACTTTTTTTGCGATGTGTGGTATCATTTTGGTATATAACAGGTTCCGGCCAGAGCCGGCGGGGACGGGACAGGGAGGAAGCCATGCAGAAGAACTTTAAATTCGACGTCTTCCAGGACGATAAAAACATCGATCTCACGCTGTTTCAGTACGGCTGGGAGGAATGCGCCCCGCTTCACTCCTACGGCCCCGCCAAGCGCAACCACTATCTGTTTCACTATATTTTTGCCGGAAAAGGCTATTTAAGCTCTAACAATTCCTCCGGGGAGACGAGGCTTTACCGGCTGGAAGGCGGACAGGGCTTTCTCATCTGCCCCGGCCAGGTCAATACCTACTACGCCGACAAGCAGACACCCTGGGAATACGCCTGGATCGAATTTGACGGCATGAAGGCGCTGGAATTCATGGAATTTGCCGGCCTGGATTTCGATCATCCCGTCTACCGCACCAAAAAGAGGGAACACTACGACGCCATCCGCGAGGAGATCATGTATATTGTGGACAATCCTCTGCGCTCTCCCATCCACCAGATCGGGCATCTCTATCTCTTTTTCGACAGCCTGATCCGGGGATCCGCCGCCCCCAAGCCCCCGGCCTCCGGCAAGATGAAAAACTCTTATATCAAGGAGGCCGTCTCTTTCATCGAGCAGAATTACGCCAGCCCCATTACCGTCGAGGATATCGCCGCCTTCTGCAACCTGAACCGCAACTATTTAAACCGGATCTTCAAGGAGGACCGCCACCAGACCCTGCAGCACTTTCTCATGTATTACCGCATGAACCGGGCCGCCGAGCTCCTGCGCTTTTCCAGCCAGAGCGTCAATGAGATCGGCAAGCAGTGCGGCTATCCCAACCAGCTCCATTTCTCCCGGGCGTTCAAGAGTATTTTCGGCAGCGCGCCCAGCCACTGGCGCGAAAAAAACCGGCCGGGAAATCCGGACGAAGCCTGATCAAAGGAGGGAAATCCCATGCCTGTCCCCGAATACAGCAAAGCCAGGAAGCTGGCGCAGAAGGCCTACCGGCAGGATATCGCCGCGGGCCGCTACCCGTACCCGAAGGTTCTGGACGAATTTCTCCCCTTTGCCGCCACCGCTGGGGAGACGGATCTGGGCCTGATCGAGATCCCGCTGCGGCTGGTGGCAGGCACGAAAACCAGCGGGCGAACGAAAGCCTTTGCCAGCAATTTTATGCCCCTGCTCGACGAAGACTCGGAATTCGCAGAAAAATGGTCGTCGCTTTACCGCTCCCACATCGAAGAGGGGATCCGCGAGCCGGTCATTGCCTGTGAATTCATGAACTCCTACTATATTATCGAGGGCAACAAGCGCGTCAGCGTCCTGCGCTACACAGGGGCGTTAAGCGTCTCCGGCTACGTAACGCGCATCCTGCCGGCCAAAGACGGTTCCGACGAGGTCGCCGTCTACTATGAATTCGTCGAATTCAACCGTTTTTCCCGCATCAACACCGTCTATTTTTCGCGCCCCGGCGGCTTTCACCGCCTGTGCAGCCTCACAGGCAAGGAATTCGGGGTGCCCTGGAGCGAAGAAGAACGCCGGGATTTCTCCTCCTGCCTGCTGCACCTGGAGACGGAATTTGCCGCCCTGGGCGGCGCGGCGCTGGACGTCACGCCAGGCGACGCCCTTCTTCTCTACCTGCGCATCTACGGCTATGCGGGCATGATCGACAAGAGTCCCGCGACGCTGCGAAAAGAGCTGGAAACCCTGTGGGAGGATCTGAAGGAACCGTCCCGGGAAAAAAGCGTCAGCCTGATCATGGCCCCGGAACAGGAACCGGAGAAAAACCTGATCCGGAAGCTGATCGCGCCGGCGCCCCCGCTGCTGGAAACGGGCTTTCTCTACTATAAAACCGCCGAGAGCTCCGACTGGACCTACGGTCACGATCTGGGACGCCATTATCTGGAAAACCACATGGCCGACCGGGTCCGCATCCATATTTACGACGGGATCGAGACGGAGGAAGAGAGCGACGCACGCATCGAAGAGGCCGTGGCCGACGGCTGTTCCGTCATCTTCACGACCTCGCCCCGTTTCCTCGGATCCAGCATCCGGGCCGGAATCCGCCACCCGCAGATCAAAATTCTCAACTGCTCGCTGAATACCTACAGCGGACACCTGCGCACTTATTATGGCCGGCTTTACGAGGCAAAATTCCTGGTCGGCATGATTGCGGGCATCCTGACGCGCACGGATCACATCGGCTACATCGCCGATTTTCCCATCTACGGAGCTACCGCAAGCATCAACGCCTTCGCGCTGGGCGTGCGCATGGTCAATCCCTCGGCTACCGTCCACCTGGCCTGGTCTGCCGAGAAAAACTGCGACATCAGCGCGCTTTTTGCCGCCGCCCGCGTCAGCCATGTCTCCGGGCGCGATCTTCTGGCCCCGCTCCACTCGCCCCGCAAGTACGGCCTCTATGACCAGGAAGCCGGCGAAAGCCAGAGCCTGGCCACCGCCATCTGGCACTGGGGCAGGTTCTACCAGCGGATCCTGCAGACCATCTTAAACGGCAACTGGAACCGGACCTCGGGCGCCTACCTGGGGGAGTCCATCAACTACTGGTGGGGCCTCTCCTCCGGTATGATCGATCTGATCTGCTCCGCCTCCGTCCCTGCCCGCACCCGGCAGCTGGTCGAACTGGTTCGCAAACAGATCGAAACCGGCGAATTTTCTGTATTTTCAGGGGAAATCTATGATCAGGCGCACCGGCTGCGCACCCGGGAGGGCGAAAGCCTGAATCCGGAACAGATCATCCGGATGGACTGGCTCGCCGACAATGTCGAAGGCCGTATCCCCCGTGCAGAGGATCTAGTGGCAGAAGCCGCGCCCATGGTTCAGATACAGGGAATTTTCTCAGAAAAGGATGGGATGTGACATGCGGATCCTGGCTGTCTCCGACGTAGAATCTCCGGCGCTGTGGGATTATTTTTCCCCGCAGCGTCTGGAAGGCATCGATGTGATTCTCTCCTGCGGCGATCTCGATCCG
Source organism: uncultured Lachnospiraceae bacterium (assembly GCA_944381615.1). Taxonomy (GTDB): domain Bacteria; phylum Bacillota; class Clostridia; order Lachnospirales; family Lachnospiraceae; genus Otoolea. The sequence goes on along the minus strand of CALWLT010000025.1, from coordinate 11,036 downwards.
CAGTATCTCTCATTTCTCGCTACCTTCTTTCCGGGGCCGGTTCTCTATGTCCACGGAAACCACGACGGACGCTATCTGGATGTGCCGCCGGAGGGCTGCGTCTGCATCGAGGATCGAATCTTTGAGTATCAGGGAATCCGCTTCCTGGGCCTCGGAGGATCCATGCGCTATAAAGACGGCCCTTTTCAATACACGCAGGCCCAGATGAGCCGGCGCGCCGCGCGCCTCTGGCCCGCTCTCTGCTGCCGGCATGGCTTCGACGTGCTCGTAACGCACGCTCCGGCCCACGGAATCGGGGACGGGCCGAGCCTGGCGCACACCGGCTTTCACGCCTTTGTGCGCCTTCTGGATCAGTACCGTCCCCGCATTTTTGTCCACGGCCATGTCCACCTCTCGTACGACGCCTCCGCCCCGCGGATCCGCCGCTACCGTGAAACAACCGTCATCAATGCCTATGAAAAAACCATTTTTTCTTTGTAATGATGCTTTTCTTCCAGCATCATGTCTTTTACCTTCATCAGCCGGATCTGCGTACTGCGCTCGTTTTCATCCAGCTTCATGGTAATATAGCGGATGTTCTGCTGCGTCTCCGGAATGATGACGTGCTCTAACGCGTTCACGCGCCGGCGCGTCTTCTCGATCTCAGCGGCCATCAGCTGGCAGGCCTTTTCCACCTCCGCCAGCCGCAGCATGGCCGGCAGCACGTCGGCCAGGGAGCGGACGGCTCCGTCCAGATCGGCGCAGGTAAAGGCAAAACCGTACGAATAGATATCGTTCTCGTCCGCCGTCCGCGTCTGATATTCAAACACCGGGATATCGACGCTCATCACGTTCTGCTTCCCCGTTTTCAGGGAAACCTCCTGCCGCGGGGCCATCAGCGCCGTCGAGAGCTCCTGCTCCGACATGCCCGCCCTGGCAATCACGAAATTCCGGTTCGCGCTGCGGATCCCCTCCTCGACCTGCCGGCGCAGCTCCATGTTCTCCCGCGCCAGATCCAGGAACTGCCGCATCAGCTCATCCCGCTTGTCTTTCAGAAGCTTATGCCCCCTGAGCGCCGTCGAAAGCTTTTTCTTCAGTCTCGTGAGCTCCATCCGGGTCGGGTTGATCTGCGTGGATGCCATGACGCGTCACTCCTTTCCATAATAGAGATCCAGGAATTTCTCGTCGATTCGCTTGAGCTCGCTGCGCGGCAGGATTGAGAGCAGCTTCCATCCAATCCGGAGCGTCTCCTCGATGCCGCGATCCGTCTCATAGCCCTGCGATACGTACTCTTTCTCGAACGCATCCGCAAACCGGGCGTAGATCAGATCCACCTCGGAAAGCGCCGCCTCGCCCAGGATAACCATCAGCTCCTTGGCCTCCTTGCCGCGGGCGTAAGCCGCAAACAGCTGATTCATGGTATTGGAGTGATCCGCCCGGGTCTTTCCCTCGCCGATTCCCTTATCCTTCAGGCGGGACAGAGACGGCAGCACGTCGATGGGCGGCGCAATCCCCTTGCGGTACAGCTCGCGGCTCAGAATGATCTGCCCCTCCGTGATGTATCCCGTCAGGTCAGGGATGGGGTGCGTTTTGTCGTCCTCCGGCATGGTCAGGATCGGGATCAGGGTAATCGACCCGCTCTTTCCCTGCTGCCGTCCGGCTCTCTCATAAATCGACGCCAGATCCGTATACATATATCCGGGGTATCCGCGCCGCCCCGGCACCTCCTTGCGGGCCGCCGAGACCTCCCGCAGCGCGTCGGCATAGTTGGTAATGTCCGTCAGGATCACGAGGACGTGCATATCTTTCTCAAACGCCAGATATTCGGCCGCCGTCAGCGCCATCTTGGGCGTGGCGATTCGCTCCACCGCCGGGTCGTTGGCCAGATTGATAAAGAGTACGGTCCGCTCCAGCGCCCCCGACGCGCGGAAGCTCTCGGTAAAGAAATGCGCCTCCTCAAACGTGATTCCCATGGCCGCAAAGACCACGGCGAACGGCTCGCTCGTGCCTCTTACCCGCGCCTGTCTGGCGATCTGCGCCGCCAGGTTGGCGTGCGGCAGGCCGGACGCGGAGAAAATCGGAAGCTTCTGGCCGCGCACCAGCGTATTCAGGCCGTCGATGGCCGAAACGCCCGTCTGGATAAATTCCTGCGGATAGCTCCGGGCCGCCGGGTTCATGGGCAGGCCGTTGACGTCCCGCCGCTCTTCCGGCAGGATCTCCGGCCCGTCATCGATGGGATTTCCCAGGCCGTCGAACACGCGCCCCAGCATATCCCCGGAAACGCCCAGCTCCATGCTTCTTCCCAGAAAACGCACCCGGCTGTCCGAGAGGTTAATACCGGTCGAATTCTCAAAGAGCTGTACCAGCGCGTTGCCGCCGTCGATCTCCAGCACGCGGCAGCGGCGGATCTCGCCGTTTGCCAGCTCAATCTCTCCCAGCTCATCGTAAGTTACCTGCTCGACCCCCTGCACCAGCATCAGCGGGCCGGCGACCTCCTGTATGGTTCTGTATTCCCTGGGCATTTACACATCCCCCTTTTCTGCCGCCTCAGCCATCTCGGCGGAAAGCTCTTCCCGGGCCGCCCGGTATTCGTCCTCCATCGCGCCGCTCTGCGTATACTTGAAACGCCCGATCCGCTCGCGTACCGGAAGACTGACCAGGCCGCGGATGGACGCGCCCTGCTCCAGCGCCTTCTTTCCTTCGTCATAGTACGCCAGCACCAGCTTCATCATCAGATACTGCTTGCGCAGGGGCGTGTAGGTGTCCACCTCGTGGAAGGAATTCTGATGCAGGAAATCCTCGCGGATCGAACGGGCCGCCTCCATCTTCAGGCGATCCAGCGGCGAGAGCGCGTCCATGCCGACCATCTTCACGATCTCGTCCAGCTCCGCCTCCTCCTGCAGAAGGCTCATCATCTCCTGGCGCAGCGCCATCCAGTCCTCCGAAACCGTCTCATTGAACCATTTTCCCATGCTGTCCACGTAAAGCGAATAGCTGGTCAGCCAGTTGATGGCCGGGAAATGGCGCTTGTAGGCCAGGTCTGAATCCAGACTCCAGAATACCTTTACAATCCGCAGGGTGGCCTGGGTCACCGGCTCCGACGTATCGCCGCCGGCGGGGGACACTGCCCCGATCACCGACAGAGCTCCCTCTCTCCCCTCGCTTCCCAGGGAAATCACTCTCCCGGCCCGCTCGTAGAACTGAGCCAGGCGGGAACCCAGATAGGCCGGATAGCCTTCCTCACCGGGCATCTCCTCCAGACGTCCCGACATCTCTCTTAAAGCCTCCGCCCACCGGGAGGTGGAGTCGGCCATCAGAGCCACAGAATATCCCATATCCCGGAAATACTCCGCGATGGTGATGCCGGTGTATATGGATGCCTCCCTGGCCGCCACAGGCATATCGGAGGTGTTGGCAATCAGCACCGTCCGGGCCATGAGGGACTCCCCGGTCTTCGGATCCTTCAGCTCCGGAAACTCGTTCAGCACGTCTGTCATCTCGTTGCCCCGCTCACCGCAGCCGATATAGACCACAATGTCCGCGTCCGCCCATTTAGCCAGCTGGTGCTGCACCACCGTCTTTCCCGATCCGAAGGGGCCTGGCACTGCGGCCACACCGCCCTTCGCGATGGGAAACAGGGTGTCGATCACTCTCTGCCCCGTCACCAGCGGCATCTGGGGAGACAGCTTTTTCTGGTAGGGACGGCCTCTGCGCACCGGCCATCTCTGCATCAGGCTCACCGGGTGCTCCTCTCCCTTTTCGTCGGTGATGACGGCCACCGTCTCCTCCACCGTATGTTCTCCCGGATACAGGGCCGTCAGCGTCCCCTTCATGCCCGGCGGAACCATAATCTTATGGTTCACCACCGCCGTCTCCTGGACAGAGCCTAAAATATCTCCTCCGGTCACCGCGGCTCCCACCGACGCGGATGGCTGAAACTCCCATTTTCTGTCCCGCTTCAGGGAGGGCACCTCCACACCTCTGTTTAACAGATTGCCTCCCGTTACCTTCATAATGTCATCCAGGGGTCTCTGGATTCCGTCATAAATGCTTCCGATCAGACCCGGTCCCAGCTCCACGCTCATGGGAACGCCTGTGGACTCCACCGGCTCTCCCGGTCCCAGCCCCGACGTCTCCTCGTACACCTGAATGGAAGCCTGATCCCCGTGGATCTCTATGATCTCGCCGATCAGCCGCTGGCTGCTCACCCGCACCACGTCGGACATGTTGGCATCCCGCATGCCCTCCGCAATCACCAGCGGCCCGGCCACTTTCTTTATTACGCCTCTGCTCATCTCTACCTCCTGTTGGCGGTCACAGCCGCGCCGTCCGCGCCATGGGCCGGGGCTACTGCCCGCCAAATATAATATCAGATCCCACGGCCTGCTCCACCGATTTTTTCACAGCTGCCAGCCCCTGTCCCGTGTTGCCGGAAGCTCCCGGAATCAGGATAATGGCGGGAAGTCCCGCGGTTCTGTGCCGGTCAATCTCCGCCTCCACCTTTGCCGCCAGGGCCTCTGTGATGAAAATCACCCCGTAGTCGCCGCCTTCCGCCAGCTCCCGGAGCTTGCGCTCCGCCGCCTGGGGATCCGTAATGGAAAAGGGGACCAGGCCCAGAGCCGCAAATCCATAGATGCTGTCCTGGTCTCCCATCACTGCAATCTTATACATAAGTCTCTCTCACCCTTTCCCGAATGGACTGATCCGGAAGATGGTTTTTCTTTCCGGAAAGCACAATGCGGACGGATTTGATCTCACTCTCCCTCGCCAGAATATAGGCCGCCAGCGGTCCGATCCCGAAAGCATTGTACAGCTGGGGGCGGATCCTCTGAATCATCAGATTGTCGCACCACCGCTCAAAAGCGGAAAGAGATTGTTTCATCTCCGCCGCGCCCTCATGGTATTCCGTGGTATACAGGTAGTGTTCCACCGCCTCTCCGCCTTCCAGAGCCGCCTCTGTCAGCCGCCTGATGTCCAGGGAATCGCAGGGCGCCAGGGCCCTCTCCAGAAATTCCCGGCTCTTGCCCGTCCTGCTGGCCCTGACCGCGATCTTGATATCCGCGCAGGCCACGGTGAGCTCACCGTAAAGCCTTAAAAATTCATTGCCGGACTCTTTGCCCGCCCGGTAAACCGCCTCCAGAGCTGCCCGGTCAATGATCACGTCACAGAGCTGTCCGTCGCTGGTCTGCAGCAGCACCGTCTGCGCCTCCCTTGCCGGTTCCCGCATGGCCTCCGGCAGGTCCTCAAACCGGTTCTCCAGCACCGCTGTCCGTATGGTGCTGACGGGCACCGTCCCCTGATCAATATAGATATTGGACAGTTCCGTGCGGTGGCGGCAGCTCTTCACCGCCGCCTTCAAGTTGCTGTAATCGTTTCCATATAAAAACACATCGAACACGGAGGTGTCGCCCACCAGCTCTTCCATCAGCTCCCAGGTTTTCTGCCGCTCCTTTGCCAGCATCTCCTCCCAGTCGTCCCGGCCGCTCTCCCAGCCTTTTTCCTTCAAAAGCCGGATGCAGGCATCATAATCGGGGGCAGACAGCAGCTGCTCAAAAAATTCGGCAGACAGCAGGGACAGCTCTTTGGTCCGGATGCGGGCAACTTCATATAAATATTGGTTATCTGCCATCGCCAGTTCCTCCTCCAACTCTTAGTCCCTGCTCCTCACGAAAACAGGATCTTTCCCACTTCGTCCTGAAGATGTTCCCTGGCGGAGTCAAATATGGCGTCAAAGGAACAGTTCTCCTCGATTCCTCCGTAGCTGAGCACAAATCCCCCGTCAATCTCCCGGCTCTCACCGGAAATCTTCAGGGATGCGTTTTTCTCTCTCACCGCCGCGTTCAGCCGTTCCTCCAGCCCTGCCGGCAGCCGGTCTAAATCAGCCTGGGAGAAATACACCGTTCCCTCTCCCTCCATGGCCGACTCCGCCGCCAGCTTCACCACAGCGTCAAAATACCGTTCCGGTTCCAGATTTTTCGCCTTTTTCAGTGCGTCCTCCAGAACCTGGCTGATCAGCTCCTGCTTCTTTGCCAGAAGTCCCTGCCTCACCTTCAGCTCAGCGGCCGACCGCCCCCGCTCCAGGATCTCCTTCGTCCTCTTTTTTGAAGCTTCCCTGACAGCGGCGCACTCCTCCTCCGCTTCCGCCCTGGCCTGTGCCAGGATTTCCTCCGCCTTCTGTCTGGCGGCGGCTGTGGTTCTGGCGGCAGAGTCCTCCGACTCTTTCCGGATCTGACCGATAATCGTCTCTAATCCAGCCATACCTCGTTCTCCCTTCTCTTTTCCGTCTCCCACATTACACTGCCAGGCTGTTGATGCCGAAGATGGAGAGAATGGAGATCAGAAGGGCCAGAATGGCGTAAGTCTCAACCATAGCCGGGAAGATCATGGCCTTACCGAACTGATCCGGGCGCTTGGCCACCAGACTGATGGACGCCACGGACGCTCTGGCCTGACGGATCGCCGACTTGTAGCCCACAAAGGCCATGGGAAGGCAGGCCACAAAATAGAGGATGCCCTTGATCACAGAGATATCCGCGCTTCCTCCCATGATTCCGATCTGGGTCAGGGTGATAAATCCGATGAGCAGACCGTAGATTCCCTGGGTGCCGGGCAGAAGCTGAAGCACCAGCACCTTGCTGAATTTGGACGGATCCTCCGTCACCACTCCTGCGGCCGCCTCGCCGGTCATACCCACTCCGATGGAGGAACCGATTCCCGCTGCCAGAGCTGCGATCACTGCTCCCAGAAGCGCCAACACCACTCCCATATTTGCCATAATATCCATATGATTAATCCTCCTCGACTTTAAAATATTTTGTGTGCTCCCCGAAGGGATTGAATTTTCTTCCGCCGCCTTCATAAAACTTTCCAAAAAACTCCACAAACTGAAGACGGTTGGTGTGAACGTAAGCTCCCATGGCGTTGATGGCCAGGTTCAGGGCATGGCCGATCACAAACACCAGGATAAACAGGATCGCCCCCGGTATGGAATCTCCCAGCATGCTTCCCATCTTGTTGAACACGGTGGAGATGACGCTGGTGGCCAGTCCCAGGGCCAGAAGCCTGGAGTAGGAAAGAATATCACTCAGATAAGAAGTGATGCCGTAGGCGCCGTACAGGCCCTTCAGCAGCCTCTTTCCCCAGTTTTTCGACTCCCGTCCGCTGGTGAGCACAATTCCCACAAAACCGATTGCCGCGGCGGCGGCAGCCACTGTCCCGACCGCCGGCGGCAGGGTGAAGCCCAGCCCCAGCATATTGGTGAACATGGACATGGTCAGCATATAGACGATGGCTCCGCCCACCAGCATATACCAGAACACCACGTCGTAGATTCCGTCCGCCAGATGCCCGCTTTTTACAGAGCAGTACAGCTTGACTCCCAGGCCGGTAAACAGATGAACAATTCCAAAGCAGAAAGAGAATACCAGCATCTTCATGGGAAGGTCCACCGGCTCAAACCACAGAGGCGGCAGGGAGATGTCCGGGCGGTGGAAAAAGGTGGTGGCAATCACGTTCACCGCGTCTCCGAAAAAGCTTCCGAACATAAATCCCCAGAACGTGGTGGAAATTCCGCTGTACATGAACATTTTCAGGGTCTTTTTCAGACCTTCCTCCATATGAGGACATTTCTTAAAGCAGTACAGGCAGCCGAACACCATGATCAGCCCGTAGGCCGCATCCGACAGCATCAGACCGAAGAGCAGATAGTAAAATCCCGCCATCACCGCCGACGGATCCAGCTCTCCTTTTCCAGGAAGGCTGTAGCTCTCCACAATTCCTTCCACCGGCTCCACAAACTTATTGTTGTGCAGAACCACCGGCACATCCTCATCCTCCGACGGATCGGAAAACTCCACGAAGACGCCGCATTTTTCCTCCAGATCCCGCTCCAGCTTCGCCGCCCGGTCCTCCGGCACGTAGCCGGTGATGAGAAACACATTCCTGGACTGGGCCAGACTGTTGAGAACGCCGTATTTTTCCGCCCTCATGGCGTAATAATCGGCCACAAACTTCAGCTCCTCCCGGTCAGAGGCCATGGATCGGATCTCATTCTCATCCGCCTCAATCTCTGCCCTCAGGCTCTGAAGCTCCTCCTCCAGCCGTCTCTGGCGGTCAGCGGGAATTCCCGACGTCTGGGGCGCCTTCACAAATCCCAGAACTCTCAGCCCCTTTTCCACTTCCTCCCGGTCGTTCTTTCCGCACACGGCAAAAAAGCAGGTCTGTTCCTTGCTGGAGCTGACAATGGACAGCTCCGCCGGGCAGCCGCAGGCTTCCGTCAGCTCTCTGGATAAGTCTTCCAGGGAAATCTGCCGCGGCAGAGATCCGATAAACGCCGCCGTCTTCCTGGTTCCCTTAAAATTCAGGGGCAGATCGAAGGTCTTCCACGGCTCCAGTTCCTGAAGCTGCTGTTCCAGCCTGGGAATGGTGCCCCGCTTTTCTCCCACCGACCTGGCAAGCTGAAGGAGACGTCCGGCCTTTTTCATGATCTCATTGTGGCGGCCGGCCAGTTCCTCATAGGTCTTCAGCGGAAGGGGCTCCCTTCCCTTAAATGACGCCAGCAGCCCCTTTTTCTCCGGTACATAGGACTGAAGCACTCCAATGGCCTGCTCCGCGTCCGCCGAATTCCTCTCAAATACGGCTTTCGAGGAAAGTACATCCATCTTCCGGAATATCCGGTCATCTGCTATCTCTGTACTGACTTCCAGCACATCCTGCCTCTGGAGGTATTCCAGCGTTCGCTTCCTGTTCCGCTTCAGCCCGCAGATCAGCGCCTTTTTCATAGGCAGTACAGCCACTTTACAACACCTCCCATCACATCAGCTCTGCAAGGACGGCTTCCACAGCCTGCCGGCGCTTATCCGCCATGGCAGCCTCCAGCCGAATTCCTTCTTCTTTTTCCTGTTTTCCGGCATCCTCCAGCATTCTGCCGCACTCTTCCCGGGCCGCGGCCTCCTCCTCAGCCGCCTTTTCCTTCGCCTGCTTTGTCATCTCCTTCTTCACTTCAGCCGCTTTTTCCTGGGCCTGCTGGACGATTTCTTCCGCTTCTCTCTCCGCGGCGGCGACAGTCTTTACCGCTTCCGTCTCTGCCTGGCGGATGGCATCAATAATTTCTTTGGCCAATGGATCCCCTCCCTTCTCACTGTAAATTTTTCAAAAAAGCCTCTCTTTATCGATGATGTGATTTAAATTATATATCTTTTTTTGCTTTCTTGCAATTAATTTCCGTCTATTTTGACGTTAAAACCGTATTAAAATTTTATATTTTTTGTTAAATTTATATATTACAGAAATTTCTGATTTTTTATAAAACCAGCCCCCTATCGACGGATCATCCCGGCATATTTTTCCCTCAGCCGTTCCAGCTCTCTGGCCCGCTCCAGCCCGCCGCCCAGAGCCTGACTGGTCTTCATAATAATCATGTCCAGAAGCAGCATGGGAACCGCCATGGAGTGGTAATCGTTGGGCTCCCCCCGGCAGCTGTAGAGCACCAGGTCCGCCTGGGACAGCAGATCCCCCGCCATCAGATCCGTAAACAGGATGGCGGAGCAGCCGATTTCCCGGCTGTGGGAGATGAGCACCTGAACCTCCGTCAGCAGCCTGGAATAGCCGAAAAGAAGCAGCAGATCTTCTTTTTTTACATTCACCATAAAATCATAGATCTGGGAACCGGCGGGAATGGGTATCAGACGGATTCCCAGGCGCATCAGCCGGTACTGCATAATATATCCCAGGCCCCCGGACGCGTCCGGAGCGAACAGATAGATATGTTCCGCTTTCAGGATCATATCCACCGCCTGATCCATCATTGCCGGAGTGACGGAGCGGAATGTCTTTTCCATATGAAGAGACATGCGGGAAATGATCATATCCGGGGAAATGCCCACTTTCTCCCACTGGCTCAGCGCCGCGTTCATCCGGCTGAACGGGGTGGTTTCCTGATTTTCATATACGGCTTTCTTCAGCTCGTTCAGATTTTTGTACCCGATCTTTGACCAGAACCGGGATATGGTGGCCGTGCTGATACCCAGCTGGGCCGACAGCTCCGCGGTGGTCACCATGGGAAGTTCCTGTTCGTGTTCCAGCAGATATCCGAAAATCTTATGATCGGATTTAGAGAGAGATTCCTTATATTTTTCATAAATTTCCTGCAGCATATGATTTCCTCCTTTTGTTTCATCATACCTCCTGCCTCTCAAAAATGCAATTTTTATTTCACTTATTTTAAAATGCAACAATTTTACTCATTCTTTACACTTTCATGATAGGAACCTTTACAATTCCCCTGCTATAATGGCCTCATCAAAAAACAGGGAGTGATGAAAAAATGGCAACAATCTACATCGGTTCCCCGCTCCTGTGGAATTGCTCTCTTGAGGAGATCTTTGACTGGACTTACCGCTCCGGGCTGGACGGAATCGAGCTATGGGCCCAGCAGTTTTTCTATCATGGCTTCCGCCGCAACGACTACCTGCGGCTGGCGGCTCTCTATCCTTTAAAAAGCTGCGTCCACAGTCAGAGCTGGGATTTAAACCTGGCTTCCATCAACGACGGCATCCGCCGCCAGTCTGTGACAGAAGTAAAAAAATCCATAGAACTGGCGGACAGCCTGGGAGTGGATGAGGTGACTGTCCATCCCGGACACCACACCATATCCGCCATCTCCGAACACAGCCGGGATTTTCTCCGGGAATCCCTGGAAGAGATTCTGGAGTATGGGCAGAAGCTGCAGATCGACATTTCCCTGGAGATCATGGAAAAAATTCCAAAGGAATTTGTCACCTCCATGGAAGCCATGAAGCAGGTATGCGGCGATATGTTCTCCAATTTTGTATACACTCTGGACATCGCCCACTGCGACAGCGAAGAGGAGGCTCTGGCCGTCCTTAAGGACTACAGTCCCCGCATTTCCAAAATCCATATCAGCAACCGTATTGGAAACACGTTTCATACACCTCTTAGCCGGGGTGATTATGATATGAAAGCTCTTCTTCCCAAGCTGGCCCGGTACCGGGTTCCGCTGGTTATGGAAGGCTTTGACTCTGGGAGAGAGCTTTCCA
>CALWLT010000024.1 GCA_944381615.1 uncultured Lachnospiraceae bacterium | reverse complement strand
TTTTCGCCGCCGCTTTTTCGCGTGCTCTGCACGCTGTCAGGCGGATATTCGCGAGAATTTTCAGGGTTTTACATACTGTTCAGTTTTCAAGGTTCGCTGTTGTTGTCTTCAGCAGCAACTTTTATATGCTATCATAAGTTCTCTCTGCTGTCAACTGTTTTTTCCTCCCAAACCGATTTTTTTCGGTTTTGAGAAGGCCCGTTTTTCAAGGGCGAATGTTATCATATCAGACCTTCCAGGATTTGTCAACTCTTTTTTTCATTTTCGTTCCACCCGCCTTTTTATTTTCGATCCACCTGCTTCGTATACCCATTTTTCCCCTTTTCGGTGCCTCAGGGTTCCGTTCTTTTTCCGGATTTCAAAGCGGGAAGCATTCAGAAAACAGGCTGTCTCATCAATCTTCTTTCCCATGCCGTACAGGAACTCTCTCCCCTCCAAAAACTTACTTCCGTACGGTTTCTATTACAACTCTTCCTTCCTCAACCGTACAGAAACTTACCTCCGCACGGTTCCTATCACAGTTTTTTCTCCCTAACCGTAAAAAATTCGCTTCCGTACGGTTCACATCACATCTCTTTCTTCTTCAGCCGTACAGCAACGTGTTTCCGCACGGTTCCCATCACATTTCTTTCTTCCCATCCGTACAGAAACGCTCTTCCGCACGGATGATTTTACAATTTTCCCTTTTTCAACCGTACAGCAACGCTCTTCCATATGGTCAAAGAGACGATCTACCGCTTTCGCCAGGCAGATGACCGTGATAACTGCGCCAATTCCGGACGGGATCATGACGCTATAGAAACAGAAAGCCGTTTTCATACAGAAACTCCCTTCCATATAGTAGCACCCCCGCTTCCCTACAGAAAAACCTTCTTCTGCACGGACAGCTTCCCCGACAGCGTGAGAAGTTTGCCAGAACATGGCCCCGCCGCCACAATCGGAGACAGTTTCCCCGCAGCACGTAGGTCTTTTTCCTGCATCACAAAAAGAGGGCGTCCCCTCAAGTCATTTCATAACTTTTGGGACACCCTCAAAACCCTATCCTAAAACCCAAAACCATATCATGTTTCAGATTGTGCAAACGCCGCTCAGGCCTCTTCCTCCATGGCGATCACGCTGCAGGGAGCGCCTCTGGCGCCTTTCAGTTTCATGGGCACGACGGAAAGCTTGATCCTTCTCTTGGTAAGCCGGTTCAGATTTACCATGGCGCCGATAAAACTGATGTTATTGGTCGTCATCACGTTGGGAGACTCCCAGTCCTCAATCGCCTTCTCGGAGGTATACTGCGCGAGGAAACGGCGCGCCTCAATCGACGGGAAAGGATTCCGCTCCCACGCGGGGCGGTCCGCCCACAGCGGCCCCTGATACTTGTCGCCTCTGCCCCAGTACGCCACGTCCGAGCCGGCCAGATTCGACTGGTTTTCCTTCATAATCCGGCACAGTTCCTCGGCTCCGCTTTTGGAAATGCAGGGGCCGTGTCTGGCATAATCGTCTCCCAGCTCCAGATACCGCTCATCGTCTCCCCATCCGGTTCTCAAAATAAAGATATCGCCCGGATGAATCTCCGCCTTCGCCGCAGCCTCCTGAATCTGCTCTCTGGTAACGGCCCCGTCTCTCCCGCAGGGGACGTCCAGGATAACCGCGTCGCGGTTGAGGAAATCTTCCAGAGGAAGCCGGTCGACGGTCGGAGCGTTCGGATCCTGCATCGCTTTAATCATCAGGCGGGTTCCCGTCTCAGAATGCATGGTAATCATCCACAGCTCATAGGAATTTTTTTCATGTGTCGTAATCGGTTCCGTGCGGAACGGAACATCCCATGCCCACACATTTCCCACGGGCATGTAATCATAAAACGGCATGGTACAGTCGACGTATTTTGGCATACGGTCCCTCCTTATAAAAATATTTTTTATTTCTGTGCTCTCATTTCAGCAGGCCGCCTCCGTCCCGTCACATGACGACGGACGGCAGCCATGTGACCAGCCCCGGAAGCAGGATAATCATAACCTGCACAATCAGCAGGACCGGGATAAACGGCAGGATTCCTTTTACCGTCCGCTCCACCGGAATCTTCGCCACCTGGCTGACCGTAAAAAGCCCCATTCCAAACGGCGGCGTGACCAGGCCGATCATCAGGTTGAGAACGATCATGACCCCGAAATAGACCAGGTCGATTCCCATCGCCTGCGCCACCGGCACCAGGACGGGCGTAATCACGACCAGGATCGCGGTGGACTCCATGAACATCCCCAGCATAAGCAAAAGCAGATTGACCGCGACGAGGAAACTCAGCGGGCCCGGCATGGCGGCCGCAATGTCCGTCAGAAGATTTCCCAGGCGGCAGATCGTCAGCACGTAGGAAAACGCGTTGGCAGCCGCCACGATAAACATGGTAATTCCGGTGGTAGCCATCGTTTCCATGAAAATTTTCGGCATGTGCGCAAGCTTCAGCTCCCGGAAGACGAAAAAGCCCAGGATAAACGCATAGACAACGATGACGGCAGCGGCCTCGGTCGGCGTGAACCATCCGAAAATAATCCCGCACAGGATAATGACGGGCGCCATCAGCGGGAGAAACGAATCCTTAAAGCAGACGGCTATTTCCCGGGCCGATTTTTTCTCGTCGCGCGGATAGTGGTTTTTCACGGAAATAAAATGGTTGAGAATCATCAGCGCCACGCCGATCAGAAGGCCCGGAACAATCCCTCCGATAAACAGCTGCCCGACGGACGCGCCCGCGATCCCCGCGTAGATTACCATGGGAATGCTGGGCGGGAAAATCGGCCCGATCGTCGCAGAGGCCGCCGTCACGGCCGCGGAATATTCCGTCGGATATCCCTGCGCCTCCATCGATTTAATTTCAATATTTCCCAGCGAAGCGCTGTCCGCAATCGCCGATCCGGACATTCCCGCGAACACCACGCTGGCAATCACGTTGGCGTGCCCGAGCGCGCCCGGCAAAAAGCCTACCAGCGCTCTGGCAAAATTAAAAATCCGATCCGTTACGCCGGCGTAATTCATAATGCTGGCCGCCAGAATAAACAGCGGCACCGCCATCATCAGATAGGAATCCGCCCCCAGCTGTACCTTCTGCGCCACCACGGTCAGCAGTGTATCCGTCGTGAGAAACAGGGACGCCAGCGCCGAAAAGCCCAGCGAGATCGCAAGCGGCATCCCCATCGCCGACAGGATGACAAAAACCGCAATTAAGAGAAACAGCGTTCCTTCCACCCGGCCCTACCTCCTTTCCAGCTCTTCCGCGATAAAGCGGATCCCGTGAATGATCAGCACAAACATACTCAGGGAAAAGAAAATATACAGCCAGAAGTTGGAAATTCCGGAGGAAGCCAGCTTCGTGTTCCAGAGGCTTACGCTCAGCTGAAGGCCCGTGACCCCCAGGACTCCAAAGAGCAGGATGCCGGCCAGATAGACGAACACATTAAACGCTTTGCGAAACGCAGGCCCGTACTTATCATAAATAATGACGAAACGGATGTGCTCCTTCTGGTAATACACCATGCAGGTGCAGAAAAACACCAGCCCGACCATGAGCACCCGCAGCACATCGTACGCCCAGATGATGCTGATATTAAATACGTAGCGCAGCGCGGCGTTCACGATGATCAGAACCGTCATTCCGATAAGGAACGCCGCTCCCAGGATCTGCGTAACCCGGTTCAGCCCGTCGCTGATCTTTGTCAACAGCTTCATAGACACACCCCCAAATCCGGTCTCAGCTCTCGCTCCAGCCCATCTGACGAACCGTTTCGATCAGTTCCGGATCCAACTGCTGATTCCATTTGTCGTAGACCGGCTGCACCCTTTCCACCCACGGAGTATAGTCTTCGATGGGCGTGATCTGAACGCCGTTTTCTTCCAGCAGATCGCGGTACGTCTGTTCCGACTCCTCTACCAGATCCGTATACATGGCAGACGCCTCCGCCGACACCTCGTCGATCAGCGCCTGATCCTCTGCCGAAAGAGAATCCCAGAAACCCTGATTAAACGCCATCACGTCAAAGTTCATCATATGACGGCTCTCCGTCTTATACTTTTCAATCTCAAAGAAGCTCATCGTATACGTGTTTAAGAACGGATTTTCCTCGCCGTCCAGCGCGCCCGTCTGCAGGCCCACGTACACCTCGCTGACGTTCATGACCGTAGAGTTGGCGCCCAGCGCCTGCAGCGTGTCGATCAGGATCTCGTTGTCGAACGCCCGGATCAGAAGGCCGTTCAGATCCTCCGGCGTCTTTACCTCGCGCCGGATATTGCCGATGTTGCGCCAGCCCACAGGCCACCAGGCATTGGCATGCACGCCCTGCTCATCCAGCAGCGAGAGCAGCTCCTCGGATTCCGGGCTGTCCATAAAGGCCCGCACGTGATCGAAATCCTCGAACAGATACGGCAGTTCAACCGTATAAATATTTTTCTCCACCGTCCCGAACGTGGAGGTCACGCAGCTCTCGATCGTCCCGTTCATCACGCTGTTCATCAGCTCGTTGGAGGTTCCCAGCTGCCCGGCCGGATACGTCTCCAGAACGATGCGCCCGCCGGATCGCTCCGCCAGCTGCTCCTTCATCCACTGGCCCACGATCTCCGCCGGATGATCGACCGAATAATTGTGTCCGAATTTGATTACGATTTCTTCCTGCGGTTCGGCCGGCGCTTCCGCCTCCTGCCCTCCCGCCGCGCCGCTCTCCGCCTCCGGCGCAGACTGCGTCTTACTGCAGGCGCCAAGCGAAACGGCCGCCGTCAGAACCAGCCCCATAAAAACGATCCTTTTTTTCATACGCTCTCCTTTCTCCCTGCAATACAGCTGCTACACTCCCAGCACCCGCCGGATGTTGCCGCTGAAAATCAGTTCCTTCTCTTCCTCGGTGGCGACGCCTTTCAGCATCCCCTGGTATTTCCCCACTTCCGCCCGCATCACGCCAAACGGCGTATCGCTGCCGAAGCAGACCCGATCCGCGCCCAGCTCCCGGATTGCCTTTAACAGCGCGCGGGTCCCGATCTCGCTGCCGATGATCGTCACATTTTTGCACTCCTTTGCCACCTCGATCGCCGAAAGGCTCAGATCAGAGGAAGAAGCACCTCCCATATGCACCATGAGGATCCGGAGTTCCGGATACCGCTTTGCAAGATTCCTGACCCGCAGCGGATGCGTATTCTCGCAGGCGTCGGCTCCGGTGTGCAGCGCCAGGACCGAACCGCAGCGGGCAATCTCCTCCACCAGCGGCAGCACCAGATCGGGATCGTCGTTTAAATGCTCGTTCTGCGATCCGTTGAATTTGATCCCGTAAAACCCGTACTCATAGAGGCAGCGGTGCAGCTCGTCCCGGGCCGCCTGCATCCCCAGCCGGGGATCGATCCATCCAAAGCCGAGAATCCGGTCGGGAAAACGCTTCATGGACTCATACAGATACTTCTGCACCTCGGAAAGCCGGTCGCGCACATAGGGCCGGTGCGCCCAGCACAGCGCCTTGTCCACCCCGGATTCCTCCATGGCGGCCAGCAGCTTTTCCAGATTCATGTTTGTCTCATATTCTGTCAGCGGCGAAAGATGCACATCAGCGTCAATAATCATATTCCTTCTGACCTCCTTATCCAGTTTTGCTGTCTAACCTATCTATATAAGTTATATATTATAGATTCATTCTTTGCAAGTGTTTTTGTGCTCTTTCTTCTGATTTGTGTAAATATTACCATCCTGATTGTGCAGTTTTTACAAAACTCGTTCCCGAATCCGGCCGGCACACGCCTGTTCCTCCCGCGAAATCAGTCTGCGCGGCAGAAAGCAGGTGTTCCGGTTTCATAAAAAAAAGACAGCCGGCTCAACACCGTACTGTCTTTCTGATCCAATCGTTTCTTTTTAATAACACATGCAGGTTATGCTTCGGCAGACGCAGCCTGCGCTTCCGGGACTCTGGTAATCCTCTCAAACTGCCGGATATGCTCCCGCATACACCGGAGCGCCTCCTCCTCCGACTGCTCGCCGATCAGGCGCGCAATCTCACTGTGACAGCGGATCAGGATCTCCTGCTCCTTTTTATATTTCTCCGGCCCCATACGCCGGATCGACTGTGCGATAATCTTCTCGATCGACGGCCGCAGCGCCTGCAGAAGAATGACGAAAATCCCGTTCCCGGCCGCCTTCGCGATCAGCTCATGGAAATCCCGATCCAGGGAAGTAAAAAGCTCGATGTCCTCCAGGGACGCCCGCTCCCGCTGAATCAGCTGCTCCATCTGATCGATGTGCTCCTTCGTGCGCCGTTTGACCGCGTACTGAATGGTCGCCATCTCCAGCGAATTCCGGAATTCGCTGACCTCGTCCGGCGTGATGTCGTGCATCGCCAGCATGATCTGCAGATTCTCTTCCAGCTGGGACGTCTCCGGACGGCAGACCACCGTGCCGCCCCCGCCCGTGATGGAAATCAGCCCCTTCATCTCCAGAACGCGCAGCGCCTCCCGGACCGTCGGCCGGCTTCTCGCAAACATCCTGATCAGCTCCCGCTCCGGCGGCAGCGCATCCCCCGGTTTTAGTTTCCCTGACAGAATCGAATTCTGAATCTGGCTGACAATCTCCTCTGAAGCCTTCTGCACCACGGCGGGCTCAAATCCCAAAGCGTTCTCTGTTCCCATATATCCCCTCAAACCTGTCTAGCTCATATAATCAATCTTAACCATTTCTAAGAATAGCATAATTTCCGGGATTAAACAAGGGAAGAACCCGCTTTTTCCGTCTCCGCTCCGCCCGCATTTTCCAACTCTGCCTTCGGCTTATCTCCTCCCTCCATCTCCGCTTTTACCAGCAGGACGCACAGTCCCGCGCCGTAAATGACCGGCAGCAGATAGCGCGTATTCGAGTTATAAGGCGAGATCACGCAGACCAGAATCGTACACAGCAACGGGATCAGCGCGCCCAGCGCGCGATACCTCTTTCCGGCGATCAGCACGCAGGCGCACCAGAGCACAACCCAGACGTACGTCCCGTGACGGAACAGAAATTCGACGATCGGCAGCACTTTGGCGTCGCTCTCCACCCGGGTCAGCGTCTTTCGCAGCGGTTCCAGCGCGGGCGGATGATAAATCTGGAAAAATCCGTCGCCCCAGAGCTCGATCGCCGAGCTGAAATCCAGATAATCGTACCATTCTGCCTGCATGGGATAGAAAAATCCGAAGCAGCCGTTGATGGTCGCCTCCAGATATACGCCCGGATGCTTCCGAAACTGGCTCAGCCACGCCTTAAAATACGCGGCGCGATCCTCCTTCGTCTGCTCCGGCCGGTACGCCTCGAATTTAATATAGTCAGAAGTAATCGGATTATAGAGCGCTGCCAGCCGGTCATATTCCAGCACGCCGTCGATCGCCTCCCGCTCCTCAGGCGTTACGTCCTGCGGATAATCGCGCACATAGCGAGCCGTCTGCTGATACATAAACCCGTAAAATTCCCGGTCGCTCCCCGGCGAAATGCGCAGCGCCGGCATGATCATTCCCTCCAGCACGACCGCCACCAGAAAAACCGGCACCGCCGTCGCCGCCAGCAGCCGTTTCCACCCGGACCGGTATACAAAGAGCAGGAACAGCACCGTCAGCACGACGACGTGAATGCCATGCTTTACATTTAACATCTGCATCAGCATACAGAGAGAAAACAGAAACAGAAAACGCCGGTTTCGCAGCGCCGCCTCTCCCTCCCGCGCGAGCCGGATCAGCAAAATCAGCCACAGGTACAGCCAGGCCGAGTACGTCGAATTTTTGACCAGATTGATTCCATAGAGAGGGAAGCAGGGAATCAGCCCGAAAATCAGCGCCAGCGCCGCGCACCAGCGCAGCGGAACGGACTGCCTTCGCATATCGTACAGCGACCAGGCGAAGACGCCCGTCGTAAACAGCGCAATCCAGAGCGCATGCAGAAATACGCCCACATTCTGGCTGCCGAGCGCGATGCCAATCCGCAGAAACAGGCCCTGGATCCAGGTATTAAACACCGGATGATGGCCGTTGATCAGCACTTCCTCCGAAAGCGGCTGATCAATCCATTCATACGTCCCGTTTTTCATATTAAATGACTGCGCCAGCTGATCCGGGACGTCGGTGTTCGCGATGCCCGGGAAAAAGCCAATCAGATACGGAAGCCAGCAGAGCAGAAGGAAGCCCCAGAACAGGAAAAAAACGCGCCGCGGCACAGCGTCTCCTTTTCTTTCAAAAACGCGGTTTTCCGGACGCGCCCGCCCCGGTGCCGGTTCCAGAAACGGCCTGGCCAGATGCCAGGAGATAAAAAAGAAAAAGCCCCAGTAGCAGAAAAAAGAAAGCGTGCTGAAGATCGGGTACGCCAGAACATACTCCCAGTTATTGTATGCGGAAAAGCTTTCCCCGAACAGCATGACCAGTGAAAAAAACGCGGTCAGCAGACCGTTTAAAATCAGAAATCTGCCCTTTCTCCCTCTCAGGACTCCGGCGGCTGCCCCGCCGGCCGTTCCTGCTTTCGTCTTTTTCATCTCCGTGTCCTCCCTGCGCGATACCGCGCGCTCGGTCCGTCCTCCGGACTCCCGCGCCGTTTTATCCCTTATTATACAGGAACTTTTCCGGAAGATCCAGATGAAATACTTCGGCCATGTCCCGGAAATCCTGCACGGAAGGAACCTGGCGTTTCCCGCCGGCCGCCAGAACCTTGATCAACATTTCCGCCGCCTTCTCTACCGTGTGCACCAGGCCGAAGGTATTGTCAAACGTGTCGCCGGCCGCAAAAATCCCGTGCTGCGCCCAGAGCACCACATCGTACTCCTCCATCATACGGCAGGTCAGGCGGGCAATTTCCGGCGTTCCCGGCACCATCCACGGGATAACCCCCATCCCGGCCGGAAATGTCATCGCGCACTCCGGCTCCATCTCCCACAGCTCCCTGGTAAAGACCTCGTCCTTCAGCGGGAGCACAAAAGAAAGCGCGATGAGATTGGCGGGATGCGCGTGATATACTACCCGGATCCGGCCGCCGCTGACCCTCTTTTTAACCTCCTGATTCATCAGGTGCGCCGGCAGCTCGCTCGTCGGCCGGCCGCCGCCCGCAAGGCCCCAGACGATGCGGTACGCGCTCCCCGCCCCGTTCAGCTCGATCATGCCGAGCGAATCCTCCGGATCCGGCTCCGTATTGCGCATAAATTTTCCGCTTCCCGTTACCAGAAAGAAATCGCCGCCAATCCCCGGCAGGGCGTCCGGCAGCGGCACCCATGCCCCGTCCGTTCTCAGATCCCCGCGGACTTCCTTTCCTTCCTCTTCCGTGAGACGGACGCTGATATTTCCTCCGTGGCATTCGTGCCACCCCTGCAGCCATCCGTCCGTCGCCATCCGGATCAGCCCCCTGGCCGTCCTGCTTTCCAGTACCCTCATATCCTGCTCCTTTCTCTACTCCTCTTTATCCGGCTCAAAACGCCGGGCCGTAAAGGAGGCCGCCACACACTGCCTGGCCTCCCGCACATCCGTAAATACTCCGTCCGCCAGCATCTGCGCGGCCAGGTTGCCGGCCGCCGTCGCCTCGTCCGGGCCGGTCACAACCAAAATTCCGGCGGCCTGCGCCGTCAGCCGGTTCAGATACTCCGCGCGGGAACCGCCGCCGATGATCGTCAGCCGTTTAAACGAACGCCCGCAGAGCGCCTCCAGCCCGGAAAGCGTCGCGGCATACGAAGCCGCCAGGCTGCGGTACACGACCCGCAGAAGCTCTCCCGCCGTCTGCGGAACCTCCTGCCCGGTCCGGCGGCAGAAATCCTGCACGGCGCGGCTCATGCTCTCCGGCGCCATAAATTCCGCGCTCTGGCAGTCTGCCAGAGAAGCAATCCGCTCCCGCTCTGCCATCGCGCAGAGCTCTCCGTAAGAGCGCTTCTCACCCAGCTCCGCGCGGATTTGCTGAATCATCCACAGCCCCATGCTGTTTTTTAACAGCAGATTGACGCCCCCGTAGCCGCCCTCGTTGGTAAAATTCCCGTCCAGCGCCTCCCGGCTCCGGTACAGAAATTCCGTTTCCATTCCCATCAGCGACCAGGTCCCGGAGCTGATAGCCGGTTCCCCCGCGCCCTCCGGCGGCAGCGCCAGAAACGCCGCCGCCGTATCATGCGTCGGCGGCAGGATTACCCGGCAGCAGAACCCGGCCCTTTTTGCCACCTCCGGGCGCAGCGTTCCCAGCACGCGGCCCGGCAGCGAGGGCAAAAGAAACATCCCGCGCGGGATGCCCAGCCGATCCAGAAGCTCTTCATCCCACTGCCGGCCCCCGGCGCGCAGAAGCTGCGTAGTCGCGGCGTTCGTGTATTCCTGCGCCGCCACGCCCGTCAGCCGGTAATTCAGATAATCCGGGATCATCAGAAACAGCGCCGCTCTCTCAAGAAGCTCCGGCTGATCCCGTTTCTGCGCCGCCAGCTGACAGAGCGTATTAAACTCCGCCATCTGGATCCCGGTTCTCTGGTAGAGTTCCTCCCGCGGACAGTCCGCAAAAATCTCCTCATAAATCCCTTTCGTCCGGGGATCCCGATGACTGACTGCCGGCCCCAGCCGCCTTCCCTCCCGGTCCAGCAGCACGTAATCCAGCCCCCAGGTGTCGATGCCCATGGCGGCCGGCACGATCCCCCGCTCCCCGCAGCGGCGCATTCCCTCTATCAGCTGTTCTTCCAGATATTCCAGGTCCCAACACAGGCGGCCGCCTTTCTGCACGGGGCCGTTCGGGAAACGGTACACCTCCTGAAAAACGAGGCGATCTCCCTCCCGTTTCGCTGCGATGTGCCTTCCGCCGGAAGCGCCGAAGTCCACCGCCAGATAATACTGTTCCATCGATTTTCCCTTTCCTGAAACGTTTTCCCGTTTCCTGAAAAATGCGCAGGCAGGCGAATCCGTTTTTCCGCCTCCTGCGCACTCCTTTTCTCCTGCCGGATCCGTTTGCCTTCCCGCCTTCTGACCGGCCGTTTCCTTTCCCGGCTGTTTTCTGGCCGGCCGCTTTTCCTTACCGGCCATTTTTCCTTACCGGCCGCTTTCAGCCTCCGGCTGCCCGGGCCGGATCCCGTCCATGATATAGGCCAGGCCCTCATGAATCCGCAGGTATTTCCTGTACTTTTCTTCGCAGGCTGCCGCCGCATCCGGATCCGGTTCAAAAACCGCCCGCGTCCGGACCAGCCCCTCGGCCATCTGCTCCGGGGAATCCATCCCCCCGCAGCGGCAGGCCGCCAGCAGCGCGATCCCGCAGGCCGGCCCGATCATCCCGTCCATCTGCTCAATACGGATATTCAGCACATTCGCCATGGTCTGCATCCAAACGCGACTCTTCGCGCCGCCGCCGACCACCTTGACGCTACCAAACTTCTCCAGCGGAAGCTTCATCTTCTCCGCCAGCTCGCGGAAGCTGAAGCACAGCCCCTCGATCACGGCGTAGAGCATCCCGGCCCGATCCGTCTCCGTGCTGAGCCCGAAAAAGCCGCCGCGCAGGTTCGGATCCGCATAAAGCGTCTTGTCGCCGACCAGATGCGGGTAAAATAACACGCTCCCCTTCCACGCCGTCTTCGGATCTACCGTCTGATCCACCACTGAAAAATCATCCGTCTCCAGGATGGAGCGGACCCACCATTCCAGCGTGCTTCCGTTGGACTGGACCGCCCCCTGCACCAGGTAAAAATACGCCCGGTCGTCAAAGGAAAAGAGGATCGTTTTCCCTCTCGCCTCGTCCCCCGGCTTTTCTACCGGCATCATAAACACACCGGAGGTCCCCAGGGAAATGACCGGATAGCCGCGCCCCATACAGCCGGTCGAGATTGCCGTCGCCGGGTTATCCCCCGTTCCCGTGAGGACTGGCGTGCCGGCCGGGATGGCAAATTTCTCTGCCAGCTCTTTCCGGATCGTCCCCGCCGCCAGCGCGCTTCCCTGCACAGGCGGATACGCCTCCCGGGGAAGCCCCAGAAGCTTTCTCATCGGCTCCGACCAGCGCCGGCCGCAAATCTCATAAAGGCAGGACGTGGACGCCTCGCAGTAATCCGTCCCCGCCCGGCCCGTCAGCCGGAACACCAGATAGTCCGGCCCGATCAGGAATTTGCGGATCGCGGCAAAATGCTCCGGCTCGTTTTTTTTCAGCCAGTACAGATTGGCGGCCGGACTCCCCGTAGATACGGTTTTGGAAAGATACGCTCCCTCGGGAAATTCCGCCATCTTCTGTTTCAGCTCCGGGATCAGATCCCGCGTGCGGATGTCATTCCACATCATCGCCGGGCGGACCGGTTTTTCGTCCTCTCCCAGCACAATGAGCGTATGCATCTGCCCGGTCACGCCGATTGCCCGGATCTGCCGGCCGGCGCCGTGTTCCAGAATCCGCCCCAGTCCCCGCTCCATGCACTCGTACCAGAGCTCGGGATCAATTTCGCTCCAGCCGCACCGCGGCTGCGCCGCCTCATACTCCTCCGTGATCTGCGCCCGTATTGTTTTTTTTCTGTCCATCAGCACCAGTTTCATGGCCGATGTTCCCAAATCGATGCCTAAAAATAACTCTTCCATAGCGCCATCCGCTTTTTTAGTTTTCGTTGATCATGGTAACCAGTTCTTTTGCCTTGCTGCACACATTGTCCACCGCCTCGATGCTCAGATGGATCACATCGTGCTCGTTGTGATTCTTCTCGTAGGCTTCGCCGAAGGTACGGATAAACTCCTTGCGCAGATCCGAACCGTAATTGATCTTGATCAGGCCGTATTTTTTCGCCTCCCAGATGACTTCCTTGGGAATCCCGGAACCGCCGTGCAGCACCAGCGGAACGCGGGAAACCTCATTGATCCGGGCCAGCAGCGGGATGTCAATCTTCGGATTCAGGCACAGGCCGTGCACGTTGCCCACAGAAACCGCCAGCGTATCGCAGCCCGTGCGCTCCACAAAATCGGCGACCATATCCGGATCCGTCTTGCACTCCGCCTCGTTGACCACGTCCTCTTCCTTGCCCTGAAGCGCGCCCAGCTCCGCCTCGACCGGCAGCCCGTAGAAATGGCAGTATTCCGCGGCGCGGCGGCACTCTCTTACGTTCTCCTCAAACGGCAGATGAGAGGCGTCAATCATGATGGAAGTAAATCCCGCATCCACGCACGCCTTGACATCCTCAAAGGATTTTCCGTGATCCAGATGCAGCCCGATGGGCGTCTCCGAACGCTTTACCGCGTCCTCGGCAATCAGCGCGATAATCCGCGGATTGGAAAGGCGCAGGTTATTGGAAGAAATCTGAATATAGCCCGGCAGATTGGCCTCCATCAGGCCCCTGGCGATCGCGTAGGTCATCTCCAGGTTGGTCGTGTTAAACGCCGGCAACACATAGTGATATTTTTTCGCATATTCCATCAGATCAAATCCGTTTACCAGTTTCATTTTGACTCCTCCTTTTCATGTCGCACAATTATTGAAACAGATGCATGGCCTCATAAAGCGCCTTGTACTTCTGGAATTTCTCCATATAATAGCGGTGCATGTCCGGATCCGGAACATACTCCTTTTTTACCCTGACCACATGCCGGATCGCCTCGTGAAGCGATGCAAACGCGCCGACCGCCGTCGCGGCCATCAGCATACAGCCCATGGCTCCCGACTCGTCGCTCTCCAGCGAAACAACCTTCCGGCCGAATACATCCGCCCGGATCTGGAGCGTCAGCTCCGACGCCGCGCCGCCTCCCGTCATGGCGATGGTATGGAGACTGGTTCCCAGCTTCTCGAGCCGCTCGTAGGCCAGATACATCTGAAACGCCATCCCCTCCAGGATCGCCCGGTAAATTTCTTCCGGAGCCGTGTGGATCGTCAGGCCCGTGATCGTTCCCCGGGCGTCCATGGAAAGATGCGGATTGCCCGAGGAGCCGAACTGCGGCAGAACCAGCACGTCCGTGCGCACCTGCGCCGCCGCGCGGTCCATACACTCGTAAAAATTCTGTCCCCGCTCCTCGCAGCTTCGGCGCACGCCGTCCAGAATCGTATCCCGCGCCCAGTTTTTCAGGGCCCCGCAGGTCGTGATCTCCAGGCTGGACAGATACGTGTCCGGAATAATATAAGGAATGCAGGTAAAATCATTTTCAATCATGTACGGCGTCATCTGCGGTTCAGGCAGCATCACAAACATAAATTCGCAGGTGCCCATCCCGCACTCGCCGATCCCCGGCCCCGTCAGGCCGCTTCCCAGCGCCGCGCAGCTCTGGTCATGCCCGCCTACCACCAGCTTCAGCTCCGGATTCAGATGAAGCTCCTCTGCCAGCTTGGGCCGGATTGTGCCGATGACCGTACAGGGCGCGACCGGCTCCGACATCTGTTCCGGCGAAACGCCCGCCAGATCCAGAAGCTCTCTCGACCACTCCTTTTTGCGGATATCAAAGGCCATGCTGCGGGCCGCCGAAGAATAGCTGACCTTCCGCTCGCCCGTCAGGAAATAGCCGATAAAATCCTCGTAAAACAGAATGGCCTTCGCCCTGCGGATGGCGTCCGTGTGGCGGTTCAGCCACATAAACTTGGGCAGGCCGTAGAGTTCGTTGGGCGGCAGTCCGGTAATCTCAAAGATCCGCTGCGCCCCGATTTTCCCGATGATCTCCTCCGTCTCGGGGATTCCCCGGGAATCGCCCGTCAGCATGGAATTGGCCAGCGGCCGATCCGCCTCGTCCAGACACACCACCGACTCGCCCAGGCTGGTAACGGCCATGGCCTCGATGGGCTCCGGGCAGCGGGTCCCGATTTCGCGTAAGACCTCTTTTACCTTCTCCAGCACGCAGGCCGGGTTAAGCTCCCGGTGTCCGCCGGTCCCCGTCTCCTCATAGCTTCTCGACGCCTCGCACAATACGTTTCCGTCCCGATCAAATACCAGCATTTTGCTCTTGCTGGTTCCCACATCCAGTCCTGCAAATGCCATAAGACACCTCGTTTCCCGTTTTTTCGATTACTGTTTGGAACGGCCCTTTCTCAGCACGTCGATGATGACGGCGACGAGAATGATGATTCCTTTAAATACGTTCTGCCAGAAGGAGTTGATTCCCATCAGGTTCAGGCCGTTCGTAATCACGCCGATGATCAGGATACCGATAAAGGTACCGCCTACCGTTCCGACGCCGCCGGACATGCTCGTTCCGCCGATGACGACAGCCGCGATGGCATCCATCTCAAAGCCCTCGCCCAGCGTCGCGGCCGCCGATCCGAGGCGGGCCGACCAGATCAGGCCGCCCAGTCCGCAGAAAATACCGATCAGGACGTAGGGAAGCATGTTATATTTTTTTACATTTACGCCCGAATACTCCGCCGCCGTCTTGTTGCCGCCCAGCGCGTAAATATAGTAGCCAAAGCGCGTTTTATTCAGCAGAACCCAGGTAAAAATCAGCACCAGAGCCGCGTAGACGACGATGATGGAAACGCCGTTAAAGCTGGTATTGCCAAGCGCCGTGTACGCGTCGTTGCGGATTCGGATCGTCACGCCGCCGGAAATAATCTCCGTCAGGCCGCGGCCGATACACTGCGTCGCCAGCGTCGCCACAAAGGCCGGAACCTTCAGGTAGGAGATCGCCACGCCATTGACGGCGCCTACGGCGGCGCCCACAGCCAGGCAGGCAATAACGGTTACCCAGACCGGCGCGCCCATATTGGCAATCAGGAACGCCCCGATGACGCCGCTTAAACCGACGGTGGAACCAACTGAAATATCAATCTCGCCCATCAGGATCGCCAGCAGCATGCCGCAGCAGATAATCGCATTTACCGCGTTGGAACGCAGCAGATTCAGAATATTCGACGGGGTCAGAAACTTCGGCTCGGAGATCGCCACGATCGCCACCAGAATAATCAGACCCACAATGATACCGATGTTTCTTTTAAAATAGGCCCCGGCCTTTCCCGGAACGCGGACGGTTTTTGTGTTTTCCATTTTTCCATTCCTCCTGAACTCTTACTTTTCCTCTTCCCGCCTCGTCGCGTATGTCATCATTGCTTCCTGCGTAAACTCTTCCTCATTCAGCTCGCCGGTTATTTTCCCCTCGCACATGACATAGCACCGGTTGCACATATTGATAATCTCCGGCAGTTCCGAAGAAATCATGATGATCGACACGCCCTTTGACGCCAGATCGTCGATGATGGCGTAAATCTCCGCCTTGGCGCCCACGTCGATTCCTCTGGTCGGCTCGTCCAGAATGATAACCTTGGGATTTTTGGCCAGCCACTTGCTCAGAACTACCTTCTGCTGGTTTCCGCCGCTTAAATTCCCCGTCAGCTGCTGCGGCGAGGTAATCTTGATGTGGAATTTCTGCCGGTATTCCTCTACCATCTTGTCCCAGGCCGTCTGATTGACGCCGACCCCTTTGATGAAATCCGACAGACAGACCAGGCCCATATTAAACTGCACATCATTTTTCAGGATCAGGCCCTCGCTGCGCCGATCTTCCGACACATACACGATGCCGCGGTCGATGGCGTCCTGCGGATGGCGGATACTGATTTTCTCCCCGTCCAGGAAAACCTCGCCCCCCGCCTTGGGAAAAGCGCCGAAGATCGTCTTCATCAGCTCCGTCCGGCCCGCGCCGACCAGGCCGGCAAATCCGACGATCTCGCCGTAGCGCGCGTAGAAACTCACATCCGAAAAATACTTCTCATGTTTCAGATGCTTGACCTCCAGCGAAACGCCGCGGATCTCATGCTTATTTCTCGTATAGTAGCTGCTCAGCTCGCGCCCTACCATCAGATGGATCAGCTCGTCGCGATCCGCCTCCTTCGTCTTTACGTCGCCTACCATCTTGCCGTCCCGCAGCACAACGATGCGGTCGGTAATGGCAAACAGCTCCTCCAGACGGTGGGAAATATAGATAATCCCGACTTTTTTCTCCTGCAGAAGGCGGATGATGCCAAACAGCGTCTGCACCTCGCTCTCGGAGAGCGAAGAGGTCGGCTCATCCATCACGACGATGCGGGCGTCGGCCGAGATCGCCTTGACAATCTCCACCAGCTGCTGCATTCCGATCGACAGCTCGCTGACCAGCTGATCCGCCCGCAGGTTCAGGTGCAGGTCATCAATGACCTTCTGCGTCTCCCGCTCCATCTTCCGCTCGTCCACCAGGCCGCCCGTTCTCAGCTCACGGCCGAGAAACACGTTGGCCGCGATCGTCCGCTCCGGAACCAGGATAATCTCCTGATGGATGATCCGGATGCCGTTTGCCCCGGCCACGGCGGAGGAGCTGATATTCTTGACCTCCCCGTCGATCCGGATCTCGCCGGAATCCGCCTTGTAAATTCCTCCCAGGATCTTGATCAGCGTCGATTTCCCGGCTCCGTTCTCGCCGAGAATCGCCACGACCTCCCCCTCGCCGACGGAGAGATTTACCCCGTTCAGCACCACGTTGGAAGCAAAGGCTTTTGTAATATTACTCATTTCCAGAAGCTTTGTCTCGCCCATATTCTGCTACCTCATTTTCCTAAAACCGCCGACCTGCGCCGGCTCTGAATCCGTTTCTGCCGCCCGATCCCGCCTGCGGGCAGTAAAAAGGTCCGGCTCAAAATCAAATTTTGAGCCGAACCACGTAATCAAAACCTTTTACACGTCAGCCAATTCTGTTTCTGTTCCCTGCTATCTTCTGTAAACGGGATCCGGATTATTCCAGCGTATCCCAGGCATCCAGGTCGTAATCCGCGATGTTGTCAGCCGTGATGCTGTAGGACTCAATCGCCTCGTTGAAGTCAATCTCGCCGCCATTTAAGAGCGTCACTGCCTTCTGAACACCCTGATATCCCATGTAGGTCGGTCTCTGAGCAGAGCTCTGAACCATGGTGCCGTCGTTGATGGCATGCTTGCCAATCGGAGCGCCGTCCTTGCCAAGGATATCGATCTCGCCGGTCTTTCCTGCTTCCTCAACTGCCTGTACGGCGCCGAGAGCGGAAGTATCGTTGATGCAGTAGATCACGTCGATGTCGTCATGTGCCTGAAGCGCGTCGGATACAACGTTAAACGTTACGTTCGTATCGCCGCCGCCTTCTACTACCTGAACCTCAACGAACGCGTCGGGATTCTCCGCATTCTCCTCAATGCCCTGCCAGAAGCCCGCTACGTTGATTACGCAGGACTCAGCCGTCTGCAGATGAGCAATCAGGATGTTCGCGCCGTCCGGATGATTCTCGGCAACCCACTGGCCGGACAGATAGCCCAGCTGCGTGTTATCGGAAGCAATGATGCCGTCTACCAGCTCATAATCATCCTCGGTTACAACGTTATCAATGTTGATAACCTTCACGCCCGCATCCTGGCAGGTCTGAAGAACCGTATGTGCTCCGGCGGAGTCATAGGGGATGTAAATCAGCGCGTCGATGCCGCTGGCGATCATGTCGTCAATCTGAGAAGCCTGCTGCGTCGGGTCGTTCTGCGGATCAAAGTAAAGCAGCTCGCAGCCAAGCTCATCGCAGGCCTGCTGAACGCCGTCCAGCACTGCCGTGAAATACTCATTCGTCAGCGTATAGGGAGAAAAGCCGATGGTGTAGTCGCCGCCCGCGGCCTCCGCATCTTCCTCAACCGCTTCCGTCACATCTTCTGCAACAGACTCTTCCACAGCCTCGGTCTCCGCCGCCGCTTCCGTCTCAGCTTCGGTCTCTGCCGGCTCAGAGCTGGAGCATGCGGTCATGGAAAGAACCATCGCGCCTGCTAAAACTACGGAAAGTAATTTCTTCATAATTGGTACTCCTCCTTCTTCAAAATCATTTGACACAGAATCGAATCAGCTGAGCTCTTATTTGATTGTACGCACATATTAGCACATTCATTTTGGGACTTCAATACCGATTCCGCCAAAAAAGATCGCTCTTTTTTGTGCATTTTACACGAATTTATGTTTGTTTTTACATGCTATTGTTCGTTTTGCGTTCGTTTTTCCTCCATTCTCCCCTGAAAAGCAAAATACCCGGCATTTTGCCGGGTATCCGATGTTTGATTAAAACATTTTTCTCTATTGCGCAACAATCAGCTCCACATGGTACTTCTTCAGGAGATTGATCCCCTCCGCGTCGATCCCCGAGTCGGTTATCACGCCGGTTACCTGTGACAGAGAAGCAAAGCTGTTCAGATCATAAGTGTTGAACTTGGACGAATCCGCCAGAATATAAATTTTCTTGGCGACGGAAAAAATCGACCGCTTAAACCGTGCCTCCGGCGAATAGCCGTCATAGAGGCAGCCGTCGGTCCCGATGGCCGCCGCCCCCAGAAACGCGATGTCCAGCTGATACTTTTCAATCTGCTCTTCCGCCACCGTACCGGACGAACAGTTGGTTCTCTGAATCATCTCCCCGCCCAGCATAATCACAGACAGGCTGGCAAACTGCAGGGCGTGCTCCGCCGTCTTCAGGTGGTTGGTCACAACGACCGCCCGCGTATCCTCCGGCAGATAATTCAGCATAATCCGCGTCGTCGAGCCGGCGTCAATGAAAATCCTCTGCCCGTTGCGGACCAGCTGCGCGGCCCGCGCGGCAATCTTTTCCTTGGCCTCCTTATGGGCAATGCGCGACTCATCGAAGGAAATAATGCGCACAACCGGCTGTTCCGCCATGATCGCCCCGCCGTGCGTCCTCGTAATGTTATACTGCTGCGCCAGAAAATTCAGATCCCGCCGCACCGTCATCTCTGAAATTCCGAACTGTCCGGCCAGGTCTGTCACGTCCACTCTCCGCTTCTTCTGCAGCATATCCAGTATGGCAAGACACCGCTCGTTCTTTTTCACACAAATCCCCTCTTCAAAATGTTTGATGCAAACATTATAACACACTTCCAGACAGAATTAAACACTAATTGTTCCGCAGGCGACCGTCCAGGCGACCGTAAAGAAATTGTGTCCAGGCGACCGCAGAAATATCTGAACTTGAAAAAACGAGAAACGAGTTGTATGATTGAGAAAATACGTCTATGATCATTTTCTCTAGGGACAGTCTTTTTCATCTGGAAGCTTGTGCTGGCAGCGGAAAAACCGAGGTATTAGGCCTTAAAGCCGCTTATGAGATTTGCAAATGGGGATCAGGTCAATTTGGAATTGCTGTTTTAACTTTTACGAATGAAGCAACAGCGACCATTGCAAATCGGGTAACCGCTTTTTATGGTAGAACGCTTCCGTCTAATCATTTTATAGGTACATTTTCAAGTTTTGTTCACGGACATATCGCGCAACGATTCGGATATAAATTTTATGCTACTGACAGTGACAAATCTGACAAATCATTTCATGTTATTGACTCTGACACAAAACCATACAATAGTCAGTGGCTTGAAAACTACAAATTAGAATTTCCTTTTCCTAAAATGTATATCTATGCCAACCAACTGAGCTATAGTATTGGCCTCAAAGAATGGCTTGTCGAGCAAAATGGATCTTCTAAAAAATTGATAGATTTATATAACGAGGACTCGTGTCAGCGAAAAATTGCAGACATACGGCAACGAAAAGATGCTCAATATTTATTTAAATTTGATTATCTGGAGAAACAAGCAAAAGATTGCAAACATAAGTTTTGAAATGATGGTTTTGCCACTTTTGAAGACATGAACTTAATTGCTTGTAGATGTCTATGCAATAAAGCTATCCAGGGTTATGTGGCTAAAAAATTTCCTGTAGTTTTAGTCGATGAATGTCAGGACTTATCGGCAAGTGAATTAAAAATCTTATCTTTTTTAATTCGCGCAGGTTCAGTCGTCCACTATATAGGAGATCTACACCAGGCCATTTATTCGTTCAAGGATGCTTATCCGGAACAATTTAAGACGCATATAGGAGCATTTGATTTTAAGAGAATGTGTTTAAGTGAAAACTTCAGGAGTACGCAAAAAATTGTTGAACTTTCTCGGAAATTAGGCAGCATAAGTTATCCTATTATAGGCTCCTTAGATGGTAGATGTGACGGTGCTGATTGTTGCTATTTAGAGTATAAGGATGAAAAAGAAACAATTACAGCATTTGCAAATATCCTCAGTAAGTTTAATATACCCGTAAAGAATGCTGTTGTTCTGGTAAGGTCCAACAATTATAAAAAAGAACTAAGTAACGGCTTTTCCGGTGATTATAAAGTACATCCTATTATTAACGCTATCCAATTGTGGCAACAAAATGAACCTGGAGTGCAGCAGTGTGCATTGAGTCTTTTAGGATTACAACTCCAAAAATGGTTGGGTTTTCATGGACACAGCAATAACTATTATTACTCGGAAGAAGTGTGCTCCAACTCTGTTTTGTGGAGATTATTACTTAGAGATATTCTTGCCGATTTTTGCGCCGACTCTTCAATGGTGGAAATGGACAAACTTACTTATAGCTCATGGTACTCGAAAAATAAAAGTAAAATTATTAATATTATTAATCGCCATTTCCGGGCTGTTGGAAAAACACTCTCTGATATAACGATTAAATCGCCAAAAGAAACCGCAAGGCAAAAAATTGATATAGCGAATGCAAAAGAAGAATCACAATTACGGATTGAAACAATTCATGCAGTTAAGGGTGTTACCTACGATGCAGTTTTACTGCTATCTACGCCGAATGGTCACGGCAAAACGGGCTATTGGGAAAATTGGTTAAACCCAACTGATGAGGCAGGAAGGATAGGCTATGTGGCTAGTACACGGCCACGTTATCTTTTGTGTTGGGGTGTTAGAGAACTTTCATCTGAATAACGGAAACGATTGGAGGGGATCGGATTTACAGAGTTTAATAACTAAGAATATTGCATAAGCAAAGTCCTAATGTAAAATCCGTTAATTTTAATCGGCCGATGCTAGAAAAATCTGCAAAGAAATACAAATAGATTTATAACACAATAATTGTTATTATAAAATCAAGACTAACAAGGGAGTGATTCGTGCATGAAAGAGGAAAATAATTCTATTCAATCATTTGAAAACAAAGCAATTCGAACCGCGTGGAATGAAGAACAGGAAGAATGGTATTTTTCTGTGACAGATATCGTGGCTGCCTTAACGGATAGTGCCGATCCTAAACAATACATTAAAAAAATGCGTTCTCGCGATCCAGAACTTAATGCATGGTGGGGTACAATTTGTACCCTAACTGCCATGACTGCTTCTGATGGAAAACGGTATCGCACGAATGCAGCAAATTTACAAGGTATTTTCCGCATTATACAATCCATTCCATCACCCAAAGCAGAGCC
>CALWLT010000023.1 GCA_944381615.1 uncultured Lachnospiraceae bacterium | reverse complement strand
CACCAGAAAAAAGAGAAGAGCTCGAGAAAAATCTGGTGGACACCAGGATAATGAGAAGCTTTGGGGAGACACCAGGAAAGAGAGAAGCTCTTCTAAATAAACTGGTGAAGATATCAGAAACACCGGTGAAAAGAGAAGAAACACCAGAAAAAGGCGAAGAGCCGAATTTAATGCTCTGAACGCCACGATTTACGGGCATATCCGGATCAATATCCCGTATCACGCCAGATTCACGGCGCTAAGCCCCTTTTCGGTGCGGCTGATCAAGAAGGAGACGTATCTGTGTTACCTGGACCGGCCGCTGTGCCGCATGGAGGTGGCTCCGGCGGATTCGGATTACTATCGCCGGACCCGCAGGGGGACGAGCTACAGTGATATCTGTTACATGAATTTTGATCGCCTGCGGATTAATTTTCATTCAGGATGCTATTTTAAATATCTGAATAAAGGGTGCAAGTTCTGCGATGTGGAAGAGGGGAACGGGTATCATGCGTTTGAGGATTTGAAAGAGGCGATTGATTTATACGGGGGCAGAAAGGAGCTGCGCCATTTTCTGATTGGCGGAGGAACGGGAATCGCAAACCGGGATTTTCCCTATGTCCTGGACATTGCAAGATATATCCGGCAGACCGTAAACAAGCCGGTTTATATTATGACCACGCCGCCGGAAGATCTGGATATCCTCAATCAGCTGAAAGACTGCGGCGTGACGGAGGCTGCGTTTAATATCGAGCTTTTTGACCGGGCGCTTGCGGAGAAGCTGATGCCGGGAAAAGGGAGCATTTCCCTGGAGGTCTACGCGAAAGCGTTCGAGAGAGCCGTTCAGTTATGGGGAAACACGGGACAGGTGCGCTCGGCGCTGATCGTGGGGCTGGAATCTCCGGAAACATTTTTGCAGGGAGTGGAATGGCTGTGCCGTCAGGGCGTTTCGCCGATGCTGTCGCCGTTTCGCCCGTATGATCACACGGACTTTGAGAACCGTTTTCCGGAGGCGGATCAGGAGATCCTGCGCCTTTACAGAGAGGCAAAGAAGATCTGCGGCCGGTATGGGATGATTCTGGGCCCGGCCTGCGCGGACTGTGAGGATAATACGATAAAGGTAACCTTATAGAAAATACGGTATCTGCCAGATTGGCAGCGCTCCGGAGAGGGAAAACGCATCGCAGCCGGGCAAAACGCCCGGCTGCGGCCGGTAGATCAGTGTTGGTAAAACGCCCGGCTGCGGCCGGCCGGTCAGTGTTTGCCGGCCAGCGCCTGCTCCCATTCCGCCTCCTTGAATCCGACCAGGACAAAGGTATCTCCGACCAGGATCGGGCGTTTGACGAGCATTCCGTCGGTGGCCAGGAGCCGGAACTGTTCTTCTTCATTCATTTCTGCAAGCTTTTCCTTCAGATTCAGGCTTTTATAGAGCAGCCCGCTGGTGTTGAAAAACCGCTTCAGCGGGAGGCCGCTTCGGGCGTGCCAGTCCTTCAGCTCGCTGGCGTCCGGGTTTTCTTCTTTGATATGGCGGCTGGTAAACGCGATCTGATGATCGGTCAGCCATTTTTTTGCCTTTTTGCAGGTGCTACAGGGCGGATATTCCAGAAATAAAAGTTCCATCGTGCTTCCTCCGTTTCAGGGGCGGATGTCCGGCATCCGCGCTGTTTTTCTTTATCATGCCTGTTTTTTCCTCAAATGTCAAGCGCGCGGATGGCGCGGCCCGACGGATTTTCCCGCGGCGTCCGAGGCAAACTTTTCTGCGCTTGCTCTGCGGCCTCCGGAAACCCTCTTGCATCGGAAGCGGAAAGAATTTACAATAAGAGAGGAGACGTGAAAGCGGAGCGATCCGCTTTTGCAGAAAGGCAGTCAGAGAAGGAGGCAGAACGATGGACCGGAAAAAGCTGCTGGTAGTGGTAGACATGCAGAAGGATTTTGTGGACGGTTCGCTGGGAACGAAGGAGGCGCAGGCGATTGTGCCCGCGGTGCGCGCGCGGATCGGGGAATACCTGGCCGCGGATCAGGAGGTTGTTTTCACACAAGATACGCATTTTGAGAATTATCTGGAGACGCTGGAGGGGAAGAAGCTGCCGGTCGTCCATTGCCAGCGGGGAACAGCGGGCTGGCAGATTGTGCCGGAGCTGGCGGATTTCCCGGGAAAGCGGTTTGAGAAATCGACGTTCGGATCGGTGGATCTGGCGGTTTATGTCCGGGACGGGAATTATGAATCGGTCGAGCTGGCCGGGCTCTGTACGGATATCTGCGTGCTGGCCAACGCGATCCTGATCCGGACGGTGCTGCCGGGGACGGAGGTTACGGTAGACGCGTCGTGCTGCGCGGGCGTGACGCCGGAGAGCCATCGCAACGCGCTGGAGGCCATGAAGATGTGCCAGATTTCCGTGACAGGGGAGGAATAGCGGCCCGCCGGATTTCTGCAAAAAACGGCCGGGGCGCCCTGGATTTCAGGGAGCCCCGGCCAAAATGATCCGGTTGAAAAGTTTCGGCTGAAAGGATCGGGTTGAAAGGATCCGGCTGAAAGATCCGGCCGTCTGTCAGCGGAAAAGCTTCTGCAGATCGGCAAAAAAGGCCGGATAGGAGATGGCGACGCAGCCGTCGTCGGGGATCTCGGTCTCGCCGTCCGCGGCCAGCGCGGCGATGGCGAAGGCCATGGCGATGCGGTGATCTCTGTGGCTCTCGATGACGGCGCCGTGCAGCGGCTGGCCGCCGCGGATGATCATGCCGTCGTCGGTTTCCGTTATATCGGCGCCCATGGCGCTCAGGTTCTGCACGACAGAAGCGATGCGGTTGGATTCCTTGACCTTGAGCTCCGCCGCGTCGCGGATGACGGTGGTGCCTTCGGCGAAGCAGGCCATGACGGCGATGACGGGGAGCTCGTCGATGAGCGTGGGGATCACGGCTCCCCCGATTTCAGTGCCGTGCAGCGGGGCCGGGCGCACGAGCAGATCGGCGACCGGTTCCCCGGCGTTCTGGCGCTCATTTAAAAGCGAGACGTCGCCGCCCATGCGCCGGCAGATCTGCAGGATTCCGTCGCGGGTGGGATTGATGCCCACGTTGTGAATCAGAATCTCGGATCCGGGGAGGATCGAGGCTGCTGCCAGGAAGAAGGCGGCGGAGGAAATGTCGCCGGGCACCTGGATCTTCTGGCCTTTGAGCCGTGCGGCCGGCCGGATGATCGCGGTGTTATGTTCCGACTGGACGTCCGCGCCGAAGGCGGAGAGCATCAGCTCCGTGTGGTTGCGCGACAGGTACGGCTCGGTCACGCGCGTTTCGCCCTCGGCGTAAAGGCCGGCCAGCAGGATGGCGGATTTAACCTGGGCGGAGGCGACCGGCGAGACGTAGCGGATGCCGTGAAGCCGGGAACCGTGGATCCGCAGCGGGGCGCACCCGTTTCCGGGAATGCTCTCCATGCGCGCGCCCATCAGGGTCAGCGGATCGATGATGCGCCCCATGGGACGGCGGCGGATGGATTCGTCGCCGGTCAGAACCGATTCAAAGGGCTGCGCCGCCAGGATGCCGGAGATCAGGCGGAGCGAGGTCCCGCTGTTCTGGCAGTCCAGTATGTCCTGCGGCTGTGCCAGGCCGCGCAGGCCGTTTCCGTGTACGAGGACGGCGTCCTCTTTCTGCTCGATCCGGATTCCCATCCGGGAAAAGCAGGAGATGGTGGCCAGGCAGTCGGCTCCGTTTAGAAATCCGCGGATCTCGGTCAGCCCGTCAGCCAGCGCGCCGAACATGACGCTGCGGTGGGAAATGGATTTATCTCCGGGGACGGAAAGCTCCCCCCGGAGCGCGTTTGTTCTGGAAAGTTTCATGATATAATCTCCATTCAGTGATCAGGGCCGGAAAGCGGTGTCTGGAAACCGCTTTCCGGCCGGCAAATCTGTCGTCGGGTTTCATCCGGAAATCCGCGCGGGCGGTTTGGCGTTACCCGGCAAACAGCGTATAATTGTAGGATCGCAGCCGCTCCCAGGCGGCGTCCATGGACGGCTTGTCGTAGAAGCTGATCAGCAGGGCGCCCTCGCCGTTTTCCCGGTTGTGGTTGATGCCGATGTTCTTGATGCTGATGCCTTTTCCCGCCAGGATGGCGGAAATGATGGCCAGCGCGCCGGGCTCGTCGACGACGTCGGCGGTAAAGGAATACTCCGGCGTGATGGATCCCTTGGCGGTCTCGGCAAAGGAATCCCGGTACGCGCGGGAGGACTCAAACAGCCGGCTGACGGCGGCGCTGTCGCGTTCGCGAAGCGACTGCTCCAGAGACTGCAGCGATTCAATGTAGCCGTGCAGCATGGGAATGATGTTTTCCGCATTGGTCATGCAGATCTGCTCCCACATGACGGGGGAGGAGGAGGCGATGCGGGTCAGGTCCTTGAAGCCCCCGGCGGCCAGCCGTTTCATCGTCTGCTCGCGGCCGTCGCTGTCATGCACCAGATTGACGAGGCTGGAGGCGATCAGGTGCGGAAGGTGGCTGATAGCCGCCACGCTTCTGTCGTGTTCCTGGTAATCCATGACAAACGGGATGGCCCCGATGGCCTGCGCGACGCCAAACAGCCTGCGGGTGTGGCTTTCAGGCGTTTTCCCGGTCGGCGTAATGATATAGTAGGCGTTTTCCAGGAGGTGATCGGAGGAGTGCTCGTAGCCTGTCTTTTCCGATCCGGCCATGGGGTGGCCGCCCACGAAGCAGTCCTCCATGTCAAGCTGGGCCACGCTCTCATGGATGTTTGTCTTGGTGCTCCCCACGTCCGTCACGACAGCGCCCGGCTTCAGGAAGGGGCGGATCTGCCGGAGATAGCCGGCGTTGTACTCCACCGGGGTGCAGAGAAAAATGATATCGCACTGGCGCAGGCGTTCATTTACGCCGTCCAGGATCTCGTCGACGATGCCGTCCTGCTTCGCCTTTTCCAGGCGGCTGCGGGTCCGCATGTAGGCCAGGATCCGCACGGACGGATCGGCCCGCTTTAAGCCTCTGGCGATGGAACCGCCGATGAGGCCCAGGCCGATGAAGCCGAAGGTCCGGTCCGCGGGGCCGCCCTGCGCGGCGTCCGGCCGTACCGGAGCCCCTGTTTGATCTCTTTGTTCTGTCGTCATCGAAATCCATCCTCCTTTTCTGAACTGCGATCCGGCAAAAGGCGTCCGACTGAAGCGGCCGCTCTTAAAAGGTTCTTCCTGCCAGGGCCGCGTAGGGCTTCAGATCCGACATCAGCGCTTCAAACTGATCAAAGGTCAGGGACTGCGGGCCGTCGGAGAGCGCCTTCTCCGGGCAGGGGTGCGTTTCGATCATCAGGCCGTCGGCGCCGGCGGCGACGGCGGCCCGGGCCAGCGGCTCTACGTAGGCCCGCACGCCGGTGGCGTGGCTGGGATCGACGATGACGGGAAGGTGCGTTTTCTCCCGCAGGACGGGGATGGCGCTTAGATCCAGCGTGTTGCGGGTGGAGGTCTCGAAGGTGCGGATGCCGCGCTCGCAGAGGATGATCTGCTCGTTGCCGCTGGCCATCACGTACTCAGCCGCATTCAGCCACTCGTCGATGGTGGCGGCCAGGCCGCGCTTTAAGAGGACGGGAAGCTTCGTCTTCCCGGCCTCCTTCAGGAGTTCAAAATTCTGCATGTTGCGCGCGCCGATCTGCAGCATGTCCACGTATTTGACGGCTTCCTCGATGGCGCGGGCGCTCGTGACCTCGCAGACGACGGAGAGCCCCGTGGCCTCGCGGGCTTCCTTCATATATTTAAGCCCCTCTGTCTCCAGCCCCTGGAAGGAGTAGGGGGAGGTACGCGGCTTGTAGGCGCCGCCGCGCAGGAAGGTCGCCCCGGCCTTCTTGACGGCGAACGCCGTCTCCAGGAGCTGCTCGCGGCTCTCGATGGCGCAGGGGCCGGACATAACGGTTAACGTGGACGGGCCGATGACCGTGTTCTGGAAACGGATCTCGGTCGGCTGCGGGTGAAACTTCCGGTTGGCCAGCTTGTAGCTCTCGGTCACGGCGACGACCTTGTCCACGCCGTCGGAGATCTCGATGTTGCTTCCGGCCAGGCGCGTCTTGTCGCCGACGACGCCGATGATGGTTACCTCCGCGCCCCGTGACAGGTGGGGCGTCAGCCCTTTCTGTTCAATCAGGGTTGTAACTTTCTTTACCGCCTCCTCAGAGGCGTTCGGTTTCATAATAATAATCATTGGAAAAATCCTCTCTTTTCGCGCGGCGGCGGGCGAAAGCCGCGCCGCGGTTTGCTATCGATTATTGTACGGTACGGGGGGAATCCTGTCAATAGTTTTCTGCGTTAAAGTGTAACGGTTTTATGCGTTAAAGTTTTTGCGGTATTCCGCCCGCTCTTCCCAAGAAGTTTTACTAATTTTGTATAAAATTGTTATTTGACTTGAAATTTTCCCGCCTTTCTTGTAAAATATCAACATGGACTAAAAAATATTTACGGGAGGAATTCTTTATGAATGTGTATGGGACGAAACAGATCCGTAATGTGGTTTTGCTGGGGCACGGCGGCGCCGGAAAGACGACGGTAGCAGAGGCCCTGGCGCTGGTTACAGGCATTACCAAGAGGATGGGCAAGGTTCCGGAGGGAACGACCATCAGTGATTACGACAAGGAAGAGATCAAGAGGCAGTTCTCGATTTCGACGACCCTGATTCCCCTGGAATATCAGGGAGAGGAGGGACCTCTCAAGATAAATATTCTGGATACTCCCGGTTATTTTGATTTTGTAGGCGAGGTGGAGGAAGCCATCAGCGTGGCGGACGCCGCTGTGATCGTGGTAAACTGCAAGGCCGGCATCGAGGTGGGCACGGAGAAGGCCTGGGAGCTGTGCGAGCAGTATAATCTGCCGCGCCTGATTTTCGTGACGAACATGGACGACGACCAGGCGAGCTTCCGCGAGCTGATCCTGAAGCTGGAGAAGCAGTTCGGAAGAAAGATTGCGCCCTTCCAGGTTCCCATCCGCGAGAACGAGAAGTTTATCGGGTTCGTCAACGTGGTCAAGATGGAAGGCCGCCGGTTTACAAACCTGAGCGATTATGAGAAATGCGACATTCCCGAGTACACGCAGAAGAACCTGGGAATCGTCCGCGACGCGCTGATCGAGGCCGTGGCCGAGACCAGCGAGGAATATATGGAGCGCTATTTCTCCGGCGAAGAGTTCACGCAGGAGGAGATTTCCAAGGCGCTGCGCGAGCACGTGATCGACGGCAGCATCGTTCCGGTCCTGATGGGTTCCGGCGTCAACGCCCAGGGCTTCAGCCACCTGCTGCAGGCGATCGACAAGTATTTCCCGTCGCCGGACAAGTTCGAGTGCGTGGGCGTGGACGTTTCCACGGGCGAGCGCTTCACGGCGAAGTACAACGACGACGTGTCCCTGTCGGCGCGCGTGTTTAAGACGGTAGTGGATCCGTTCATCGGCAAATATTCTCTGATGAAGATCTGTACCGGTACGCTCAAGCCGGACAGCGTGATTTACAATGTCAACAAGGACGCGGAGGAGAAGGTACAGAAGATCTATGTGATGCGCGGCAAGGACGTGATCGAGGTTCCCGAGCTGAAGGCCGGGGACATCGGCGCGGTGGCCAAGCTGACGGTAACCCAGACCGGCGATACGATCGCGGTGCGCACGGCCCCCATCGTTTACCACAAGCCGAAGATCTCCACGCCTTACACCTACATGGCGTATTCCGCGAAGACCAAGGGAGACGAGGACAAGGTATCCAGCGCGCTGGCCAAGATCATGGAAGAGGATCTGACGCTCAGGACGGTCAGCGACGTGGAGAACCGCCAGTCGCTGCTTTACGGCATCGGCGATCAGCAGCTGGAAGTGGTGGTCAGCAAGCTGCAGGCGAGATATAAGGTAGAGATTGTGCTCAGCAAGCCGAAATTTGCGTTCCGCGAGACGCTGCGCAAGAAGGTGGAGGCACAGGGCAAATATAAGAAGCAGTCCGGCGGACACGGCCAGTACGGCGACGTCAAGATGGAGTTTGAGCCGTCCGGCGATCTGGAGACGCCCTATGTCTTCGAGGAGCGGGTGTTCGGAGGCGCCGTGCCCAAGAACTACTTCCCGGCGGTCGAGAAGGGCATCCAGGAATGCGTCCAGAAGGGACCGCTGGCCGGATATCCGGTGGTCGGCCTGAAGGCGACGCTGGTAGACGGATCCTACCATCCGGTCGATTCGTCGGAGATGGCGTTTAAGATGGCGGCGACGCTGGCGTTCAAGAAGGCCTTTATGGAGGCCAACCCGGTTCTCCTGGAGCCGATCGCCTCGGTCAAGGTTACGGTGCCGGATAAGTTTACCGGCGACGTCATGGGCGATCTGAACCGCCGGAGAGGCCGCGTGCTGGGCATGAATTCGGATCATCACGGCAAACAGATCATCGACGCCGACGTCCCCATGTCGGAGATGTTCGGCTACAACACGGATCTGCGCTCCATGACGGGCGGCATCGGCGAGTACTCCTATGAGTTCAGCCGCTACGAGCAGGCGCCGGGCGACGTCCAGAAGAAGGAAGTGGAGGCGAGAGCCGCCGAGGCGGAGAAAGAGTAAGCGCCGGAAAAGTCCCGGGCGAAATGACATCGATCCGGGCCGTACTCAGGATACGGGTATGGCCCGGGTCGTTTTTTGTCGAATAAGATCGGCCGAATTTGTTTGATTTTTGGGGAATCAGGAATTAAAATGGAATCAACACGGCAAGTATGATTGCACAGATGAAGGAGAGTAGGAATATGGCGAACGAGAAAGAGAACATGATTCACGAGATTGAACAGGCCAGGGAACGGCTGAATGCCAGTATCGACAACAAGGAGGCTTACGGGAGAATTTATCAGTGCAGTGTGGAGCTGGACCGGCTGCTGGACCGGTACGTCCGTGCCGGATATTAAGAGGGGAACAAGAAGATACGGGACGTCTGCAGGGACGCCGCATGAAGAGAAATCTTTGTGCGGCGTTTTTTGATCGGAAAATCTGCGGCGGAATCGCAAAAAATCTGCGGCGGAATCGCGAAAAAATACCTTGCTATTTCCCGGGGTCTGTACTAAAATGGAACTACAGTGGTGGAAAGTGGTACAAAGTGGAGTAAAATGGTTCTTAATGGATCAGAAGTGGTTCCATCGGATAGCGGGTGATTGCGATGTTCATGGGAGAGTACAATCATACAATCGACGCGAAGGGGCGCCTGATCGTCCCCTCGAAATTCAGAGAACAGCTCGGCGACGAATTTGTGGTTACCAAAGGACTGGACGGCTGTCTCTTTGTGTATGACAATTCCGAGTGGAAAAACTTTGAAGAAAAGCTCCGCACCCTGCCGCTGACGAATCCCAATGCCAGAAAGTTCTCCCGCTTTTTCCTGGCCGGCGCTTCGGCGTGCGAGGTGGACCGCCAGGGCCGGATCCTGCTCCCTTCAGTTCTGCGGGAGTTCGCGGGCCTGGAGAAAGAAGTGGTCCTGGTCGGCGTCGGAAGCCGGATCGAGATCTGGAGCAAAGCCGCCTGGACGGAGAAGAACGTCTATGATGACATGGATGAGATTGCGGAGAATATGGAAGGTCTTGGGA
The DNA here is from genome assembly GCA_944381615.1 of uncultured Lachnospiraceae bacterium. Taxonomy (GTDB): domain Bacteria; phylum Bacillota; class Clostridia; order Lachnospirales; family Lachnospiraceae; genus Otoolea. The sequence goes on along the minus strand of CALWLT010000023.1, from coordinate 178,712 downwards.
TATGACGTTTGAACACAGATCCGTACTGTTTGAGGAGACCATGGAGGGCCTGGCGATCCGCCCGGACGGGATTTACGTCGACGGGACGCTGGGAGGCGGCGGCCATGCCGCCGGCGTGCTGGCGCGCCTGGGAGCGGGCGGCCGCCTGATCGGCATCGATCAGGATGCGGACGCCATCCGGGCGGCCGCAGAACGCCTTGCGCCCTTTGGCGATCGGGTAACCATTGTCCGCAGCAATTACCGGGACATGCCCGCCGTCCTCGACGGGCTGGGAGTCGGCCTGGTGGACGGCATCTGCCTGGATCTGGGCGTTTCCTCCTATCAGCTGGACACGGCGTCGCGCGGGTTTACCTACCGGGATGCGGACGCCCCTCTGGACATGCGGATGGATCAGAGAAAAGACAAAACGGCAAAAGAGATTGTGAATACCTACAGCGAGACGGAGCTGTACCGCATCATCCGCGATTACGGCGAGGATCGCTTCGCGAAAAATATTGCAAAGCACATTGTGCGCGCCAGGGAAGAGAAACCGATTGAGACGGCCGGGGAACTGACGGAGATCATCCGGGCGTCGATCCCGGCCCGGATCCGGGCGACGGGCGGCCATCCGGCCAAGCGGACGTTTCAGGCGCTGCGCATTGAGCTCAACGAGGAGCTCTCGGTGCTGGAGGCGTCGATTGACGGCATGATTGACCGGCTGGCCCCGGGCGGCCGCCTGGCTATCATTACGTTTCATTCGCTGGAGGACCGGATTGTAAAGACCCGGTTCCGCCTCAGTGAAAATCCGTGCACGTGTCCGCCGGATTTTCCCGTGTGCGTGTGCGGCAGAGTGAGCAAAGGGCGCGTGATCACGCGAAAGCCCGTCCTGCCGTCGGAAAAGGAACTCTCAGAAAACCCCCGGGCGGCCAGCGCCAAGCTGAGAGTGTTCGAGAGGAGAGGGAAGGAGTAGAGGAGTATGGCAGCCAGGAAACGGAATTCCGGGATGCCGTCCTCATCGTATGTGGACGGTAATACAGTCAGAAAACTCAGCCCGGCGCCGCAGCAGGCGGAGCCGGTCAGAAAGGTACGGGAACAGGAGCGGCGAAGCCGCAGGACGAGAAGAAACCGGGATCGGGCCCTCTATATGGACGGCCCTTATGTGTTCTGCCTGACGGTGGCGGCGATCGTGACCCTGTTTCTGTGCATGAATTACCTCCGGGTTCAGTCCTCGATCACGACGCGGATCCACAACATTGAGAGCCTGGAACTTCAGCTGGAAAATCTGAAGTCGGAGAACGACGCCCTGCAGACCAGGATTGAGACTTCCGTCGATCTGGAGCACGTTTACAAGGTGGCGACAGAGGAGCTTGGCATGGTCTATGCCAACAAGGATCAGATTCTTTTGTATGACAAGACGGAAAGTGAGTATGTAAGGCAGTATGAGGACATCCCGCAGCACTGATGGCAAACAGAAATTTCGCAGATATATGCAGGAAAAGCTGGCGATTACCGTCCTGGTAATTATGCTGGCTTTGTTTGCGTTGGTAATGGTTCTCTACAATATTGTGAGGGACCGCGGGGAAGAATATAATCAGATCGTGCTGGGGCATCAGGATTACGAGAGCCGGACGATCCCGTTCCGGCGCGGAAGCATTACCGACCGCAACGGCACCTATCTGGCGGTCAGCGAGAAGGTATACAATCTGATCCTCGATCCGAAGCAGATCCTGGATACGGAAGAAAATTATTACTATCTGGAAGCGACGCTGGACGCCCTAAACGCCTGCTTCGGCTATGATAAGGAAGAGCTGCGCTCACTGATCGAGGAGCGCGGCGACGCGCAGTATGTGATCTATGCCCGGCAGCTTCCGGCGGAGGAGAAAGAGAATTTTGAGACCTACGCGCAGGAAAAGAACGCGGAATTTATCGCGCTGCCGACGGAGGAGGGCGGCAACCAGCGCGTGGCCGGCGTCTGGTTCGAGGAAGAATACAAGCGGATGTACCCCTATAATGAGACGGCCTGCCATGTGATCGGGTTTACGCTGCGGGACGGCCTGGCCTCGGGCGGCGTCGAGCAGTATTATAACGACACGCTGAACGGCATCAACGGCCGCGAATACGGGTATCTGAACAGCGACGCCAACCTGGAGCGGACGATCAAGCCGCCGCGCAACGGCCAGACGCTGGAGCTGACGATCGACGTCAATATTCAGAAGACGGTCGAGAAATATCTGGACGAATGGCAGGCGGGGATCGGGAGCAATGTGGCGGCCGCGATTGTCATGGATCCGAATACGGGCGAGATCCTGGCCATGGATTCTTCCTCCCGCTACGATCTGAACGACCCCTACAATCTGGACGGATATTACACAGAAGAGGAGCAGGCGGCCATGGACGCGGACGCGCAGGCGCAGGCCTGGTACGGGATCTGGCGCAATTTCTGCGTCAGCGACACGTATGAGCCGGGTTCGCCGCAGAAACCGTTCACGGTGGCCGGCGCGCTGGAAGAAGGCGTCATCTCGGGCAACGAGAGCTTCGAGTGCACGGGCGTGATGGAGGTGGGCGGCTGGCCGATCCACTGCGTGGCCCGTCTGGGGCACGGGCCGACGACGGTCACGCAGGGCCTGATGAAATCGTGCAACGTGGTCATGATGCGGATTGCCCAGATGGAGGGATCGGAGCTTTTTACCAAGTATCAGCATATCTTCGGCTTCGGCTCCCGGACCGGCATCGATCTGCCCGGCGAGGCGGAGGGCATTGTGTACAGCCCGGAGAAAATGGACGCGGCTTCGCTGGCGACGAACGCGTTCGGCCAGAACTTTAACTGCACGATGGTGCAGATGGCGGCGGCGTTTTGTTCGGTCATCAACGGCGGTTCCTACTATGAGCCGCATGTGGTGCGCGAGATCTTAAATGATCAGGGGGCGGTCGTAGAGGAGATCAGTCCCCGCCTGGTGCGCGAGACGGTGTCGGAGAGTACCTCCGCCTACATCCGGGACGCGCTGTACCAGACGGTTTCCGGGGACGGCGGAACGGCGGGCGCGGCCGCGGTGCCCGGCTATGAGATCGGCGGCAAAACGGGAACGGCGCAGAAGCAGCCGCGGGAGGAGAAGAATTATCTGGTTTCCTTTATCGGTTTCGCGCCGGCCTACGATCCGCAGGTCGTCACCTACGTCGTGCTGGACACGCCGCATCTGCCCGGCGAGGAGCAGGCGCACTCGAGCTTTGCCAGTGAGATTTTCGGCAAGATTATGGCGGAGATCCTTCCTTATATGAATGTATTCCCGGAGGGGGACGGCCTGGATCCGGTTAGTGAGGAGCTGGCCGGACAGGAGGAAGGAATCATCAGTCCGGAGCAGGAGGAAACGGAAGAAGGCGCGCAGGACGGCGGTGAAACGCAGGCGGACGGCGGGGATGCCGGGACGCCGGAAGAGACCTGGGCGGTTTACGACGAGGAATTTATTGACTCCGGCGGGGAGGATTACAATTACCCGGATACGATGGGCGGCGGCGCGCCGCCGTCTGCGGCCGAAACGCAGGAAGGCGGGACGGAGCAGGGAGCGGAAGAGTCTCAGGCGGATGCCGGGGCGCAGGGTAGCAGAGAATCCCGGGCGGATAGCGGGTCGCAGGAGACAGGCGCGGAATAATCCGCCGTATTTCCGATATACTGTACCAACAGCGGATGAGGGGGTTCTATGAACCGGAATCAGACGCGTCACAGAGGACGGACCGTATTTTTGTGCGCCGCATTCTGCCTGTGCCTGACGGGGCTGACGGGGCGGCTGGGCTATCTGATGATCGGACGGGCAGAGGAGCTGAGCCGGATGGCAGAAGAGCTGCACCAGCGGGAGCGCTCGATCAAGGCGGCGCGGGGGAGGATCCTGGATCGGAACGGCGAGGTGCTCGCCGGCAACCGCGCGGTCTGCACGGTGTCCGTCGTGCACAATCAGATCGAGGATCCGCAGGAGGTCATCCGGGCGCTGGCCGGCATGCTGGATCTCCCGGAGGAGACGGTGCAGAAAAAGGTAGAGACGTATTCGGCCCGCGAGATCCTCAAAACGAACGTGGAAAAGGAGACCGGCGACGCGATCCGCCGGCTGAACCTGGCCGGTGTTAAGGTAGACGAGGATTACCGGCGCTATTACCCGTACGGAAGCCTGGCGTCGCGGGTGCTGGGCTTTACCGGCGGGGACAATCAGGGAATCATCGGCCTGGAGGTCCGCTACGAGGAGTACCTGAAGGGGACGGACGGGACAATCCTTACGCTAACGGACGCCGCCGGCGTGGAGATTGAAAATGCGGCCGAGGGGCGAATCGAACCCATGCCGGGCCGGGATCTGGTGACGAGCCTCGACCGGAACATCCAGATGTACGCGGAGCAGGCCGCGTACCGGGCGCTGGAGGAAAAAAAGGCGGGAAACGTTTCCGTCATCGTCATGGATCCGCGAAACGGGGAAATCCTGGCGATGGTCAACGCGCCGGAGTTTGATTTAAACGATCCGTTTACGCTTTTGCCCGGCCTGGAGACGGGAACCGGAAACCGGCAGGATCAGTTAAACCGCATGTGGCGCAATCCCTGCATCAACGATACGTATGAGCCGGGTTCAACGTTCAAGATCATCACGGCGGCGGCCGGCCTGGAGGAGGGCGCGGTCACGCTGGAGGATTCGTTTTTCTGCCCGGGCTACCGCATCGTGGAAGATCGGAAGATCCGCTGCCACAAGACGGGCGGGCACGGGTCGGAGACGTTTTTACAGGGGATGATGAATTCCTGCAATCCGGTGCTGATCGACGTGGGGCAGCGGCTGGGCGTGGAGGCGTATTACCGGTATTTCACGCAGTTCGGCCTGCTGGAGAAAACGGGAATCGATCTACCGGGGGAGGCCGTTACCATCATGCACCGGAAAGAGAATATGAAGGCGGTGGAGCTGGCGACGGTCTCGTTCGGCCAGTCGTTTCAGATCACGCCGCTGCAGCTGATCACGACGGTTTCTTCCCTGATCAACGGGGGCACGCGCGTGACGCCGCACCTGGCCCTGCGGGCGCAGGAAACGGACGGGAGCGCGGCGCGCGCGTTTGATTATCCGCAGGGGGAGCGCATCCTTTCCGAAGAAAAAAGCGCGGCGCTGCGGTTTATCCTGGAGCAGGTTGTGGCGCAGGGCAGCGGAAAGCAAGCGCAGGTAGCCGGCTACCGGATCGGCGGCAAGACGGCCACGTCGGAGAAGCTTCCGCGCAGCCGGAAAAAATACATTTCTTCTTTTGTCGGCTTTGCGCCGGCCGATGACCCGCAGGTCATCGCTCTGATTACCATCGATGAACCCGAAGGCGTCTATTACGGCGGCACCATTGCGGCGCCGGTGATCGGGAACCTGTTTGAGATGATCCTGCCGTATCTGGGGATTGCGGCGGACGGGGATCAAAATGGTTGATTATTCCACCGAAAAGACGTATACTATTGGCGAGTGCAGCCGGCCGGGCCGGCTGTGATTACATAAGAAGTTCTGAGGTGTGAGATGGTTAATGAGACGATAGTGGCGGTAATCATCGCATTTGCGGCCAGCGCGGCGCTGTGCCCGATCGTGATTCCGTTTCTCCACAAGCTGAAATTTGGCCAGCAGGTCCGGGAGGACGGCCCCCAGGCGCATCTGAAAAAGCAGGGGACGCCGACCATGGGCGGGCTGGTAATTCTTTCCAGCATCATCATTACGTCCCTTCTGTATATCCGGGATTACCCGAAGATCATCCCCGTGCTGTTCGTGACGGTCGGGTTCGGGATCATCGGGTTTCTGGACGACTACATCAAGATTGTGATGAAGCGTTCCGAGGGGCTTAACCCGAAGCAGAAGCTTCTGGGGCAGATCGTGATCACGGGGATTTTCGCGTTTTATCTGGTAACTTCCCCGGATATCGGCACCGGGATGCGGATCCCGTTTACCGGCCTTTATCTGGATCTGCCGCTGTGGGCGTTCGTGCCGGCGCTCTTTTTTATCACGCTGGGGACGGATAACGGCGTGAATTTTACCGACGGGCTGGACGGACTCTGCACGAGCGTGACCATCCTGGTGGCGACGTTTTTCACGATCGTGGCCATCGGCGAGAACAGCGGCATCAGTCCCATCACGGGCGCGGTCGTGGGAAGCCTTCTGGGCTTTCTGCTGTTTAACGTCTATCCGGCGCGGGTCTTTATGGGGGATACGGGTTCCCTGGCCCTGGGCGGTTTTGTCTCCGCCAGCGCCTTCATGATGCAGATGCCGTTATACATCGCGATTGTGGGCCTGATTTACCTGGTGGAGGTCCTGTCGGTCATCATTCAGGTTACGTATTTTAAAAAGACGGGCGGGCGGCGCATTTTCAAAATGGCGCCCATCCATCATCATTTTGAGCTCTGCGGCTGGTCGGAGACGCGGGTGGTGGCGGTCTTTTCGATTCTAACGGCAATCCTTTGCCTCGTAGCATACTTAGGATTATAGGAGGGATGGACATGAGTCAGAAAGTATTGGTCGCTGGTACGGGAATCAGCGGAATTGCGGCCGCGAAGCTTCTTCTCGCCAAGGGCGGGGAGGTTACGCTGTATGACAGCAACGAGAAGCTGGATGAGAAGAAAATCCGGGAGAAGTTTGAGGAGGAGGATAAGATTTCCATTCTCCTCGGGGAGCTGAAGCGGACGGATCTCCTGGGCGTGGAGATGGCGATTTTAAGTCCCGGCATTCCGCTGGAGGCGCCGTTTGTGTCGGTTCTGGATGAGGCGGAGGTGCCGATCTGGGGCGAGATCCAGCTGGCCTACCACTGTGCGAAGGGACGGCTGGCGGCCATTACGGGCACCAACGGCAAGACGACGACCACGGCGCTGACGGGCGAGATTATGAAGTCCTTCTATGACAGCGTGTTCGTGGTCGGCAACATCGGCGATCCGTATACCTGCCATGCGCTGGAGACGACGCCGGAGACGGTGACGGTAGCGGAGGTTTCCAGCTTCCAGCTGGAGACGATCATGGATTTCAGGCCGGACGTCAGCGCGATCCTCAACATCACGCCGGATCATCTGGACCGGCATCAGACGATGGAGCGCTATATCGAGGTCAAGGAGTCGATTACGCGCAACCAGAAGGAGGGGGACACCTGCGTCCTCAACTATGACGATCCGGTCCTCAGGGAGTTCGGCGAGGGCCTGAAGATCAACGTGGTCTGGTTCTCCAGCCGCGAGACGCTGAAGAAGGGATATTATCTGAAGGACGAGAACATCGTCTGGAACGACGGATCGAAGGAGACGGTCATCATCAACATCCATGACCTGAAGCTTCTGGGACGCCACAACCATGAGAACGTGATGGCGGCCATTGCCATCGGGACGGCCATGGGCGTGCCGCTGGAGAAGATCCGGGAGACGGTTAAGAAATTTGAGGCGGTGGAGCACCGCATCGAATTTGTGACGGAGCGCTTCGGCGTAAAGTATTACAACGATTCCAAGGGGACGAACCCGGATGCCGCCATGCAGGCGATCAAGGCGATGCCGGGGCCGACGCTTCTGATCGCGGGCGGCTACGACAAGCATTCGGAATTTGACGAGTGGATCGAGAGCTTCGGCGGAAAGGTCCGTTATCTGGTGCTGATCGGGCAGACGCGGGATAAGATCGCCGAGTGCGCCAAGCGCCACGGCTTTACCGATATCATGTACGCCGAGGATCTGCTGGAGGCGGTTCAGGTCTGCGCTTCCTACGCCAATCCGGGCGACAACGTCCTGCTCTCGCCGGCCTGCGCCAGCTGGGGCCAGTTTAAGAATTTCGAGGAGCGCGGGCGCAAGTTCAAGGAGTACGTGCGCGGCCTGTAAAAACGCCCGCAAAGAGTGCGGACTGCGCAGAGAAGTCCGCGCGGGGGCCGGCCCTTTGTCCGGCGCAGGTAAGACGATGAGGGGGTAGGACATGGCGGAAGCGGCGGTGGCAAAGGCGGCGAAGAAGAAAAAGCCGCACCGTTTTTACGATTACAGCCTGATGTTTACCATCATTTTCCTGACGGTATTCGGCCTGATTATGATCTACAGCGCCAGCTCCTACAAGGCGCAGTTAGACTACGGCAATCCGGCCTATTTCATGCTGCGCCAGGGGGCGATCGCCGGCTGCAGCTTTATCGCGATGTACGTGGTGTCGAAGCTGGATTACCACTGGTTTGCCCGTTTTGCCATGCTGGGCTACGCGCTGTCCTACCTCACGCTGCTTCTGACGGTATTCAGCCCTCTGGGCGTGGATTCGCACGGCAAGAAGCGCTGGCTGCGGCTGGGGCCGGTGCAGTTCCAGCCCACGGAGCTGGTCAAGATCTCGCTGATCCTGCTGCTGGCGGTCGTGATCGCGAAGCTGGGGGCCCGCATCAATCAGATGCGGGCGGCGGGCCTGGTCATCGCGCTGGCCCTGCCTCTGGCGCTTCTGGTCACGGCCAACAACTTAAGCTCCGGTATCATCATCTGCGGCATCGTGTTCGTCATGCTGTTTGTGGCCTGCAAGATCCGCTGGCCGTTCTTTTTGTGCGTGGGGGCCGGGGTCGGCCTGCTGGCGGCGGCGCCCCATATCGGCCATATCCTGGTCAATCTCCACATTCTTCAGGATTACCAGCTGACCCGGATCAACGTGTGGGTCAACCCGATCCAGTACGCCCGCTCGGGCGGTTATCAGGTGCTGCAGGGGCTTTATGCCATCGGCTCCGGCGGCCTGTTCGGAAAGGGGCTGGGCGAGAGCCTGCAGAAGCTGGGCTTCGTGCCGGAGGCGCAGAACGACATGATTTTTTCCATCATCTGCGAGGAGCTGGGCCTGTTCGGGGCGATCTCCCTGATCCTGGTGTTTATGTTTATGATTTACCGGTTTATGGTTATCGCCGACAACGCGCCGGATCTGCTGGGCTCGATGCTGGTCATCGGCGTCATGGCCCATATCGCGATTCAGGTCATTCTCAATATCGCGGTTGTGACCAACACCATTCCCAATACGGGCGTGACGCTTCCCTTTATCAGCTACGGAGGAACCTCGGTGCTGTTTCTGATGCTGGAGATGGGGATGGTGCTGAGCGTGTCCAATCAGATCCGGCTGGAGCAGTAGCGGCCGCACGGGGAAACGGGGAATGGGAAGAACCCCGCCCGCGCAAAAAAGGAACCGGATGAGCCCCGCCTGCACGGAACAGGAACCGGAAGAACCCCGCCTGCGCAAAGCAGGAACCGGATGAGCCCCGCCTGCATAGAATAGGATAGAGACGACGGCGGGAGGGGTTTTCGTGTCGGCGATAGAAATCCTGGGCCTGCGCCCGATCCGGGGCGGGCTTTCTGTGCAGGGATCGAAAAATGCGGTTTTGCCGATGATGGCGGCTTCGGTGTTAAACCGAGGGAAGACGGTGCTGGAGAATGTCCCCGGAATACAGGATGTGTTCTGTATGATGGGGATTCTTGATTCTCTGGGGTGTTCCTGCCGCCTGACGGGCGGCAGGCTGGAGATCGATTCCTCCGGTCTTTGCGGCGTGCGCATCGCGCGGGAGGAGATGGAAAAGATGCGCTCCTCCGTCATGCTGCTGGGGGCGCTGCTGGGCCGCTGCGGCGAGGCGCAGATCTGCCGTCCGGGCGGCTGCCGGATCGGAAGCCGTCCCATCGATCTGCATCTGGAGGCGCTGGAGGCGCTGGGCGCGCGGTTTGAGTCGGACGGGGAGATCCTCCGGGCGACGGGCGCGCGTCTGGCGGGCGGCCATATCGTCCTTTCCTATCCCAGCGTCGGGGCGACGGAAAACGCGCTGTTTGCGGCAGTCATGGCGTCCGGGAGGACGGTTGTCGAGGGCTGCGCCAGGGAGCCGGAGATCGGCGAGCTCTGCATGTTCTTAAACGGGATGGGAGCCTGTGTCCGCGGGGGCGGGACGGGGGTCATCACGGTGGAAGGCGGGCTGCCGCTTCACGATGTCCGCATGACGGTAGGCGGAGATCGCATCGCGGCGGGAACGTATCTTCTGGCGGCGTCGCTTAGTGGCGGGGAGATCGTGCTGGAGGGGGTTAGGACCTCCTCCCTGACGGCGGTAACGGAAGCGCTTCAGCGGATGGGAGCGGTTTTATATCAGGAGGAAACGCTGTTTTACCTGCGGGCGCCCGGGCGGCTTCGCGCTGTCCGGATCCGGACGGGGCCGTACCCGGAATTTCCCACGGATCTGCAGTCGGCCATGATGGCGGCGATGAGCGTGGCCAAGGGCGAGAGCGTGCTGGAGGAGACGGTATTTGAAAACCGGCTGGGCACGGCGAAGGAGCTTCTGAAGATGGGGGCGGATATCGTCTGCTGCGATCGCAGGGCCCGGATCCGGGGCCGGAGCCGGCTGCGGGGGGCGCGGGTCGAGGCCGGCGATCTGCGCGGCGGCGCGGCGCTGGCGGCCGCCGCCCTGGGCGCGCAGGGCCGGACGGTAATCTCAGGCTATGAGCATATCCGGCGCGGCTATGAGGATCTCTGCCGCGATCTGCGCAGGCTGGGCGCACAGGCGCGCGTGCTCGAAGAAAATGCGAACGAAGAAGAGCAGAGGGCGGCGCGCGTGTGCGAAGAAGACGCGCTCGGAGAAGAGCAGAAGGCGGCGCGCGTGCCCGAAGAGGATGCGCTCGGAGAAGAGCGGAAGGCGGCGCGCGTGCCTGAAAAAGACGCGCTCGAAGAAGCGTAGAGGGCGGCGCGCAGGAATGAGGAAGGGGGCGGAAAGCCATGCGGTACCGGCGGAGAAAAAAACGGTTCCTGGCGATCGGAGCGGCGGCAGCGCTGCTTCTGATCCTGGTTTTTCTGTCCCTTCTTCAGATCCGCACCGTACAGGTCAGCGGCAACGCGCGCTATACGGCGCAGGAGATGGAGGCGCTCATCTTCGATACAAAATTAAGCAGAAATCCCGTTTACTGCTATCTGAGTTCCCGGTTCCGCCCACATAAGACGATCCCGTTTGTGGAAGACTACCAGATAGTCCTGCGCGGCCTGTCGGAGGCGGAGATCATCGTGTATGAGAAGAGCGTGGTCGGCTATGTGGAATACATGAACAGCATGATGTATTTTGACAAAGACGGCATCATCGTGGAAAGCACCGGGGAGCAGCTGCCGGGGATCCCGCAGATTACGGGGCTTAAGTTCGGCCACATCGTCCTGCACCGTCCGCTTCCCGTGGAGGACGCGGGGATCTTCGGCGAGATCCTGAACCTGACGCAGATGCTGTCGGTCGAGGAGATCGCCGCGGAGCAGATCCATTTCAGCCCGCAGGGAGAGGCCACGCTCTATATCGGGACGCTGACGGTGGAGCTGGGGGACAACCGCTCGATGAACGGAAAGCTCTCGGAGCTGAAGGACATCCTGCGCGATTATCCGTCCCTGGAGGGGACCCTTTACCTGGATACGTACGACGAGGCAAATTCCAATCCGCTGTACCGGTTTGAGCGGGAAGAAGAGGGCGGCTGAAAAAGCGGCGGGATTATATTTTTTTCATAAATCAGAGGTTGATTTTTTACCTGAAATCAAATATAGTATTATGTAGGCTGGACTTGAATGACATTTTGTATAGATAATTCGGATCCGATCAGGAAGGGATAGTGAAGGAGGAAGCATCTTGTTAGAGATTAAGATAAATGAGTCGGAGAACTCGGCCCGGATCATTGTCGTGGGCGTCGGCGGAGCCGGCAACAACGCGGTAAACCGCATGATCGAGGAGAACATCGCGGGAGTGGAATTTATCGGCATCAATACGGACAAGCAGGCGCTGCAGTTCTGCAAGGCGTCCACCGCCATGCAGATCGGCGAGAAGCTGACGAAGGGCCTCGGCGCCGGGGCGAAGCCGGAGATCGGCGAGAAGGCGGCGGAGGAGAGCCAGGAAGAGCTCGCGCAGGCGTTGAAGGGCGCCGACATGGTGTTCGTGACCTGCGGAATGGGCGGCGGCACCGGAACCGGAGCCGCTCCGGTCATTGCCCGCATCGCCAAGGATATGGGGATTCTGACGGTCGGCGTCGTGACGAAGCCGTTCCGTTTCGAGGCCAGAGCCCGCATGAACAATGCGCTGGCCGGGATTGAGAAGCTGAAGGCCAATGTGGACACGCTGATTGTGATCCCGAACGACAAGCTGTTAGAGATCGTGGACCGGCGCACGACGATGCCGGACGCGCTCAAGAAGGCGGACGAGGTGCTGCAGCAGGCCGTGCAGGGAATCACGGATCTGATCAACGTGCCGGGCTTAATCAACCTGGATTTTGCCGACGTGCAGACCGTCATGATCGACAAGGGCATCGCCCACATCGGCATCGGACATGCCAAGGGCGACGACAAGGCCATCGAGGCCGTGAAGCAGGCGGTTTCCAGCCCGCTTCTGGAGACGACCATCGAGGGCGCGACGCATGTGATTATCAATATCTCCGGCGATATCAGCCTGATCGAGGCCAACGATGCGGCCACCTACGTGCAGGAGCTGGCCGGAGACGACGCCAATATTATTTTCGGCGCGATGTATGACGAGAATGCCCAGGATGAGGCGACGATCACGGTCATCGCCACGGGGCTGGATGTGCAGAGCGCGTCCACGCCGGTATCCAAGGCGATGACGGAGTTCAAGACGGCTCCCTTCAAGAGCAAACCGGCGCCCGCCGTGACCTATCCGGCTTCGCACCAGGGCGCGGGACGCGAGGCGGCCGCCACGGCTGCGCCGTCCTATAAAGCGCCGGCTTACCGCGCTCCTTCGGCCGCTGGTACGCAGGGCAGGCCCGCCGCTCCGGCAGGACAGGCTCCGAACCCGGCGCCGGCTCCTTCCTTCCGGCCCATGCGCCAGGAGACGCAGATCAACATTCCTGATTTTCTGAAGAATAAGAAATAAGACGGCTGTTTTCTCACAGCCGCAGACAGAGGACGCCGCAGCCCCCGGCAGGGGGCGCGGCGTCCTCTTTGCGATCTCTGTCGAAATCCGACGATCAAAACCCGGAATTTTTTCCTTCCGTTTGACAAAAAAAGCGGGCCGTCCCCGATATAATGGCTACTGTCAGACAGCGAGGTGAATGAATGACCCGTGACGTACAATGTGTATGCGGATGTGATCCTTCTTAACAATTTCACAATGGATTTTCTGCTGCTCACGACGGTGCAGAGAATGATGAAGCTGAAAGCGCGCAAGGGCGGAATTGTCCTGGCCAGTCTGGCGGGCGCCTTCTATGCGCTGGCGGTCATCCTGATCCCTCTGCCCGTTTTTTTCGTGCAGACGTTTTTTACCTGCGCGGGGATGAGCACGCTGATGACGCTTCTCGCCTTTCGTCTGAACAGCCCCGCCGCCGTGCTGCGCGCGATAGCCGGCCTGTACCTGGCGGCGGTCCTGGCGGCCGGGATCATGGAGTTCTTTCGCCCCTTCGGCTGGTTTTCCGCGTTCTGGCTGTATGCGGCGGCCGCGCTGGCGTGCGCCTGGCTGCTGCCGGTTCTCTGGCGCGCGGCGGGCCGCAGCGCGATCCGGGGACGGGAGCTGTGCGAGGTCACGATTGCGTGTGGGGAGTTTTGCGTAAAGGCGCGGGCGCTGATTGATACGGGAAACCATCTGACCGAGCCGGTATCGGGAAAACCGGTCAGCATCCTGGCCGGCGATGCCGGAAGAGAGCTCCTAGAAAACGCGCAGGGATGCCTGCTGGTCCCGTACCGCAGCGTGGGGAAGGACGGCGGGCTTTTGCCGGCGGTGCGGGCGGATCGGATGGAGATTCAGGGAAGCGGCTGGAAACAGACGGTCGAGCGGCCGCTGATCGCCGTCTCGGCGCGGCCGCTGTCGCGGGAGGATTCCTACCAGATGCTGCTGAATGAAAAATTCTGGATGTAGGGAGGAAACAGGCATGATTGTTAAAATATCCGTTCCGGGGAAGCTCAGGCTGAAGCTGGCGTCGTCGTTTTATTCGATGTTCGTCAACCGGGAAGGGGAGGTTCATTACATAGGCGGCGCGGACGTCCTGCCCGCCCCGTTCGACGCCCGCGAGGAGGCGGAGGTGCTGGGGCAGCTGGGCACGGAGAAGGAGAGCGAGGCGCGCTCGCGCCTGATTGAGCACAATCTGCGGCTGGTGGTCTATATTGCGAGAAAATTCGACAATACCAGCGTCGGCGTCGAGGATCTGATCTCCATCGGGACCATCGGGCTGATCAAGGCGATCAATACCTTTAATGTCGATAAGAAAATCAAGCTGGCGACCTACGCCTCGCGCTGCATCGAGAATGAGATTCTCATGTACCTGCGGCGCAACAACAAGACGAAGATGGAGGTTTCCATCGACGAGCCGCTGAATGTGGACTGGGACGGGAATGAGCTGCTGCTGTCGGATATCCTGGGAACGGATGAGGATGTGATTTACCGGGATCTGGAGGACGAGACGGAGAAGAAGCTTCTGAACCTGGCGATCGGGCGCCTGGCGCCCCGGGAGCAGAAAATCGTGCGGCTGCGCTACGGGCTGGGTTCGGAAAGCGGAGACGAGATGACCCAGAAGGAGGTGGCGGACCTTCTGGGGATCTCGCAGTCTTATATTTCCCGGCTGGAAAAGAAGATTATGAAGCGGCTGAAAAAAGAGATCGTCCGCTACGAATAGCCTGATCGACCAGCCAGCCGATGAGGGCGGGAATAATCAGGCCCAGCGCGATGTAGAGCGGCCCCATTTCCTGGCGGAAGCTGACCGGGAAGGCGGAGAGCTCTGCGGCCGCGCCGCCCGCCAGGCGCACATAGAGCCAGTCCATCAGCTTAAAGAGCGTAAAATGGACGGCCATGATGTCGAAGGAATGGCGGCCGAGGAAGGAAAGCCCCTTCGCCAGCAGGCCGATCCGCTCGGAGAGGGCGGACAGCGAGAGGACGAAATAGATCCCCAGCAGCGAGATGGGATAGTAGAGGAAGCCCGGCACGCTCATGCTGGCCAGATCGATAAAAATGTGCAGGCGGCTGTTGGTCAGGTGCAAAAGGACGGCGCTTGCCAGACAGCCGTACCAGACGGCATATTTTTTGAAGCCGGGCAGGAAGCGCTGCATGAGAAAGGCGGCGAAGTAGAGCGGCACGACCAGCAGGGCGGCCTGCAGGTTGTAGGGGAGCGAGCAGCCCCGCCCGTTGAGGAATACGCCGATCGCGCCGATCCCGATCGAGGAAACGCCGCAGAGCCCGTATTTGAAGGCCGGCCGTTTCAGCAGACAGGAGCCGGCGCGCCCGAACCAGACCGTCCCGGCAAAGAGGGCGGAGGAGACGAGCCAGACCGGCACGAACCAGAGCGCGCCCTGCACCTGCTCGGGGCAGTTGAAGGAAAGGCTGCCCATCCAGGCCGTCAGCATCATGGTGTGATTGTAGAGAGACTGGCCGGCGTAGACGCCCTCCGTCACGAAAAAGTTGTGAAGGAGGACGAAAAACAGCGTGTAAAACATGTACCGCGGCCAGGCCCCGGCAAGCCGCGCGCCGAAATAGAGGAAGGGCGTGTCGCCGTAGCGCTCTTCCTTATAGAAATATCCGGTAATAAAGAAAAACAGGGCCAGATGGAACAGGTAGACGAACGCGCCGCCGACGTAGCCGACGTGGCCCAGCACGATGGCGATAATGCCCCAGCCCTTTACGATGTCCCAGTAGAGGGAACGCGTTTGCTTTGTATCAGACATAACAGAAACTCCTTGCCGTAAAATTTACCTGAGTACAGTGTACTATGAGGCGGGCAAAAAGGCAAGGACATCCGGGCAGATCGGGACATCCGGGCAGATCAGGACATCCGGGCAGATCGGGGCATCCGGGCAGATCGGGGCATCCTGGCAGCTTGGGGCGGCCGGGAACTGCCGGACGGGCGGCCAGGTTCTCAGCTGAGGTAATTTTTCATGGCCCGCAGGGCGCTTTTTTCCAGGCGGGAGACCTGCGCCTGGGAAATGTGGATCTCCTCGGCGACCTCCGTCTGCGTTTTCCCCTCGAAAAAGCGCAGATCGATGATGTGGCGCTCGCGCTCGGGAAGGCGCTTCATCGCCTCAGTCAGGGAGAGATCCTCCACCCAGTGTTCTTCCGAGTTTTTCTTGTCGCTCAGCTGATCCATGACGTAGAGCGGATCTCCGCCGTCGGTGTAGACGGGCTCGTAGAGGCTTACCGGGCTCTGGATGGCGTCCAGGGCGCAGGTAATTTCTTCCCGGGTAACGCCCAGCTCCTCGGCGATCTCGCAGACGGTGGGTTCCCTGGAATTTCTGCGCTGGAGCGCTTCGCGGGTGTAAATGGCCTTGTAGGCCGTATCCCGCAGGGAGCGGCTGACCCGGATGGAATTGTTGTCGCGCAGATAGCGCTTGACCTCGCCCAGGATCATGGGGACGGCGTAGGTAGAAAACCGCACGTTCTGGGTAATGTCGAAGTTGTCGATGGCCTTGATCAGGCCGATGCAGCCGATCTGAAACAGATCGTCCACATTTTCGCTGCTGCCGGTAAAGCGCTGGATCACGCTCAGGACAAGGCGGAGATTGCCCTTGATGTACTGCTCCCTGGCGTCCTTGTCGCCCTTCAGGATCCGCTGAAACAGCTCCTCCTTCTCCTCGTTGGTAAGAAGGGGGAGCCTGGATGTGTTCACGCCGCATATCTCCACTTTATAAACCGCCATGTTCCGTTACCTCCGCATTTTTTCCTGTCTTTTTATCCAATGATGGACGGTTTCGGCGGGAAATATACGGGCGCGGGACAAAAAATCCGGGGAAGGCGGCGGAAAAATCTGCCGCGCCCGGCGGATTGATTGTTTTTCTTCTCTGTGATAAAATAGAAAAAGACCAGGAAAAGACGATGAAGAAAAACAGACGGAGGAACAGAATGGACAGAGTGCATGAACTGATCAAACACTGCCGCGGAGAGGAAGATAAGGAGACGTTTGGACAGATCCGGGAGCTTCTGAAGACAGAAGAGGGGCTGTTTTGCGTTTCCCTGCGGATTACCGGGAATTTTTATATGGGGACGGAGAATGGAAGAGCGGCCGCGTTTGTCTTTACCAGCCGGGATTACGCGGACGATTTTGTGAAGGAGCTCAAGTGGATCGGGCTGGAGGCGAAGACGCTGGAGATTCATCCCTCGCAGCGGATCGCTTTCTTCAGCGATCTGTACCGCAGCGGGTTTGAGGCGGTCGTCGTCGACAAGACGAAGGACGAGTCGATGGCGATGTCGCTGTTTTCTGTGATAGAGAAGCCGGCGGATCCGGACATGGTCGTCAACCCGGATCTGATGCGGGCGGCCGCCTGGTTCTATCAGGGTCTGGGAATGCACCGGGCCGTCGAGGCCATGCAGGATCGGATGTGCGCGGAACTCTATAAGGGGCGCTATCTGGCGCCGATCGCGGATCCGCGGCGGACGACGAAGCCGCTTCTGACGGACGGGCGGGGCGGAAAGTTTTTCCCGGTCTTTACCGACTGGGTGGAATTCGGGAAGTTTGACCGCAAGCGCCGCTTCCAGGGAACGCCGCTTCGGTTCCGCGATCTGAAGAAATACCTCGCGGACGCGGACGGGATCGTCCTCAATCCCTTCGGATTCGGCCTGCGGCTGGATACGGAGAAGCTGGAGCGCATCGAGAAAGAGAATATGAAATTAAAGATTGTAAAATAAAAACGGGCGGCCCGGAAAGCGGGCCGCCGGGCGGCGCCGGAAAGTCCTGAAAGGCTTACCGGGCGCCGTCTTTATTTTTTTCATAGAGGAGACGCAGCCCTTTTAAAAGAAGCGTTCCGTCGTAGAGGATCGGGTGGCTGCACAGCGGCAGGATGGCCTTGGCGATGCCGCCGGTGGCCAGGAAGGTCGGGGTCTGCCCGAGCTCTGCCTCGATGCGGGTCAGCATGCCGTCGATCATGGAGGCGGTCCCGTAGATGATGCCGCTTCTCATGCAGTCGATGGTATTCTTGCCGATGACCTTCTTCGGTGTGTCGAGGCTGATGTGGGGAAGCTGCGCCGTGTGCGAGCTCATGCTCTCCAGGGAAAGCCGCAGGCCCGGCATCAGCGCCCCGCCGATGTAGCGGCCCTTTTCGTCGATGACGGAGAGGGAGGTGGCGGTCCCCATGTCGATGATGACGATGGGCGGCTTGTGCTCCGAGAGCGCGCCGATGGAGTTGACGATCATGTCGCTGCCCACGGATTTGGGGTTGTCCATCAGGATGTTAAGGCCCGTCTTCATGCCGGAGCCGACCAGGAGGGCATTGATGCCGGTAATCTTGCGCACGGCCGCCAGGATGGAGCGGTTGAGGGGCGGGACGACGGAGGAGACGATGGCCCCCTCGAGGGAGGCCGGATCGATGCGGTAGATCTCCAGGATGCTCTTTAACGTGATGGCGTATTCCATGCTGGTCTTGCCCAGGGCGGGGGTAATGCGCTCCAGCAGAACCGTCCTGCGGGAATCGACGACCCCGATCACGATGTTCGTATTGCCGATGTCGATGGCTAAAATCATGGCGGCCTCCTTTTTTCATTCTGGAAAAAAGTATACAATATTTCCGTGCAAATAACAAGCGCGGTCTGCGGGCCGCTCGGACTTGCCGGCGCGCAGGCCGTTTGGACTTGCCGGCGCGCGGGCTGTTCGGATACGCCGGCATCCGGATTGCTTAGGACGGACGGCGCGCGGCCTGCGTCCGTATTGACTTTCCCGTTTTTTCATAATAGAATAAAGTGTATTTTATGATAAAGTCTGGAGGAGAGATCCGTGGAAAACAGGGAACAGGAGATCAGAAAACGGCGCACGTTCGCCATTATTTCCCACCCGGACGCCGGCAAGACGACGCTGACGGAGAAGTTTCTTCTGTACGGAGGCGCCATCAATCTGGCGGGGACGGTCAAGGGGAGAAAGGCGGCGAAGCACGCCGTTTCGGACTGGATGGAGATCGAGAAGGAGAGAGGAATCTCCGTGACCTCTTCGGTGCTGCAGTTTCATTACGGGGGATACTGTATCAATATTCTGGACACGCCGGGGCATCAGGATTTCTCGGAGGATACCTACCGCACGCTGATGGCGGCAGATTCGGCCGTCATGGTCATCGACGGCTCCAAGGGCGTGGAGGCGCAGACCATCAAGCTGTTCAAGGTCTGCGTGATGCGGAAGATACCGATTTTTACATTTATCAACAAGATGGACCGGGAGGCCAGGGATCCGTTCGAGCTGATGGACGAGATCGAGAGCGTGCTGGGGATCCGCACCTGCCCGGTCAACTGGCCGATTGGCTGCGGGAAGAATTTTAAGGGGGTTTACGACCGGAATACGAGGCGGATCACGACCTTCACGGCGGCCATGGGCGGCCAGAAGGAGGTGGCGTCCCGCGAATTTGCGGCAAAGGGGCCGGAAGCGGAGGAGGCCATCGGCGCGGATTACCACCGCCAGCTGCTGGACGACATCGAGCTGCTGGACGGAGCCAGCGACGAGCTCGACATGGATCGCGTCAGCCGCGGCGAGCTGTCGCCGGTCTTTTTCGGATCGGCGCTGACCAACTTCGGCGTGGAGACGTTTCTGGCGCATTTCCTGAAGATGACGACGCCGCCTCTGCCGCGCCGGACGACGGACGGGACGGTGGACCCGTTTGATCCGTATTTCAGCGCGTTCGTCTTTAAGATTCAGGCCAATATGAACAAGGCGCACCGCGACCGGATCGCCTTTATGCGCATCTGTTCCGGCCGCTTCCAGGCCGGCATGGAGGTAAACCATGTGCAGGGAGGAAAACGGATCCGGCTCTCCCAGCCGCAGCAGATGATGGCGCAGGATCGCCATCTGGTGGAGGAGGCGTACGCCGGCGATATCATCGGCGTGTTTGATCCGGGAATCTTTTCCATCGGCGATACGCTGTGCGACATCGGGCAGCAGGTTCAGTTCGAGGGGATTCCGACCTTCGCGCCGGAGCATTTTGCCCGCGTGCGCCAGATCGATACGATGAAGCGCAAGCAGTTTATCAAGGGCATCAGCCAGATCGCTCAGGAGGGCGCCATCCAGATCTTTCAGGAATTTAATACCGGGATGGAGGAGATCATTGTAGGAGTGGTGGGCGAGCTCCAGTTTGAGGTGCTGACCTACCGCCTGCGCAGCGAGTACAACGTGGAGGTCAAGCTGGACAAGCTGCCGTATGAATACATCCGCTGGGTGGAGAATCAGGATGAGATCGACGTCTCTAAGATTCAGGGCACGTCGGATATGAAGCGCATCAAGGATCTGAAGGATCGCCCGCTTCTGCTGTTCATCAACAGCTGGAGCGTGGGGATGGTGCTGGAGCGGAATCCGGGCCTTAAGCTCAGCGAGTTCGGAAGAGACTGACGCAGGGAAAACGATCCGGGGCCGGCGGCGTCCGGCCCCGGACAGAAGATTGAGAGGACGAAGAAAGGAGCAGACGGAATGAGCCGTACGGACGTAGTGCGCGCCGCCATGATGGAGGCGATGAAGGCAAAGGATAAGACGCGCAAGGATGCGCTTTCCATGCTTCTCTCCGCGCTGAAAAACGCGGAGATCGACAAGCGGGAGCCGCTCACGGAGGAGGAGGCTGACGCGGTGGTCAAAAAGGAGATCCGCCAGACAAAGGAGACGTATGAATCGGCGCCGGCGGATCGGGAGGACATCCGCTCGGAGGCCGCGGCCCGGCTGGCGGTATATCAGGAATTTGCGCCCGAGGAGATGAGCGAGGAGCAGATCCGGGAAGTCATCGAGGGCGTTCTTCGCGATCTGGGCATCGAAAATCCCGCGCCCGCTGACAAGGGACGGATCATGAAGGTGCTGATGCCGCTGGTAAAGGGCAAGGCGGACGGGAAGCTGGTCAATCTGGCGCTGACAGAGCGGATGAAGCGGGAGTGACGGGATGGACGTAAAAAAGAAGATAGAAGCGTATCTGGAAGCGCACCGCGAGGAGATGGTAGAGGATATCTGCACGCTCTGCCGCATCGACAGCTGCCGTTCGGCCTACCAGGAGGGAAAGCCGTTCGGCGAGGGGCCGTGGCGCGCGCTCGGGCAGGCGCTTGCGATGGCGGAGCGATACGGGTTTTCGATCGAGAATCACGATAATTTCGTGGGAACGGCCGACCTGAATGAGAAGGAACGGGGCCTGGATATCCTGGCGCACCTCGACGTGGTGCCGCCGGGGGAGGGCTGGACGGTCACGGAGCCGTTTGAGCCGCTGGTAAAGAACGGGGTCATCTACGGCCGCGGCACGGCGGACGACAAGGGGCCGGCGGTGGCGGTCCTCTACGCGATGCGGGCGATCCGGGATCTGGAGATCCCGCTTGCGAAAAACGTGCGCCTGATTCTGGGGACGGATGAGGAGTGCGGCGGGGAGGACATCGCGCACTACTACGACGAGGAGCCGGAGGCGCCGATGACGCTGACGCCGGACAGTGAATTTCCGGTGGTCAATATTGAGAAGGGACGCTTGCGCGGCCATTTTTCGGCGGAGTATGAGGCGTGCGGCGATCTGCCGCGGATCCTCTCCCTGACGGGCGGCGAGGAGATCAATGTGGTGCCGGGGACGGCGAAGGCGCGGATCCAGGGGCTTGACGAGGATACGGCGCGGGAGGCCTGCCTTCTGGCGCAGGAGAAGACGGGCGTTTCGTTTGAGATTCTGGCCACGCAGGAGGGGCTGGAGATCACGGCGCACGGCGAGGTGGCGCACGCTTCCTCGCCCGCGCAGGGGAAAAATGCGCTGACGGCGCTTGTATTTCTTCTGTGTTCGCTGCCGCTCGCCGGCTGCGGGCTGCTTCGCTGCCTGCGGGGCCTCGCGGACTGTTTCCCCTGGGATGATACGGACGGGAGCGGGCTGGGCGTGGCGATGTCGGAGGAGCGCTCCGGCAGCCTGACGGCCGTTCTCTCCCTGCTGGAGGCGGACGAGACGCATCTGGAGGGATCGTTTGACATCCGCTATCCGCTGTGCGGGACGGAGGAGAACCTGCGCCTGCCGGTGCAGAAGCGGCTGCGGGAGGCGGGGCTTACGCCGGATGAGAACCCGCTGAATCCGCCGCATTTTGTGGACGGCGATTCGGCGTTTATCCGGACGATCCTGCGGGCGTACGAGACGTGCACGGGAAAACCGGGGAAGTGCCTCTATACGGGGGGCGGAACCTACGTCCACCACGTGAAAAACGGGGTGGCCTTCGGCGCGGCCATGCCGGGCGTGGACAACCGGATTCACGGGACGGATGAGTTTGCGCGCATCGATGAGCTCCTTCTGACGGCTCGCATTTACGCGCAGGCGATCGTGGATCTCTGCTCGTAGCGGCGAGCCGCGGACAGGCGCGGCAATCTGCCGCCGGATGGGGCAAACAGCCGTGGAAAGCGCGGCAATCTGCCGCCGGACGGGGCGAACAGCCGTGGACAGGCGCGGCATTTTGCCGCCCGTTCGGGCGGCGGGACAGGCGCAGGGCGCGGCGGACTGCATAGACTGTCAGTGAGAGGATCTGGCGGAGGATGGGCGGTGCGCATCTGTGAGCTTAAGCAGAAAGAAGTGATCAATGTGACGGACTGCCGGCGGCTGGGCTTTGTGGGCGATGTCGATTTTGACATCTGCACGGGGCGGATGCTGGCGATCATTGTCCCCGGCCCGGGCTGCCTGTGGGGCTTTCTCGGGCGCGAGAAGGAGTATGTAATCCCCTTTGGCGATATCTGCCAGATCGGGGAGGATATCATCCTGGTTAAATATCAGGAGCCGTGCGGGGACGCGGGCTCCTGAAGCCGGGAGCGGAATGCGCGGCAGAGGCCGCGGCAGGAGACAGGAGGAGAAAAAAGTGAAGTGTCCCTTTTGCGGCGCGGCCGATACCAAGGTAATTGATTCGCGGCCGGCCGACGACAACAGTTCCATCAGACGGCGCCGCCAGTGCGAGACCTGCGGGAAGCGGTTTACGACGTACGAAAAACTGGAGACGATCCCGCTGATGGTCATCAAAAAGGATAATTCGCGGGAGATGTACGACCGTTCCAAGATCGAGGCGGGCGTGCTGCATTCCTGCCACAAGCGGCCGGTGTCGCCGCAGCAGATCGGCGCGCTGATCGACGAGGTGGAGAATACGCTGTTCGCCATGGAGGAGAAGGAGATTGCCACCTCGGTCATCGGCGAGCTGGTCATGGACCGGCTGCGGGAGCTGGACGAGGTGGCGTACGTGCGCTTTGCCTCGGTGTACCGGGAATTTAAGGATGTCAATACCTTTATGGAGGAGCTGGGAAAGATCCTGAAAAACAGGCCGGACGGGAAAAAAGGGGAGAAAGCGTGATGCGGCCGGCACTTTTCCCTACCCGGCTGGCGGATTCGGCGTGGGACATCCCCTATGAGGAGCTCTATG
This sequence comes from uncultured Lachnospiraceae bacterium, assembly GCA_944381615.1. Taxonomy (GTDB): domain Bacteria; phylum Bacillota; class Clostridia; order Lachnospirales; family Lachnospiraceae; genus Otoolea. The sequence continues at coordinate 155,495 of CALWLT010000023.1, read as the reverse complement.
CGAGGGGAATCCGGGGCCTGATTTTTGACATCGACAATACGCTGGCGCCGCACGGGGCGCCGGACGACGGGCGGGCCGAAGCGCTCTTTTCCTATCTGCGGGCGGCCGGGTTCCGGACGTGCCTGCTCTCGAACAACCGCGAGGAGCGGGTCGCGCCGTTTGCCGGGCGCGTGGAGTCGGCGTACGTCTGTCGGGCGGGAAAGCCCGCGGGCAGAGGATACCGGCAGGCGATGGAGAAGATGGGGACGCAGACGTCCTCGACCGTGCTGATCGGCGATCAGATTTTTACGGATATTTACGGCGCGGGCCGGCTGGGGATGGAGCGCATCCTTGTAAAACCGATCTGCCCGCGCGAGGAGATCCAGATCGTGTTAAAGCGGATCCCGGAGCGCCTGGTCCTCTGGCTTTACCGCAGATACAGCCGGCGGGCTGAAGCAGGGAGACGGGGCGGGGAAAACCGCCGGGAGCGGAGAATCTGCCGGGGCGGGAAAAAATAGGGCCCGCGGGCCGGGGAAAGGCCGCGAAAATAGGCGAGAGAAAGGGCCGCGGATTGCGCGGCGGAATGGAGAGAGCGATGGACGGGAAAACGGGCGTGTGCGGGATCCTGGCGGATCCGGTCGAGCACAGCATGTCGCCGCTTCTGCAGAATCTTTTTGCAGAGCGGACGGGAATCAATCTGGCGTATGTGCCGTTTCGGGTTGCGCCGGAGAATCTGGAGGCCGCGGTGCGCGGCGCGTACAGTCTGAATATCCGGGGCCTGAATGTGACGGTCCCGCACAAGCAGGCGGTCATGGCCTATCTGAAAGAGACGGAGGAGACGGCAGAGCGGATTGGGGCGGTCAATACGCTGGTGCGCGTGGACGGGGGATTCCGGGGCTGCAATACGGATGCCCCGGGGCTTCTGCGCGCGATCCGGGAAGCGGGCTTTACCGTGTCCGGCCGTCCCTGCGTCCTGGTCGGCGCCGGCGGGGCGGCCAAGGCGGCGGCCTATCTGATGATTCAGGAGGGGGCGCAGTCGGTCTGCATCCTCAACCGCAGCCGGGAGCGGGCAGAGAAGCTGGCCGCCTGGGGAAATGAGCTGGCCGGGCGCCGCCTGTTTGAGGCGTTCGGCCTGGAGGAGGCGGGACGCCTTCCTGAGGACGGGTACTTTGCCGTCCAGTGCACGAGCGTGGGGATGCACCCCGCGGGAGACCGGGTTCCCATTGCGGATCCCGCCTTTTATGCGAAGATCCGGGAGGCGGTAGACTGTATCTATACGCCGTCGGACACCCGCTTTATGCAGATGGTAAGGGCGGCCGGAGGCCGGGCGATCAACGGCCTGAACATGCTTCTGTATCAGGGCGTGCTTTCCTTTGAGCTGTGGAATCCGGGCGTCCGGGTCAGCGAAGCCGTCATCCGGGAGGCGAGAGGGCTTATCTCGTTAAAGCTGGCGCTCGCGGATCGGGAGAAGGGATCGGGCGAAACGGCTGCGGGGAAGAACCGGATCCTGATCGGGTTTATGGGGGCCGGGAAGACGACGGTCGGGCGCGAGCTGGCGCGGCGGACGGGGATGGAGTTCTGCGATACGGATCAGCTGATCGAGGAGGCGGCCGGGATGCCGATCTCCGATTTCTTCGCGCTGCGGGGCGAAGAGGCCTTCCGGGAGGAGGAGACGAAGCTTCTTAAACGGCTGGTCAGAGAGCAGGGGGAGCATCCGGATCAGCCGGGCCGTGTGATCGCGGTGGGCGGCGGCCTGCCGGTGCGCAGGGAAAACCGGGAGCTGTTAAAGCGGCTGGGCTTCGTGATCTATCTGGAGATATCGCCGGAGACGGTTTTAAAACGCCTGGAGGGCGACACCACGCGGCCGCTTCTGCAGGGGGACGATCCGCGGGGGACGGTCACGGCGCTGATGGCCCTGCGGGACGGCTGCTACCGGGACGCGGCGCACCTGGTCCTGAACGCCGATCAGGAGACGGCCGGGGATCTGGCGGCCCGCATCGGCAGGCTGCCGGAAGGAAGGCCCGGGGCGTGAAAAAACAGTTGAAAAAGAGAATATTATAGTATAGAATAAAAAAGATAGAGAGACTAGAGAAAGTTCAAGGAGGAATATCATTTATGATATCAGCGGGCGATTTTAGAAACGGCGTTACACTGGAGATTGACGGAAACGTGTATCAGATCGTGGAATTCCAGCATGTAAAACCCGGAAAAGGCGCGGCGTTTGTCCGCACCAAGATCAAGAACGTGATGAGCGGCGGCGTGGTAGAGAGAACGTTCCGGCCGACGGAGAAGTTCCCGGCCGCCAGAATCGATCGGGTGGACATGCAGTATCTGTACTCGGACGGCGACCTCTACAATTTCATGGATGTGAATACGTATGAGCAGATCGCGCTGAATACGGAGACGATCGGCGATGCGCTCAAGTTCGTGAAGGAGAACGAGATGTGCAAGATCTGCTCCTACAACGGGAAGGTATTTTCCGTGGAGCCGCCGTTATTCGTAGAGCTGGAAGTAACCGATACGGAGCCCGGCTTCAAGGGCGACACCGCGACGGGCGCGACGAAGCCGGCCGTGGTCGAGACGGGCGCGACGGTTTATGTTCCGCTGTTTGTCGATCAGGGCGACAAGATCAAGATTGACACGCGCACGGGCGAGTATCTTTCCAGAGTATAAGGGCCGTTTCAGGCATCGGGAAGAGAGCAGGGCCGCTGTAAAATCCGGAGGAGACGGGGGAATTTTACAGCGGCTTTTGTATTAGCCGTGCGGGGCGTTCGGGGACAGCAGAGATGGAAGACGAAAGAAGAACAGGGCGGCGCGGCGCCGGGACGGACGGCGAACGCGCCGGGGACTGGCAGCGGGAGCGCGCCAGAGAGCGGGCCGGAGATCGGGCAAAGGAGCGGCGGCGGCGGATTCTGCGCCGGCGGCGGCTGATTGCGCGCATCGTGATCGGCGCGGCGGCGTTTGTGCTGGGACTTGCCGCGGGCTGGTTCCTGCGGGGAACGACGATCCGCCGGCCGGTGGATCTGAGCGCGATTGAGGCGCCGGAGTGGATCGATCAGCAGTTTCTGACGATCAATCCGTATTCGCGGCCGGGCAGCAAGCTGGCAGTCATCAACGGGATCGTCGTCCACTATGTGGGGAATCCGGGGACGACGGCGCAGCAGAATCACGATTATTTTGAGGGGCTGAAGAATCAGAGCGGCAGCAATACCGTGTCGGTCAGCAGCCATTTCATCATCGGCCTCGACGGGGAGATTATCCAGTGCATCCCGATCGATGAGAAATCGTTTGCCTCCAACAACCGCAACGGCGATACCGTTTCGATCGAGTGCTGCCATCCGGAGGCGGACGGGGCGTTTACGCAGGAAACGTATGATTCGCTGGTCCGGCTGACGGCCTGGCTCTGCGACGAGCTGGATCTGGGGACGAAGGAGGTCATCCGCCACTACGATGTGACGGGAAAGGCCTGCCCCTTATATTATGTGGAACACGAGGATGCCTGGAAGGACTTTCTGCGCGACGTAAAGCGCGCGCGGTAAGCCTCTTTGCGAAGCGGGCACAGAATGGAGAATACAGGATGAAGAGAATTGTGGATTTGATTGCAGAGGAGCTGGAGCCGGCGTTTGCGGCGCGCGGATACGATCCGGGTTATGTGCGCGTGACGCTTTCCAACCGGCCGGATCTCTGCGAATACCAGTGCAACGGGGCGATGGCGGCGGCCAGAGCCTATCGGAAAAAGCCGATCGAGATTGCGGGCGAGGTGGTGGAGGAGGCAAAGGACAGCCCCCTGTTTTCCCGCATCGAGGCGGTTATGCCCGGTTTCATCAACGTGAGCCTGAATCCGGAGTTCCTGGCGCGCTATCTGCAGGAGATGGCCGCAGAGGAAAAGCTGGGGTTGAAGGAAGCGGAGAAAAAAGAGACGATCATCGTGGATTACGGCGGGGCCAACGTGGCGAAGCCGCTCCATGTGGGGCATCTGCGCTCGGCCGTGATCGGCGAGAGCATCAAGCGGATCGGCCGCTATATGGGCCATCACGTGATCGGCGACGTGCACCTGGGGGACTGGGGGCTGCAGATGGGGCTGATCATCGAGGAGCTGCGCGACCGGCAGCCGGATCTGCCGTATTTCGACGAGTCGTATGAGGGAGAGTATCCCGCCGAAGCGCCGTTTACGATCTCGCAGCTGGAGGAGATCTATCCGGCGGCCAGCGCGAAGGCGAAAACGGATGAGGCCTTCCGGGAGCGCGCGCACCAGGCGACGCTGCGGCTGCAGAACGGCTACGCGCCGTTTCGGGCCATCTGGAAGCACATCATGGCGGTGTCGCTGCAGGATTTGAAGAGAAACTATGCGAATCTGAACGTGAGCTTTGATCTCTGGAAGGGAGAAAGCGACGCGGATCCGTATATTCCGGGACTGATTCAGCGGCTGGTGGATCAGGGGCTGGCTTACGAGAGCGAGGGCGCTCTGGTCGTCGATATCGCCAAAGAGGGCGACGCGAAAGAGTACCCGCCCTGCATCGTGCGCAAATCGGACGGGGCGGCGCTCTACGCGACGTCGGATCTGGCGACCATCGTCGAGCGCGAGCAGGATTTTCATCCCGACCGCTATATTTACGTGGTGGACAAGCGCCAGGAACTGCATTTTATCCAGGTGTTCCGCGTGGCCAAGAAGTCCGGGATCGTGGCGGAGGAGACGCCGATGATTTTCCTGGGCTTCGGCACGATGAACGGAAAGGACGGCGGCCCCTTCAAGACGAGGGACGGCGGCGTGATGCGGCTGGAGCATCTGATCCGCGACATCAACGAGGCGGTCTACGAAAAGATCCGGGAGAAGCAGAAGGTGCCGGAGGAGGAGATGGAGCAGACGGCCCGCATCATCGGGCTGGCGGCTTTAAAATACGGCGATCTGTCCAACCAGGCGACGAAGGATTACGTCTTCGACGTGGATCGGTTTATTTCTTTTGAGGGAAATACGGGGCCGCATATCCAGTACATGATCGTGCGCATCAAGTCGATCCTGGAGAAATACCGCGATCTGCGGGGTGGGGAGGAGACGGCGCCCATCCGTCCGGCGGCGACCGGGACGGAGAAGAAGCTGCAGCTTTCGCTCTGCCGGTTCGGCGAGGTCGTGGAGACGGCCTTCTATGAGACGGCGCCCCACCGGATCTGCCAGTATATGGCCGAGGTGTCGGACGCTTTCAACGATTTCTATCAGGAAAACAAGATCCTGGCGGAGGAGGACGAGGGCCGGCAGGCCGCGTTAATCAGCCTGATCACGCTGACCAGGCGGGTGCTGGACACCTGCATGGATCTGCTGGGCATGGAGTCTCCGGAGCACATGTAAAAAGCGGCGGCAGAGACCAGGGGCCGGAGAGGCCCTCCGGGGAGAGAAGGGGGCGGAGAGAATGGAGATCAGCCGGATCACGGCGGACGTTTTCTGGAAGGGAGAGGCGCGGATCCGGGGCGTCGCGGCGGAAGACGGCGGGCGCTTCGAGACGGAGATCTACGTCCGGGGCGAACGGATCTTTGATTATTCCTGCACCTGCCCGGAGGGAAATTCCTTTCGCGGCCCCTGCGCGCATGCCAGGGCGCTCTGGGAGGCGTACCGCGAGCGCCGTAAGGAGGAGAAACACCCTCCCGTGTACACGTCGCCGGCGGTCCGGGAGATGATCGGGCGGGTCACGCAAAACCGCCTGGCCCGGGCGGCGCTGGAGACGGGAGGAGCCTGCGCACTGCTTGTGCCGCGCCTTTGCCCGGAGCGGGGAAAGCTTAAGATGGAATGCCTGATAAAAGGCGGGGGGACGGCGTCCTCCCGCCCTTATCTGATCCGGGATCTGACTGCTTTCGCGCGTGCGGTCAGGGAAAACGGGTGGATCCGCTACGGCGCGGATCTGGATTTTTACCACAGCCCGCAGGCGTTTGCGCCGGAAAGCCGCCCGCTTCTTTCGCTGATCCTGGAAGGGACGCAGGCGTACGGGCTGTTTCAGGAGGAATTTCGAGGCAGGACGGCGTCCGTCCCGCCGCTGCGGGCGCTTCCCCTGACGCGTTCCCAGACGGATCGTTTTTTTGCGGCCATGCGGGGGAAGACGGTCACGGTAAAAGAGGAAAGCGGGCGCGAGCGGGAATTTGCCCTCTCCCAGGAGGCTCCCCGCATTCAGATAACGGTGCGGCGGGCCGGGGCGGACGGGCTTCGGGTGTCGTTTCCCGACGGCTTTCTGTTTCTGGAGGGCGAGGAGCGCGTCTATGTGGCGGACGGAGGACGGCTCTGCGCCTGCGGCGGCGGGACGGCCGCCGCGCTGCGGACGCTTTTTGCCTGGCCGGAGGACGGCGGGCGCGGAAAGGATATTACGGCGGCGCGGCGCGATATCCCGCTTTTTTATGACTGCGCGCTGAAGCCGCTTAAGGAGCTTGGTCTGCTGGACATGGAGGGGATCGGGCCGCAGGAGTATGCACTGGAAACGCTGAAGGCGTATTTTGATTTTGACAGCGGAGGGCCGGATGAAATCCGGATGACGCCGGTGTTTCGCTATGGAGATCGGACGGTTTATCCGCTGGACGAGGAGGAGCCGTCCCGCGCGTCGGGCCGGGACGCGGCGGGCGAGTTTGCGATCAGCCGGCTGATTGCAAATTATTTTTCCTTCCGGGAAGCAGATCGTTCAGGAAGAAGCGCGCTGGTCATCCGCGGCGATTCGGATGCGCTGTACCGGCTCCTGGACGAGGGGATGGACGCGTTTGAAAAGCGGGGGACCGTGCGCATTTCGGAGGCCGCCCGCGCGGTCCGGATTGTGCCGCCGCCGTCCTTTGCCGCCTCGGTAACGCGCTCCGGCGGCTGGCTGGATCTCTCGTTTCAGACCGGCAATTTGAGCGCGGCGCAGATGGAAACCATTCTGGCCGCATACCGGGAAAAGAAGCGCTATGTCTGCTTAAAAAAGGGAGAATTTCTGCGCCTTACCGACCGGGGGCTCGAGACGGTCTGCCGGTTTCTTGCCGGGTTTTCCTGCGGAAAGCAGGCGCTGCGGGAGAAGACGCTGCGCATTCCCGCCGCCTGCGCGCCGCTTCTGGAGGAATGGCGGGAAAAGGAAGGGGTTTCCCTGAAGGAAGACGAGGCGGTCCGGAAACTGACGGCAGATCTGAAGCGGGGTAAAAAGGCGCCGTTTCGCGTGCCGAAAGAGCTGGCCGGGGTGCTTTACGATTATCAGAAGGCCGGGGTGGCCTGGCTTCAGCTTCTGGACCGGAACGGCCTGGGCGGGATTCTGGCCGACGACATGGGTCTGGGAAAGACGCTGCAGGTTATCGCGCTGATCTGGCAGGCGCACCGCGAGGAAGAAACGGGGCGGCCGCTTTCGCTGGTCGTCTGCCCGGCGTCTCTGATCTGCAACTGGATTCATGAATTTGAGCGGTTTGCACCCGCGCTTCCGGTGACGGCCGTGACGGGGACGGCGTCCGAGCGGAGCGCGATTCTGGCGCGCCGGGAGAGCGGCGTGCTCGTGACCTCCTACGATCTGCTCCGGCGGGATCTGGCCGCGTACCGGGACAGGGAATTTCGCTTTGCCATTCTCGACGAGGCGCAGGCGATCAAAAATGCGGCGACGCAGACCGCCCGGGCGGCGAAGGCGATCCGGGCCCGCAGCCGCCTGGCGCTGACGGGAACGCCGGTGGAAAACCGTCTCGGCGAGCTGTGGAGTCTCTTTGATTACCTGATGCCGGGTTTTCTGGGGACGTACCGGAAGTTCCGGGAGCGCTGGGAGCTGCCCGCCGCGCGCGGGGATCAGGAGGCGGCGGACGGCCTGCGCCGTCTGATCCGGCCGTTTCTGCTTCGCCGGATGAAACGGGATGTGATGCGGGAGCTGCCGGAAAAGATCGAGCAGATCGTGTATTCGGCGCTGGAGGGGCGGCAGAGGGCGGTATACCAGGCGGAGGCCCTGAAGCTGAAACGGAAGCTGGAAGGGCTGGACGACGCCGGGTTTTCCAGGGGACGGATGGAGATCCTGTCCGGGCTGACCCGCCTGCGCCAGCTCTGCTGCGATCCGTCGCTGTGCTATGAATCTTTTGCGGGGCCGAGCGCCAAGCTGGAGACCTGCGTTTCGCTGCTTTCCTCTGCGGTGGAGGCGGGGCACCGGGCGCTGGTGTTCTCCCAGTTTGCTTCCATGCTGCGAATCCTCGCCGACCGCCTGAAAAAGGAGGGGATCGGCTGCTTTTTGCTGACCGGCGCGACGCCCGTGCGGGAGCGGGACGCGATGGTAAGCGCCTTCGGCACGGCGCCGGAGCCGGTGTTTCTGATCTCGCTGAAAGCCGGCGGCCTGGGGCTTAACCTGACGGCGGCCGACGTGGTCGTTCTCTACGATCCGTGGTGGAACGAGGCGGCGCAGAACCAGGCGGCGGATCGCGCCTGGCGCATCGGGCAGAGCCGGGACGTGACGGTATTGAAGCTGATTCTGAAGGGGACAATCGAGGAAAACATCCTGAAGCTCCAGGAGGCCAAGCAGCGTCTTACCTCGCTGGTGGAGGAGAGCGCGCTGACCGTTTCGTTTCCGGGACGGGAGGAGATTCTTAAGCTTCTGGACGGGGCGGGGCAGGACAGCCCGTAGAAAAAATGGATATGGTCTGAGTTCGGCCGCCGCGGCGGCCCAGGGCGCTTCGGCGCCTTTTTTTTATTTGGAATCGCCGCAGATCCGGGATTGCCGCATGATAGGTTTTTTCCAGGGAAGAACCATGGCTTCCCGGATCGTGCGAGGTGTGAAAATGAGCGACGTACAGAATACGGTAGAAGAGAAACGAGGCGGGGAAAACGGCTCTTTACTTGACAGCGGGAGGCAGATTCTTTATGATGGGTCCAGACAGGAAGAGAAAGGGGAGACAGGATGGATCAGGAGAAGAGAGAAGAGCTTGTTTCCGGGCACCGGATTACGGAAAAATGCGCGCATATCAATCAGCTCTGGAAGCTTTATCTGGAGCGGGAGATGAGCGGCTTCGGCATTTATCAGAGCCAGTGCCGGATTCTGATGTATATTGCCGCGCACCCGGACGCCTCGCAGAAGGAGATTGCACTCGCGCAGCGGGTTTCGACGGCGACGATCGCCGTGGCGCTTAAGAAGCTGGAAAACGGCGGCTATATCAGCCGCGAGGCCTCGGAGGAGGACAGCCGCTTCAACTGCATCCGGGTCACAAAAAAGGGCCGGGAGGTGGCGGACGGCAGCCGGAGAGTCTATCTGCACATGGAAGAGGCGCAGTTTCAGGGGTTTACAGAGGAGGAATTCCGGGTGCTGGACGGCTTCCTGGATCGGATCCGTCTGAATACGGAGTACCTGTTCCAGGAGAAAGGAATTTCCTGGTAAAACTGGAAATATTTTGAAAAAGCTTACATCGGGTATGATGTATCGCCCCGTTTTTCTTTCTTTTTCGTATAAACTTACGTTATACGAAAGAGGAGGATGCTGCATGCAGGTATATGATGCCACGGTCATGCGGATCCGGGAGCTGCTGAAACAGAACCGACTGACGCTGTATGCGCTGGCTTACCGGACCGGAATGCCGATGTCCACGTTAAAATGTATTCTGAACGGCAGAAGCCGCAATCCGGGGATCGTCAACATTCAGAAAATCGCGGAGGGATTTGATATGTCGATCCGGGAATTTTATAACAGTGAACTTTTTGATAATCTGGATCAGGAGGATTGAATTTCCGGAGCATTTATTGTATAAATAGTTATGGAACACCAGATGGGGCGTTCCCCGTTTGAAAAGCCGTGCCGGCAAATCTGGGGAGGATGGGAGTGCTGCAAAGCCGTGTTTTGCAGCACTCTGTTTTGTGTACCGGAATCTGCGGCGCGCAGACATTGAGACGATGACAGACAGAGAAAGGATGAAGACGATGAGCATCAGAATCGGAATTATGGGTTACGGCAACCTGGGACGCGGCGTGGAGTGCGCGATCCGGCAGAACCCGGATATGGAGCTGAAGGCCGTATTTACGAGACGCGCGCCGGAGACGGTGTCGATTCTTACGGAAGGCGTGCCGGTCTACCGGGCGGAAGAGGCGGAGAAGAAAAAGGACGAGATCGACGTGCTGATCCTCTGCGGCGGAAGCGCGACCGATCTGCCGGTGCAGACGCCGGAATATGTGAAATGGTTTAACGTGGTGGACAGCTTTGACACGCACGCGAAGATCCCGGAGCATTTTGAGGCGGTAGACGGGGCGGCGAAGGAGTCGGGCAAGGTTGCGGTTATTTCCGCGGGCTGGGATCCGGGCCTGTTTTCGCTGGCGCGCCTGTATTCGACGGCCTGCCTGCCCGAGGGAGAGAATTATACGTTCTGGGGCAAGGGCGTCAGCCAGGGGCATTCGGACGCCGTACGCCGGGTCGCGGGCGTGAAAGACGCCAGACAGTACACCATTCCCTGCCAGGACGCGCTGGACGCGGTCCGCAGCGGGAAGAATCCGCAGCTTACGACCCGGGAGAAACACACGAGGGAGTGCTTTGTCGTGGCGGAAGAGGGGGCGGACCTGGCCCGGATCGAGCAGGAGATCAAGACGATGCCCGACTATTTCGCCGATTACGATACGACGGTCCATTTCATCAGCGAGGAAGAGCTCAAGAGAGATCACAGCCGTCTGCCGCACGGCGGTTTCGTGTTAAGAAGCGGAAGGACGGGCCGCGAGAAGGAGAATAGCTACGTGATCGAGTACAGCCTGAAGCTGGATTCCAACCCGGAATTTACCTCTTCCGTGATTGTGGCCTATGCGAGAGCGGCTTATAAGATGAACGCCGAGGGACAGTCCGGCTGCCGGACGCCGTTCGACGTGGCGCCGGCATACCTGTCGCCGGAGAGCGCAGCGGATCTGAGGAGGAAGTATCTGTAATTATGGCGATTGAGAGAGCGAGAGAATGGCTGAAAAAATGGGGGCTGGAGGAGAGAATCCTGGAATTTGACACCTCCAGCGCGACGGTGGAGCTGGCGGCGCAGGCGGTCGGCTGCGAGCCGGAAAAGATTGCCAAGACGATGTCCTTTCTGGTGGACGGCGCGCCGGTGCTGATCGTGACGGCCGGCGATCAGAAGATTGACAATCACAAGTTTAAGGAGACGTTTCACACCAAGGCGAAGATGCTGAGCCCGGACGAGGTGGAGGAGCGCGTCGGCCATGCGGTAGGCGGCGTGTGCCCGTTCGGCGTCCGGGAGGGCGTGACGGTGTACCTGGATGAATCGCTGAAGCGCTTTGAGACGGTGTATCCGGCCTGCGGCAGCAGCAACAGCGCGATCGGGCTGAGCATCGGGGAGCTGGAGGCCTGCTCGGGATACCGGGCGTGGGTCGACGCCTGCAAGACGGCGTAAGCGGAGGAACAGCGGGATGAAAAACTGGAAGAACGTGGGACGGATGGGACGTGCGCTCTGCCTGGGGCTGGCGTTCTCCCTCTCTGTCTCTGTGACGGCCGCGGCGGACGAGATTCTGCCGCCGACCGGGCCGGCGCTGGAGGCGTTAAACCAGAGCGCCCAGACGGGCGGATCCGGGCAGCAGACGCAGGCGGCGCAGGGTACAGGCGGGGCGGTTCAGATTGCAGAGCCGCAGGTTCAGGCGCAGGGGGCGGCGCTCTATGACGCGACGAACGGCCGGTTCCTGTATGAGAAAAACGGGGACGCGCATCTGTTCCCGGCCAGCATTACCAAGTTGATGACGGCGCTTCTGGTGGCAGAGCACTGCAGCCTGGACGAGACGGTCACGTTTTCGCAGGCCGCCGTGACCAATCTGGAGTCGGGCGCCGTGACTTTAAAGGTCAAGGCGGGCGATCAGTTTTCGGTAAAGGACTGCCTCTACGGCCTGCTTTTAAAATCGGCCAACGAGGTTGCCAACGGGCTGGCGGAGCATGTGGCGGGGAGCGTCAGCGCCTTTGCGGATCGGATGAATCAGAAGGCGGCGTCCCTGGGATGTACCAACACGCATTTTGTCAACCCCAACGGCCTGAACAATTCCAATCATTATACGTCGGCGCATGATATGGCGCTGATCGCGAAGGCGGCGTTTGAGAATGATACGGTGCGCCAGGTGGCGTCCACGCTTACCTATGATTTCCCGGCGACGGCCAGCGTGCCGTCGGCGCGCCATCTGCAGATGGGGCATAAGATGTTAAATCCGGCCAACGCGGAGTATTATCCGGGGATTGTAGGGGGAAAGACGGGATATACGTCCCTGGCGGGCAATACGCTGGTTACCTGCGCAGAGCGGGACGGCGTGCGGCTGATTGCTGTGGTATTAAAGAGCAGCCAGACGCATTACAGCGATACGAAGAGCCTGCTCGATTATGGATTTGAGGTAATCGCTGCAAAGAAAGCGGCCGGATCCGGCCCTGCAGGAGGAACGCAGAGCGGTCCGTCGGGTGTGACCGGAACGCAGAGCGGCCCGTCGGGAGCGGCCGGGAATCAGAGCGGCCCGTCGGGAAGCGGATCGGCTCAGAACCCGGATACGGCCTCTTTTCAGGGTACGGGAACCGGGCAGAGCACGGATCCTTCTGTACCGCTGACGGAGGGCAGCACGGACGGCCCCGGCGGTCCGGGGACAGACGGGTTTGCCCGGGCAGAGGAGACGCAGACGCCCGGCTGGCATTTGGTGGACGGCCACTGGCGCCATTTTGCGGATGACGGTACCATGGAGGTCAGCCGCTGGATCGAGACGGGCGGCTACTGGTATTACGTGGATGCCAACGGCGCGCTCTTCACAGACGGCGTGACGCCCGACGGATATACCGTGGACGCCAACGGAGTCTGGATTTCCTGAGCGGGCCGTCCGGAAGAACTGTTTCTTAAAGTTCCGCTTCGGGAGAACGGTTACATGGTAATGAGCTGGTAGCTGCGGCTGCCAAGCCCGATTTTTTCCGCGTGCTCCAGGCAGCTTCTCCACTCGGATTCCGGCGTGGAGTTGAGGAAATGGTCGTGCCGGTCTGAAAAGCCCGGCTCGGCCAGATGCCTTGCCAGCTGGCTTCCCGGGATAGGCTGGGCGGCCAGGCAGGCGTCGGCGCAGGCCTGGTCGAGCGCCAGCGGGTCCGCGGAGGCAAACATGCCGATGTTGGGCAGGATGGGGACGTCGTTTTCACAGTGGCAGTCGCAGTTGGGCGACACGTCCACCACCAGCGAGATGTGGAACTGGGGACGGCCGTCCACGACCGCCTTGGCGTACTCGGCCATCCGCCGGTTTAAGAGCGCGACGGCGGCGTCGTTTTTAAAGGCGATGGCGTCGAAATTGCAGGCGCCGAGACAGCGGCCGCAGCCGACGCAGTGCTCCTGGCTGATGCGCATCTTGCGGGCGGTCTCGTCGAAGACAAGGCCGTCGTTGGCGCATTCTTTCTGACATTTGCGGCAGCCGCGGCAGCGATCCTCTTTGATGTAGGGCTTTCCGCTGCTGTGCTGTTCTTTCTTGCCGGCGCGGGAGCCGCAGCCCATGCCGATGTTTTTGATGGCTCCGCCGAAGCCGGTCATCTCGTGGCCTTTGAAATGGGTCAGGCTGATGAAAATATCGGCGTCCATGACGGCGCGGCCGATCCGCGCCTCTTTTACGTATTCGCCGCCGGCGACGGGGACGGCCACGTCATCCGTGCCCTTCAGCCCGTCCCCGATGAGGATGGGGCAGCCCACGGTCAGAGGGGTAAAGCCGTTCTGCCATGCGCATTCCAGATGTTCGAGGGCATTCTTGCGGCTTCCGGGGTACATGGTATTGCAGTCGGTCAGGAAGGGCTTTCCGCCCAGTTCTTTAATCACGTCTACGACCGCTCTGGCGTAGTTGGGGCGCAGATAGCTGATGTTGCCCAGCTCGCCGAAGTGCATTTTAATGGCGACAAATTTGCCGTCCATGTCGATCTGATCGATTCCGGCAAAGCGGATCAGCTTCTTTAGTTTGGTGGGAAGGCCGTCGCCGAAGGCGATGGTGTGGAAATCCGTAAAATATACGTTCGATGGTTTCATAAAGGCACCGCTCCTTTTCTTTTTTCTGCTTCCGTTCTTTTTCGCTGCGTTACATTCCGTGTATTATTATAGGGGATCCGCGGGGTGGCTGTCAAAGAGTTTCCCGGGTTTTGCTTGACGGATCAGGTGTTTTGCGGCTATAATCAGGCTATAGCCGCCGCGGCTGAAATAGCCGCCGGGCGGATGACAGTTTCATAGCCATGGCAGTGCCGCAAGGCCTGACAGGGAATTTGCAGAAACAAAGCAGCCCCCGCTACTGTATGGAGGACGAAGCCTCAACAGCGTTTGAAAAACGCGTCACTGGGAAACCGGGAAGACTGAGGCGGAGGATGAATCCGAGCCAGGAGACCTGCTGCCATGGGAGAACACAACGCTTTCGGTGGGAAGGCCGCGTATTGCCGGGTTCTGTGGGGACACAGTGCCTTTTTGGCGTATACAGGCGGGCGAAAGCTCCGCCTTTTTTGATGCCCTGCGGGGAGGGCGTGCCGGAGAGCGGACAGCGGCCGGGAGAGGAGAAATCAGGATGAAAAAAAGGAATGTGGCGGTGCTTCTGACGCTTTTTCTAGGACTTTGCCTGGCGGCCGGCTGCGGCCAGGGCGGTTTTGGAACGAAAAAGCAGGAAATGGAACGCACGGCGGCGCAGGGGAAAGAAGCAGAAGTCGGACAGAGTGAGGGAGCGCAGGAGAAAGCAGAACAGGAAGCGGCAAAAGGCGGCGGGAAAGAGGAGTATGGAACGGTAACGATTCAGAACGGAGATCGGATGCTGACTTTTACAGAGATGCCTCAGAAGGTGTTCTGTTGTCATCTCTATGCGGCGGAAAACATGGTTATGCTGGGCCTGGAGGATTATATTGTGGGGAAAAATGTGCCGGCCAGCGAGGCGGAAGCGCCGCTGGAAGAACTTGCACAGGCATTTTCTTCAATTCCGGAAATCGAGCGTTCACATGAAAATGTGGTCGCACTGGGGACTGATCTGATCATCGGGCAGGTCAGCGCATTCCGGGAGACTTCCTGGGGCAGTTACGGGCAGTTTGAAAATGAGGGGATTGCCTGTCTGACGATTACCGGGACGCTGGTGGAGAATGAGACGGTAGAGGATGTGTATACGGATATTGAAAATCTGGGAAAAATTTTTCAGGTGGAGGATCGGGCGGATGCGCTGGTTGCGCAGATCCGGGAAGAGATCGCGAAGGTTCAGGAGGCCGTTGCGGATGTGCCGGAAGATCAGAGAGTTCGTGCCTTTGTTTTGGATACGTTTACTGGAAATGAGATTTATACAACGTCCAGCGGACTGGAAAGTAACCTGATTGAGCTGGCGGGCGGTAAAAATGTGACGGCGGGACTGTCAGATTCCCGGTGGTTTAATACGAGTGTGGAGACTCTGGTTGCGGCGGATCCGGACGTGATTATTCTGAATGATTACGGCGCGCAGACAATCGATGAGAAGCTGGATTTTTTAAATTCAAATCCGGCGCTGCAGGGGATCCGGGCGGTTCGGAATCAGAATTATCTGGTTATTCCGCTGGTTTCCGTGATGCAGGATGTACGCGCGGCGGATGCCTGCCGGACGTTTGCAGAGTTTTTTTACCCGGAATGCTTTGAATAGCGAACGGAAAAAGGAGACGGAAGGATGAATGCAAAAATACGGCGGACGCTTCTTGTCGCGGGGCTTTGTGGATTTCTTTTGTTTACGGTAGTCTGTACGATCCAGATCGGTTCGACGGATATTGAGGCGTGGGAGGTAACCGGGATTTTGCTGGATCAGCTGTTTGCGGGTGGGAGCGGCCTGGCGGCAGGCGTCTGGGAGATGCCGCATTTCCAGATTGTGTGGAATATCCGTCTTCCCCGTGTACTGTTTGCTGTGTTTTGTGGGGCGGGTCTTTCGATCTGTGGGGCGGCCATGCAGGCTCTGGTACTGAACCCAATCGCGGATCCGTATGTTCTGGGAATTTCTTCCGGTGCTTCAGCCGGGGCAGCATGGGCACTTTTGATGCCGCTTCCGTTTTTTGCAGGACAGTTTCAGACGGCGGCCGCCGCTTTTGCCGGCGCGCTGCTCGCTGCGTTTACCGTGTATTTTATGGCGAAGGCTGCGGGGGGCGGCACACTGCGGCCAGTGCCGCTGCTTCTTGCCGGAACAGCGGTTAATGCTGTCATGAGCGCCGTGACGAGCTTTTTTATTTTTCTGGCCAGGAGCCCGGAGAGCATCGCCGCCGTCTATAACTGGCAGATGGGCAGTATTGCGGCGGCGCAGTGGAAAACGCTTGCGCTTCCAGCCGCGGCGACTGCGGCTGGACTGGCGGTGTTTACGCTCTGCGGGCGGACGTTTAATATGCTGATGATGGGGGACGAAGACGCGGTGGCGATGGGGGTCTGTGTCAGGCGGTTCCGGGCAGAGATGTTCGCGCTCTGTTCGGTGGTGGTCGCTTCTTTTGTCTCTGTTACGGGGATCATTGGTTTTGTGGGACTGGTCGTCCCGCATATCGTGCGCCTTCTGGCCGGAACGGGCGACAACCGTCTGGTTGTCCCTGTCAGCGCCTTGCTGGGAGGGAGCGGCCTTGCCTGGGCTGACGCACTGGCAAGGAGCGCGTTCGGGGCGGCAGAGCTTCCGCTGGGCATTGTCACGGCCTTTGCGGGCGCGCCTTTCTTTCTGTACCTGATGATTCGCAGGGGATTTGCGGGAGGAGAGGCATGAGGCTTTGTTATGAGAATATCCGGGTCCGGATGGGAAAGAAGGAAATCTTAAAAGGAGTAAGCCTTACTGCCCGTGAAGGACAGGTAACGGGAATTATCGGCCCGAACGGCTGCGGAAAATCTACGCTGGTCAGGACAACCTTTGGCCTGGTACCTCTGTCCGGCGGAACGGTGTGGATCGATGGAAAAAATGCGGCAGGGCTTTCCGCCAGGACAGTGGCTTCCCTGGCGGGTTATGTGAGACAGGAGATATCCTGCGCATTTGATTTTTCTGTATTGGAAGTTGTTTCCATGGCTCTGTATGCGAGAAGAGAGAGGGGCGGGAGCGCGGAGGCGATCGCGGCGCAGGCGCTGGAGGATCTGGGGATCCGCTATCTTGAACAGCGGAAGCTGTTTTCTCTGTCAGGCGGGGAGCGGAAGCTGGTGTACGTGGCGCGGGCGGTTGCGCAAGGAACGGATCTGCTGATTCTCGATGAACCGACGAACCATCTGGACATCTGCCGCCAGATTTTCCTTCTGAATTATCTGAAGACATGCGGGAAAACTGTGCTGATCGTTTTGCACGACCTTCGGCTGGCAGCTCATTACTGTGATCAGCTTTACCTGTTGAGCGAAGGAAGCGTGGTTTCGTCGGGAACACCGCAGGAAGCGATGTCGCCGCGCCTGATCCGGGAAGTTTTCGGGACAGGCGGACGCGTTGTTCCGGCAGAAGCGGGCGGACTGGATTTCGGGCTGGATTTTTCCTGATCGTTTCCCGAATTTTCCCGATCGTTTCCCGGGAAAGCCTTGACAAGTTTTCAAAAAAAAATTATGATAGCAGAGAACCATGACGGCGCGGGAAAGCTTGCCCGGCCGCCGCAGAAAAAGGCTGAGAAGAAGAGGAGTACGTATCAGGCGCCGACAGAGAGGGACGCCCGCCGGTTGAGAGGCGGCCCGGGAAAGCGGGTGCGGAAGGTAGCTTCGGAGCCGGATCTCTGAATTGCCCGCGGGCCGGATAGGAGATCCCGGAAGTCCCCGTTAGCAGACGAAGGAGGATCGGATCGCGGCCTGGCCGCGCCGGTTGAATGAAGGTGGTACCGCGGACCTGTTCGCCCTTTGCAGAGATGCAGAGGGCGTTTTTTTTGGCGCGGGGCGGAAATCAGAACACGGCTGCGCGGAGCGGGCACAGGGAAAATGAGGAGGAGAGCAGACGATGAAGGAACTGGAAAAGACGTATAATCCGGCGGAGATCGAAGACCGCCTGTACCGGAAATGGCTGGATGGAAAGTATTTTCACGCCGACGCGGCGCGGGGAAAACGGGAGGGGAAGAAGCCCTTTACGATCGTGATGCCGCCGCCCAACATTACGGGGCAGCTGCACATGGGCCACGCGCTGGACAACACTATGCAGGACATCCTGATCCGCTATAAACGGATGCAGGGGTACGAGGCGCTGTGGCAGCCGGGCACCGACCACGCGGCGATCGCCACGGAAGTCAAGGTTATCGACAAGTTAAAGAGCGAGGGCATTGAAAAGCATGATCTGGGGCGCGAGGGCTTTTTAAAGCGCGCCTGGGAGTGGAAGGAAGAGTACGGCAGCCGCATTGTAAAGCAGCTGCACAAGCTGGGTTCCTCGGCCGACTGGGACCGGGAGCGCTTTACGATGGACGAGGGCTGCTCCGAGGCGGTGCTGGAGGTCTTTAACCGTCTCTACGAAAAAGGCTATATTTACAAGGGATCCCGCATCATCAACTGGTGCCCGGTCTGCCAGACCTCCATCTCCGACGCCGAGGTAGAGCACGTCGAGCAGGACGGCTTTTTCTGGCATATCAACTATCCCATCGTGGGCGAAGAGGGGCGCTTTGTGGAGATCGCCACCACCCGCCCGGAGACGATGCTGGGCGATACGGCGGTGGCCGTCAACCCGGAGGATGAGCGCTACCGTGATCTGATCGGGAAAATGTTAAAGCTTCCGCTGACGGACCGGGAGATTCCGGTCATCGCCGACGAGTACGTGGATAAGGAGTTCGGGACGGGCTGCGTGAAGATCACGCCGGCGCACGACCCCAACGACTTTGAGGTCGGGAAGCGCCATGGCCTGGAAGAGATCTGCATCATGAATGACGATGCGACCATCAGCGCGCCCGGCAAATATCAGGGGATGGACCGCTACGAGGCGAGAAAGGCCATCGTGGAGGATCTGAAGGCGCAGGGCCTGCTGGTTAAGGTCGTTCCGCATTCGCACAATGTGGGGACGCACGACCGCTGCAAGACGACGGTCGAGCCGATGGTCAAGCCGCAGTGGTTTGTGCGCATGGACGAGATGGCGAAGCCGGCCATCGAAGCGCTGAAATCGGGCCGCCTGAAGTTCGTGCCGGAGAGCTTCGGCAAGACGTACCTGCACTGGCTGGAGGGCATCCGCGACTGGTGTATTTCCCGTCAGCTCTGGTGGGGACACCGGATTCCGGCCTGGTACTGCGACGACTGCGGCGAGATGACGGTGGCCCGCACGGCCCCGCAGGCCTGCCCGAAATGCGGCGGGACGCACCTGCGCCAGGACGAGGACACGCTGGACACCTGGTTTTCGTCGGCGCTGTGGCCGTTCTCCACGCTGGGATGGCCAGAGAAGACGCCGGAATATGAGTATTTCTATCCGACCGACGTGCTGGTAACCGGCTACGACATCATTTTCTTCTGGGTCATCCGCATGGTGTTCTCCGGCCTGGAGCAGACGGGAAAGGAGCCGTTTTCCACGGTACTGATCCACGGGCTGGTGCGCGATTCCCAGGGGCGCAAGATGAGCAAGTCGCTGGGCAACGGCATCGACCCGCTGGAGGTCATCGACAAATACGGCGCCGACGCGCTGCGCATGACGCTGATGACGGGCAATGCGCCCGGCAACGATATGCGTTTCTACTGGGAGCACGTGGAGGCCAGCCGCAATTTTGCCAACAAGATCTGGAACGCGTCGCGTTTCATCATGATGAATATGGAAAAAGCGCCGGCCGGGGAGGTTTCTCTCTCGGATCTGGCCATGCCGGATCGCTGGATCCTGTCCCGCGTCAACACCCTGGCAAAGGATGTGACGGAGAACATGGACAAATATGAGCTGGGCATCGCCCTGCAGAAGATCTATGATTTCATCTGGGAGGAATTCTGCGACTGGTACATTGAGATGGTCAAGCCGCGCCTGCGCGAGGAGGACAACACGGAAAAGGCGGCGGCCATCTGGACGCTTAAGACCGTGCTGATTCAGTCCCTGAAGCTTCTGCATCCCTACATGCCGTTCATCACGGAGGAGATTTTCTGCAATCTGCAGGACGAGGAGGAGACGATCATGGTTTCCGCCTGGCCGGTCTACCGTCCGGAGTGGAATTTTGCCGGAGAAGAAAAGGCGGTGGAGACGATCAAGGAGGCCGTGCGCGCCATCCGCAACGTGCGTACGTCCATGAATGTGCCGCCCAGCCGGAAGGCCAGAGTGTATGTGGTGTCGGAAAAGGAAGAGCTCCTGGGCATTTTTGAGAAGAGCCGCCTGTTCTTTGCCACGCTGGGCTACGCCAGCGAGGTCATCCTGCAGAGGGACAAGAGCGGGATCGGGGAAGGCGCGGTGTCGGCCGTGACGCCCGGCGCGGTCATCTATATCCCGATGGAGGAGCTGGTCGATCTGGAGAAGGAGACCGAGCGCCTGAAGAAAGAGGAGGAGCGCCTGGAGAAAGAGCTGGCCCGTTCCCGCGGCATGTTAAACAATGAGAAATTTGTGAGCCGTGCGCCGCAGGCCAAGATCGACGAGGAGCGCGCCAAGCTGGAAAAATACGAACAGATGATGGCGCAGGTAAAAGAACACCTGGCGCAGCTGGGAAGATAAAAAAGAGATAAGCAGAGAAAAAGAAGCCGAGCCGCCCGGGCCTGCCTTTCGTCCTTTAAAGGGAGGAAGCAGGCCCGGGCGGCTCGGCTTCGGCCGGTTTCTGTGCCCGGAGAAACCCGGCTTCGGATTATTTTCTGATCTGGCGGGCGCGGCAGTTCAGATAAGCCTCTGCCGCGCGGTAAAAGAGAGTAAAGAGGAAGGCCGGCAGGGTCAGATACCAGAACTGCCAGTCCCTGAATTTGCGGATCATGTCGCGTCCTCCTGTCCATGCTTATCCTGGCTCCCGGTCAGCAGGGATTTCATGATAAAAGCGTAGATCTCCTGGCTGCATTCTTTCCAGTGGCTGCACATCAGCTCGGCCTGATCCTGATCCGGGACGGAGACGTCCAGGCCGATGAGCACGTTTTTGCCCTCGCGGACCTCGCAGTGCACGACGTAGTCGTGGCTGGTGGATTTGTAAAAATCCGAGACGACGCCCACCTCGTTGCGCATGCGGAACCGGTTTTCTTTCAGATATTCGTCCATGTCGCGGATGATGGCGGGCGAAATATTCTTGCCGAAGAAATCCAGCGTCTCCTCGCCTTCCTTCGTGATCTCATAGCGGGTGCTGTTGTGCAGCGTCTCCATCCGGATCAGGCCGGCCTCCAGAAGCTCGTTTAGGGCCTGCTGGAGCGTAAAATACGTCGTATATTCCCGCTCCAGGAAGAAGTTGGACAGCTGAGCGTTCGTCAGGGGGAAATTAACCTGGCGCAGCATGTAGAGATTCATCAGCTTGTAGAGAGTCATGGGATCGGAAAGCATGGGGTACTCCTTTTGAATTCTGTAAATTTGCCGCTTATGCGCGGATGTGTTCGCGCACGGCGCGGCTCACGACGTCGGCGACGCGCGGATCAAAGGCGGCCGGCAGGATATTTTCTTCGCTCAGCTCCGCTTCGTCGACCAGGGAAGCGATGGCTTCGGCGGCAATCAGCTTCATTTCCTCCGTGATGGCGCTGGCCCGTCCCTCCAGGGCGCCCTTAAAGATGCCGGGGAAGATGAGGACGTTGTTGACCTGGTTGGGGAAATCGGAGCGGCCGGTGCCGACGACGCGCGCGCCTGCGGCCCGCGCCAGATCCGGCATGATCTCCGGAACGGGGTTGGCCATGGCAAAGAGGATGGCGTCGCGGTTCATGGAGGCGACCATCTCCTGGGAGACGATGCCGGGGGCCGAGACGCCCACGAAGATGTCCGCGCCCCGGAGCGCGTCGGCCAGGGAGCCGGTCTGATGCTCCAGATTGGTTACCTTTACCATCTTTTCCTGCATCCAGTTTAAGCTCTCCATGCCCTCGCAGAGGATGCCGGCCTTGTCGCAGAGCGTCAGGTGCGCAAAGCCGTACGTCAGAAGCAGCCGGGAGATGGCGATTCCGGCGCTGCCGGCCCCGTTGACGACGACGCGGCAGTCCTCCTTCTTTTTGCCCGTGACCTTCAGGGCGTTGATGATGCCCGCCAGGACGACGATGGCGGTTCCGTGCTGATCGTCGTGGAAGACGGGGATGTTCAGCCGTTTTTTGAGCGCCTCCTCGATCTCAAAGCAGCGGGGGGCGGAGATGTCCTCCAGATTGATGCCGCCGAAGGCGGGGGCGATGCGCACGACCGTCTCGATGATCTCCTGCGTGTCCTGGGTGTCCAGGCAGATGGGGAAGGCGTTGACGCCGCCGAATTCCTTAAAGAGGACGGCTTTCCCTTCCATGACCGGCATGGCGGCCAGCGGGCCGATGTTGCCGAGGCCGAGGACGGCGCTGCCGTCGGAGACGACGGCGACGGTGTTGGACTTGATGGTATAGCGGTAGGCGGCCTCCGGGTCGTCTGCGATGACCTTGCAGGGCTCGGCGACGCCGGGCGTGTAGGCGATGGCCAGATCCTCCCTGGTGCGGACCGGCGCCTTGGAGGTAACCTCCAGCTTTCCATTCCATTCTTCATGAAGCTTCAGCGCTTTTTCACTGTTTGTCATATCGGTGGGATTCCTTTCGTATTTTTCCTGCGTTTTCCTGATTTTCCGAAGTCAGAACTGATCTATATCATAGCAATTTTACCGCTTCAAGTCAACCGCCGCGGCGCGCCGGGGACGGCCTGCGCGCCGCCCGGTAACGGCGCGAACGAATTTCGTCGAATTATGTAGTGTAAATGTCGTTAAAGTATGATAAAATGAACGTTGAATGAACGTTGAGCGGACAGCGGGTGGTAAGAGATGAAAGAGCGGATTAACCGGCTGGCCAAGGGAATCATCGACTCACAGATGCCGGAGATGACCTGGGCGCCGGAAGTGATTGAAGAGACCGTGCGGATGAATGCGACGGTCAGGCGGGAGCTTTTTATCGGAAGCAGCAACGGGCTGAATGTGAAGGGCTTTGTCTATTCCTCCAGCCTTCGGGTGCGGATCCCCAATGACAATAATACCTTTGGCGGCCTGAGAAATCATATCCTGTACGAGGTAGACACGTCGTTCCTGGCGGCGGGGGATGAGATCGAGGGCTCGTTTTATCTGGTGACGAACTGCGGGGAGAAGGAGATCCCCTATCAGTTCCATGTGGATCTGGCCGCCTCGGGCCAGGTGCTGGGGAGTCTGCGCACGGCGGAGGATTTCCTTCAGATTGCGAAAAACGACATGGACACGGCCCTGCGCCTGATGGAGTATCCGGATTTTACGCAGGCGCCGTTTATGCAGGATCTGCGGGTCCGGGCGATTTACGACGGTCTTTCGGGGCACGGAAGCCGCCAGAACGTGATGGAGGAATTCCTGATTGCCCTGGGGGTCAAAGAGCCGGTCCGCCTCCTGATCCCGCAGGAAAAGCGGGTCTATGAGAATCCTTCCGGCCGCGTGGAGGACGCGCTGACGCTTCGCACGGAGGGCTGGGGCTATCTCTATCTGGAAGCGGAGGCGGACGGGGATTTCCTTCACATCCCGAAGAAGAGCGCGACGCAGGAGGATTTCGCGGACGGGACGTTTTCCCTGCCGTTTGCGATCCTGACGGAGCGGCTCCATGCCGGCCGCAACTTCGGCACGATCCTGATCCGGACGGCGCGCGTTTCGGCGCGCGTCCCGGTGGAGGTAACGCTGCGGGAGAACCCGCGCGACCGGGGCCGGGCGGCGTTTTACACGGATCTTCGCGGGTATCTGGAGGCGCGGCTGGAGTACGAGAGCGGCCTCTACGAGGCGGGCGTGGCGCTGGGGCGGATGCAGAAGGAACTGGATCTGATGAAGATGACGGGGGAGGATGCGTTCCTAAAGCTTCTGCAGGCGGAGATCTATCTGCTGACCAACCGGCGCGACAAGGCCTGCTTGATCCTGGACGAGGTGCGCGACGCGGTTCTGGCCGGCCGCCTGGAGCACCGCAAGGCCTACTGCTTTTTCCAGTATCTGCAGGTGTGCATCTGGGGCGACGCCGATCAGCGCGATTCCCTGATCCGCCTGCTGCAGAAATACGCCGCGGACCGGGGCGCGGGGACGGGGGACAGCTTTTTCTATGTGCTGCTGCTGAAGACGGACCCGGCGCTTTCCGAGAACCCGGAGACCGTGCTGATCAGCATGGAGCAGCAGTTTGAGGCGGGGTGCGCGAGCCCGTTCCTCTATATGGCGGCGCTCAAACTTCTGGAGGAGAACCCGCAGCTTCTGGACGGCAGCGGCTCTTTCGAGCTGCACGCGCTCTATTTCGCCGCCCGGCGGGGCCTGGTAAGCGAGGCGTTGGCGGTAAAGGCGGCCGGCATGCTGAATGCGCTGAAGGGCTACCGGCCGCTCTGCCGCCGGCTGCTCGCCGAGCTCTACGCGCACTGCCAGAACCGGGAGATCCTCACAGCGCTCTGCGCCGTGATGATCCGCGGCGACCTGCGCGGCGAGACCTGGTTTGAATGGTACAGCCGCGGCGTGAGCGAGGGGGTCAGCCTGACGCGGCTCTATGAGTATTTTCTCTATTCTCTGCCGGAATCGTACGATCAGGCGCTGCCGCAGGAGATTTTCCGCTATTTCTCCTATGCGGCGGATCTGGATGCGCAGAGCCGGGCCAGGCTTTATGAGAATCTTCTGCGCTATGTGGATCCGGACTCGGAGATCTACCGTCTCTATGAGCGCGGCATGGAACAGTTCGCCGTGGAGCAGCTGTTTGCCGGGCGCGTGGACCGCCGCCTGGCCGTGATTTACCGGCGCATGATCTACCGGGAGCTGATCGATTTGCAGCTGGCGCGGGTGCTCCCGGCGGTGCTCTGCAGCGTGCGGATCGCCTGCCCGGATCGGAGTATGCGCTATGTGGTGGTGCGCCGCGAGGAGCTGATGCGGGAGGACGCCTATCCGCTGACGGACGGGATCGCCTATGTGCCGCTGTTTTCCGGGCGGGAGGTCCTTCTGTTCCAGGATGCCGGCGGCAACCGCTATCTGGACGTGAGCTGTGAGAAGACGCCGGTTATGGAGGCGGAGACGAAGGAGCTTCTGAACACCTGCTTTGAGATGGATCCGGGACATCCGTTTCTGTTTGTCAACGCCTGCTGGGAGGCGATGGAGAAGGAGAAGCTTACCGACGACGACGCGGCGCTTCTGGAACAGGCGGATCGACGCGGCTCGCTGCATCCGCTTTTCAGGGTCCGGGTGCTCTCGGCGATCGTCCGCTATTACAGGGAGCGGGCGGAGCAGTCCGAGCAGCTGCGGGACGGAAGCGCCGCCTACCTGCTGTGCCTGGACAAGGATCTGCTGACGCGCGCGGAGCGGAACGGCGTCTGCGAGACGCTGACCCGCTGCGGATATCTGAACGAGGCCTATGAGATGATCAGCCGCTACGGCGCGGAGGGGATCGGGACGGAGACGCTGTTTCGCCTCTGCACGAAGCTGGTGCTCAAGAATCTGTTCGACGAGGACGACCGCCTGCTGCATCTTTCCCACGTGGTATTTGAGGCGGGAAAGAGCGACAGCGTGCTGCTGGATTACCTCTGCGAGCATTTCAACGGGACGACGGACCAGATGTACCGCGTGCTGCTGGCAGGAATCCGGGAGCATGTGGAGACGTACGATCTGGAGGAACGGCTGGTGGCGCAGATGCTGTTTACCGGCTGCACGCAGAAGCTGGATCGGGTGTTCGAGCTCTACGCCTCGCGCAAGAAAACGGGGGAAAATGTGGTCCGGGCGTATTTTACGGTAAAGAGCGCGCAGTATTTCCTGGAGGGAAAGGCGACGCAGGATCGCGTCTTTTCCTATCTGGAGGGGGCTGTCAACGGAAGCGTGGAGAAGGACCGCGTGCCGGATATCTACCTGCTGGCGCTGACGAAGTATTATTCGACGCTTCCGGCGCTGAACGGGGAGCAGCAGAGGCTGTGCCAGACGGTGGTGGACGTGCTGATCGAGGCCGGCATGGTATTCGCCTATTTCAAGGATCTGGCCCGTTTCATCGTGATACCGGGAGACATCCTGGACAAGGAGATCATCGAGTATCACGGGAGGCGGGAGGCGCGGCCGTATCTGCGCCTCCGGATCCTTCCGGGAGAGGAAGAGTATCATTACGAGGAGATGCGCCCGGTTTACCGGGGGATCTACATCCGCGAAAAGGTGCTCTTCGAGGGCGAGATCATGGAGTATCAGATCGAAGAGGAAGAGGACGGGGCGCGAAAGGTAAAGGCGGAGGGCAGCATTTCCTGCCGCGAGGTCGTGACGAGGGCCCCGGGCAACCGTTTCGCCTGCCTGAACGAGATGAGCCTCTCGCTGGATCTGAAAAACGAGGACGCGCTTCAGGAGAAAATGAAAGAGTATGTGAAGAAAGACGCGGCGGTAGCCGCCCTCTTTACCCTGCAGTAGCATGCCGCGGGGAAATGAACGGAAAGGAATATCGGATCGGGACATGGATGGACTTGTGATCGGCGTGGATCTGCGCGATGCGTGCACCCGCATTTCCTGTCGGGAACCGGATAAGACGTGGGTCATTCCGACAGTGATCTGCAAAAATAAAACAAAGGATGAATGGTACGTGGACGAGGAGGCGTACGCCCACACCCTGGTAGGCGACGGCGTGATGGAGGACAAGCTCCTGACGCAGGTAATCAAGGACGGGACGGCGACGATCGAGGGCGTCCGCTACGAGGGGCTTTTCCTGCTCAAGATGTTTCTGAAAAAGGCCCTGGAGCTGCCGCAGAAGGAGGCGGGTGACGCTCCGATCGAAAGCCTGGTGTTTGTCATCGGCGAGCTGAATGTCCGGCTGATGGACGGGCTGATGTACTGCGCGGATTTCCTGCAGATTGACCGCAGCCGGGTGCATGTGATCAGCCGCACGGAGAGCTTCGTCTATTACGTGATGAGCCAGAAGCGGGAGGTCTGGAGCAACCAGGTGGGGATGTTTGATCTGTCGGAGGACAGCCTGCGCTATTATGAGATGAAGGTGCAGCGGGGGCTGCGGCAGATGCAGGTGGCAGCCGACCGGGAGGATCTAGAGGAGAGCTTCCATCTGGATGTCCTGGAGAGCCAGGCCGGCGCCCGGCTGGCGGATCGGATTCTCTGTTCCTGCGCCGATCGTCTCCTGCAGAAACGCCTGTTTTCCGCGATCCTCCTCACGGGGAAGGGCTTTGATAACACGGACTGGGCGCCGGAATTTATGCGCCAGATCTGCAGCCGCCGGCGCGTCTTCGTGGAGGCGGATCTGTTTTCCCGGGGGGCGCTTTTCAAGGCGGAGGATTCCCTGCAGGAGAAATCGTCCTACGCGTTTACCTGCCTGTGCGAGGGACGGCTGAAGACGACGGTTTCGGTGCGCGTTCTGGCCCGGGATCGGGAGAGCCAGCTTACGCTGGCCGCGGCGGGCGACAACTGGTACGAGGCCAAGAGTACGACGGAATTTATCGTGACGGGGACGCCGGAGCTGGAGCTGATCGTTGCCCCGCAGGATCCGAGGAAGAAGAAGCTGGTTAAGATCGGGCTTTCGGAATTTCCGAAACGGCCGGACCGCACGACGCGCATCAGCCTGTCCCTGGGATTTTCGGGAGAGAAGACCATGATTGTGGTAATAAAGGATCTGGGGTTCGGGGAGCTGTTCCCGGCCTCGGACCGCGTGATAAGACAAGAGGTTTCGCTATGAGTCTGATTCTGTGCCGGCAGGAGCCGGTCAAGCATCCGTATTACATCGAGCATCTGGGCGTGCATATCGCGTCGTCCCAGGAGCTGTGCTATGTGATTTACAATCATCCGCTCCTGGCGATGAACGGCTTTGTGGACGACCGGCTGATCGCGTTCATCCGCGGGGAGCTGGATCAGGCGTTTCTGGCGGGAAAGCTGGAGGCGCTGCGCCAGAGCGGGGAGCAGCCCGACGAGCTTCTGATCGCGATCCTGCAGGAGTGCGATTATTATACGGGAAAAGAGATCACGAAATACCGGCAGAAGCTTGCGGCTTACCGGAAGATGAACGCGGCGGAATTTACGAAGGAGACGGCGGATTATTATTTCAGCCTGCGCCAGTACGGGACGGCGATCCATTATTACAACCGGATTCTTGAGGACTGGCGGATTAAGTCCCTGTCCGACGAGTTTACGGCGAAGATCTGGAATAACATCGGCGCCGCGTACGCGGGGATTTTCTGGTTTGAGAAGGCGATGACGGCCTACGACATGTCTTATAATTTTCAGAAAAGCATGGACACGTTAAAAAGGATCTATCAGCTGACGCTTTTAAATCCGCAGCTGCGCTTGAAGGACCGCTATCAGTCCCTTCTGACGCCGGAGCGCCGTGCGGCGTGGGAGAAGGAGCTTCGGGAAGCGGGAGCGGATACGGACGCCGGGAAAGAGCGCCTTTCCCAGATTGACGAGCTGTTCGCGCGCGATCCCATCCGCCGTTTAAACGGCGCGGGAGAGCTCCTGGAGGGATGGAAGCGCGAGTACCGGAAGATGCTCTGATCCCCGGCGCGCGCGGCCGCGCCGCGCCGGATCGGCTAACGGCTTTTGAGTAGGCCGATGTTTTTGATGAGGACGGAGATGGTGCCGTCCGGATTGGTAATAAATTCGACGTGATCGGGGTTGCGGTATTCCTCCATGGGAATGGTAATCTCGATCCCGGTGTCTGTCGTCAGCCGCTGTGTCTGAAAGCGGCGCAGGGTCTGTTCGCTCTTGGGACGGACCGTCTCATAGGCCATGTCGTAGCGCTCCAGCTTTTCGTCGAGATCGGAGAGCATCTCGGGGCTGTCCGGAAACACTCGTTCCCGCAGCGCGGCGACGTTTAATTCCCCTTCTTTTTCCAGATCGGAGCAGATGATCTCTTTGATCTCCATCTTTTTGCGGGCGTCCTCCTCGCCGTAATATTTGCGGGCGACCTGATCCATGGCCCGCGTCACGATGTCCAGCCGCGATTTCTGCGAGAGCGGCGCGTGGCATTCCAGAAACAGCTCGGAGAAATAGAAGCGCTTTTCGCCGTTGACCTCGTGCTTTTTCTCCGTGACCAGCAGGGAGCCGTCGGAGAGGTTGACGAGAAACGCCTCAGAGAGGCGCTGGCTCCCGGCGGGGAGCAGCGCGCGCTGGAGGATGATCTCGTTGCGGTGTTCGCCGTCCGCCTCGCGCGTGGCGTGCGTGTAGGAGGAGCGGTAATCGAGCTTGAGGAAGGCCAGATAATCGTCCGGGCCGCAGGAGAAGACGGCCACGGCCACGTCGGCGGCCGGGATCTCGATATTGGCGTTCATGATTTCATAGAGCCGTCCGGCCAGCCGGCGGCTCGTCTCGACAAAATTGTCCGGCGTACACGCCTCCAGCAGGGCTTTGACCTCGGATTCCTCCCCGAAGCGGCACTGCTTGACGTCGTCGCTCTCCGTGACGCGCTCGATGTGCGCCTTCAGGAAATCGGAAAAGTCCGATCCCGTTTCCAGGGGGCGGTCCGAGAGGACCGGTACCCCGACCGAGGAATCCAGGATGTGGAGAATAACCGTTTTCAGAATCATATCTTCCTGTCTCATGGCTGTCGCTCCTGTTCTGCCTGCGCCGGCATGGTTTCCGCCATGCCGGCCGCATCTGTTTCGGCGGCCGCGCCGCCGGTCTCCTCTGAGTTGCCCGGCGCTTCGGCGGTCAGGAAGGCCGTAACCGTCCGGGTGCCGTCGCCGTCCGTGCAGGTAAAGCGCACCGAATCGCCGGGCTCAAGGAACGGGAGTCCGGGCCAGACGGAGAGGTCGGCGGTGTAGATGGCGCTGTCGCCCCGCAGCAGGAAGTAGTAGCGGGTGTTGCCGGAGACGACCGTGTCCTCCACGCGCTCGATGACGCCGGCCTTCTCGGCCTGATCTCCCGGCTCCTGCACCTCGATCTCTTCCAGGTTCAGGGCTTCGCGGTAATTGCGGCGCGCCTCGTCGATGGTCTGGCCGGTGCCGACGATCTGGTACTGGGCCACGTCGACGAAGGCGTACATCTTAACCAGGCCGGCGGCGTCCTTCAGGGAAATGAAGTAGGCCGGGCGGTCGGAGATATTTAACAGCAGCGGGAAGGTGGCGCTGTAATTTAAGTGCTGCACCTGTCCGCGGGCCGATTCCATGGCCGCCAGCTCGGTGGCGCCGGGAACGGCGTAGAATTTCGTCTCCTTGGTGCGCAGATTGACCAGGACGAAGCCGATGTTGGACTCATCGGAGGTCACGGAGCTCATGCCGGTGTAGAGCCAGACGTCGTCGTCCATGGCCAGGTAATTGTAGCCGTAGGTCGTGCGGCGCACGCCCCGCTGGCCGAAGATGGAGTTCAGATATCCGTTCTGGAAGCGGCCGTTGTCGTCCAGCTGTTCCATGATGAGGTTGGATTCATAGAGCTGATCGATCCAGGTGGGGACGTCCTCCTTGGCGTACCAGGCCGATTCGCCGGTCACGGCGTTGACCAGGACGGCGCCGTTGATGTCCTCGCCGTCCCACCAGCCGATGCGGTAGGCGATGGTGGGGGCCACCCAGTAGGGCGTGCCCTCGTCGTCGATCTCGAAGGAGACCGTCTCAAACATGCGCGTCGGATAGCGGAACCGGATGTAGCGGTAAATGTTGCGGAAGAAATATTCGCTGGTGGAATATTTCATGCCGGAGTCCAGCCACACCAGATCGGTCTCCTGGCTGACCATGTCGACGGCGATGTAGGCCGGAAGCCCTTTTTTCATGTTAAACAGCCACTTGACCGGATCCGCATAGGAGAGCGGCGTGACCCGGTAGGGCTTTCCCTGGTAATTGATCTGCGTGTAGTTTTCCTCGATCTCAAACTGGGAGACAAGCTCGGTCATCTCGCCCAGCTTCTTGCTCCCCAGCCGCGAGGCGGTGTCCCGGTCCACGACGGGGATCTGGGACATGTTAAGCTCCGCCACGTCCGTGGAAAAATTGCCATCCGTGATGGCGATCAGGTCGCGGTAGCGGGACGCGTTAAAAAGGCGCAGCCCGATCACGGAGGCGGCCGCGGAGAGCACGATGAGGACGGCGATCGCTGTCAGACCGTATTTTAACGGACGGGCCAGCGCCGGTCCGCCCGTCGGAGACGGTTCCCGCCGGTGGAAAAAGATGCGCCCGCTGACGGGATCGCGCGACATCTCCACGCCGCCGCGGCCGGAGCCCAGATGATCCAGAAGCTGGCGGATCGAGGTCAGAAAGTTTACGATCAGCACGATCAGGATGCAGGCGATCAGAAAGATAATAAAGTTTTTATCGTGCAGGTTCACGGCCGGCAGCATCGAATAAAACAGCAGAAAGATGAGAACGGCCGAGATGACGACTTTCACGATCGTTGAAGAAAAGCGTTTCAAAAGAAATCCTCCTTGTCTGTCCGGGTCTGATGGTTGAAAGCATGATTTGATATTATACCTGTAAACGCAGAAAAAAGCAAAGGGGGATTCTGCGCGGAAAAAAGATTGACAAATAAAACGGATCTGGGTACAATAGGTCACAGCGGAAAATAAATACGCAAAAAAGGCTGTGAAGGTGCCAGTAAGACTCTGTTTTCCTACAGAGAGAAGAGATCGCCGGCTGTAAGTCTCTTCAGGTTCAGACAGAGATCCGAATTTCCCACCTGAGCTTCGTGGCTGAACGGAGCGGCTGCGGGAGGATTTCCCGCCCGGGACAAGTAAGCGGCGACGGTCCGTACCCGTTACGTATAAGAGAAGGGTCCGCCTCCGGGCGGGAACCGGGGTGGTACCGCGGGAAGAATGAATTCAGATCCCGTCCCCTGCATGCTGGCAGGGGACGGGATTTTTTGCTGTAAAAACCCGCTGCGCTTTGCAGAAGAGGCCTGCCGGACCGGACAGAGAACGAAAAAGGAAGAAGGAGATGCCATGAAAGAGCAGTTGGAGAAAATCAGGGAAGAGGCGTTAAAGCAGATTGAGGCCTCGGACGCCCTGGATAAGCTGAACGAGATCCGCATCGCTTATCTGGGAAAGAAGGGAGAGCTGACCAGCGTTTTAAAGAGCATGAAGGACGTGGCTCCGGAGGAGCGGCCCCGGGTCGGCCAGATGGTCAACGAGGTGAGAGAGCTTCTGGAAACCCGCCTGGATGAGATGAAGGGAAAGCTGGCGAAGCGGGCCCGCGAGGAGCAGATGAAGCGGGAGGTCATCGATGTGACGCTTCCGGCCAAGAAGAGCAATGTGGGCCACAGCCATCCGAACACCATCGCGCTCAAAGAGGTGGAGCGGATTTTCGTCGGCATGGGCTACGAGGTCGTGGAAGGGCCGGAGGTCGAGTACGACGAATACAATTTTGAGCGCCTGAACATCCCCAAGAACCATCCGGCGCGGGATGAGCAGGACACTTTCTACATCAACGACAACATCCTTTTGCGCAGCCAGACCTCGCCGGTGCAGGTGCGCACGATGGAGAAGGGAAAGCTTCCGGTGCGCATGATCTCGCCGGGCCGCGTGTTCCGCTCGGACGAGGTGGACGCGACGCACTCCCCGTCCTTCCATCAGATCGAGGGACTGGTCGTCGATAAAAATATCACGTTTGCCGATCTGAAGGGCACGCTGGCAGAATTTGCCAGACAGCTGTTCGGGCCGGAGACGAAGGTCAAATTCCGTCCGCACCATTTCCCCTTTACCGAGCCCAGCGCCGAGGTGGATGTGAGCTGCTTCAAGTGCGGCGGCACGGGCTGCCGTTTCTGCAAGGGATCTGGCTGGATTGAGATCCTGGGCTGCGGCATGGTCCATCCCCATGTGCTGGAAATGTGCGGCATCGATCCGGAGGAATACACCGGGTTCGCGTTCGGCGTGGGCCTGGAGCGCATCGCGCTTCTCAAATACGAGATCGACGACATGCGCCTGCTCTACGAGAATGACATCCGGTTTTTAAAGCAGTTCTGAGAGGGGAAAGGGAGTAAAAGAAGATGAATACGGCATTATCATGGATTAAAGCATACGTTCCGGATCTGGAGGTCACGGCCCAGGAATACACGGACGCGATGACGCTGACCGGAACGAAGGTAGAGGGCTATGAGCGCCTCGATCAAAATCTGGAGAAAATTGTGGTGGGGCAGATCAAGCGGATCGACCGCCATCCGGACGCGGACAAGCTGATTATCTGCCAGGTTGACGTCGGATCGGAGACGATTCAGATCGTGACGGGAGCGTCCAACGTGCGCGAGGGAGACAAGGTGCCGGTCGTGCTGGACGGCGGCCGCGTGGCGGGCGGCCATGACGGCGGCCCGCTTCCGGAGAACGGGATCCCGATTCAGAAGGGAAAGCTGCGGGGCGTGGAGTCCTTCGGCATGATGTGTTCGATCGAGGAGCTGGGCTCCAGCCGCGACATGTACCCGGACGCCCCGGAATCCGGCATCTACATCCTGCCGCAGGAGGCGCAGGTCGGAACGGATGCGCTGACGGTGCTGGGCCTGCACGACGTGGTATTTGAATATGAGATTACCTCCAACCGCGTGGACTGCTACAGCGTGATCGGAATCGCCAGGGAGGCCGCGGCGACCTTCGATAAGAAATTTGTTCCCCCGGTCATCAGAAAGACGGGCAACGAGGAGCGGATCGAGGATTACCTGAAGGTGCGCGTGGAGGATCCCGTGCTCTGCCCGCGCTACTGCGCGAGAATGGTCAAGAATATCCGTCTGGCCCCCTCGCCGGAATGGATGCAGCGCCGTCTGGCGGCCAGCGGCATCCGCCCCATCAACAACATCGTCGATATCACGAACTACGTGATGGAAGAATACGGCCAGCCGATGCACGCCTACGATTACGACCTGATCGCGGGCCATGAGATCATCGTGAAATGCGCGAAGGACGGCGATACGTTCCAGACGCTGGACGGGCAGGAGCGCAAGCTGGACAGCAGGGTCCTGATGATCAACGACAGCGAGAAGGAGGTCGGCATCGCCGGTATCATGGGAGGCGAGAATTCCAAGATTACCGACGACGTAAAGACGATGGTGTTTGAGGCCGCCTGCTTCGACGGCACCAATATCCGCCTTTCCGCCAAGCGCGTGGGCCTTCGGACCGACGCCTCCGGAAAATTTGAAAAGGGCCTGGATCCCAACACGGCTGAGCTGGCCATCAACCGCGCCTGCCAGCTGATTGAAGAACTGGGCGCCGGCGAGGTGGTCGGCGGCATCATCGACGTATATCCGGTCAAGAGAGCGGGAAACCGCGTGGCCTTCGATCCGGAAAAGATCAACCGCCTTCTGGGAACGCAGATCGAGGAAACGACGATGCTTTCGTATTTCAAAAAGCTGGATCTGGGCTATGACGAGGCGGCGCGGGAGGTCATCGTGCCCAGCTGGCGGCAGGATCTGCACTGCATGGCGGATCTGGCGGAGGAAGTAGCCCGCTTCTACGGCTACGATGTGATTCCGACCACGCTGCCGGCAGGGGAATCGACCACCGGCCGGCTGACCTTCAAGCTGCGCGTGGAGGATGTGGCGAAGGAGATTGCGGAGTTCTCGGGCTTCAGCCAGAGCATGACGTATTCCTTCGAGAGCCCGAAGGTATTTGACCGTCTGCTGATCGCACAGGACAGCCCGCTGCGCCAGGCGATCCAGATTTCCAATCCGCTGGGAGAGGATTTCAGCATCATGCGCACGCTTCCCTTAAACGGGATTCTGACGTCGCTCTCGACCAATTACAACCGCAGGAACAAAAATGTGCGCCTCTACGAGCTGGCGACGGTGTATCTGCCGGACTCCCTGCCGCTTACCGCGCTTCCGGACGAGCGCGTGCAGTTCACGCTCGGCATGTACGGCGACGGCGATTTCTATGTGATGAAGGGCGTCGTGGAAGAATTTTTCGAGAGGGCGGGCCTGAAAAAACGGCCGCATTACAGCCCGGAGGCGGGAAAGCCGTTTTTGCATCCCGGCCGTCAGGCGGAGATTCGCTACGAGGGCGCGGTCGTGGGCTACCTGGGCCAGATTCATCCCGAGGTCGCGGAAAATTACCGGCTGGGCGAGGATACGTATGTGGCGGTTCTGGATATGCCGGCGATCCTGCCGTTTGCCACCTTTGATCACAAATATCAGGGACTGGCGAAGTATCCGGCCGTGACGCGCGATCTGAGCATGATTATGAAGAAAGAAGTGCTGGCCGGCCAGATCGAGGAGATCCTGGAGCAGCGGGGCGGAAAGCTTCTGGAGAGCTATCAGCTCTTCGACGTGTATGAGGGAAGCCAGATTACGGCGGGCTACAAGTCGCTGGCGTATTCGCTGACCTTCCGCGCGCAGGATCACACGCTCGAGGAGAAAGAGATCGCTTCGGTTATGAATAAGATCCTGAACGGCCTTCAGGGGCTGGGCGTCGAGCTGCGGGCGTAAGCGCGAAAGCGCCCATTCGCGGCAGAGCGGACAATCCAGAGAAAAACAGAATACGGGACAGGCGGGGCTGTTGCAAAAGCAGATCAGGGATCTGCCGGAGCAGCAGCCTTTTTTTGTGTCACAGAAAAAAGGGCGGACTCGTCTGTGCGAAAGCGCGTTCCCGTGCGGTCAGGGAAGAAAAAACGGCGGTCCCGTCCGCGCGCGGATCACACTGCCGAATAAAACGGGAAAAAGGGAAGAATACTAACCGAAAATCCGATCGGGCGTCCGGTCGGAACAAGGACAGGAGGGAACGAAAGTGGATAAGGGATTTGAGATTGTCCGCGTGAAGGGACGGGAGATCCTGGATTCGAGAGGAAATCCCACGGTAGAGGCGGAGGTGGAGCTGGAAAACGGCGCGCTGGGCCGGGCGGCGGTCCCGTCGGGCGCGTCCACGGGAACGTTTGAGGCGGCGGAGCTGCGCGACAAAGGCGCGCGCTACGGCGGGAAAGGCGTTTTAAAGGCGGCAAAGCATGTCTCTACGGCGCTGGGCGAGGCCGTCCTTTTTGAAAACGCGCTGGAGCAGCGCCGCATCGACCGGCTGCTTCGTCAGGCGGACGGGACGGAGCGGAAAGAAAAGATGGGAGCCAACGCGGTGCTGGCCGTTTCCCTGGCGACGGCCCGGGCCGCGGCGGCGGGGCTTGGGCTTCCGCTTTACCGCTATCTGGGAGGGGCGGGGGCGCGCGAGCTGCCGGTTCCCATGATGAATATCTTAAACGGGGGCAGGCACGCCGACAACACGGTGGATCTGCAGGAGTTTATGATTATGCCGAAGCGGGGCTGCGGCTTTGCGGAAGGGCTTCGCGCCTGCGCGGAGATCTATCACACGTTAAAGCGGATTCTCTCGGAAGGCGGGTACGTCACGGCCGTGGGGGACGAGGGCGGCTTTGCCCCTGATCTTCGCGATACGCGGGAGGCGCTCTCCCTGCTTATGCGGGCCGTCGAGCAGAGCGGACGCCGGCCCGGCGAGGACGTCTTTTTCGCGCTCGACGTCGCGTCCAGCGAGCTTTTTCATCCGGCGGACGGACGGTATTTCTTTCCGGGGGAAAGCCGGATGAGCGGGCGCGAGGTAAGGCGGGACGCCGGAGAAATGATCGAATACTATAAGCGGCTGATCGGGGAGTTTCCCATCTGCTCGATCGAGGACGGGCTGCAGGAAGAGGACTGGGAGGGCTGGCACGAAATGACGCGGGAGCTGGGCGGGCGCGTGCAGCTGGTAGGCGACGATCTGTTCGTGACAAACCCGGAGCGGCTGAGAAAAGGGATCAGCCTTAGCGCCGCCAACGCCATCCTGGTTAAGGTCAACCAGATCGGGACGCTCTCCGAGAGCTTCGAGGCCATCGAGACGGCGAAGCGGGCCGGCTATGCTACGGTAATCTCCCATCGCTCCGGCGAGACGGAGGACGCCTTCATCGCTGATCTCGCGGTGGCGGTCAACGCGGGGCAGATCAAGGCCGGCGCGCCCTGCCGGGCCGACCGGACGGCCAAATACAATCAGCTTCTGCGGATCGAAGAAGATTTTCTGGATCGGTAACAGGCGCGCTGCCGTTCATTTTTGGCCGTTCATTTTTGCGCAGAAAACGGCTTGTCATTTCACGGAAAATGTGCTAAGATTACAGCGTGTGTCCACGGGACATGACAGGATGATTCTGATAAGCCGGGAGGTGTGAAATGATTCGATTAATTCTCACGCTTATTTTTATTGCCATCTGTATTTTTTTATCGGCCGTGATTCTTCTGCAGGAAGGCAAGTCTGCGGGGCTGTCGGGCAGCATCGGCGGAATGGCCGAGAGCTACTGGGGGCGGAACAAGGGCCGTTCCATGGAAGGCAAGCTGGAGAAGATGACGAAGTACGCCGCGATTCTCTGGATGATTCTGGCGCTGGTATTAAATCTGAAGGTACTTTGATGCGAAACACTCCTGTGACAAGCAGGAGTGTTTTTATATCGGGAAATGTGAGACGGGAAAAGGAAATGACAGAGGCAGAAAAGAACAGGGAGGCGGCGGAGTGCGGGAAGCAGCCTCAGACGGCAGAGGACGAGTGGGAGCGCCGCCGCGGCCTGATCCTGGACGTGATGGGGGAGAAGGCGTACGTTCCCATGAAGCTTAAGGAGCTGGCCGCCCTGTTAAACATCCCGCGGGAACAGCGGGGCGAGTTAAAGCGCGTGGTCGCTTCGCTTTTGGAGGAAGGGAAGATCGCGGCCTCCAGACGGGGCCGCCTGGGGCTGCCGGAGGCGTTTTCCGTAAACGGCACATTCACGGGGCACCCGCGCGGGTACGGGTTCGTGACGGTTCCCGGCCGGGAAACGGATCTTTTTATCCCTGCGGATCAGACGGCGGGCGCCATGCACGGCGACCGGGTTCTGGCCGTGATTGAAAAAGAGGACGGAAATCGGGCCGAGGGGCGGATCCTCCGGATCCTGGAACATGCCAACCGGGAGATCGTGGGCCTTTATGAGAAGAGCCGGGGATTCGGGTTCGTGATCCCGGACAATCCGCGGATCGGCCGCGATATTTTTGTCCCTGAGGGCTGCGGCGGCGGGGCGGTTACGGGCAGCAAGGTGGTCGTAACAATCCGCGATTACGGAGGCGAAACGAAAAAGCCGGAAGGAGTGATCACGGAGGTCCTGGGACACGTCCACGATCCGGGTGTGGATATTCTGTCGATTGTGCGGGCCTACGATCTGCCGGAGGAATTTTCGCCGGAAGCAAAGGCAGAGGCGGCGGCGATCCCGGATCGGCTCACGCAGGCGGACCTGGCGGGCCGCCGGGATCTGCGGGATCTCCTGACGGTTACCATCGACGGGGAGGACGCCCGCGATCTGGACGACGCCGTGACGCTTGTGCAAACGGACCGCGGCTGGCGGCTGGGCGTCCACATCGCGGACGTGAGCCACTATGTGACAGAGAACAGCGCGCTGGACCGGGAGGCGCTGCGGCGGGGAACCAGCGTTTATCTGACTGACCGCGTGATCCCCATGCTGCCGCGCCGCCTCTCCAACGGGATCTGTTCCCTGAATCCGGGAGAGGACCGGCTGGCGCTGAGCTGCCTGATGGAGATCGACGAAAAGGGGACGGTCACGGACCACGAGATTGTGGAGACGGTCATCCGGTCGGACCGGCGCATGGCGTATGCGCAGGTCAATGCCGTGCTGACGGGAGAGGAAACGCAGGCGGAGGAAACCTACGGCGGCCTGGCGGATCTGTTCCGGAAGATGGATGAGCTGGCCAAGCTTCTTCGGGCGCGCAGGAAAAGCCGGGGCGCCGTGGATTTTGATTTCGCGGAGTGCCGGATCCTTCTGGACGGGCAGGGAAGGCCCACGGGGATTGTGCCGCATGAGCGCAACGCGGCCACCCGCCTGATTGAGGATTTCATGCTGGCGGCCAATGAGACGGTGGCGGAGGATTATTTCTGGCAGGGGCTGCCGTTTGTCTACCGCACGCACGAGAATCCGGACGGGGAGAAGATGGCGAAGCTGGCGGCCTTTCTGGGCGGCTTCGGCTATACGCTGCATCTTGCGGACGGGAAGCCGCGTCCCGGGGCGCTGCAGAAGATCCTTTCGCAGGCGGAGGGACGGCCGGAGGAAGCGATGCTCTGCCGGGTTGTGCTGCGCTCCATGAAGCAGGCGAAGTACACCGTCCAGAACACGGGCCATTTTGGCCTGGCGGCGTCCTATTATACGCATTTTACGTCCCCCATCCGCCGGTATCCGGATCTGCAGATCCACCGGATTATAAAAGAAAATCTGCACGGCGGCCTGTCCGCGCGCCGGATCGCCCACTACGAGCGGATCCTGCCGGAGGTGGCGGCGCAGGCCTCGGCGCTGGAGCGGCGGGCGGACGAGGCGGAGCGGGAGACGGAAAAGCTCAAGAAGACGGAGTATATGGAGGCATTTATCGGACAGAGCTTTGACGGCGTGATTTCCGGCGTAACCGGCTGGGGCTTTTATGTGGAACTGCCGGATACGGTTGAGGGGCTGGTCCCCGTCGGCGAGCTGAAGGACGATTACTACCGCTTCGACGCGGCCCGTTACGAGCTGGTCGGGGAGATGACGGGAAGGACCTGGCGTCTGGGCCAGCCGGTGCGCGTCACGCTGACCGGCTGCGACCGCTATACCAGGACGATCGATTTTGTGCCGGCGGGAACCGGACGCTATTAAAACGGCTGTCATACAGGGAAAGAGGGGAAACAGATTGGGAGAGAGCATCAAGCTGATCGCCAATAACAAAAAGGCGTATCACGACTATTTTATCGACGATAAATTTGAGGCGGGGATCGAGCTGTTTGGCACGGAGGTAAAATCCATCCGCATGGGCAAATGCAGCATCAAGGAGTCCTTTGTCAAGATTGAGGACGGGCAGGTGTATGTTTACGGGATGCACATCAGCCCCTATGAGAAGGGGAATATTTTTAACAAGGATCCGCTGCGGGTCCGGAAGCTTCTCCTTCACCGGCTGGAGATCCGCCGTCTGACGGGAAAGATCAGGGAAAAGGGCTATACGCTGGTTCCGCTGCAGGTGTATTTTAAAGGCAGCCTGGTCAAGGTGGAGCTGGGACTGGCGCGGGGCAAGAAGCTCTACGACAAGCGCGAAGATATCGCGAAGAAGGATGCGAAGCGCGAGATGGAGCGCGATTTTAAGGCAAAGAACGCGTAGGCGTACCGCGTGTAATTTTGATGAAACCCATCCGGCATGGCGGGTTGTCTGGCCAGGCCGGATGGGTTTTTGTGCGAAATGGCGGCCGGATGGATTTTGTTCGGGACGGCAGCCGGATGGATGTTGTGCGGTCCTGCGCCGGGCGGGGCTATGCCAGGTGCAGGATGCCGATCAGCATGATTCCCGCCAGGCCGTAGTAGGTCACGACGGCGACCAGGTCGTTGACAGTGGTAATCAGCGGCCCGGAGGCGACGGCGGGATCGATCTTCAGCCGGTGGAAAAGCATGGGGACCAGCACGCCCACCAGGCTGGAGATGACCATGGCCGCGAGCAGGGAAATGCCCACGCAGCCGGAGATGGCAAAGGAATAAAACAGGCTTTTTCCCTTAAACAGGCACACGAAGAGGCCGATGGCCGCGAAGGCGAGAACTCCCAGAAGCAGGCCGTTGACGAAGCCGACACGGGCCTCCTTGATGACGAAGCCGGCCTTTTCGCGCCCGGAGATCTCCTCGTCCATCAGGACGCGGATGGTAACGGCCAGGGACTGGGTGCCGACGTTGCCGGCCATGTCGAGGATCAGGGACTGGAAACAGATGATCAGCGCCAGCTTTGACACGATCCCCTCGAAGAGGCCGACGACGGTGGAGACGCCCATCGCCAGAAAGAGCAGAAGAATCAGCCAGGGAAGCCGCTTTTTCAGGCTTTCTTTTAACGGCTCGTGCAGATCTTCCTCGGCGGTCAGTCCGGCCAGCTTGGCGTAATCGTCGCCCATCTCGTCGTCGATGGCCTCGGCGATGTCCTCAAAAGTAATGGCGCCGATGAGGACGCCGGAGGCGTCCAGCACGGGGATGGAATCCTCGGCGTAATCGATCAGGCGCTCGATGCAGTCAGCCACTTTTTCATCGGCGCAGACGGAGGGGTAGGAGGTGCTGATGATATCGTTTAAGTCCGTGTACTCGCGGGCCGTGATCAGATCCTTCAGCTCGATGGCGCCGTAGTAGCGCCCGTCTTCGTCCTCTACATAGAGGGTGTCGATGTTGTCGTTTTCCTCGGCCTGGGAGATCAGGCTGCGCATGGCCTGCTTGACGGTGCTGTGTTTCGGTACCGCGACGTAGTTGGTGGTCATGCGGCTGCCGATGGTATCTTCGTCGTAGGAAAAAATCAGGTGGATGTCGTTCCGGCTCTCCTGATCCATGCGGGCAATGAGGGCCTCCCGGTCGGATACGGGAAGCTCGTCCAGGATGTCGACGGCCTCGTCGGCGTCCATTTCGCCCAGCAGGGCCGCCGCCCGCCTGGGGCCCAGCTCCCGCAGGCAGGAGACGGGATCGTCCAGGTAGGTAAAGATCTCGGCGGTAAGCTCCGGGCCGAGGATCTTGTAAAGGCCCCGGCGGGCGCCGGGATCCAGCTTCTCAAAGGCGGAAGCGATATCGTTGGCATGGTAATTGTCGAGTTCACTCCGGATCTCGGACGCAGGCCGTCCGCTGTGAATGATGTTCAGGATGCGCTCCTCGTAACCGGAAGAATCCCGGGACGGGGAGGCGGAAAATGGATTCATGCTGTCCTTTCTTTCTTTTTCCATGGGGAACCTCACTTTCTTTCTGAATGAGGGCGCGGGAAATCAGAAAACGGACAGAGCGTTTCCAGAACGCAGAAAACGGGCGCAGCCATAAAAGGCCTGCCCGTTTTTTGATCCGATCTCAGTCTCAGGAAATGGCATACGGCGCAGCCCGTGGCGTGATGATAAAATACTCTGTGAAATTCTGATTTCCGGGACATCGCCCGTGACTGTCGCAGCTTTCCATCTGGATCTCCTTTCTGCAGATTTTAACCGGTTCTTTATTAAAGCATAAAACGAGAGGCGTGTCAAGCCTGCTGTTCGAGCACGCGCAGGCCGTGCACGATGAAATCTTCGCTTAACTGGGCCATCTGCTTCGGCGTCTCTTTCATGCCGGTTTCCAGCCAGTAGCGGACGATGCCGATGCAGCCGGATACGATGTAGGCGGAAAAGGCGCCGAGATAGGCGGGGTCGCCGGGGCATTTCATGTCCAGCCAGTTCTGCAGGCAGTGCTCCCGCAGCGTCTGCGTCAGCCGGTTGACGAAGTTCAGGTCGCCGTTTTCCCCCACGAGAATGGCGGCGATGTCCGCGTTTTCCCGGACAATCCGGAAGAGCTCGGATAAAAGGAGGGACGGCTTCGCGACGACGTCGGAGGTGTGATAGCGGGTCAGGATCTCCTCGGCCTCGTCGATCAGCTCCTGTTCGATCTGCTCCATCAGATCAAAGACGTCCCGGTAGTGGAGATAAAAGGTGCCCCGGTTGATATCGGCCATCTCCGTCAGCTCGCGGACGGTAATCTCCTGGATTTTCTTCTCCTTCAGGAGCTTGGTCAGGCATTCCTTGAGTACTTTTCTGGTCCGGCGGATCCGCCGGTCTACGGTCTCTTCTTTCATAAAACAGAATCCTCTCTGAAACTGCTAAAATTGCGTAAAGTAATCATCATTTTTACAACAAGTGTTGATTATGATACATTAGAGCAGAAATTGATGATT
Organism: uncultured Lachnospiraceae bacterium; assembly: GCA_944381615.1. GTDB lineage: Bacteria > Bacillota > Clostridia > Lachnospirales > Lachnospiraceae > Otoolea. The sequence goes on along the minus strand of CALWLT010000023.1, from coordinate 113,070 downwards.
GAATACGAGACACAAATCTGTATAATCAATTATAGTTCAAAAATAAACAGATGTCAATTATTTTGAAATGGAACCGGAGCGAAAAGCGGCAGAGGGAGAGAAAGGCGATGGCAGGAATGAGAAGGGGCAGAACGGGCCGGAAAAACAAAACGGGCAGGAAAACGGGAGCGGGAAGGCGCGTCTTTCTCGCGCTTCTGGGAGCGGGATGCTTCCTGGCGGCCGCGCCGCCGGTTACGGCGCAGGCCGGGATGTGGATGGATCTGGACGGGAAGCGGTATCTGGTGTCGGAGGCGGGGACGCTTCTGACGGGCTGGCAGCAGCAGGACGGGAGCTGGTATTATCTGGAGGCGGACGGCCGCATGAAAACGGGCTGGCTTGAAGAAAACGGCGCCTGGTATTACCTGGAAGAGACGGGGGCCATGGCTGCGGGCTGGCGCCGGATCGGCGGGAAGTATTATTATTTCCGGGAAAACGGAACCATGCAGGATGTCACGCTCTACCAAAACGGGACGCAGTATACGTTCGGCGAAGACGGGAGCCTGACGCGGGCGAAAAAGGAGCGCAATACCGGTGGCGGAAGCTATGAGATCGGTTTCTTTGACGCCGATCGGCAGGCGATGGCGGATTCCTTAAACGAGCTGAAGAAGGACGCGTTCGACGGCGATGAGGAAGAGGACTATTACGAGGATGAAAAGGTCGATTACGATAAGGACGCCAGCTTTGTCCTGAGCGGGACGCTGCAGGAGATCGCAGAGCACCGCCTGGAGGCGGCCAGATCCCGGGGATACGGCAGCGGCCGCATCCCGGACGAGGGGACGATCTCCGATTATCTGGAAGCGGCCGGCTACGGGAAAGGGCGGCGGCATCTGGAGATCTATCTGATCAACTGCGACGGCGCGACGCAGGCGGAGGAAAAGCTTCTGCGAAAGCACGGGAGCGACGAGCGCGAGAGAAAAGACCGGGCCGTCTATTATAAGGAAATGGGGATTGCCCATGAAACGGTAAACGGCCGGGATTACTATATGATCGAGCTGATGCGCTAGGAAAAGGACTGGCGGCGGCTGGAAGACGGAAAAAAAGGGCAGGGAGAGAGACATGGGAGCGCTTGAGTGGCTGAAAAAGGCAGGAAAAAAACGGAATACGCGGCGGACGGCAAAGGATCAGGAAACGCAGGCCGGGAAAGCGGCGCCGTTTTCGCTTCCGGCGCTGATCATTGAAAACAGCCGCCGGATCGAGCGCCTGTTCGTCGTGCTGGCGCTTCTGTCGGCGCTCTGCGCGCCGTTTGTCAGCATCAATTACGATCTGACGGAGTATCTGCCGGACACGGTCCCCTCCCGGCAGGGGCTTGATCTGATGGAAAAAACGTTCGGCTATCCGGGCACGGGCCGCATCATGATCGAGGATGTGACGCTCTACGAGGCCAAGCTTTACAAGAACCGGCTGGAGGCGGTGGACGGCGTGGACCGGATCCTGTGGCTGGATACGGGCACGCAGGTGTACGAGGCGGACGCCTTTTTAAATGCGGACGACATGGACGAATACTATAAGGACGGCGCGGCGGTCATGGAGGTCGTGTTCGAGGAGGGGGACACGGATAAGCGCACGTCGAAGGCCATCGACGCCATGCGGGAGATCCTGGGGGAAAAAGGCTGTTTTGTGGGGATGGCGGTGCAGAACAAGTCGCTGCAGGAAAATGTGACCAGCGAAATGTCGCTGATCCTCAGCCTGGCCGTCGTGATTATTTTCCTGATCCTGGCCGCGGCGACGACCTCGTGGTTTGAGCCGGTGCTCTATCTGACGGTCATGGGCGTGGCGATCCTGATCAACAAGGGAACCAATATTTTTCTGGGAGAGATTTCCTTTCTGACGGACAGCGTGTCGGCGGTTTTGCAGCTGGCCTGCTCCATGGATTATTCGATTTTCCTGAGCCATGCCTACGAGCGGGAAAAGAAAAAGGGGCTGGATCAGAAAACGGCCCTGACCAACGCCATCAACGAGGCGCTGAATTCGATTTTTGCCAGCAGCCTGACGACCATCGTCGGCTTTCTGGTCCTGTGCTTTATGAAATTCAGTATCGGGTTTGACATGGGCGTGGTGCTGGCCAAGGGAATCGTGATCAGCCTTCTGACGGTCGTCTTTTTCATGCCGGCGATGATCCTGCGGATGACGAACCTCATCGACCGGACGGCGCACCGCTCGTTCCTCCCGTCCTTCGGCGGGCTGAGCCGGAGAATCTACCGCGCGCGGCGGCTGGTCCTCGCGGGGGCCGCGCTGATCGTGATCCCGGCCTACACGGCGCAGAACATGAACAGCTTCCTTTACGGCAACGATTCGGTGGGCGCGAGCGAGGGAACAGCCGTCTATGAGGACGAGCAGAAAATCGCGGCCCGGTTCGGGCGCAGCAACCTGATGATGGCGCTGGTGCCGGATGGTTCTCCGGTCAGCGAGAAGGAGTTTTCCGAGGCGGTGGAGGCGCTGCCCTACACAAAGAGCGTGACGTCGCTGGCCGCCACGGTGCCGGAGGGCGTGCCGGAGGAATTTCTGCCAAAGAGCGTGACGGGGCTTTTACATAAAAACGGGTATTCGCGGATCCTGATCTACGTTCAGAGCAAGGGGGAGAGCGAGCTGGCCTACCGCTGTTCGGATGAGATTCAGGCGCTGATGAAGCAGTATTATCCGGAGGGCGCCTATCTGGTAGGGGCCACGCCCTCGACGCAGGATATTCAGGAGACGATCACGAAGGACTACAGCCTGGTCAATATGCTGTCGCTGGCAGGCGTTTTCCTGGTGGTCATGTGGAGCTTCCGCTCCCTGATCATCCCGGTCATTATCATCATCCCGATCGAGGTCGCAATCTTTATCAATATGGCTGTGCCGTATATTGCGGGCGATACGATGATATTTATCGGCTATATCATCGTCAGCTGCATTCAGCTGGGGGCGACGGTCGATTACGCCATCCTGACGGCAAATAATTATCTCGCGTGCCGCCGGGAGGCCGGGAAGGAGGAGGCGGCGATCCGGGCGCTGGAGCAGGGGATCCCCTCGATTCTTACTTCCGGTTCCATCCTGACCGTGGCGGGATATATTGTGTATCACGTTTCCACCGTGGCGGCCATTGCGGATCTGGGCCATCTGATCGGCCGCGGGGCGCTCATCAGCATGCTGCTGGTATGCACCATGATGCCGGCGTTTCTGGTTCCGGCCGACGCCATTTTGACGCGCAACGAGTGGGACCGGATCTGCCAGGCCGTGCAGCGCCGGCTGAGGAGGCGGAGAGAGAAACTCAAAAACAGGCTTGCGGGAAGTCCGAAGGCGCAGGCCGGGGGAAAAGCGGCGGAAACGGAATGCGGGAGCGGAGAAAAACCGGAAACGGAATGCAGGCGTAAAGAAAAACCGGAAACGGAACGCAGGCGCGAAGAAAAACCGGAAACGGAATACAGGCGCGAAGAAAAACCGGAAACGGAATACAGGCGCAAAGAGACGGCGAAAGCGGAAAACGGGGAGGCGGACAAAACATGAAACGGGCAGGAAAGAGATGGACGGCGGCGGTTCTGGCCGCGGCGATGGCGTTTTCAGGGCCGGCGGGGCCGGCCCTGGCGGGGCCGCCCCGGGTTCTGGTCGACGAGACGATGTACGTCAATCTGGATTATTACGGCGGCGTTGAGCAGGTCAATGTGGTAAAAGGCTGCTCGACGGGCGGGATTTTGCAGTACACCGATTACGGGGAGTATGAAGAGGTCATCAACATGACCGATCGCTCGAAGCCGGAGGTCGGAGACGGGGCGATAACCTGGATCCTGCCGCAGGATAAGAACCGCTTTTATTTCCAGGGCACGATGCCAAAGGAGAGCACGCAGCTTCCCTGGACGTTTGATATTTCCTACAAGCTCAACGGGGAACAGGCGGACGCCGCTTCGCTGGCCGGCGCGTCCGGCCTGGTGGAGATTCGCATTCAGGCAACGCCCAATCCGAAGGCCCGGGCGTACGACCGGAACAATATGCTGCTCTTTGTGGCGGTGCCGGTTGATATGGAGAAATGCCGCAGCGTGGAAGCGCCGGGCGCGCAGCTGCAGTCGCTGGGGAGCAGCACGGTGGCGCTGTTTGCGGCGCTTCCGGGCGAGGAGGGGGACTATACGGTCCGCATCGGCGCGGATCAGTTTGAAAGCACCGGGGTTATCATGACCATGGCGCCGGGAACGGCGGACGCCTTTCTGCATATCAAGGATTTAAAAGAGGCGAAGGATACGTGGCGCGAGGATGCGGACGCCCTCTATGACAGCATGAACCGGCTGCTGCGCTCGATGGAGGAGACACGGGGCGATCTGGAGGAGGCCGGGAAAGGGCTGGGAGATCTCGACGCGGCCAGAGGGCAGATCAACGCCAATCGGAGCCAGATCGAGGCGCTCTCCGCGCAGGCGCTTTCGGATCTTCAGTCCCTGACGGATCAGACAGCGGTTCTGATCCCCTATCTGCAGACGGCGCAGAACGCCGTCTCGGATATCAATGCCAACACCGACGCGCTGTACAATACGATGGAAGACATGCAGGATGAGCTGGATCGGCTGTACGATCGGCTCAAAAGCCTGGAGCGGACGCTTTCGTCCTCGTCCGGGCGCATCCGGGACGGTCTTTCCGAGGAAGAAAAGCAGGCGGTAAGCCAGCTGATCCTCGGCGAGGTTACGGCGACGCAGGAGATTCTGGCGGCGCTGGAGGCGCTTGGCGCGTCGGGAAGCGAAAAGACGGAGGCCATCGAAGAAAAGAGCAGGGAGCTGGAGGAAAGCCTGGATACGCTGAGCACCGCCCGCATGGAAACCGGGGCGGACGAAGAGGCTGCCGATACAGAAGAAACAGAGGCGGAAGAAACGGCTGTTCAGGAAGAGGCCGCCGGCGGAGAGGTCAGCGCCTTTGGCACGGTAGAGACGGGGACGCTGGTTCTGGCGGACGCCGCTGCGCCAGAAGAAAACGGAGGCGGTCAGGCGGACGGCAGCGGGGACGCCGATCGCGTCGGCCCCTCCGGGGAACCGGGGAGCGGCGGCGTAAACGACGCCTCCTGGGAGGAGGAGATCGGGAACGCGGCCGACGAGGTGGAAGAATCGCTGGAAACGCTCTCGGGAACGTATTATCTTTCGGACGTGAGAAATGTTGCCGGGCAGTCGCGCGCACTTCTGGCGCAATCCGGGGAGCTCTCGCAGTCGGTAACAGCTCTTCTGGAAAAGGTAAACGGGATCTGCGCGGATCTCGGATCCGTGGAGCGCTCGTCGGCGCAGACAGCGTCCGCCATGCGGCGGGTAACGGACGAGACGGTTAATCTTCTGGACGATACGCGCGTTCTGATTGACACGGCGGATTCGTATGTGCCGTCGGTGCTGGACGGATTAAGCGAATCGGAAGAGCTTTTAAACCGCCTCGCGCGGTCGCTTGGCAGTACTTACAACCTGCTTTCCCTGGTACACGGCACGCTGACGGCGGCCGGCGATCAGCTGGACGCCGGGCTTGCAGAAAGCCTTCAGAGTATGCAGGGAGTGCTGGAACAGAGCCTTTCCATGATTGACAGCCTGACGCAGGTGCGCCTAGCGGGAGAAGGGATGAAGGAGACGATAGACGGGCAGCTGGATCAGTTTGAGGAGGAGAATCTGTTTCTGAATCTGGATCCGGAGGCGGAGCGGATCTCGTTTACCTCGCCGAAAAATCCGTCGCCGAACAGTCTGCAGATCGTGGTGCGGTCGGACGAGATCAGCGAGGAGGACGACGCGGCGGACGCGGTGGATCTGGAGGCGGAGGACAGCCGGGAGGAAGGCCCGTTTCAGAGAATGTGGAACGTGCTGGTCGCCATCGTGCAGGCCGTCGTCGAGATTTTCCGGGACCGTTAAGGCAAATCGGGGCGAATGTGAGCGCAAAAACGGGAAAAAGGGAAAAATGCGGGCCGCCCGGCGCGCAGAACGGGACGGAAAACGCGAAAGAAACTCCTTGCAATCAGACGGCTTTATATTATAATAATTAGGAGGCCGCCCGGACGGAACCGGTTTTCGTCCGGGACGGCTTTTTGTTTTTGAAACGGACAGGAGAGAAGGCGGATGACGGATCGGGAGAAGGCCGCCGCGGCCGGGCGCTATCTGGACGCCATTCCGCGGTTTTCAAGGAAAAAACATGCCCTGGAGGATCTGAGGCGGATGGCGGACTGCCTGGACGCGGCGCCGTCCTGCCCGGTCGTCCATGTGGCGGGAACGAACGGAAAGGGATCGGTCTGCGCGTTTCTGGATTCCATTCTCCGGACGGCGGGATACCGGACCGGGCGTTTTACTTCGCCGCATCTGGTCTCCGTGCGCGAGCGCTTTTCCTTTGACGGATGCGAGGTGGACGAGGCCGGGTTTGTGCGGGCGTTTGAAGCGGTGCGGGAGCGGATAACCGCGTTTCCGTGCGCGGAGCATCCGACGTATTTTGAGTTTCTGTTTCTGATGTTTCTGGTAATGGCCCGGGAGAGACGGCCGGATTATCTGATCCTGGAGACGGGGCTGGGGGGCAGGCTGGACGCGACCAACAGCGTGGAAAAGACGGCGCTTTCGCTTATTACCTCCATCAGCCGCGACCACATGGAGTATCTGGGCGATTCGATCCCGCAGATTGCGGCCGAGAAGGCGGGGATCATCCGGGCGGGGACGCCGGTCATCTACGACCGGACGGATTCGGAGGCGGCCGCAGTCATAAACGGCCGGGCGGCGGCGCTTCAGAGCCCCGCCTGCCCGGTGGGGCCGGAGGATTTTACCGGGCTTTCGGTATCGGACGGGGCGCTTTATCTGACGATGAGGGACGGGGCGGGCGATCAGCCGCTTAAGGTGCCTTTCGCGGCTCCCTATCAGGCGGTCAACGCGGCGCTGGCGTACCGCGCGGCGCGCATGCTGGGCGTTGGGCCCGCGGCGGCGGCAGAGGGAATCGCGCGGACGGTCTGGCCGGGACGCATGGAGCGGCTGGCTCCCGGGATCTACCTGGACGGGGCGCACAATGAGGGCGGGATCCGGGCGTTTGCCGGGGCGGCCCGCCGGATCGCCGGGGCGGCGGGAGGCCGGACGCTTCTCCTGTTTGGCGTCTCTTCCGACAAGGAGTACCGCGGGATGCTGGAGATTCTGGAACAGATCCTCAGGCCGGACGAGCTGTTTCTGACGCGGGCGCAGTCGGACCGGGGACTTGAGACGGACCGCCTTCTTGAGACGGCAAGAGAAGTGTGCGGCGGGCGGACGGCGCGCAAAGACGGAGCGGGGCAGGAAGACGGGGCCGGACAGGCCGTGCCGGTGCGCGCGTTTGAAAGCGCCGCCCGGGCGTTTGCGGCGGCCGCCGCTGAGAAAAAGGAAGAAGACGTGCTGTTCTGTGCCGGTTCCCTCTACCTGGCGGGGGAGATCCGGGATTATTTCAGGAGGAATGAAGATGAGCGACGAGGAAATGACGATCCGGTTTGAGGACGAGATTGGCCAGTTTAAGCCGAGCCTGGAGGTCGAGGAGATCGGGGAGGCCATCGTGAAGAGCGATCTGACGGATATGTCGGACATTATGATGGAGCTTTTAAAGCGGATGAAGGAGTAGGGCCGGAAAGGCAGAACGCCGGGCCGGCGGACGAAACGGGAGAAAGAACGGGAAGAACAGATGGATCAGACAGAAAGAATCCGCCGCGTTTCCAACAGCTTTTATAACGAGGGGCTGAGACGGGCGCAGCGCAGAGATCTGACAGGGGCAGTGCAGTATCTGAAAAAATGCCTGAACCTGAATAAATATCACATCGATGCCAGAAATCTTCTGGGGCTTATCTACTATGAGATGGGAGAAGTCTCGGAGGCGTTGGTGCAGTGGGTCATCAGCATGAATTTAAAGGACCGCGACAACCGCGCCGATTTTTATCTGGAGCAGATCCAGAGGAAGCAGGAGCGGTTAGAGCAGGTCAGCCAGGTCATCCGCCGCTATAATCAGGCGCTGTTCCAGGCAAAAAGCGGCAGCGACGATCTGGCGGTTCTGCAGCTGACGCGCGTGGTGGAGGCCAATCCGCGCTTTGTCAAGGCGCATCTTCTGCTGGCGCTGCTTTACATTACCCACGAGGATTACACGAAGGCGGGCAAGTCGCTTTACAAGGTGTTAAAGATCGATAAAAACAACCCCACGGCGTCCTGGTATATGGCGATTGTGAAGGCGCGGACGGGAAAGGCCGAGATCGAGAGAAGGAAGATTAAAAACGCCTTCTCCCACCGTCAGATGCAGGACGACGACGTGATCATCCCGCCGAGCTACAAGGAAAATACCGGCCTGCAGTCGGTGCTCAACATCGGAGCGGGCCTGCTTCTGGGGGCGGCGGTCATTTTCTTCCTCGTGATGCCCGCCAAGTTAAAAGAGGTCAACAACGCGCACACGCAGGAGCTTCTGCAGTACAATGAGCAGCTGAACCAGAAAAACGAAGAGATCGGCAGCTTAAACGATCGCATGGCGGAATATGAGAACACGGCAAACGAGGCGCAGAGCCAGCTGGATTCGCTGTTAAACAGCAGCGACAATGCGGCCGGCCAGTACGCGATCCTGGTGCGGATGATGGATGCGTATGAGAACGACAACCTGACGGAGGCGGTCACGCTGTATGCCGGGTTTGACGCCAGCCTGCTCACGGATCCGCAGGTCCAGCAGATCGCGGCCTCTTTAAGTCAGGAGATCGAGACGAACGGCTACCAGGCGCTGGAGGATCTGGCCTACACGATGTGGTCGGCAGGGCGCATGAGCGAGGCGCTCACGTACTATCAGACCTGCCTGCAGATTAAGCCGGACAGCCCCAATGTCATTTATAACATGGGAATGATTTACCGCTCTCAGGGCGAGACGGATCGCGCGGTTGAGCTGTTTACCCAGGTGGTTACGCAGTACGCCGATTCGGAGCAGGCGCCGCGCGCCAGGGAGCAGCTGGCGCAGCTGGTGCCGGAGAACCAGCAGGCGGCCGTGCCGGGCCAGTCGATTTTAAGCCAGTCGGAGAGCGGGGCGCAGGAGAGCGCTTCGGGCCAGGCCGGCCAGGAGAACCCGGCCGGGCAGGATCCGCAGGACGAAGCGGCCGGACAGGATACGCAGGAAGGCGGGGACAGCCAGGATGCGCAGAGCCGGCCGGAGGCAGGCGCGGTAACCGGCGGAGAGGAAGACGGCATAGAGGCCGGACAGCCGGCCGCGGCCGGGACGCAGGAAGCTCCCGCGGCGGACGGCGCGTAAAACGGCCGGACAGCCGGACAGAAGAAAGAAAAGAGAAAGACGCTACGAAAGAGAGATTGCTTTCGCGGCGTCTTTTTTTGATCGCAGGGCGCCGCGCCGTTTTCCGGGACAGGGGTCCGGAAGCGGAAAACGGGAGCAGGACGTATTGGACCGGGAACCACGGGAAACGAAAAAACAGACCCAGGAAACGAAAAAAACGGGAACAGGCCGTATAAAACGGCTGCGGAAAGGGGAAACTATGGATCAGGGAACCTTTACCTACGAGGCGGCCGGGCAGGCGCTGATCATCCATCTGCCGCGGGAGGTGGATCATCACAACTGCCTGACGCTGAAATACGAGACGGATCTGCTGCTGGCGGAAAACTATATCAGGCGCATGGTCTTTGACTTTTCCGGAACGGAATTTATGGACAGCTCCGGGATCGGGATCCTGCTGAACCGCTATAAGCAGATGGCGGGGAGCGGAGGCTCGGTTTCGATCTACGGGGCAGGGACGCGGATCCGGAGGATCCTTCAGATCGGCGGCGTGTACCGCCTGGTCAGGCAGTGTGAAACGAGAGAGGAGGCTGTTTATGGAAAACAGGGGCGCTGAGAAAACATGGATGCGGCTTCAGATAGAAAGCCGTTCTTCCAACGAGGAATTTGCCAGAGTCACGGCGGCGGTATTTTTAAGCCGCATGAATCCGACGGTGGAGGAGATGGAGGACGTCAAGACGGCCGTGTCGGAGGCGGTAACCAACTGCGTCATCCACGGATACCGCGAAAGGCCGGGGATTATTTACATAGAAGCGGAGATCGAGGGCCGCGAATTTACCGTGCGCGTCCGCGACGAGGGCGCGGGCATCGCCGACGTCCGGAAGGCGATGGAGCCGATGTATACCAGCGATCCGACGGGAGAGCGGTCGGGCATGGGGTTTTCCTTTATGGAGGCGTTCATGGACGAGGTAAAGGTGGAATCGGAGCCGGGGCGGGGAACGCTGGTCACGATGAAAAAACGGATCGGAGGAACCGCGCGGGAGGCGGCGCAGGAAAGAAAAGCGGGTACGGGAAACGAAGGGATCGGCGGGATTGCGTATGGATGAGACGCAGCGGCTGATTGAACGGGCTCACGGAGGAGATAAAGCGGCGCGGGAGCAGCTGGTCGTCGACAATGTTGGGCTGGTCTGGAGCATCGCCCGCCGCTTTGCGGGGCGGGGATGCGAGCTGGAAGATCTGTTTCAGATTGGAAGCATCGGTCTGCTCAAGGCCATCGACAAGTTTGACCTCTCCTATGAGGTCCGGTTTTCGACCTACGCGGTGCCCATGATCGCGGGCGAGATCCGCCGGTTTCTGCGCGACGACGGCCTGATCAGGGTCAGCCGTTCGGTAAAGGAGCTGGGGACGCGGGCCGGCGCGGCGCGGGAGCAGCTGGCGGGAAGCCTGGGCCGGGAACCGACGCTGGAGGAGCTGGCAAAAAAGCTGGGGGCCAGCCGCGAGGAGGTGGCCGCCTCGCTGGAGGCGGGCTGCCAGGTGGAGTCGCTCTCGGCCCCGGCCGGAAATGACGCGGAGAGCGGGCTGACGATCCTGGATCGGGTCGGAGAGGAGGGGAAAGAGCAGGAACAGCTGCTGGATCGCATGGTGCTGGGCGATCTGCTGAAGGCGCTGGATAAAAAGCAGCGGGAGCTGATCATCCGCCGCTATTTTTATAATCAGACCCAGGCGCAGATCGCGTCTGTGCTCGGCGTCTCCCAGGTGCAGGTTTCGCGCATGGAGCGGCGCATCCTGCGGGAGATGAAGCGCCGGCTGGAAGAATAAAAAAACTATTTTGAATAGGCTTTCTGTTTTTTCACATACTATCCCTGAACCTGAAAAGGCACCGGGACGGCGCGCAGACGGTGCGCGGCGTCCCGGCGCCGGAATGTTACAGGAAAAAACGGAAAGGGCGTGAAGAAAATGGGTCTCAAGAAAAAAACGGGCATCGTGCTGCTTCTCTGCTGCATGGCGGCGGCTGCCGCCGTGATCTGGTACTGCCTGCTGGCGGCGGGGCAGCGTTCCTCTTACATCGACGGAACCTTTGTAAAGGGCGTCGGATCCTGGCAGGCGGCCGGGACGGACGGCGCGCCCGAGGCGGGATGCGCCTCCCGCCTCGCGGCATGAGCGGGGAAAAAGAGAGCGCAGGGCAGGGCGCGGACCGCGGGATCCGGGTGTATTTAAAGCTTCGTCAGGCGGCGAAGGTGCAGAAGCGCGAGGTGACGCTCGGCGACGTGGCGGAGGTATTCTGCGACGATCCGGCGCTCTGCTCCTCGCTTCTGACCCTGCCGGTCCGTTGCATGGAGGACAGGCCGCAGAAATATGCGGGCAGCGTGCTGGAGATAGTCGCCCTGATCCGCAGGAAGGTCCCGCGGGCGGAGATGGAAATCATCGGCGGGACGGATTTTCTCATCGATTACCGTCCGCCTTCCGCGCCCGGCAGACTGCGGGAGTGGGGAAAGACGATCGCCGTCTGCGCCGTCTGCTTTACCGGGGCGGCCTTCGCGATCATGACCTTTAATAACGACGCTAGCGTGTCGGACGTTTTCCGGGAGCTCTACCGCCTGGTCACGGGCCGCGAGGCCGCCGGGCCGACCGTGCTGGAGGCGGGCTACTGCCTAGGGCTGGCCGCCGGCATCCTCGTGTTTTTCAATCATTTTGCGTCCTGGAAGCTGAGCGCGGATCCGACGCCGCTGGAGGTTGAGCTGATGCTCTATGAGGAAAATGTGACCAAAACCCTGATCCAGAACGGAGAAAAAAAGCGGGCGTCCGGGACGCGGGACAAAGGAAAGAAGGAGGATTCGGGCCGTGCTTCTTAAGCAGATCGTTCTCTTTCTGGCCGGCCTGTGCGCGGGCGGCATCATCGCGGCCGGCGTGTTCGCCTTTCTGGCCATCATCGGCGTGTTTCCCCGCCTGATCGGGAAAACCGGAACCGGTTCGCATATCCTGCTCTATGAGACGTGCGTGATCCTGGGAGGCGCGCTGGGAAACGCGCTGGATCTGTTCGAGTTCCCGCTTTGCGCCGGCGGAGAGCGGGCGCAGGGCGCGCTGCCGGGGCTTTTGTTTCTGGCGCTGTTTGGCCTGTCGTCCGGCGTGTTCGTCGGCTGCCTCGCGATGTCGCTGGCGGAGACGCTCAAGGCCTTTCCGGTGCTCAGCCGCCGCCTGCGCCTGACGGTCGGGCTCCCGTTTCTGATCCTGGCCGTGGCGCTCGGAAAATGCGCGGGCAGCGCCCTCTATTTCCTGGCCGGGATCGGGTAGCGCGGGGCCGGGACAGGCGGGAAACAGGCAGAAACTGGTAAGAGAACAGAAAGAAAGCCGGAAAAACGGAGAAAACCGGCAGGGAAACGGAGAGAAAACCGGAAAAGGGCCGGAAAAACCGGCAGGGAAACGGAGAGAAGCGGAAGAGAGCAGAGAAAGCGGGGATTGGAATGGAGCTGAACCGGGATCAGTATGAGACGTATGTAAAAGAGGCCACGCCGGTGCACCGGAGCGGGAAAAACGTGCTGCTTGCGTTTCTGGCGGGCGGCGCGCTCTGCACGGCGGCGCAGGCGCTTTCCGGCGCGCTTCTGGCGGGCGGGTGCGGGAAAGAGGAGGCGGGGATCTGGACGCTTCTGATTTTTATTTTTGCGGGGGCGCTGCTCACGGGGCTTAACGTGTTTCAGAAGCTGGCCCGCATCTTCGGGGCCGGGGTCCTCGTTCCTATTACCGGCTTCGCCAATTCCGTGGCCGCGCCGGCCCTGGAGTACCGGGCGGAGGGCGAAATTTTTGGAATAGGCTGCAAAATATTTACCATTTCCGGCCCGGTAATCCTGTATGGGATACTGAGCAGCTGGATACTGGGGATGGTTTATTGGATCGGGCAGCTGGCAGGGATTATGGCAGGCTGATCAGAGAATAACAGAATAGCAGGAGGAAAATCGCCGACCGGCTGCGGGCGGCGATTTTTTATGCCCGGAAGGAGGCGCCGTTTTGTTTTTGATATTTGGCAGAATAAACAGTAAAATTGTGCGCACTATTCAAAAAATGCAAATTTTGACCGAACAAGCTGAATTGATTTCGACGATTGAAATAAATATAATAAAATCACAAAGAAAAATGCACGAGAATTATGCTAAATGCACAAAACCCGGCCGGTTTGTCAGGAAGCGACAGAAAAGAAAGGAGAATGCCATATGAAATTAGATGCCCTGCTGGATCCCCGCGGATTTCAGGAGAGAGAAGTCATCGAGCTTGCGAAGCGCGTGTCGCTGGATGATCTGAAGAACGGAAAAATCCTGTTTTACAATAACACGAAGCTGGGTTTCTGCAATTACTATACCGTATTTGACCGCATCAAGGAGCATTTTACGGAGCTGGGAATTACCAATTTCGTAGAGTACACGGAGACGGTCCGCGGCAAGGACGCGAAGAAGCTCTATGAGTACGCCGAGATGCTGGCGAAAGAGAAACCCACGGCGGCGATCGTGGCGTTCGGCGATATGGGCACCTCCTCCTCGACGACGGTGGTCGCCATCGCGCTGGAGAAGCTGGGGATCCCCACGGTTTACATGACGGCGCCTCCAGGATCCGCCATTACCGAGGGCGTAGGCGTATACCGGGCCGGACATCTCTGCCTGTGCTCCGTGGATATCTATCAGGCGAGCACCGTGGAAGAGGTTGCGGCGCAGGTAGACCTGAAATGGGACTACATCATCAAATCCCTGACCAGCAACGGCGAGGAGCTGGAGAAGCTGGCGCACATTGATTTCAAGATTGACAAGGTAGCCCCGGCCAAGGACGGCATTCTTCCCTTCGAGCTGGAAGAGGATCCGGTAAAGAGCAGAGAGCCCGGCGCCTACATGGAAGAGGTCAACGAGTATTTCAACGAAATGCACATCAGCGACGGCCTGCCGATCATCCCGCCCACGAAGCGGCGCTATGAGGCGATGCTGGAGTACTGCCCCTTCGATGAGGATATGGTGCTGTGCGATCCCAGCGGCCCCAGCGGCCGGACCGTAACGGTCAAGGACGTGGCGATCGCGGCCGTGATGGCCGGCTGCGTGCCGAAGGCCATGCCGATCCTGATTGCGGCGTTTAAAGCATTGAACAGTCCCTTATACAACCTGAACCAGTCCGTAACGACTTCCCATCCGGGCGGAAATCTGGTTCTGGTGTCCGGGCCGATTGCTCAGGAAATCGGAATTTCCGGCAAGCAGGGCTGTCAGGGGCCGGGCTGGCCGATGAATGCGACCATCGGCCGTGCGGTTAACCTGGTAGTCATGAACGTGTTCCGCTCCGTGCCGGGCGTGTGCGATCTGGACTGCATCGCCTCCCAGGCAGAGTTTACCTACTGCTTCGCGGAAGAGCCGTCCCTGGCGCAGTGGAACATGATCAACGAGGATCATTACGATAAGGATACGACGACGGTTTACGTGCTGAAGGCAGAGCCGATCCATGACATCATCGACTTCCTGAGCCTGGACGGCTACGACCTGCTGGATACGATCACGGCCTGCTGTACGACGCTGGGTTCCAACAACGCCTACATGCCCGGCCCGATGATCATCTGCCTGACGCCGGATCACGCCATGATGTTAAAGAAGGCGGGCTTTACCAAGGAAATGATTCAGGAGCACATTCATACCTACGTATACCATCAGACTCCGATGGTAAAGAACCGCGGCCTGGTTCCCGTACGGCCGGCCAGCTTCAAGAACCGCCATCCGATGCCGGTTACCAGAACCCCGAAGGACGTCGAGGTTGTCACGATCGGCGGACGCGGCGGCCATTCCGGCGTCATCCTTCCCTGGGCGCTGCACAGCGAGGGCTGCATCGAGCCGGTTGCGCTTCCGGACGGAACCATTGCGAAGACCATTGAAGCGTTTAAGAGATAAGAAAAAAGGATGATGATTATGAAAAAAAATCTGAAAAAGCAGGCAGCAGCCCTGACGGCGGGGCTGGCGCTCCTTCTGGCCGGGTGCTCCGGCGGAACGACGGAGCCGGCGGAGAACGCAGGGGCTGACGCGCAGGGCGAGGCTTCCGCAGACGCCGGGCAGAGCGCGGACGGCGTGGACTACGGCTCCCTGGAGCTGACGTTCGGTTCGACGGGCGCGGCGGACGATATCTCGACGCAGGCCATGACGTACATGAAGGAATACATCGAGGAGAAATCCGGCGGCGCGATCGTCGTCAACACCTTCCCCTCCAGCCAGCTGGGCCAGGCGGCCGATCAGCTGGAGATGACGGGACAGGGATCCATCGATCTGTTCCTGGAGGCCAACTACATGACCAACAACGGCGTGGAGGAGGCCAAGGTCGGAAGCCTGGTGTTTACCATTACTTCCAAGGACGAGTACCGGCGCTTAAATGAGAGCGAGCTGACGAAACAGTGGCAGGATAAGTTCTGCGAGCTGAACAACATCAAGATCATTGCCAGCAACTGGTACCGCAACGGCACGGCGCTTGTCTCCAACCGGGAGATCCACAGCGTGGAGGATATGCAGGGCTTAAAGGTCCGCATCCCGCAGGTCGATATTACGCTCGACTGCTTCCAGACCGTGGGCATGAACCCGACGCCGATCGCCTACAACGAGTCGCTTCTGTCCCTGCAGCAGGGCATTGTGGAAGCCATCTGGTGTACCGAGGACGCGGCCTATACCATGGGCTTTTATGAAGTGGCGGATTACCTGATTGAGCTGAATTCTTACTTTGACGCCATGTATGTGTACATGAACAACGATCTGTACAACAGCCTGACGGACGCGCAGAGAGGCCTGATCGAAGAGGCGGCCCACGAGGCGGGCGTTTACTATTCCGGACTGGCGGAGGATGCGCTGACCAACAGCGTGGCCAAGATGAAAGAGGCCGGCGTGGAGGTCATTACCTTCCCGGAGGAAGAGGCGCTGAAGTTAAGAAAAATGATGCGCCCGATCGCGGATCGCTACGAGGCGGAGGGCGTATGGCCGGAAGGCACCTATGACCAGGTTCTGGAGATCATCAGCAGCGACGATGCGGCGCCGGCTGAGGATGCGGCCGCCGAAGAAGCGGCGGAAGAACCGGCAGAGGACGCGGCTGCTGAGGAAGCAGCGGCAGAAGAACCCGCAGAGGACGCGGCTGCAGAAGAGCCTGCAGAGGACGCGGCAGAGGAGCCGGCTGCCTAGAGCCGGCAAAGAGGCATCAGGGCGCTGCGAAAGCAGATGGATTCAGAGTGGTTTCTGTTTTTGCGGCGCCCTGCGTCTGCCCTGCGGTAAGGGGGAAAGGAGGTACTTCGTTTGAAGGCTCTGGTAAAAGCATTAAACTATTTTATCCTGGTCAGTTACGATGTGATTAAGACCATCGCCGGCCTGGTCATGGCGGCGACGATCTTCATCGTGACGCTGGGCATCATTACCCGTTTCTTTTTAAGCCATGCTCTTTCATGGGGGGAGGAGCTGTGCTGCCTGCTGCTGATCTGGCTGTGCTATTTAAGCGCTTCGCTGGCGACGGTTACCAAGGAACACGTCGTGGCGGATTTCCTGAGCGCGTCGCTGCCGCCGGGGCTGCAGCGGATCCTGCGCACTATCATCCGCGTGTGCGAGGTCATCTTTTTCGGCTTCGTATCCTACAGCGTGACGGTGCTGATCCCCAGCCTGACCAACGTCAGCGCGGCCCTGCAGATCCCGCGTATGTGGTACTACATGCCGGTGCTGGTGTTCGGCGCTTACATGGCGCTGGTCATTATCGTGGATCTGATCAATGATTTCGTTCCCGGCTACGATTTCTTCGGCCAGAGAAGGGCGAAGGAGGTAGCGGCAGCCGCGGAGGCGGAGCGCCTGGAGAACGAGGCGATGTTAAAGCGTGTGGACGAATTTATGGGAATCAAAGAGGACGGAGAGGAGGGAACGGTTTGAGTCTGAGTACAAGCATGATCGTCGTGATCGTCCTGTTTCTGGTGCTGATGATGCTGGGCTTCCCGGTGCTCTATGCGCTGGGCCTGCCGTGTCTGGTCTGGCTGGCCATGAACCCGAGAATGCCGGTCACGATCCTGTCCCAGAACATGATGGCGTATCTGAATTCATTTACCCTGTTGAGCCTGCCGGGCTTCATGCTGGTAGGACGATTGATGAATACCTGCGGGGTCACGGACCGTCTCTTTAATCTCTCCATGGCTCTGGTCGGCAAGTTCCGCGGCGGTATGGCGTACGCCAACTGCGTGGCGTCGGCCATGTTCGCTTCCATGTCGGGTTCGGCCATCGCCGATGCGGGCGGCCTGGGCCTGGTAGAGATGAAGATGATGAAGTCCGCCGGATATGACCCGGCTTACTCTGCCGGCGTAACCGCGGCTTCCTCGATCATCGGCCCCATCATTCCGCCCAGCGCGGCCATGGTACTTCTGGGAGCGATCTCCCAGATCTCGGTCGCCAGCATGTTCTTCGGCGGAATCGTGCCCGGCATCCTGCTGTGCGGCTCGCTGTGCCTGCAGGTATTCTTTGTGACCCATTTCACGGAGAAGGGAAAGAAGATGCCCTGCTCGCCGGTGCCGAAGGAACAGGCGTTAAAGACGATCCCGGCTTCCATGCCGGCGCTTTTAACCTTCGTCATCATCCTGGGAACCATCTTGACCGGCGTCTGCACGACGACCGAGGCGGCCGTCATCGCGGTCTGGTATTCGATTTTCCTGGGAATCTGCTACAAGAAGGTCACGCCGAAGAGCCTGTGGGAAACCTGCAAGAACACGGCGGAGGCCTGCGGCCCTCTGTTTATCATCATGACGTCGGCCAGCATGTTCTCCTGGATTATTACCAGAGAGGGCCTGCCGCAGATCCTGACCGGCCTGATGACCGGCATCGCGGAGAGCTCCAGCATCACGGTTGTCATCCTGATCTGCATCGTGATCTTCCTGATCATCGGCTGCTTCATGGATACGACGGCCGCCGTCATCCTGCTGGCGCCCATCATCATGCCTATTATCAAGGGCCTGGGCGTGGATCCGATTTACTTCGGCGTCCTGATGGTGCTGTCGCTGATGGTCGGCATTATCACGCCGCCGTTCGGCATCTGTCTGTTCGTGGTATCCGGCGTCGCCAAGCTGCCGGTGCGGGCGGTTACGCTTGAGGCAATCAAATATATCCCGGCCATGCTGCTGACGATTGCCCTGATCCTGTTCTTCCCGCAGCTGGTTCTGTTTATCCCCAACCTGTTCTTCGGATAACGGGCAAAATGGTAACGCGGGACAAAAAAATATCTGGAGGAATAACGTATGATTGGTTTATATGGAAGCTACGACGTAGTAGTATGCGGAGGCGGAACCTCCGGCGTCTGCGCGGCCATCGCCGCGGCGCGGACGGGAGCGAAGACACTTCTGATCGAGCGCGTGGGACAGCTCGGCGGCCAGATGAATTTCTCAGGCCCGCCCGGATTCTCCTTTGCGCATCTGTTTAACGCCCGCCACGAGCAGGTCATCGCCGGCCTGGCGGAGGAAACCCACGGCCGCCTGCTGGCGGAGGGAAACGCGCTGCCGCACATCCTGGCGGAGCACAGGGGCCATTACACCTTCTCCTATGTCGATCCGGACTGGTGGGGCCTTCTGGTCTATAAAATGTGCCAGGAGGACGGCGTGGAGCTGATGCTTCACTCGCTGGTAACCGAGGTCGTGCGCGAGGGCGACGTGGTCAAAGGCGTGGTCTGCGAGCATCCCGGCGGAAAATCCATCGTGCTGGGCAAGGTCGTCATCGACTGTACGGGCGAGGGCGAGGTCTGCGTGCAGGCCGGGGCCGAGTACGAGATTGAGCCGGTTCATATCCTGGAGCCGTCCACGGTGGCCTTTACGGCGGACGGGGTGGACTGGGACGAAGTCATTCAGTACATCCACGAAAACATCGACGATTTCCTGTTCAACCAGCTTCACAATCCCTACAACGGCTGGACGGAAGAGAAGATCAAACAGAGGGTGCTGGAGATCAATGACATCAAAGAGATCGGCGAGGTCATGGGCTATCTGGAGCTCAAGCGCCATGCGACCTGGACGGGCGAGTGGCACAACATGTCGGGCGTGGGCTTTTTCCTGATGCCCAAAGGCGGCCGAATCCTGGCGCATTTCCAGCATTCCTCCCAGGAGGACCAGTGCGACTGCACAAACGTGCGCGACTTAACCCGCGTGGAGGTAGAGTGCCGCAGGCAGAACATGATCGCCTGGAAATTCTTCAAGAAATACGTGCCGGGCTTTGAGAACGCCTACATCACGCGCACCTGCCCGGAGGCGAGAATCCGCGAGACGAGACGGATCATGGGCGATTACAAGCTCTGCTTTGAGGACATCGCCGAGGCAAGGAAGTTTGACGATGTGATCGGCAAGAGCGCCTTCCCGACGGGAGCCAAGCACGCGGTCAACGGCCGTGCCCTGGCGCTGGAGGCCATGGCCGTTCCGAAGGATATGGGCTCCAATGACATCCCCTACCGCGTCCTGGTCGTCAAGGGCCTGGAGAACTTGATGGTAGCCGGCAAGGCCGTCTCGGCGGACCGGGCGTCGCATCAGCGCTTCCTGCAGCAGACGATCGTGACGGGCCAGGCGGCCGGCGTCGCGGCGGCGCTCTGCGCGAGAGACAACATCACGCCCAGACAGCTGGAAGACAACGTAAAAGAACTGCAGAACATTCTGGTTTCGCAGGGAGCGATCCTGTACGGAACCCACTAGAGGAGGGATATATATGTTAGGTTACTATGGTTCGTATGATGTCATCGTATGCGGCGGCGGGACGTCCGGCGTGTGCGCGGCGCTGGCGTCGGCGAGAGCCGGGGCGAAGACGCTTCTGATCGAGCGCGTGGGACAGCTCGGCGGCCAGATGAATTTCTCGGGTCCGCCCGGATTCTCTTTCGCCTGGCTCTACAATGCCAGACACGAGCGCGTCGTGGGCGGCATCGCCTGGGAGATCTACGAGATGATGCTGAAGGACGGCCATGCGATGCCGGAGCACCATCAGAACTGGAGAGGCCCCTATCAGTTTAACTACATCGATCCGGACTGGTTCGGCATGTACGTCTACCAGCTGCTCTACGAGGCAAACTGCGACCTGATGCTGCACTCCCTCGTCACGGAGGTCATCCGCGAGGGCGATACGGTTAAGGGCGTGATCTGCGAGCATCCGGGCGGAAAGTCCATGATTCTGGGCAAGGTCGTCATCGACTGTACGGGCGAGGGCGAGGTCTGCGTGCAGGCCGGAGCCGAGACCGACAAACTTCCGAAGGAGCAGCTGGAGCCGGCGACGCTGGCCTTTACCTGCGACGGCGTGGACTGGGACAAATTCATGGATTACTTCATGAACAACCTGGAGGAATTTGACTTTGACCACCTCTATGCGCCGTACACCAACATGAACGAGGAGCAGATCCGCGAGGAGATCCGCAAGAACGTGACCTGCATCGAGGATGTGGCCGAGGTCATGGGCTTCATCTCCCTGCACGACAAGGCCATGAAGGCCGGAGAGTGGCATAACTGCAGCGGCGTCGGATTCTTCATCATGCCCAGAGAGGGCGGACGCATCCAGGCGCATTTCCAGCACTCCTCCCAGGTCGGCAACATCGACTGCACGAATGTGCGCGATATCACGAAGGCCGAGGTAGAGGGCAGGGCGCAGGACGAGATTGCCTTCAAGTTCTTTAAGAAATACGTGCCCGGCTTTGAAAACATCTATCTGACCCGGGTCTGCCCGGAGGTGCGTATCCGTGAGACGCGCCGCGTGATCGGCGATTATATCCTCGTGGCGGACGACGTGGCCGAGGCCAGAAAGTTTGACGACGTCATCGGCAAGAGCGCGTTCCCGACCGGGCCCAAGCATGTGCTTCCGTCTTCCGAGTCGCTGACGGGCACGCTGACGAACGCCAATGTGGCGCGCCATCCGAAGGACGGCGGATCCAATGACATCCCGTACCGCTGCCTGGTGGTTAAGGGGCTGGAGAACCTGCTGGTGGCCGGCAAGGCCATCTCGACCGACCGGCCGTCCCACAACCGGTTCCTGCAGCAGACCTTCGTGACGGGCCAGGCCGCGGGCTGCGCCGCCGCCCTCTGCGCGAAGAAAGACATCACGCCCAGACAGCTGGAGGATAACGTAAAAGAACTCCAGGATCTGCTGGTAAAGCAGAACGCGATCCTGTACGGAACGCACTGATCCGGGGCGGAAGAAACCGGAAGGGCCCCGTCAGAACCGGACCTTATCCAAAAATAGAGCCGGTTTGACAAAGGACGATATATCGTTATACAATCATTTACAGGGAGCAATGCGATCAGATCGGATTGCTTCCTGTCTGTCGATCCGGAATCCGGATTCGGCGCGCCAGGTTCGGAAGGAGCATGCCCGTGACAATTTTACAGATGCGGTGTTTTTTAACGGTATGTGAGTGCAGAAAATATTCGGAGGCGGCGGAGCGGCTGGGCCTTCCCCAATCGGCGCTGTTTAAGCAGCTGAAGGCGGTGGAGGACGAGTTTTCCGTCCAGCTGTTTTACAAGGCCAGGGCGGGGCTGGATCTGACGGAGGCGGGGAGCGCGATGTATCCCCACATCAGCTATATGTACGGCGAGTACAGGAAGATGCTGGGACGGATCCAGGGCTTTGCCGAGCCGAAAAACGCGCAGCTTCTTCTGGGCAGCATGTATTTCCTGAAGCAGTACGATATCATCCCGCTGATCCGGGAGTTCCGCGTGATCCATCCGGGGATCAACATCGGCGTGCTGGAGTACCGCTCCCATGAGCTGGAGGACATGCTGCGGACGGGCAAGCTGGACGGCTGCTTTGTCTACCGGGAGCTTCTGGAGGAGGAGTACGGGCGGACGGTTCCCATGCAGGAGGACTATCTCTATGTCATGGTCAGCCGCCGGCATCCGCTGGCGGGGCGCGAGAGCGTATCGTTAAAGGAGCTTAAAAACGAACATTTCGTGCTGATGCAGGGCGATCGGCGGATTCACAAAAAGCTGCAGGAATTCTGCCTGGAGGAAGGCTTCGTCCCGCGGGAATACCACATGGACGTGCGGAACGAGACGATCAAAGAACTGATTACCTACAGCAACTGGGCGACGCTTTTCATGGAGCGGATGGCGGACGATCTGCTGGATGAAAATCTGGTCAAGATCCGGATTGCGGAAAATAAAAAGCTGACGCTCTGTTTTGTGGCGGCCGGCGAAAACGAGGCCTGCCAGGCGTTCGCCGATTATGTGACGAGTCCGTAGCGGGTAAGGGCGCGGGAGGAAAAAGGTGGATCTGGTACTGTTTTATTATTTTTCCATGCTGGCAAAGTACAGAAATTTCTCGGTTGCGGCCGACGAGGTCTATCTGTCGCAGTCGTCGCTCTCCAAGCGGATCAAGAGCCTGGAGGATAAACTGGGGGTGGAGCTTTTTATCCGCGGCCCCCGCAGCGTCGAGCTGACGCGGGCGGGGGAGGCGCTGCTTCCCTACGCGCAGAATATTGTCGGGGAGATGGATGTGTTAAAAGAGCAGATGGGGCGGCTTGCCAACCGGGATTCGGTCCTCCGCATCTGCGCCTCCTCGTTTTTATCGTATTACGGGATCACGACGTGCATCGCCGACTGGATGAACGGGAATCCGCAGATTACGGTCGGCATCAAGGAGATCAATTCCTCGCAGGGGCTTGTGTCGCTGCGGGAGGGGGAGATGGACGCCGTCCTGATGTTCCACACCGGTTCCGGGAGCGGGGAATATGACGTGCATCCCCTGGTCGCGGACGAGATCGTCGCGATCATGAACCGGGATCACGCGCTGGCGCAGAGGAAAACGCTTTCGCTGGCGGATCTGGAGGATCAGGAGCTGATCCTGATCTCGGAGCACGACGAGTCGTTTTTCCGCGCGCTCCTGTTTGAGGCGCTCAATGAGGCCGGCTGCCGCTTCCGGCTCCACAAGTACAAGGTCTGGATCGGCGCGGTCGAGACGATCCTGCGGCAGAGCCAGAGCCTGGCCATCCTGCCGCGGCGGGTGGCGGAGCGCATGAACAGCGGCGCGGTCGTCTGGAAACCGGTCGGGGGCCTGCCGCAGATCTGGTTTTCCATCATCGCGAGAGCGGACAACAAAAAAGTGATCCTCAAGGATTTCATCCATTTTGTGGGCGGGCACGCCGGGATCGCCCGCCCGGATCCGGCGTAGGCGCGGGTTTACCGGCTGTCCGGCAAAATTTGCGCGGACAGAGACTGGACGCGGGCCGTCCGGCTGGATTTTGCGCGGCCGGATTGCGGCGGCGCGGGTTCTGTGCTATACTGGGAGCAGTTTGAGAAAGCCGGGGCGCGGGAAGCGATCCGGCCGGGAGGAAGTAGCCTATGGTACGCCGGCGCCGTCTTTTTTTTGCGTTCAGCCTGTTTTTTACCGCCGTGTCGTTCGCTCTGATCTGGAAGACGGACGGGGAGGCAGTCAAGCCGTTTTTTTACTACTACACGGATTACTGCGCGGATTTTTACAATCAGCTTCTGTATGTGCGGGATCCGCAGCACGTCTATCAGGCGAGCCCGTTTTCCAGTTTTCCCCCGTTTGCCTATCTGATCTATTATGCGCTGGGGAAGTTTATCCCCGCCAGCGTGGTGGAGGGGACGGGGGCCTGGGAGCTGCGGGACAACCTCTGCGGGTTCACGCTCTACGTCGTCTGCTCGGCGGTGCTGTCCGTTCTTCTGGCCTGCCAGATTCAGGCGTATCTGGAGAAGGAACGGCCGTGGCAGCGGCTTCTGGCAACGCTCCTGATCCTTTTGTCGGCGCCGTTTCTGGGGCTGTTTGAGCGGGGCAATTCCGTGTTTCTGGTGCTGATCCTGCTTCTTGCCGGCGTGCGCTGGATGGATCATCCGGACCGGCGGCTGCGGGAGGCGGCGCTTCTGGCGTTTGCGGCTGCGGCGGCGATGAAATTTTATCCGGCGGTGTTCGGCCTTCTGTACCTGCGGCAGAGGCGCTGGGGCGAGGCGGCGCGCCTGACGGCGTACGGCCTGTTTCTGGTGTTTGCGCCGTTTGTCTTTTTCGGCGGGAAAGAAGGGTTTCTGACGCTCCTTTCCAATCTGCGCTTTATCACGGAGGGGTACGTCCTGGGAGGCGATCTGCGCAGCGTCGCCTACGCCGTGACGCTGTTCGGCGGCTGGCTGGGCGGGGAGGAGCAGGCGATGTTTCTCCTGGGAGAGAAGCTTTCCCTCCTGTATTTTGCCGTCTGCTGCGCGGGCGTCGTGCTGCAGCCGGTTCTGTGGAAACAGCTGATTCTGCTGGCGGGCATCATGATTCTGTTCCCCGCCTGGAGCGGCTCCTACACGCTGATCTATCTGGCGCTTCCGCTGCTTCTGTTTCTGGCGGAGGAAAAGGCAGAGGAGAAAAACGCCCGGCATTTTACGGCCGGATATGAGATCCTGTTCGGCTGTGTTTTCACGCTGGTGCTTTTAAACCCGTCCTGGTCGCAGACCGTTCTCAATTCGGATTTTCCCTATACGGTGCGCATCCTGGGGACCTGGGGCCTGGTCGGTCTGACGCTTTTTGACACGGCGGTTTCTGCCTGGCCTGGCCGCGCCCGCAGGAAGGAAGCGGCGCGCTCCTGAAAAAGAAAAGAGGCGCTTCTGAAAAAGAAAAGAGGTGCTTCTGAAAAAGAAAAGAGGTGCTTCTGAAAAAAGAAAGAGGCGGGGCCTGAAAAAAGCCGTGCGCCCTGAAAGAAGGGAGCGGCTCTTCTGAAGAAACAGCGGCGTTCTGAAAAAAGAAAGCGGCGCTCACATAAAAAGAAACGGCGCGGGAAAACTAAGAAAAATGTTTTCCCGGGCTTTTTTTGTGCCCGGACGCGACGGGAGGGATCGGGAATGCAGGAGAGCGCAGGGATGCAGGAAGAGAGCGCAGCAGGGATGCAGGAAGAGACCGCAGGGATGCAGGAAGAGAGCGCAGGGATGCAGGAGGAGAGCGCAGGGATGCAGGAAGAGACTGCAAAGATGCAGAAGGAGACAGAGAGACAGAGACGGGAGCGGGCGGCGGCGCGGGCGGGGTACGCCAGCGTCCGCTTCGCAGTTCCGCCCCGCGTGGAGGCGGCGGCTTCCGTCGTCGGGAAAAAGGAAAAGGAAGGCCCGCTGGGGACCTTTTTTGACCGGGCCGAGGAGGACCCGATGCTGGGAAAGAAAACCTGGGAGGAGGCGGAGAGTGAGCTGCAGAGGCGGGCGGCCCGGCTCTGCCTGCAAAAGGCGGGGCTTCAGGCGGCGGATATCCGCTTTCTCTTTGCGGGCGATCTGCTGGGGCAGATCGTGGCGACTTCGTTTGGGCTGGAGGATCTGGGGATCCCGCTATTCGGCCTCTACGGAGCCTGCTCGACGATGGGAGAGGCGCTGTCCCTGGCGGCCATGACGGTGGCCTCCGGCTTTGCGGATCGGGTCATGGCGCTGACCTCCAGCCATTTTGCCTCGGCGGAGCGGCAGTTCCGTTTCCCGCTCGCCTACGGAAACCAGAGGCCGCTGTCCGCGACGTGGACGGTAACCGGCTGCGGCTGCGTGATCCTGCAGGATGGGGCGGCCGGGAGGCGGCCCGGTAAAGAGACGAACGGCGAGGTGTTCCTTCGCGGAGTCACGGCGGGGAAGATCGTCGATCTGGGCGTCCGCGATTCGATGAACATGGGGGCGGCCATGGCGGGGGCGGCGCTGGATACGATTCTGCAGAATTTCCGCGATTTTGGCGTGGATGAGACGTATTACGACCGGATCATCACGGGCGATCTGGGGATCGTGGGCCGGCGGATCCTGCTGGAACTGGCGGCGAAATGCGGCGTCTGTTTAAGAAGCGTGCACGAGGACTGCGGCCTGATGATTTTTGACTGCGGGCGGCAGGACACGCATGCGGGCGGAAGCGGCTGCGGCTGCTCGGCCGTCACGCTCTGCGGGGCGATCCTGCCGCGCCTGTTTGGCGGCGAGTGGAGGCGGGTGCTCTTCGTGCCGACGGGGGCGCTCTTATCGCAGATCAGCTTTAACGAAGGGCAGAGCATTCCCGGCATTGCCCACGGAGTCATGTTAGAGAGCGGAATCTGAACCGGAGAAGGACACAGCCTGAACCAGGGGAGGACACAGCCTGAACCGGAGGAGAACAGAACCGGGACCGGGGAAGAAGAGAACCTGAAAAAGGAGGAAAACAGATGGAATGGGCGAATTACGCAAAGACATTTCTGATTGGGGGCGCGATCTGCGGCGCGGTCCAGCTTCTGATGGATCGGACGAAGCTGATGCCGGGCCGCATCATGGTGCTTTTGGTCTGCCTGGGCGCGCTGCTCGGCGGCCTGGGGCTCTATGAGCCGTTTCTTGCCTGGGCCGGGCCGGGGGTCGGCGTGCTGCTCCCCGGCTTCGGCAATACGATGTGGAAGGGAGTCCGGGAGGCCGTCGATGCCGGCGGGGCGCTGGGAATATTTCAGGGAGGCCTGACGGCCGGGGCAGCCGGAATCTGCGCTGCCCTGACGGCCGGCTATCTCGTCTCCCGCCTCTTCCGGCCGAAGATGAAAGAGTAAGTGTTTTTGCAAAATCTTACCGTCCCGGCCGGGCCGGAATGACGGGAATGCTGGTTGGATTCCGGTTAGGGGACGGATAGCTCCCGTAAGAGCCGTCCGTTGTTCCCTGCGGGTTTGCCAGCGTCTCCGGCACATAGCCGGGGCCGAAGATGTCGGTGCTTCCCTCCGACGGGTTGAGGATGGTCGAGGAATCGGTGTGGACGGTGCAGCTGCCCGGAATTGCGTAGTAGCTGTCGTCGGTCACGCCTTCCTCGGGGACGATCATAACGGTCTTGGTCTCCAGCTGATCCTGCGGGCAGAACGCGGTGGGCGTGCCGCCGGAGGCGGCGCACACGGTAATGCGCGTGTGGTGGTCGCAGGCCTCGGTGGGAGCGGTCCCTTTGGCAAAATACTCCGTGTAGACGGCGTCGCCGCGCGGGTCGGCGCTGCAGACGCCGGAGACGGCCAGCTTGCCGGATTTGCGGCAGATCTGGGCAGTCTCAATGCTGTCCGGAACCGGGAAGCCGGGATCGGACAGTCCCTCGTGGATGCGGGTCATGACCTTCTGCCAGATCCGCTTGTGGTAGCTGGTGCCGCCGTTCTGAGAGCCGGAGCCGTCGCGCAGGCTCTGGTTGTTGTCGCAGCCGCCCCAGACGCCGGCCGTGTAGTAGGGCGTGAAGCCCACGAACCACACGTCCACGTTGTTGGTGGTCGTGCCGCTCTTGCCCGCGCAGCTCATGCCGGAGAGGGCCGCCGCCGTGCCGGTGGAGTTGACGCCGGCTCCGGGCCGCGAGTAGAGGACATTGCTCTGCATGGCGTCCGTCATGGCGTCCGTCAGCAGAAACGCGGTGGAGTCCTTCAGCGCCTGCCTGGTCTGCGGCGTATTGTCGATGAGCAGCTTGCCGTTGCGGTCCAGGATCTTCGTGAAGAAGACCGGCTCTGTGTAGGTGCCGCCGTTGGCGATCGTGGCGAAGGCGTTCGTCAGTTCCAGATTGGTCACGCCGCGCGTCAGGCCGCCGAGGGCCGTGGACAGGTTCAGGTCGTCGGAGACCATGGTGCTGATGCCCAGGCGCTCCGCGTATTCCACGCCCAGCTGCGGCGTGACCGTCTCGGCCATGCAGCGCAGGGCGATGATGTTCATGGAATAGATGACGCCCTCGCGGATGTTGTGGTAGCCCTTGTAATCGGATCCCCACCAGTTGCGGAAATTCTTCTCCCCGGAGGAATAGGGGGCGTCGTAGTATACGGTTCCCAGCGTGGCGCCGCAGGCGTCGATGGCTGGCGCGAAGGAGGAGATGACTTTAAAGGTCGATCCCGGCTGGCGGACGACGTCAGTGGCGCGGTTTAAGGTGCGGCTGGCCGTCTTCTCGCCGCGCCCGCCGCTGATGGCCTTTACATAGCCGGTGGACTGCTCGATGACGACGAAGGAGGCCTGCGGCTGCAGCACGATGGAGGACGATTCGCCGATAACGGTGCTGCCGTCCTGCGTCAGATACGTCCGGTATTCGTCGATGGCCGTCTGAATCTCCTCTTCGGAGTCGAACAGGCCGTCAAAATTGCGGTCGCCCTTTACGTTCTGGTAATAGGTCTTCATCGTCTCCTGGGAATAATGCTTCGTCTCCCCGTCTGTGTGGGCGATGGAGAGGCGGTATTCCACGGAATAGCGGGCGGCGTCATAATTTTCGGCCGAGTTCATCTCCTCGTCCACGATCGCCTGGATCTGCGGATCCTGCGGCGTATAAATCTGCAGGCCGCCGGAAAACAGCAGATTGTAGGCCTGCGTGTCCGTGTAGCCCAGCTCGGTTTTCAGCGCCTCCGTGACCTGATCGATGAGCTCGTCCGTGTAATAGGAATAGGGCGTCTCGTTTTCCCGGATGGCCAGATCGACATTCTGGATGCGGGCGTAGACGTCGTCCGCCAGCGCCTCCTCCTGTTCTTCGCGCGTGATATAGCCCTGCTCGTACATTTCCTGCAGGATGACCCTGCGGCGGGCGGCGTTGTCCTCCGCGCCCGTGATGGGATTTAAACGGCTCGGGTTCTGGGTAATGCCGGCGATGACCGTGCACTCGGAGAGCGTGAGCTCCGAGACATCCTTATTAAAATAGCGCAGGGCCGCCGCCTTGACGCCCAGCGTGTTATTGCCCAGGTTGATGGTATTCAGGTAGTTGGTCAGGATGATGGTGCGGTCCACGTTCTTGGTCAGCTGCAGGGCCAGGTACTGCTCCTGGATCTTGCGCTCGATGCGCGCGCCGAAGCTGGTCTCCATGCCGCCGTTAAAGACGGTATTCTTGATCAGCTGCTGCGTCAGCGTGCTGGCGCCGCCCTGGTAATTGTTGGTCAGGATTCCGACCGCCGCCCGCGTGATGGAGCGCAGATCGATGCCGCTGTGCTGCCAGAAACGGGAATCCTCGATGGCGACGAACGCGTCGATCAGATCCTGGGGAAATTCGTCATAGGACGCTTCAATGCGGTTGGAATTGGAGCCGACAAGCGTGTCCGTGACCTCGCCGGCGCTGTTGTAAATCGTAGAAAAATAGCCGCTGGGGGCGAAACTGTCGGGGTTGAAATCCGGCGCGTTGTCCAGGATGCCCTTAAACATGCCGATCCCGGCGCTGATCCCGGTTACCGCCAGGAACAGGGCGAGGACGAACGCGGTTTTAAAAAAGGAGAGAAACAGCTTGCTGGCGTATTTTTTCTTCCGGGAACCGGCCGCCCTGATTTTCTGTTTGATCTCTTTTCTGCCATAATTCATGAGGAATCCTCCTTCAAGCTTTCATTATAACAAAAGGCGGACGAGAAATAAATACTATTGTCATGAAGTTTTTTTTACGTTATTATGGAGAAAAATGGTTTTTTTTATTCCCGTGAAACAGAAGGCCGGAAAACGGCCAAAAGAGGAGAGAAGATGAAAGAGCGCTATCAGATTTTATATAAAGGCGGCGAGGGCGAGATCGTGGAGAAAAAGTCGCGCTTTATCGCCTGCATCGAGCCGGTTTCCTCGGAGGAGGAGGCCCTGGCGTTTATCGGCGCGGTGCGCCGCCGTTTCTGGGACGCCAGGCACCACTGCTATGCCTACACGGTGGGAGAGAACCACGAGACGGCGCGCTGCAGCGACGACGGGGAGCCGTCGCAGACCGCGGGGCGCCCCATGCTGGACGTGCTTTTGGGGCGGGATATCCACAATGCCTGCGCCGTTGTGACGCGCTACTTCGGCGGCACGCTGCTGGGGACCGGCGGGCTGGTGCGGGCCTATTCCGGCGCCGTGCAGGAGGGGCTTTCCTCCTGCGTTGTCCTGGAAAAATGCCTGGCGTACCGCTGGATTCTCAGGACGGACTACAGCGGGCTGGGCAAGGTGCAGTACCTGCTTGCGGAGGCCGGGCTTCCCGTGCTGGAGAGCGACTACGGGGCGCAGGTGTCGCTGACCGTTTTAGTGTCCGCCGATCAGACCGGCGCGGCGCGCAAGAAGATTACCGAGGGGACGAACGGGCGCTGCGCGATCGAGGAAGGCGACGCGCTCTATTTCGGCATGGACGGGCAGACGCCGGTCCTTCTGTGATCCGGAGAAAGATCGTTTTGGATGGCGGGAAAAGCCGTTCCGTCCGGTCGGAAAACGGCCCCGGCGGTCCGCAAAAGCAGCTCCGGACAGTCCGAAAAAATGCGACTTCGGGCAGTCCGAAAAAAGGGATTGAACTGGCGGGGAAAAAATGCTACAATCAAAAATTGTGAAAAAAATGCAAAGAAAACCGAGTCAGTCGGGAAAGAGAGACGGTTAGAAGATGAAGATAAAACGCGAGGAGATCAGAAACATTGCGATCATTGCCCATGTCGACCACGGCAAGACGACGCTGGTGGACCAGCTGCTGCGCCAGAGCGGCGTGTTCCGTGCCAATCAGGAGGTCGTGGACCGCGTCATGGATTCCAATGATATCGAGCGGGAGAGAGGCATTACCATTCTCTCCAAGAACACAGCCGTGCACTATAACGGCTTCAAGATCAACATTGTCGACACGCCGGGCCACGCCGATTTCGGCGGCGAGGTGGAGCGCGTGCTCAAGATGGTAGACGGCGTGATCCTGGTGGTGGACGCCTACGAGGGCCCGATGCCCCAGACCAAGTTCGTCCTGCGGAGGGCCCTGGATCTGGATCTGCCGGTCGTCGTCTGCATCAACAAGATTGACCGCCCGGAGGCGCGGCCGGAGGAGGTTGTGGACGAGGTGTTGGAGCTTCTCATGGATCTGGACGCCTCGGACGAGCAGCTGGACTGCCCGTTCGTTTACGCCTCGGCCCGGGGCGGTTTCGCCAAGACCCATCTGGAGGATCCGGAGGTCGATATGTCGCCCCTGTTCCAGACGATCATCGATTACATCCCGGCTCCAGAGGGAGATCCGGACGCCGAGACGCAGCTTCTGATCAGCACCATCGACTACAATGAATACGTGGGCCGCATCGGCGTGGGCAAGGTGGACAACGGCTCGCTGCGGGTCAATCAGGAGTGCGTGATCGTCAACCATCACGAGCCGGACAAGTTCCGCCGGGTCAAGATCGGAAAGCTCTATGAATTCGAGGGCCTGAACAAGGTGGAGGTGGAGGAGGCCGGCATCGGGTCGATCGTCGCCATCTCCGGCATCTCCGACATCCACATCGGCGATACGCTCTGCTCCCCGGAGCACCCGGAGGCGATTCCGTTCCAGAAGATCTCCGAGCCGACGATCGCCATGGATTTCATGGTCAACGACAGCCCGCTGGCCGGCCAGGAGGGCAAATACGTGACTTCCCGCCATCTGCGGGAGCGCCTGTTCCGCGAGCTCAACACGGACGTCAGCCTGCGGGTGGAGGAGACGGACTCCCCCGACTGCTTCAAGGTTTCGGGGCGCGGCGAGCTGCACCTGTCGGTGCTGATCGAAAATATGCGCCGCGAGGGCTATGAATTTGCTGTCAGCAAGGCGGAGGTTCTCTACAAATACAACGAGCGCAGCCAGAAGCTGGAACCGATGGAGATCGCCTACGTCGACGTGCCGGATGATTTCACGGGCGTCGTCATTCAGAAGCTGACCAGCCGCAAGGGCGAGCTGCAGGGCATGAGCCCCATCGGCGGCGGCTACACGAGGCTGGAATTTTCCATCCCCTCCCGCGGGCTCATCGGCTACCGGGGCGAGTTTATGACCGATACCAAGGGAAACGGGATCCTCAACACGAGCTTCGACGGCTACGGCCCCTTCAAGGGCGAGCTAAGCTACCGCAAGCAGGGTTCGCTCATCGCCTTCGAGGCCGGCGAGTCCATTACCTACGGCCTCTTTAACGCCCAGGAGAGAGGAACGCTCTTCATCGGGCCGGGTGTGCGCGTCTATTCCGGCATGGTAGTAGGCCAGAGCGCGAAGCCCGAGGACATCGAGTTAAACGTCTGCAAGACGAAGAAGCTGACCAACACCCGTTCTTCCAGCTCCGACGAGGCGCTGCGCCTGACGCCGCCGAAGGAGATGAGCCTGGAGCAGTGCCTGGATTTCATCGACACGGACGAGCTTTTAGAGGTAACGCCAAAGAGCCTGCGCATCCGCAAGAAAATCCTGGATCCGACGCTCAGAAAGCGCGCGATGATCAGCCGCAAGGCAAACGGCTGATCGGATTTGGAAAGCGGGAAGATTCGCCAAAAAACGCTGTTTCGCTGTCTGATCCTGTAAAAATCTTTCCTTCGGTTTTTCTTCTAAACCGGCCCGGACGGCATACACATTATATTAGCAGGAAAATGCGCCGCATTTTTGCGGCGCGTTTCTGTTCCGGGGATCCGGTCTGAAAAGGGAAATAAAAATGGAAAGCAAGAGGAGAGATGCTATGTCAGAAAAAGTGATTGAAAACAATAAGGTAAGCGTGATCGGCGAGGTCGTCTCGGAATTTGCATTCAGCCACGAGGTTTTCGGCGAGGGCTTTTACGTGGTCAATCTGTCGGTCAGCCGCCTGAGCGATCAGGTGGACGTGATCCCGCTCATGATCTCGGAGCGGCTCCTGGACGTATCGAAGGATTACCGCGGCTGCACGATGGAGGCCATCGGGCAGTTCCGTTCCTATAACCGCCACGAGGGGGCGAAAAACCGGCTGGTTCTTTCCATTTTTGTCAGGGAAATCCATTTCCTGGAGGAGTTTACGGACTACACGAAGACGAATCAGATCTTTCTCGACGGCTTCATCTGCAAGGAGCCGATCTACCGCAAGACGCCGCTGGGACGGGAGATTGCGGATATGCTCCTGGCGGTCAACCGCCCGTACGGCAAATCCGACTACATCCCCTGCATCGCCTGGGGGCGGAACGCCCGCTACGCATCCGGCTTCGAGGTCGGAAGCCGCGTCTGCGTCTGGGGGCGCGTGCAGAGCCGGGAGTACACCAAGAAGCTGAGCGAGACGCAGTGCGAGAAGCGCGTCGCCTACGAGGTGTCCGTCAGCAAACTGGAGCGCGTGGAGGCGTAGGCGCGGGCCCGCCCCGGACAGGGAGGCGGCGTGCGCCGCACAGGGAGAGAGGCGCGTGTTTTACTTGCAAAATACATACAAATATGCTAGAATAATCCGGCTTGGAATTGTGAAAAATACAGACCGCCGCGCGGGCGCGTTCCCGGCGGCGTCAGGTACGAGAGGTGTGAAGATGGAAAAAGGGATCGTTCAGGTTATCTTTGGCAGCGGCATGGGAAAGACATCGATGGCGATTGGCAGAGGAATCGGAGCATTGGCCCGCGGCAGAAGAGTCATTATGATACAGTTTCTGAAGGGCTCGCTTTCCGGCGAGACGTCCGAGTGGCTCAAGCAGCTGGAGCCGGATCTGAAGGTTTTCCGCTTTGAGAAGCAGAACGAATATTTTGAAAAGCTGACGGAGGAACAGAAGAAGGAGGCGCGCTGCAACATTCAGAACGGCGTGAATTTTGCGCGCAAGGTGCTGACGACCTGCGAGTGCGACATGCTGATTCTGGATGAGTTTCTGGGCATCCTGGATCAGAAGATCCTGGGCATGGAGGAGCTGGAGAACCTGCTCTCGCTGCGCGAGGAGGAGGTCGACCTGATTCTGACCGGCAAGGTCTGCCCGCCGCAGCTCAAGGAGCACGCCGACGTGCTGACCTGCATCGAAAATGTAAATCCGGGCGTCTGAATCCGGAGCGTCTGAAGCGGCGGACGCCGGGCCCCGGAGTAATCCGGAGCCGGCGGACGCCCGAATCCGGAGCATCCCGGCGCCGGCGGGCGTCGAAGCTTTTACCGGCGTTGACAAGTCCGGGAAGAAATGATAAGATAAGAAAAAGCAAACAAAGAGGTAGAGGTTGCGTCAGACATTAGTAGGCGGCCGGATGCGGCAGGAGCAGAGGAAGATCGCCGAAAGGGGAAGACGCCGAAGGGCTGCGCGCCTGCGGGCGCAGACCCTGGGCATATGATGAAGAATCATGTGACTGTCATCAGGTCTGATGGGGAGCTACTGTGGATTTGAGCGATTCGACAGCTGGCCTTCGTGCCAGCTTTTCTTTCGTAAAAATCAGGGCGCGTGGCAGGCATGCGGGACAGATGCTTTCGCGGCTGCGCCGGCAATCAGAACCCGGAAACAAGAAGAGGAGGAACAGCAGAATGTCGATTTTTGAGGGCGCGGGAGTCGCGCTGATTACGCCGTTTAAAGAGAGCGGAGAGATTCATTACGAGAAGCTGGAGGAGATTGTTGAGGAGCAGATTGCGGGAGGAACGGACAGTATCATTGTTTGCGGCACCACCGGCGAGGCGGCGACGCTGACGCACGCCGAGCACATCAAGGAGATTCAGTTTGTCTGCGAGGTTGTGGGCGGGCGCATCCCGGTCATCGCCGGCACCGGTTCCAACTGCACGGCCACGGCGGTCTATCTGTCCCAGTGCGCGCAGGAGGCGGGAGCGGACGGGCTGTTGCTTGTCTCCCCCTATTACAACAAGACGACGCAGAAGGGGCTGAAGGTTCATTTTACCGAGATCGCACAGGCGGTCAAGATTCCGATCCTGCTCTACAATGTGCCCAGCCGCACGGGCGTCAACATTGCGCCGGAGACGATTGTCTCTCTCTGCCGCGATGTGGAAAACATCGTGGGCGTCAAGGAGGCCAGCGGCAATTTCTCCGCCATCGCGAAGATTGCCAGCCTTTCAAACGGCTGGGTGGATATCTATTCGGGCAACGACGATCAGACCGTTCCCATGATGGCGCTGGGCGCGAAGGGCGTGATCTCAGTGCTTTCCAACATCGCGCCGCGCCAGGTGCACGAGATGTGCGCCGCTTATCTTTCCGGCGATACGCAGAAGGCCAGCCGCATGCAGATCGAGGCGATCCCGCTGATTGAAGCGCTGTTCTGCGAGGTTAACCCGATCCCGGTCAAGGAAGCGATGAATCTGATGGGCAAAGAGGTCGGGCCGCTGCGCAGGCCGCTGGTGGAGATGGAGCCGGACAACCGGGAACGCCTCCGCAGAGAGATGGTAAGCTACGGGCTTCTGGCCGAATAGGAAAAAGGGAGAGAGCAGATGGTACGGGCAATCATGCATGGCTGCAACGGGGCCATGGGACAGGTTATCACAGAACTGACAAAGAACGACGAGGAGATCGAGATCGTGGCCGGGATCGATCCGGCAGATACGAGACAGAACCCCTATCCGGTGTTTTCCTCGCCCGCCGCGTGCACGGCGGAGGCGGACGTCATCATCGATTTTTCCAGCGCGAAGGCGGCGGATGCGCTGCTGGACTGGTGCGCTGAGAGAAAGCTGCCGCTCGTGTTCTGCACGACGGGGCTTTCAGAGGAGCAGATCCGAAAGACAGAGGAGGCGGCGAAACGGACGGCGATCCTGCGCTCGGCCAACATGTCGCTGGGGATCAATATGCTGCTCAAGCTTTTAAAGGAGGCCGCCGGGATTCTGGCCCCCGCCGGATTCGACATTGAGATTCTGGAAAAGCATCACAACCAGAAGGTAGACGCGCCCAGCGGCACGGCGCTGGCGCTGGCGGATTCCGTCAATGAAGCGCTGTCGGGCGCCTACCATTACCGCTACGACCGGTCGGCGGTGCGCGAGAAGCGCGATCCGAAGGAGATTGGCATCCAGGCGATTCGCGGCGGCACGATCGTGGGCGAGCACGACGTGATTTTCGCGGGGAAGGACGAGGTCGTTACCTTCAGCCACACCGCTTATTCCAAGGCAATTTTTGCCAAAGGGGCCGTTCAGGCCGCCAAATTCCTGGCCGGAAAAGAGCCGGGGCTTTATACGATGGCCGATGTGATCGGCTGATCCGGCGATGTATATTTCCTTTCTTCCCGGCGCATACTGGGGTAAGAAAGGAGAGATGTTAGGATGAAACAGGCGAGACAGCTTCTGATTGCCCTGGCGCTTTTTGTATTCCTGGCGCCGGCGGCGGGCTGCGGCGGGAGCGGCGGCCGGCCGGATCAGCCGGGCGCGCCGTCGTCGGGGGCGGCGGACGGCAAGGAGAGCTCGAAGGGCGCACCGGACGCCGATCCAGAGAAGCAGGAAGATACGCCGGCGAAGGACGGCGAAAGCGAAGCGGACGGTGTGCTGGACGGCATTGCCGACGACATCCGGGACGGCGCAGAGGATCTGAAGGACGGTGCAGAGGATCTGAAGGACGGCGCGGAGGACGCGCTGGACGGCGCGCGGGATGCCGTGGACGGCTGAGCGCGCCCGAAGCTTTTCCGGAAGCGGGTTATGCGCCGGCCCCCGCAGGGGGTAATGCGCCGGTCCGCAGGGTGTGATGCGCCGGCCCGCAGGGTGGGACGCGCCGGCGGGCAGAGTGGGACGCGCCGGCGGGGCTTTACATCTGCGCGCGGCTCTGTTATAGTAGAGACAGGGCTTTGTGAGACGGAGAGGCAGCTGCAAAGGAGACGATGCGGATGCCGAAAAAAAGAGAAGTCCGGCGTTACCTGAAAAGAGTGCGCCGGGCGCGAAGCAGGAGAAAGAGGCAGACGGCGGTCTGTCTTTTTCTGGCCTGCTTTTTTTATCTTCTGGCTGTGGCGCTGGCAAAAGAGGGGACTGTCTCGGTCAGGGAACAGGAGATCATCGAATACCGGGCTTCGGACGGCAAAAGCGGCGCGGTATGGCGCGCCGAATTCAATTTAAAGACCTGGGAGCTTACGGTAACCAGGGAGGAGGAGGGGCCGGGATAAGGAGAGGGATCGGGCCAGGAGAAGGGAGCGGAAGAAGAAAGGCCGGGATAAGAAGAGGGACCGGGCCGGAACGGAAAGCCTGTAGGGATCGGGCCGGAACGGAAAGCCGCGGTTGATTTTACGGTGCGCCTGTATTATAATTTTTAACAGGAAAAAAGAGACAAAGAGAGGTAGAAACGATGTACGACAGATATATAAGTCCCCTTTCGGAGCGTTATGCCAGCCGCGAGATGCAGTATCTTTTCTCGGCGGAGAAGAAATTTTGCACGTGGAGAAGCCTGTGGATTGCGCTGGCGGAGACGGAGAAGGAGCTGGGGCTTCCGATCACGCAGGAGCAGATCGACGAGCTGAAGGAGCACCGGGACGAAATCAATTTTGAGGTGGCGAAGGAGCGGGAGAAGCTGGTCCGCCACGACGTGATGTCTCACGTCTATGCTTACGGCGTCCAGTGCCCGAAGGCGAAGGGAATCATCCATCTGGGCGCGACCTCCTGTTATGTGGGCGACAACACGGATATCATCCTCATGGCCGAGGCCCTGAAGCTGATCCGCAAAAAGCTGATCAACGTGCTCGACGAGCTGGCGAAATTTGCCGATACCTGGAAGGCGCAGCCGACGCTGGCCTTCACGCATTTCCAGCCGGCGCAGCCGACGACGGTGGGCAAGCGTGCGACGCTGTGGATGATGGAGCTGAAGCTGGATCTGGACGATCTGGATTACGTCCTCGGCTCCCTGCGCCTTCTGGGCTCCAAGGGAACGACGGGAACGCAGGCCAGCTTTCTGGAGCTGTTCGACGGCGACCACGAGAAGTGCCGCCTGCTGGATCAGAAGATCGCGCAGAAGATGGGCTTTTCCGGCTGCTATCCCGTGTCGGGACAGACGTACTCGCGCAAGGTGGACAGCCGCGTGCTGAGTGTGCTGGCGGGGATCGCCCAGAGCGCGCACAAGTTTTCCAATGACATCCGCCTTCTGCAGCATTTAAAGGAGATCGAAGAACCCTTCGAGAAGACGCAGATCGGCTCCTCCGCCATGGCCTATAAGCGCAACCCCATGCGGAGCGAGCGCATGGCGTCCCTGGCCGACTATGTGATGGCGGATATGATGAACCCCATGATCGTCGCCTCGACGCAGTGGTTTGAGCGGACGCTGGATGACTCCGCCAACAAGCGCCTGAGCATTCCGGAGGGCTTCCTGGCGGTGGACGGCATCCTGGATCTGTATCTGAACGTGGTGGACGGGCTGGTCGTTTACCCGAAGGTCATCGAGAAACGCCTGATGGCGGAGCTGCCGTTTATGGCGACGGAGAATATCATGATGGATGCGGTCAAGGCCGGCGGCGACCGCCAGGAGCTGCATGAGCGGATCCGCACGCTGTCCATGGAGGCGGGGCGCAACGTGAAGGAGAAAGGACTGGACAATAACCTGCTGGATCTGATTGCGGCCGATCCCGCCTTCAATCTGACGAAACAGGAGCTGGAGGCCACGATGGATCCCGCGCGCTATACCGGGCGGGCGAAGGAGCAGGTAGAAGAATTCCTGGCGGAGGTCATCCGTCCGATCCTGGACGCCAACCGCGATGAGCTGGGCGTAAAGGCGGAGATCAACGTCTGATTGCGCGAAACCTGAGGAAAACGGCAAAGCGCGGGGCGAAGGCGTCCGAAAGCCGTCAGGCTCCGGACGCTTTCATGAGAAACGGGCTGCTTTGAGAAAGAAAGAGGGAGAGCGCAAAATCATTCCTCAACAATGATTTTGCGCTCTCCCTCTTTTTATGGATCTTTTTGTGGAAGTCCGGGATGTCCGTTTAACGGCGGTAAATGATCTCGTCGCGGCCGGGGCCGTTGGAAACCATGGCAACGGGCACGCCGAGCTCTTTCTCAATCGCTTCGATGTAGGCGCGGCAGGCGGCGGGCAGTTTATCGTACTCGCGGATCCCGCGGATGTCGCACTTCCAGCCGGGCATCGTCTGAAAGACGGGTTTTGCCTTTTCCAGGCGGCAGGTAACCGGGAAATCGCGGGTTACCGCGCCGTCGATCTCATAGCCGGTGCAGATCGGGATCTCGTCGAGATAGCCCAGCACGTCGAGAACGGTCAGCACGGCCTCCGTGGCGCCCTGGATGCGGCAGCCGTAACGGCTGGCCACGGCGTCAAACCAGCCCACGCGCCTGGGCCGGCCGGTAGTGGCCCCGAATTCGCCCTTGTCGCCCCCGCGGCGGCGCAGCTCGTCCGCCTCGTCGCCGAAGATCTCGCTGACGAAAGCGCCGGCGCCGACCGCGCTGGAGTACGCCTTGACGACCGCCGTGATCTGGCGGATCTCATAGGGCGGGATCCCGGCGCCGATCGCGCCGTAGGCGGCGAGCGTGGAGGAGGAGGTAACCATCGGGTAGATGCCGTGATCCGGGTCCTTTAACGAGCCGAGCTGGCCCTCCAGAAGGATGCGTTTTCCTTCCCGAAGCGCCTGGGCGAGGAAGGCGGACACGTCGCAGACGTACGGCTCTGCCATGGCGCGGTACTGCATCATTTCCTCGAACAGCTCGTCGGGATTTAAGAGCGGTTTGTGATACAGGTGCTCCAGCAGGATGTTTTTCGTCTCGCAGACGCGTTTGATCTTTTCCTTCAGCGCGGCTTCGTCGAACAGCTCGCTGACCTGGAAGCCGATCTTGGCGTATTTGTCCGAGTAGAAGGGGGCGATGCCGGATTTGGTGGATCCGAAGGATTTGCCGCCCAGGCGCTCCTCCTCGTACTGGTCAAACAGGATATGGTAGGGCATCAGGATCTGGGCTCGGTCGGAGACCAGGATCCGGGGCTTCGGGACGCCCTGCGATACCAGGCTTTCAACCTCGCGGAACAGATAGGGGATGTTCAGCGCGACGCCGTTGCCGATGATGTTGGTCGTGTGGCCGTAGAATACGCCCGACGGCAGCAGATGAAGGGCGAAGCGGCCGTAATCGTTGATGATGGTGTGGCCGGCGTTGCTGCCCCCCTGAAAACGGATGATGATGTCGGATTCTCTGGCAAGCATGTCGGTAATTTTACCCTTGCCCTCGTCTCCCCAGTTAGCTCCTACGATTGCTCTTACCATGATTTCATTTCCTCCCTGGGAATCCGTCCCGGCGGCCGGCGGCCGCGGCGCGGGGCGGATGATTCGCATATAATTCCTTTTTAAGAATACACGATGTTTCGACATAAGTAAAATCAATATTATTTATAGGAAATATAAGGATGAGTTATTTCTGTGAGCGAAGCTGGGCGTACAGGCGGGAGGCGGCCGGGGACATGCGGGCGGACTGCGGCGCGACGAGGCAGAACTGGCGGGGCGGCATTTCCTCCGTAAAAGCGAGCGCGAAGACCTCGCGGGCTTTCAGAGCCTCCTTCGCGAAATCGGCCATCAGGCAGCCGATTCCCAGATTGCGCCGGACAAACTGGACAATCATATCGCTGGTCGCCAGCTCGAATTCCGGTTCCAGCCGGACGTTTCGTTCGAGCAGAAACTGATCCATAAAACGCCGCGTGCTGGTATTTTTTTCCAGGAAGATGCAGGGAAAGTCCGAGAGCTCCCGGTAAGCAAGACGGCGGCCGCCGAGCGAGGAGGCGAATTTGGGGCCGGCGATAAAAAGATTCCGGATGGTGTGCACCGGGATGGAAGTAATTTCCTCCCGCGCGTCGAAGGGCGTGCTGACGATGCCGAAATCGATGCGTCCCGCGTAGAGCAGCTTCAGGGTCTCCGGCGTCGGCCCGTTGGACACGGTAATCTTGACGTTTGGATACTGCTCATGGAAGGCCTCTAGATAGGGGAGCAGGTAAAAACGCAGCGTCATGTCGCTGGCCCCGATGCGGATCTCGCCCGTCTCCAGATCCTGAAGGCGGCGCAGCATGGTCTCCCCGTCCAGGATCAGCTCCAGGCCGCGCTCCACATAGGAAAACAGCGTCTCCCCCTCGGCTGTCAGCCTCACGCCGCGGGAGGTCCGCGTAAAAAGGCGGCAGCCCAGAGACGACTCCAGCTGCCGCACGGCCTGGCTCACGGCCGGCTGCGAGATACATAAGGTTTCCGCGGCGGCGGTAATCCCGCCGCATTTGCATACAAAATAAAAGACCCGGTAATATTCCAGGCTGATCTTTCCCAGCGATTCTTTCATGCGTTTCCTTTCTGTTCCTGTTCTGACAGGGATTCTGCCCTCGTTGGAACAGGCTGTACCTGCTCTGACGGGGCCGTACCTGCTTGAACGGGATGCGTTATCTGCGCCGGCGCAGATAGCGCACGGCGACGTAATAGCCGTAGAGGACGGCCGGAACCACGATGGTGCAGAACAGAGAGGCGGCCAGAAGGCTCTCCGTCAGCGGATTGTCGGTAAGGGCAAAAATCAGGGATGAGGCGTAGAGAAGCAGAAGGAAGACAGCGGCGGCGAGCGCCAGGATGCGTTTTCGTTTCAATGGTTATCCCTCCGTTTCAGGCGGAATGCTCCGCAGGATCCGGGGACCTTCCCGGAT
The DNA here is from genome assembly GCA_944381615.1 of uncultured Lachnospiraceae bacterium. Taxonomy (GTDB): domain Bacteria; phylum Bacillota; class Clostridia; order Lachnospirales; family Lachnospiraceae; genus Otoolea. The sequence goes on along the minus strand of CALWLT010000023.1, from coordinate 71,774 downwards.
GGGTAAAACTCGTGTCAGAGATTATTATAAATGATGTAAGAATTTTTTTCTATACTTTTCCTGCGCCCTGCGGTAAAATGAATGAAAACAGCGGGGAAAGACGAACGGGCCGTGCAGAGATGGATTCATGCCGCGCGGATGCAAAACTCATGCCGTGCGGATGCAAAACTCATGCCGTGCGGATGCGAAACTCATGCCGTGCGGATGAAGGGAAAGGGAGAAAGGAGGGCGCCGGATGAAGAGACAAAAGATGGCGGCCGTCCTGACGGCCGTTCTGGCGGCTCTTTTTCTGAGCGGCGGGACGAAGGCAATGGCCGCGGACGAGGTAAAGACAACGGCCGGGAGCGGAACAGAGGCAGAGACTGCGGATGATGCAGAGGCCGGGAGTGCAGACGGGGAAAAGAGAACGGCCGCGGACGGGACAGAGGCAGAAAGCGCGGACCAGGCCGGGTCCGGTGCCGCGGGGACAGAGGACGCGGCGCAGGCAGAAGAGCCGCCCTCGATTGAGGGGCAGTGGGTCGGCGACGGAGAGGACTGGCAGTATCTGCTCCCCGACGGGAGTTATCTCAGGCGGGAGTGGCTGTATGACGGCGGAGACTGGTACCATTTCAGCGGCAGCGGCTACATGCAGACGGGGATGCAGAAGATCAGCTCGGACTATTATTACTTCCTGGAGAACGGGGCGATGATAACCGGCTGGTTTTTCGACGAAGACGAGGAGGCGTGGTATCACGCAAAGGAGGACGGCGCGCTGACGAGAGGCTGGCTGAAGGCCGGGGACGCCTGGTACTGGTTTGATTCAAAGGGCGCGATGTACGACGAGGGCTTTCGCATGGTCAGCGGGCACCGCTATTATTTCTTTGAGAACGGGCAGCTGGCGGCCAGCCAGTACGTGGGGCTGGACTATTACGACGAAAACGGGCTGCGGGACCGCAGTCACGATATCATCATAGAAGGAGACCGCAGGCCGGCCGAGGAAGAGGAGGCGGCGATCACGGAGGCGATGGCCGGGATTCCGCGCGCCTGGATCCGCCGTTTTATCGAGGACGGCTGGGAGCTGATGTATTATACGGAGCGCTCCTATTTTTCGGCGCCGCGGACGGAGCAGGGCATTTATTATCTCTATTATGATACGGACACGCACTACCGGAAACTGAAATTCTGCAGCCCGTCGGCGCTGGCGCAGGCGTTCGGGGAGTTCGCGGCTTCGGAGGAAGAGACGGACTGGAAGCAGGCCGGGGTGCTGGCGGATTACGCGCAGTATCTGCAGGAGAGCGGCCTGGTGCAGGCGCTTCCCGCCTATTTTGACGAGGAGGAAGAGATGCAGTTCGGCAGCCTGTTCGCGGCGTTCTGCCGCGAGGACGTCCGGGCGGATATGAAAGAGTTAAGCCCGCATCTGTATCAGTACATGACGCGGTTTTCCATGCGCGAAAGCGATGGACAGCGGCCGGAGGAGGCGGACATGATCCGCATGAATGACGAGGCGACGTATGATTCGGACGGGTTCGGGCCGGCCAGCGACGAGTCGCTTCTGACGCCGCCGTCGGGTCCCTCCCGCGGCTAGAGAGAAAAGAAGAAAAAGGGCTTTGAGCCTCAAAAAGACGGGGAGCCGCCGGCTATTCTGCCAGCGACTCCCATTTTTCATAGAGATCTTCCAGCGAGGCGGCGATGGACTCCTTTTCGCTGTTGAGCTCCATCAGCTTTGGCACGTCGGAGAAAACGCTCTCCTCACACAGCAGGCGGTCGATCTCCTGATCCCGTGTTTCCAGGCGGTGGATCTCCTCCTCCACGCGCTTTAATTCATTCTGCTTCTTGCGAAGGCGCGCCTGCTCTTCCTTCTGTTCCTTCCAGCTTCCGGCGGCGCACGATGCGGCCTGCGGGGCTTCTTCGACCGGGGCGGCCGCCGCGCGTCCCGGAGCCGGGAATGTCCCGGCGGTCCGGGCAAGCGGCGCGTGGGCGGTGTAGACAGGCTCCAGCTCCGGCCGCTTTTCCAGATAGTAGTCGTAATTGCCGATGTAGTTGATCAGCGTCCCCATTTTCAGATCGAGGATCCGCGTGGCTGTGCGGTTGATGAAATAGCGGTCGTGAGAGACATAGAGCACCGTCCCCGTGTAGTTTCGCAGCGCGTTTTCCAGGATCTCCTTGGAGGTAATGTCCAGGTGGTTGGTCGGCTCGTCGAGGATGAGAAAATTGGCCTCGGAGAGCATCAGCCTGGCGAGCGAGACGCGTCCCCGCTCGCCGCCGCTCAGATCGCGGATCCGCTTGAACACGTCGTCGCCGGTAAAGAGGAAGGCGGCCAGCACGTTGCGGATCTGCGTATTGTTCATGTCAGGGTACGTATCCTGCAGCTCGTCGAACAGGGTCTTGTCCATGTCCAGCACCTGCTGCTCCTGATCGTAGTAGCCGATGTGGACCCGGGAGCCGAGACGGACCTCGCCCGCATCCGGCGAAAGAAGCCCGTTGATGATCTTGAGGATCGTGGTTTTTCCCGTCCCGTTGCTGCCGATGATGGCGATGCGCTCGCCGCGGCGGATCTCAAAATTGAGGCCGGAAAAAAGCGGCACGCCGTCGAAGCTCTTGGCGAGATCGCGCACGGAGAGCACGTCGTTTCCGCTGGTAACGGACGGCTCCAGCGTGATGCTCATGGCGTCGTTCAGCTCGACGGGCTTTTCCAGCACCTCCATCTTGGACAGCATCTTTTCCCGGCTTTCCGCGCGCCGGATGGATTTCTCCCGGTTGAAGGAGCGCAGCTTGGCGATGACCTCCTCCTGGTGGCGGATGGCCTGCTGCTGGTTGAGATACGCCTTCAGGATCCCGGCGCGCAGCTGGGCCTTTTTTTCGGCGTAGGCGCTGTAATTGCCGGAAAAGACCGTGGCGCAGCCGTTGTCCAGCTCGATGATCTTGGACGCGATCCGATCGAGGAAATAGCGGTCGTGGGCGACGATGATGACGGCGCCGGGATAGTTCGCTAAATAAGTTTCCAGCCAGGCAATGGATTCCATGTCCAGGTGGTTGGTCGGCTCGTCGAGCAGGATGAGATCCGGCCGGGTAAGCAGAAGTTTTCCCAGGGAAACGCGCGTCTTCTGGCCGCCGGAGAGCTCGCGGACCGGTTTTCCGAATTCTTCCTCCGCAAAGCCGAGGCCCTTGAGGACGCCGGTAATCTCGCTCTGCCAGGCGTAGCCGTTGGCCAGCTCAAATTCGTGATTGAGACGGCTGTAGGACTCCAGAAGCCCGTCCAGCTGTTCGCCGGAGGCGGAGCGCATCTGCCGTTCCAGATCGCGTATCTTCTGTTCCATCTCCAGGATGGGACGCTTGATCTCCAGAAGCTCGTCGTAGATGGTCGCGTCGCTGCGGATCTCCTGGTGCTGGGCCAGATAGCCGATGGTCTTCCCGCGGGAAAGCGTCACGGATCCCTCGTCCGCGGCCAGCTCGCCGACGATGATCTTTAAAAGTGTGGACTTGCCGGCTCCGTTGATGCCGACGATGGCGGCCTTTTCCCGCTCCTCTATATGAAAGGATACATGTTTCAAAATCTCTTCCGTGCCGAAGGATTTTGAGAGATTGCTGCACGATAAAATCATGGTTTTCCTCCCGGATGCAAATTTCGCAGAGCCTTCTTATTATAATATAAAGCCCGCGCCTTTGCAAGAAGAGAGGCGCGGATTCGCGGCGATTCGCGGCGGCGGGCGCACAGATTTGCCGCCTCGGCGGCCTACCCGGCGGCCTGCCTGCGGAAAAGATTTGACAATAATTTGACATATGATATAATAAAAAAGTATATGCGAGGGACGATGCAGTCCCTGAAACACACAGAGAGAGGTGGACGTAGGTTTGGAGCAGAAGGAAATATCGAAAGCGGTCATCTCACGGCTTCCCAGGTATTACCGCTATCTGGGCGAACTGCTTGAGGAGGGAGTCGAACGGATTTCTTCCAATGAATTAAGTATCCGCATGAAGGTAACGGCCTCGCAGATCCGGCAGGATCTGAATAATTTCGGAGGCTTTGGACAGCAGGGGTACGGTTACAACGTGAAGTACCTGTATACGGAGATTGCCAGGATCCTGGGAATTGACCGGCAGCATAATCTGATTATTATCGGCGCGGGAAATTTGGGGCAGGCCATTGCCAACTATACGAATTTTGAGCGCCGTGGTTTTATTATAAAAGGAATGTTCGATGTGAATCCGCGTCTGGTAGGCCTGGTAGTCCGCGGCGTGGAGATCCGCGGGATCGAAGATCTGGAGCAGTTTATCCGGGACAACGAGGTGCAGATTGCGGCGCTGACGATCCCCAAGTCCAAGGCGCCGGAAATCGCCGATCGGCTGGTCAAGGCCGGCATCAAGGCCATCTGGAATTTTGCGCACACGGATCTGCAGGTGCCCGACGACGTGGTGGTGGAGAACGTCCATCTTTCCGAGAGCCTGATGCGCCTTTCCTACCGGGTCTGCAGCATGCAGGATCAGCTGGAGCGGGAACGGGCCGCGAAGGCGCGCGAGGCGGCGAAGAAGGAAGAAAACGAAGCGCAGCCTGCCGGAAGCGGGAAGGAAGAGCAGGATGTCCGGGAGGCGCAGGCGCCAGTGCAGGAGCGGACCCAGCAGAAGTGAGGCGGGCCGCCGGGAGAAGCGGGACATGATCATCGGCGTGGGGACGGATTTGATTGAGATAGAGCGGGTCAGGAAAGCCTGCGAGAAGGAGGCTTTTTTGACGCGCGTGTATACGCAGGAGGAACGCCGGCAGGCCGGGGAGAGGATATCCCGGCTGGCCGGCGATTTTGCCGTGAAGGAAGCGGTGGCCAAGGTGTTCGGCACCGGCTTTCGCACGTTCGGGCCGCAGGCCGTGGAGGTGCTGCGGGATGAGCTTGGCAGGCCCTACGTAAAGCTTTCGGGCGAAGCCGGGGCGCTGGCGAAGCGGCTGGGCGTGGAGCGGATCCACGTTTCTATTTCCAACACGAAGACGCATGCGCTGGCCTGTGCGGTCGGGGAAGGGAGAGAGAATGCGGCGGCTGGTAACGGGAAGACAGATGAAGGAAATTGACGGGTATGCCATCGGCACGGTGGGCATCCCGTCGCTGGTGCTGATGGAGCGGGCCGCGCTGGCGGCGGCGGATCGGCTGTCGGCCCGCTTTCAACCGGAGAGCGGAACGCGCGTCCTGATTTTCTGCGGGACCGGCAACAACGGGGCGGACGGGGCCGCGCTGGCGCGGATTCTGTCTCTGCGCGGCTTTGACGTTACGGTGCTGACGGTCGGGGATCGGGAACGCTGGACGGAGGAGATGGTGCGCCAGACGGCGATCGACGGCCGTCTGGGAATTCTGGTCGAGTCGTTCGGCGCATTTCTTCCGGGGCGCTTTGACGTGGCGGTGGACGCGCTGTTTGGCGTGGGTCTTTCCCGGGATGTGGAAGGCGTTTTTGCGCAGGCCATCCATTTTATGGAGGAGCAGCGGCCGGCGTTTACGCTGGCGTTGGACATCCCGTCGGGCGTCAGCGCAGAGACGGGAGAGATCCTGGGGACGGCGGTGCGCGCCGACGAGACCGTAACCTTCGGCTGCGAGAAGCTGGGAATGCTGTTTTATCCGGGGCGGGAGCTCTGCGGCCGGGTAACGGTGGCGGACATCGGCTTTCCGCCGCCGGAGAGCATCAGCGGCCCGCGGTATTTTGCCGGAGAGGCGGCGGATCTGGAGCGGATCCCGCCGCGGCGGCTGGAGGCGAACAAGGGAACGTACGGAAAGGTGCTGATCGCCGCCGGCTCGCCGGGAATGTGCGGGGCGGCGTACCTGAGCGCGCTGGCCGCCTACCGGACGGGGGCCGGGCTGGTCCGGATCCTGACGGCGCCGGAAAATGTGCCGGTTCTGCAGGCGCGCCTGCCGGAGGCGATCATCACACCCTGTCCGGCGGATCCAGAGACGGCGGATCCGGAGGCGCTGGAACAGCTCGTGGAACGCGCGTGCGCCTGGGCCAGCGTGATTGTCCTGGGCCCGGGCCTGGGGCAGGACGGCTGGGCAAAGCGCCTGGTCAGGCAGGTGCTTTTATCCGCCTACGTCCCGATTATTGTGGATGCGGACGGGCTGAACGCGGTGGCCGCCTGTCCGCAGCTTGCGGGGTATTTCACGGAAAATGTGATTGTGACGCCGCATCTGGGCGAGATGGCGCGGCTGACGGGGCGTGAAATCGCGGATCTGAAGCGCAGCCTGCCGCAGGCGGCGATGCAGTACGCGGAGGAAAAAGGCGTGATCTGCGTCCTCAAGGATGCGGTCAGCGTGGTGGCCAGGCGGGACGGCTCCGTTTTTGTGGGAGACAGCGGCTGCCCGGCCATGGCCAAAGGGGGTTCCGGCGACGTGCTGACCGGGATTCTGGCCGGCCTCATCGCGCTGGGGATTCCGGAGGAGGATGCGGCCTGCCTGGGCGTGTATCTGCACGGCCTGGCCGGGACGGCGGCTGCCGCCGGGAAGGGAGAGCACTCGATCCTGGCGGGGGAGATCGCGGACTGTATCCCCGCCGCAATGCAGAGAAACAAGCCGGCCGCAGGCGGCCGGGATCAGGATAAAGAGACAGCAGGAGGAAAAGGGACGCATGTTGGAACGGTATGATCGGATTTACGCGGAGATCCATCTGGATGCCGTGAGAGAAAATATCAGGATGCTGGGAAATCTGGTGCCCGGGGCGAAGCTGATCGGGGTGGTCAAGGCCGACGGATACGGCCACGGGGCCGCGCCTGTGGCCCGGGCCATCGAACCCTATGTGTGGGGATACGCCGTGGCCGCGGCCGGGGAGGCGGTAAGCCTTCGGGAACACGGGACGAAAAAACCGATTCTCGTGCTGGGAAGCGTAGGAGAGTCCTGGTATGATCTCCTGATCGAAAAGGAGATCCGCCCGGTCCTCTTTGAGGAGGAGAAGGCGGCCGTCTGGTCGCAGCGGGCCGTTTTACAGGGGAAAAAGGCGCCCATCCATGCGGCCGTCGACACCGGGATGGGGCGGATCGGCCTGCGGCCCGGCCCGGCCGCGTTAGAAGAGCTTCTGCGGATTGCGTCCCTGCCGGGCGTGGAGCTGGAGGGGCTGTTTACGCATTTTTCACGCGCGGACGAGACAGACAAGGAGCATGCCCGGGGGCAATACGCCGCGTTTACGGCGTTCTGCGATGCGCTGGCTGGGCGGGGCGTCTCTGTGCCGGTGCGCCACTGCGCGAACAGCGCGGCCATCATGGATCTGCCGCAGATGCGGATGGACGCGGTGCGGCCCGGCATTGCCATGTACGGGATCTATCCTTCGGAGGAGACGCGCCATGATCTGCGTCTTCTGCCTGCCATGGAGATCCGCAGTTTTATTACCTATGTCAAGGAGGTCGAAGCCGGGGACAGCATCAGCTACGGCGGGACGTTTACGGCCACGGAGCGGATGCGGGTGGCCACGGTCGGAGCCGGCTATGCGGACGGGTACCCGCGCGGGCTTTCCGGGTGCGGCGACGTGCTGGTCTGCGGCCGCCGCGCGCCGATCCTGGGACGGATCTGCATGGATCAGTTCATGATCGACGTCACACAGATTCCGGAGGCCGGCGAGGGGACGCGCGTGACGCTGGCGGGCCGCGACGGCGGAGAAGAGATTACCATGGAAGAGCTGGCGGCAAAAAGCGGCCGTTTTTACTACGAGATCCCGTGCCTCATTGGAAAACGGGTGCCGCGCGTTTACACGGACGGCGGCCGCGTCGTGGGAACCAAGGATTATGAAGAGGACCGGTATGAGGATTTTATGATCTGAGGCCGGAAACCGGAAGAAAATCCCTCATATGATGATCGTAGGGCCGGAATAAACGGCTCAGAACTGTCAATACTAAGGACATCAGGAATCGTATGGACGGAGAGTGAGACAGTGATTATCAGACGAGGAGACATTTATTATGCGGATCTGCGGCCCGTCGTGGGCTCGGAGCAGGGCGGCGTCCGCCCGGTGCTGATCATTCAGAACGATGTGGGCAACCGGCACAGCCCGACGGTCATCTGCGCGGCGATTACCTCGAAGATGAACAAGGCGAAGCTTCCGACGCATGTGGAGCTGGACGCCAGGCGCTGCGACATGGTCCGCAATTCCGTGATCTTACTGGAACAGCTGCGCACCATCGACAAGCAGCGGCTGAAGGAGCGGATCTGCCACATCGACGAGCCGCTTCTTGAGGAGGTAAACCGGGCCCTGCGGATCAGCCTGGAGCTGGATACATAGCGGCAGGGAAAACTACTTGCCAAGGCTGCGGATCGGTGCTAGAATAGAAAAGATGCCGGGCAGAAGCCGCCCGGAGCCATTCAGAGGGAATACCAGCAGAAAGAGGAGTGTTGTCATGTCAGGACATTCAAAGTTTGCCAATATCAAGCATAAAAAGGAAAAAAACGACGCCGCAAAGGGCAAGATTTTTACGGTCATCGGCCGTGAGATCGCGGTTGCGGTCAAGGAGGGCGGCGCGGATCCGGCCAATAACAGCCGCCTGCGTGACGTGATTGCCAAGGCCAAGGCCAACAACATGCCGAACGATACCATTGAGCGGGGAATCAAGAAGGCGGCCGGAGACGCGGGCGCGGTCAATTATGAGAACCTTACATATGAGGGCTACGGCCCCGGCGGCGTGGCGATCATCGTAGATGCCCTGACGGACAACAAGAACCGTACGGCGGCCAACGTGCGCAGCGCCTTTACCAAGGGCGGCGGCAACGTGGGGACGCCGGGAAGCGTTTCCTTTATGTTCGACAAGAAGGGCCAGATCATCATCGACAAGGAAGAGTGCGAAATGGATCCCGATGAACTGATGATGCTGGCGCTGGACGCGGGCGCGGAGGATTTCTCCGAGGAAGAGGACAGCTATGAGGTCATCACGGATCCGGACGATTTCTCGGCCGTGCGCGAGGCGCTGGAGCAGGCGGGCGTTCCCATGCTGCAGGCTGACGTGACCATGATCCCCCAGACCTGGGTGGAGCTGACGGACGAGGACGCCATCAAGAAGATGAACCGCATCCTGGATCTGCTGGATGAGGACGACGACGTGCAGGCCACGTATCACAACTGGGATGAATAATACGCGCGAATGCGAAAAAGAGGGCAGGCGCGGCTGGATGGCCGCCTCTGCCCTCTTTTCTCATCCGGAAGGTTCCAGGCCCCGGGCCGGGAACCTTCCGGATGCGTTTTTTTGTTCAGCGCTGGAATCTTTTGTTAATCGTTGTAGTGATAGCTGTCGAGCAGGCGCTTCTTGACGTGCCATAACTCGTTGGAGAGGTCCACATGAATCTCGTGCGGGTTGACGAGGCGCCGGGACTCTTCCCAGAGCGTCTCCTGCTCCTTCCTGCAGTAATCGCGGATCTCCATGACGCCGGGCGACTGATAGACGCAGACGCCGTTTCGGAATATGGGCACCAGAAGCTCCCGCATGGTGTAGGCGCCGGGGGCGAGGTGCGTCTTTTTCCAGGTCTCGATCGGGTCGAACAGAAGAAGCGGATCGGACTCGTCGAACTGTTCTTCCGTCAGGCAGATCAGATCGGCGATGATCTTGCCGGTGCGGCGGCTGTAGATGCGGTACACTGTCTTGTTGCCCGGGTTGGTAACCTTCTCGGTATTTTCCGACAGCTTGATCTTGGGGATAAACCGCCCCGTCTTTTTGTCGCGGATGGCCGCCAGCTTGTACACGCCGCCGAACGAGGGACAGTCCTTGGAGGTAATCAGGTTGGTGCCTACGCCCCAGGACGTAATGGCGGCGCCCTGCATCTTCAGGCTGTCGATCAGGTACTCGTCCAGATCGTTGGAGGCGGAGATGACGGCGTCCGGGAAGCCGGCTTCGTCCAGCATGATGCGGGCCTGCTTGGAGAGGTAGGCCAGGTCGCCGCTGTCGAGCCGGATTCCGTAGAAGGTCAGTGGAATGCCGGCCTCCCGCATTTCTTTGAATACGCGGATGGCGTTGGGAACGCCGGAGGCCAGCGTATCGTAGGTGTCCACGAGCAGGATGCAGGCGGACGGGTAGATGCGGGCGTAGGCGCGGAATGCCGTCAGCTCGTCCGGGAAGCTCATGATCCAGCTGTGCGCGTGGGTTCCCTTGACCGGGACGTGAAAGAGCTTGCCGGTCAGCACGTTGGAGGTGCCGATGCAGCCGGCGATCATGGCGGCCCGGGCGCCGTAGACGCCGGCGTCCGGCCCCTGCGCCCGCCGCAGGCCGAATTCCATCACGCCGTCCCCGCGGGCCGCGTAGACGATGCGGGAGGTCTTGGTGGCGATCAGGCTCTGATGGTTGATGATATTTAAAATGGCCGTCTCGACCAGCTGCGCTTCCATGATGGGGGCGATTACCTTGACAAGCGGCTCCCGGGGAAAGATGACCGTCCCCTCCGGGATGGCGTAGATATCGCCGGAAAAACGGAAGTTTAACAGATACTGGAGGAAATCCTCCTCAAAGAGGCCGACGCTTCGCAGATAATCCACATCCTCCTGCGAAAAGTGCAGATTCCTGACGTAGTCGATGACCTGCTCCAGGCCGGCGCAGATCGAGAACGCGTTTCCGTCCGGGTTGCTGCGGTAAAATACGTCGAAGACCACCGTCTCGTTGGCGTCCTTTTCCTTGAAATATCCCTGCATCATCGTCAGCTCATACAGATCGGTCAGCAGGGAAAAATTACGAGTGTCCATATCCTTCTCCTTTGTCGTTGCATATACTCAGGCTCGAAAAAACCTCGCCAAGTGCCCAGGTATGACTTGCACTAGGCTCGAAAAAACCTTGCCAAGTGCTCATAGTATACCGTTCTCACTAGGCTCCCCGTTCGCCTGCGGCTCCGGCTCGCCAAGTGTTCAGGTATGACTCGCACTAGGCTCGAGAAAACCTCGCCAAGTGCTCATAGTATACCATAAAGACGGGGAAATGCAAAAGATTTGTAATATGTTTGTGAAAGATATGTCAAATAGCTGGTTTGGCCTCTTGACATCCGCCGCAAAAACATTTACAATGTACGCGTTGAAACAGATTTTTCCGGGGCTGCGCCGCAGGCGCGCGGAGAAATCGAGGGAAAAGACGCAGAAGGAGAGAGTAGCGCCGCAGGGAAAGCCAAAGCGAGGCGGGGACAGTGAGAGCCCGCTGTGAGTAGGGCGGCTGTGAAGATCACTCCGGAGTCTCGGGCTGAACGCGAAGGTCAGTAGGCGCCGACGGAATCCCCCGTTACCGGGAGCGCATATGGCATGTATGCAGTAATAGGTGGTTAAAGCAAGCGGCTCCTTGTCCTGTTACGGGACGGAGCCGTTTTTTTGTCTGGCGGCCGGGCCGCGGGGACGGGTAAAAGCCCGCATCCGGCGGGCCGGGCGGACGATTTATGATTCAGGAGGAAGGAACATGTACGAGAAAGTTTCTGCAGACATGAATTTTGTGGAGCGGGAGAAAAAGGTGGAGAAGTTCTGGGAGGACAACCAGATCTTTGAAAAGAGCATCGACAGCCGCAAGGACGGCCCGACGTATACGTTTTACGACGGCCCGCCCACGGCCAACGGAAAGCCGCATATCGGCCATGTGCTGACCCGCGTGATCAAGGATATGATCCCCCGTTACCGCACCATGAAGGGCTACATGGTGCCGCGCAAGGCCGGCTGGGACACCCACGGACTTCCGGTGGAGCTGGAGGTGGAGAAGAAGCTGGGCCTGGACGGCAAGGAGCAGATCGAGCAGTACGGCCTGGAGCCGTTTATCGAGCACTGCAAGGAGAGCGTCTGGAAATACAAGGGGATGTGGGAGGATTTCTCCTCGACCGTCGGCTTCTGGGCCGATATGGAGCACCCCTATGTGACGTACCACAACGATTTCATCGAGTCGGAGTGGTGGGCGTTAAAGCAGATCTGGGAGAAGGGCCTTCTCTATAAGGGCTTCAAGATTGTGCCCTACTGCCCGCGCTGCGGGACGCCGCTCTCCAGCCACGAGGTGGCGCAGGGATATAAGGATGTGAAGGAGCGCTCGGCCGTCGCCCGGTTTAAGGTAAAGGGCGAGGACGCGTATATCCTGGCCTGGACGACGACGCCGTGGACGCTGCCGTCGAACGTGGCGCTGTGCGTGAACCCGGTGGAGACGTACGTGAAGGTGCGCATGAAGGAGGACGGAACCGTTTACTACATGGCGCAGGCGCTCTGCGATACGGTGCTGGGCGCAGGCGCTTACGAGGTGCTGGAGAGCTTCGTGGGAACGGATCTGGAATATAAGGAGTATGAGCCGCTCTTTGACTGCGCGGTGGAGACCTGCAGAAAGCAGAAGAAAAAAGCGTTTTATGTGACCTGCGATACGTACGTTACTCTGACGGACGGCACGGGCGTCGTCCACATTGCGCCGGCGTTCGGCGAGGACGACTCCAAGGTCGGAAAGAAATACGATCTGCCCTTCGTCCAGCTGGTGGACGCCAAGGGCCAGATGACGAAGGAGACGCCGTGGGCCGGCATGTTCTGCAAGAAGGCGGATCCGGAGGTGTTAAAGGCACTGCGGGAAAAGGGCCTTCTGTTCAGCGCGCCGGTCTTCGAGCACAGCTATCCGCACTGCTGGCGCTGCGATACGCCGCTCATCTATTACGCCAGAGAGTCCTGGTTTATCAAGATGACGGCGGTCAAAGAGGATCTGATCCGCAACAACAATACGATCAACTGGATCCCGGAGAGCATCGGCAAGGGACGCTTCGGCGACTGGCTGGAGAACGTGCAGGACTGGGGCGTCAGCCGCAACCGCTACTGGGGCACGCCGTTAAATATCTGGGAGTGCGAGTGCGGGCATCAGCACGCGATCGGCAGCATCGCGGAGCTGAAGGCGATGTCCTCCAACTGTCCGGACGATATCGAGCTTCACCGTCCCTACATCGACGCCGTGACCATCCGCTGCCCGGAGTGCGGCAGGGAGATGCACCGCGTGCCGGAGGTCATCGACTGCTGGTTTGATTCCGGCTCCATGCCCTTTGCCCAGCATCATTATCCGTTTGAGAATGAGGAGCTGTTCAAGCAGCAGTTCCCGGCGGACTTCATTTCCGAGGCGGTGGATCAGACGAGAGGCTGGTTCTATTCGCTGCTGGCCATCTCGACGCTGCTCTTTAACCAGGCGCCCTACCGCAACGTGATCGTGCTGGGGCACGTCCAGGACGAGAACGGGCAGAAGATGTCCAAATCGAAGGGCAACGCGGTGGATCCGTTCGAGGCGCTCGAGACGTACGGCGCGGACGCCATCCGCTGGTATTTCTACATCAACAGCGCGCCCTGGCTGCCCAACCGCTTCCATGGCAAGGCGGTCATTGAGGGACAGCGCAAATTCATGGGGACGCTGTGGAACACGTACGCATTTTTTGTGCTGTACGCGAATATTGATTCCTTTGACGCGACGAAGTATCAGCTGGAGTATGAGAAGCTGTCCGTGATGGATCGCTGGATCCTCTCGCGCCTTTACACGACCGTGGGCGCGGTGGACGATCATCTGGCAAATTACCGGATTCCGGAGGCGGCGCGCGCGCTGCAGGAGTTCGTGGACGATATGAGCAACTGGTACGTGCGCAGGAGCCGCGAGCGGTTCTGGGCCAAGGGCATGGAGCAGGATAAGATCAACGCCTATATGACGCTCTATACCTGCCTGGTCACGATCGCGAAGGCGGCGGCGCCCATGATCCCCTTCATGACGGAGGACATCTACCAGAACCTGGTCAGAAGCATCGACAAATCCGCGCCGGAGAGCGTGCATCTGTGCGATTTCCCGGCGGTTAAGAGCGAGTGGATCGACCGGGATCTGGAGGCGCGCATGGACGAGGTCTTAAAGGTTGTCGTCCTGGGACGCGCGGCCCGCAACAGCGCGAACATCAAGAACCGCCAGCCGATCGCGCGCATGTTTGTCAGAGCTCCGCAGGCGCTTCCGGAATATTTCTGCGAGATTGTCGAGGACGAGCTGAACGTAAAGGAGGTCGCGTTTACGGACGACGTGCGCGCCTTTACCTCCTACAGCTTCAAGCCGCAGCTTAAGACGGTGGGACCGAAATACGGAAAGCAGCTGGGGCACATTAAACAGGCCCTCGCAGAGCTGGACGGCAATGCGGCCATGGACACGCTCAACGCAGAGGGCTGCCTGAAATTTGAATTTGACGGCGTGCCGGTCGTCCTGGAAAAAGACGATCTGCTGATCGACGCGGCGCAGGTAGAGGGCTACGTTTCCGAGAGCGACGGCGCGGTTACCGTGGTCATCGACACGAAGCTGACGCCGGAGCTGGTGGAAGAGGGCTTTGTGCGCGAGATCATCAGCAAGATCCAGACCATGCGCAAGGAGGCCGGTTTTGAGGTCATGAACCACATCCGCATCTACGAGGCCGGGAACGAGGCCATCGACCGGATTTTCGCCAAGCACGGCGACGCCATCCGGGCGGAGGTGCTGGCTGATTCGATCTGCGCGGGGCAGACGGGCGGCTATGAAAAAGAGTGGAACATCAATGGCGAAACGGTCCGCCTGGGCGTCGAGAAGACGGCGGACTGATGAGGAGGAAGAATGAGGACGTATAATAAAGAGAAGATCAAGGCGGACATTATCGAGAATGTCAAGAACCTGTACCGCAGGACCATCGACGAGGCCACGCCGCAGCAGGTATTCCAGGCCGTTTCGTTCGCCGTCAAGGACGCGGTCATCGACGACTGGATCGCGACGCAGAAGGTGTTTGACGAGACGGGGGCCAAGAAGGTTTATTATCTTTCCATGGAGTTCCTGATGGGCCGCGCCCTGGGCAACAACCTGATTAACCTGGGCGCGCAGAAGGAGGTCCGGGAAGCGCTGGAGGAGCTGGGCTTCGATTTAAACGTCATCGAAGATCAGGAGCCGGATCCGGCTCTGGGCAACGGCGGCCTGGGCCGCCTGGCCGCCTGCTTCCTGGATTCGCTGGCTACGCTCGGCTATCCGGCCTACGGCTGCGGCATCCGCTACCACTACGGCATGTTCAAGCAGAAGATCGAGAACGGCTACCAGATCGAGGTGCCGGACGAGTGGCTGAAAAACGGTTATCCGTTCGAGCTGCGCCGCCCGGAGTACGCGACGGAGGTCAAATTCGGGGGATACGTGAAGACCGTCTGGGACGGGCAGCGCAACACCTTCGTGCAGGAGGGCTACCAGTCTGTGCTGGCGATCCCCTACGACATGCCGATCGTCGGCTACGGAAACCACATGGTCAACACGCTGCGCATCTGGGACGCCCAGCCCGTCAACACGTTCAGCCTGGCGGCATTTGACAAGGGAGACTACCAGAAGGCGGTGGAGCAGGAGAATCTGGCCAAGAACCTGGTGGAGGTCCTCTATCCGAATGACAACCACTACGCGGGCAAGGAGCTGCGCTTAAAGCAGCAGTATTTCTTCATCTCCGCCAGCCTGCAGCTCGCGGTAAAGCGCTTTAAGGAGGTCAATGGAAACGACATCCACCGGCTGCCGGAGAAGGTCGTCTTCCAGATGAACGACACGCATCCGACGGTCGCCGTGGCGGAGCTGATGCGCATTCTTTTGGACGAGGAGAAATTAACCTGGGACGAGGCGTGGGGGATTACCACGCGCTGCTGCGCCTACACCAATCACACGATCATGGCGGAGGCGCTGGAGAAATGGCCGATCGAGCTCTTCTCCCGCCTGCTGCCGCGCATCTATCAGATTGTAGAGGAGATCAACCGCCGCTTCCTCCTGGAGGTGCAGGCGAAGTATCCGAACAATTATGAGAAGGTCCGGAAGATGGCGATCATCTTTGACGGGCAGGTCAAAATGGCGCACCTGGCGATCGTGGCGGGCTTTTCGGTCAACGGCGTGGCGAAGCTGCACACGGAGATTCTGGAGAAGCAGGAGCTGAAAGATTTCTACGAGATGATGCCGCAGAAATTCAACAACAAGACGAACGGCATTACCCAGCGCCGCTTCCTGCTGCACGGCAACCCGCTGCTGGCCGACTGGATTACCGACAAGATCGGCGGCGAGTGGATCACGGACCTGCCGCACCTGCACCGCTTAAGCGTGTATGTGGACGACGAAAAATGCCAGCAGGAGTTTATGAATATCAAGTATCATAACAAGCTGCGCCTGGCGAAATACATCCGCGAGCACAACGGCATCGAAGTGGATCCGCGCTCGATGTTCGACGTCCAGGTCAAGCGCCTGCATGAATACAAGCGCCAGCTGCTCAATATCCTCCATGTGATGTTCCTCTATAACCAGCTGAAGGACAATCCGAATATGGAGATGGTGCCGCGCACCTTTATCTTCGGCGCGAAGGCGGCGGCCGGCTACCAGATCGCCAAGAAGACCATCAAGCTGATCAATTCGGTGGCCGACGTGATCAACAACGACCGCTCGATCAACGGAAAGATCAAGGTAGTCTTTATCGAGGATTACAAGGTATCCAACGCGGAGATGATTTTCGCGGCCGCCGACGTCAGCGAGCAGATTTCCACGGCCAGCAAGGAGGCGTCCGGAACGGGCAACATGAAGTTCATGTTAAACGGCGCGCTGACGCTGGGCACCATGGACGGCGCCAACGTGGAGATCGTGGAGGAGGTCGGAAAGGAGAACGCCTTTATTTTCGGCATGTCGGCCGAGGAGGTCATCCAGTACGAGAAAAACGGCGGCTACGATCCGGAGGAGATCTTCAATACGGATCAGGACATCCGCCGCGTGCTGATGCAGCTGATCAACGGCTATTATTCGCCGCAGGATCCGGAACTGTTCCGCGACATTTACAATTCGCTCCTGAACACGAAAAACAGCGCGCGGGCGGATACGTATTTTATCCTGAAGGATTTCCGCTCCTACGCCGAGGCGCAGAAGCGGGTCGAGGCGGCGTACCGGGATGAGAAATGGTGGGCCCGCGCGGCGATGCTCAACGTGGCCTGCTCCGGCAAGTTCTCTTCGGACCGCACCATCGAGGAGTACGTCCGCGATATCTGGCATCTGGAAAAAGTAAAGGTTGAGGTAAAGGAAACGTCTCGTGAGAAGAGGTAAGATCCCGGAAAGAAAACGCGCGCGCCCGCGCAGAGGCGGCGTTTCTGCGGCGGCGCTTCTGACGGCGGCGGCGCTTTTCCTGGCGTCGCTTGGCTGCTTTCTGTTTTCGCTCTCGTCGCCTGAACGGCAGGCAGAGGAGTGGCTTGGCCGGCTTTATACGGTCAAACGCTCCCTGGATCTGCCGGCGCTTTACGGGACGGGGATCCCGCAGGTCTATGAGGACGCCTGGGGCCCGCTTCTGACGGAGGACGGCAAGGAGTCGCTGGCCGCCTGCGGGATGCCGTATCTGCTCCTGCTTTCGCCGATCGCCTCGGGCGAGGTCGAGCAGGCCGGCGTGCGGGAGATTTCGCTCACGCCGCTTGCGGCGGAAGACGGGACGGCCGTCTACGAATACCGCGTGCAGGTAAAGCTGCGGCTGGAAAAGGGGCTTTCGGAGCGCGCGCCGACCGAGACGATTGCGCGAAAGGGGACGCTTTCCCTGAAGCGAAAGAGCCTCTTTCGCTGGCAGCTGGACGGCTTTTCCTGATTTTTTAGTTTCATGTATATCGGACCGGTTCCATTCATAGACTGATCGCAGGACAGAGAATGGAGCCGGTTTTTTATGCGGAAATTATTGGCAGCGTGCGCGGCGGCCCTGCTGGTTCCTTACCTGACGACGCTCGCCCTGGCGGGCCCGGACGGCATGGAGCGCGGAAAGGCCGTTCAGACGGCGGGGCGCGCGATTATCCTGGATCGCGGCGAGGGCCGCGCGTCGGTGGATCTGGAAGAATATCTGGTCGGCCTCCTGGCGGTGCAGATTCCTGCGGAGTATGAGATGGAGGCACTCAAGGCGCAGGCGGTTGCGGCGCGGACGGCCGTGCTGCGCCAGATGGGGAAGGAGCGCTCGATTGCGGAGTCGGCGCTCGATATGGATATCCTGGAGCCGGAGCAGATGGAGGCGGCCTGGGGGCGGGAAACGTTTCAGACGGCGTATCCGCGCCTTCGCCAGGCGGTGCGGGAGACGGCCGGACAGGCACTGTACTGGAACGGGGATTACATCGAGCCGCTGTTCCACCGGCTGAGCGCCGGGAAGACGAGGCAGGGGGACGCATCGCACCCGTATCTGCAGAGCGTGGACGCGCCAAAGGACCGGGAGGGGGACGGCTATCTGACGACGCAGATCCTCTCGCGCGCGGAGGTCGCCTCCCGGTTAAATTCCATGGCGGATTCCCCCGGGCTTCTGCCGGACGAGGTGCCGCAGCGGCTGCAGGTCGTCGAGAAGGACAGCGCCGGCTACGTGAAGGAATTTCAGGCCGGCTCCAGGATCTACAGCGGCGACGAGATCCGCTATGCGCTTGCGCTTCCCTCGCCGGCGTTCTGGCTGGAGGAAGACGGCGACGCGATCCGCGTCAGCGCCTGCGGGATCGGCCATGGCTACGGCCTCGACCAGTACGGCGCGAACGAGAAGGCGAAGGACGGATGGACGGCCGCGGAAATTCTGGAATTTTATTACAAAAATACCGAGCTGATTGCTGAATAAAATGATGCGCCCCGGCAACACTATTACCGAGGTGATAAACGTGAAAAACAAAGTCAATCAGCTGTTTCGGGACAAACTCGTCCTGGTCATGATGGTACTGGGCCTGCTGACGGTGGTTGCCGCGGCGGGCGCGATGAAAATCCGCAGGGGAGATCCGGCGCAGGATCAGACGCCCTATCTGGAGCGGCCGGATACGCAGGGGATTCTGGCGGAGGAAACGCCGCAGAACCGGGCCGGCTCCAGAGAAAAAAAGGAAGCCGAAACCCGGGCGCGGGCGGCGGGAAGCTCTGACGCGTCCTATTCTCCGTCGGATAAGAGCGGGGAAAGAGAAGAAGCCGCGCAGGCGGCAGAGAGCGGCCGGAGCGCGGCGCGGGCAGTCACGCTTGATTACAACGGGACGGATCGGCTCTCCTGGCCGGTGCGGGGCAACGTCCTCATCGATTACAGCATGGAGACGACGACCTATTTCCCGACGCTGGATCAGTACAAATGCAACCCGGCCCTGATTATCCAGGGAGAGGTAAGCGATCCGGTGTGCGCGCCGAAGGAGGCCCGCGTCCTGGAGATCGGTTCGGACGAGGAGATCGGCAATTATGTCGTGCTGGATCTGGGGAGCGAGTACACGGCCGTCTGCGGCCAGCTCAAGGACATCCAGGTCGCGGAGAATCAGTATGTGTCGGGCAATACGACGCTGGGCTATATCGCGGAGCCGACCAAATATTATTCGGTCGAGGGGGACAACGTCTACTTCCGGCTGACGCATGCCGGCGAGCCGGTGGATGCGCTGGACTACCTGGAGTGAGCGGGCGTTTAAAAAATTTGTCAGGAATCTGTTTTCGGATCCGCGGCAGGCGCCGCGGGGAGCCGGCGGGGCCGCAGCTGCGGGCCTGTCTGTTTCCCGCGGCGTTCTGCCGCATTTTCCGGTTTGTATCCGCGCGGGAAAATGGTTTGCATCCGCGCGGGAAAAAGAGTATAATGGAACAAATACTTTGCGGGATTAAAGCAGTAAAGGAGGAGGGGCATCATGAAAAAAGACGTTTTGCGCGCGCAGTTTGAAAAGCACGGGTTTTCGGTGTCGTTTTTTGATTCCGGGAAGGAGGCGGCCCGTTATCTGGCAGAGAACATCCAGGGAACCAGCGTCGCCATCGGCGGGAGCGTGACCGTGCAGGAAATGGGGCTTTTTCCGCTGCTGAAGGAACATAACGAGGTGTTCTGGCACTGGGACGTCCCGGGGCGGGAGACGCTTAAAAAGGCGCGGACGGCGAAGATCTATGTGACAGGCGCCAACGCCGTTTCGGAGACGGGAGAGATCGTAAACATCGACGGGACGGGGAACCGCACGTCGCAGATGCTTTACGGCCCGGAGAAGCTGTACGTGCTGGTGGGATCCAACAAGATCTGTCCGGATCTGGAATCGGCCGTTTGGCGCGCCCGCAACGTGGCGGCGCCGAAGAACGCGGCGCGCCTCGGGGTCAAAACGCCCTGCGTTGCAGCCGGCCGCTGCCTGGACTGCGACAGCCCCGAGCGCATCTGCCATTCCATGGTCATCACGGCGCGGCCCGGCAACGGGATGCAGGCCGAGCTGGTCTTTATCGGGGAGGAACTGGGATACTGAGTTTCGTGATCAGCGGCCGGAGGCCGTTTTCCGGATTTGTGCGAAAAAACTAATGATTTCTTCAGACAATATTTCAATCTGTCTGCTATGATAAGAAAAAAGACAGCAAGAGGAGAAGAGCGATGAATATTTTATTTTTTTTGACGCCCAAGAGCGAGGTGGCATACATAAATGAGGACGATACCCTGCGGCAGGCGCTGGAAAAAATGGAGCACCACAAGTATTCCGCGGTTCCGATTATCACGAAGCAGGGGAAATATCTGGGGACGATCACGGAGGGCGATCTGCTGTGGGGGATCAAGAACAAGTTTGACTTAAACCTGCGCGACGCCGAGCGGATCCGGATCACGGAAATCCCGAGGCGGCTGGACAACCGTCCCGTTTCCATTGACGCGGACATGGAGGATCTGCTGGACAAGATCCTCAATCAGAATTTCGTGCCGGTGTTAGACGATCAGAAAAATTTTATCGGGATCATCACGCGCAAGGACGTGATCCGGTCGCTGTGCGCAAAGACGCCGGCGAAATAGGAACGGGCGCAGAAGACGGGGCTCTGTTGCAAAAAACACCTTCCGGCATAAGATAGGATAGAACAAAAAAGGAAGGTTGAATCGTATGAATTGTTATCAGGAACCCTGTCCGGACAGAAGGGGGCCGCGCCGGCCGCAGGCCGAGTGCGGCCCGCGGCCCTGGGAGATGCCGGGCTGTGTGCCGCCGGCCTTTGCGGCGGGCCGGATTGACGTGATCGCGCCGCCGCGCCCGGACGCGAACCGGGCGGTGTGCCCGGCAAAGCCGGATGAAGCGGCGATGATGCCGCAGGGAAGCGGTAAAGCGGCCGCCGCAGAGATTGCGCCGTCGGGAAACGGCGCCTGTGATCCCTCGCATTTCCCGATCGGGATGGCGTACGTTCCCGTGCAGCGCTGGCAGCAGCCGTATTCGCTGGAGGCCGGGTTTGTGCGCGGAACCATTTTCCCGGCTCTGGATCTGCCGTTTATGATGGGAGGTGCCTGCCGGTGAATGAGACAGCGAGAGCTCTGATGAAACGAATCGACGAGGCCAGCTTCGCCATGGACGACGTGATCCTGTATCTGGATACGCATCCGGACGATCGGCAGGCGCTCGAATTTTACCGCACGGTAACGGCCATGCGCCGCGAGGCCGTAAAGGCCTATGAGGACGCTTTCGGCCCGCTTTCGATCGATGCCAGCGAAAATCCGCAGCAGTGGGACTGGATCACGCGTTCCTGGCCCTGGGAAGGGGAGGTGTAAGCGATGTGGAGATATGAAAAACGGCTTCAGTATCCGGTCCGGATTACCCGGCCCAATCCCAAAATCGCCCAGTTTATTATGAGCCAGTACGGCGGGCCGGATGGAAGAAACGGATTGTCTAGCTCTGTGGCAGCCGGTAGCAGAAGGTAATCTGATCGGCCGCCCGGTCGTAGATCGCGGCGGTAAGGATGCTTCGCAGCGCGGCGCTTTTGACGGCGGGCGGCACCTGCGCAGCGCGCAGGAGATCGGCGCCGCCGCGGATGGCAAGGGAGGGAAAGGACTCCGTTTGCCTGTTCAGAGAGCAGAGAGAGGCTTCGATCTGCTCTTTTTCTGTCTGCAGGCGCAGGCAGCGTTCCCGGTATTCTTCCAGGGAGTCGGCGCCTGCCTCGTAGGCCGCGCGGATGCGCTTTCTTTTTTGTTCCAGGGATTTTTTCTGCCGGATCAGCCGCGCCTTTTCCTCTGTGGGGTCCGGAGCGGATGGGGCGTACCGCCGTCCGGATTCTGGCAAAGCGGGGAGGAAAAGCTGATCGAGCGAGTGGAAAAAAGCGTTTTCCGCGCGGGCGGCGGAGATGGAGCAGGATTCTCTGTGAAGGCCGCGGGCGTATTTCCAGCAGGTAAAGACGCCGCCTTTTCCCGACGGATCCGGGTGGTAGGAAAGGGACGCGCCGCAGACGGAGCAGCGCAGAAGGCCCGACGCCCAGTGGCGGCAGGCGGAGGCGTCGCGCCGCCGGGGCGCCTTTTTTTCCTCCCGGAGCCGTTTCTGGCAGAGGGGATAGAGGGCCGCCACGCTCTGTTTTACCTCGTGCCCACCCGGAAACGAGAGGCCGTTCCAGACGACGGTCCCGCCGTAGAAGGGATTTTCCAGGACGCGGGTCACGGAGCGCCGGTCGAAGAGCCGGCCGCGCTTGGTGCGGAACCCTTCTTCGTTGAGCCGGCGGGCGATGGCCGTCCGGTCCAGCCCCGTTTCGCCATAGAGGGAGAAAATGCGCTCGACGGCGGCATATTCGTTTTCCAGGATGAGAAACGGCCGCCCGCCTCCGGCCGCCGCATAGCCCAGACAGGGCGGGAGCTGGTAGCCGTGCTGCTGCGCTTTCTTTGTCATGCCGCGGCGCACCTCCGCGCCGAGATTGTAGGAATAGAATTCATCCTGCCATTCAATAATCAGTTCGATCAGCCGGCCGTACATCCCTTCCATAACCGGCTCGGAGATGCTGATCACTTCGATTCCCAGCTTTTTCCGCAGAATCCCCTTATAAAATGTGCTCTCATCCTGGTTGCGTGCAAAGCGCGAAAATTTCCAGACAAGAATCACGTCGAACGGGCGGGGAACTGTCCGGGCGGCGGCGATCATCCGCTGAAATTCCGGCCGGTTCTGTGCCTTTCTCCCGCTGCGTCCCTCCTTTTCCATAAAAATACATGGTTCCTTCAGATCGATCTGCTGCTGCGCGGCGTACGCGCGGATGGCGTCCAGCTGGGACTGCGGGCTTAAATCCATCTGCTCGTCGGTGCTGACGCGGATGTAGGCGGCTCCCCGTTTCATATCCGGCCTCCCGCTGCTCTGTTACAGCGATCGTATGACGGATGCGGCGCAAAAAGAAGATCGCGTCATGCGCCGGGGCGCGCGCCGGTACAATAAAAGAAAGAGCGAAGGGAGAGAAGCGCATGAAGGAAGCGGCGTTCTGCAACCGGCTTCTGACCGGAAACGGGGAGGTTTTGGCTGAAAGCAGGGAGATGGACGGCCTTACGAAAGAGGAACAGAAACGCGCGGGGGAGGCGCTGCTGGAGCGGATGATGCGGGCCGCGGGGTATGGCGGGAGCGCGGAAGAAAAAACAGAACAGAAAAGGGAAGAAAAAGCAGAAAATCCACAGCAGAATCACTAAAAATCAGAAAATATATTTGTCGACAATTCATATTGACCGCCGACGGATAAGAGAGTATGATGAGATCATAAAAACGACAGTTTTTATGATATGTCGACATATATGGAAACCAGGAAGATCGCGGTACGCAGAGAAGGAGACAAAAAAAACATATGCGAAGAGTTTCGTATCAGGAGATGAGAGATGTCTTAAAACGGATTCTGGAGCAAAAAGGATTTTCAGAATCCCGGGCGCTGGAGGCGGCGGAGCTTTTTGCCGGAAACAGCCTCTGCGGCGTATATTCGCATGGGTTAAACCGGTTCCCGCGGGTAATCGATTATCTGGATCGGGGGCTCATCGATCCGCAGGCGGAGGCGACGGCGGAGCTTCAGGCGGGCGCGCTGGAACGGTGGAACGGACACCGGGGGTTCGGGCCGCTGAATGCGAAAAAAGCGATGGATCGGGCCTGTGATCTGGCGTTTCAGTACGGCGTCGGGATCGTGGCGCTGGGGAACAATAATCACTGGATGCGCGGGGGAAGCTACGGCTTTCAGGCGGCGGACAGAGGCTGCATCGGAATCTGCTGGACGAATACGCTGCCGAATATGCCGCCGTGGGGCGGGAAGGACGTGAAGATCGGAAACAACCCGATCGTGTTTGCCATTCCGCGCGCAAACGGAAAGCACGTGGTAATCGACTGTGCGGTCGCCCAGTTTTCGTACGGGAAGATGGAATCGTACAAATTCCAGGGCCGTCAGCTCCCGGTGTACGGGGGATACGACACGCAGGGAAGGCTGACGACGGATCCGGAGGAGATCGAGCAGTCGATGCGGGTCCTCCCGATGGGATACTGGAAGGGGAGCGGAATCTCGATCGCGCTGGATCTGATTGCAACCGTGCTGACAGACGGAAATCCGGTATTCCGGATCGGGACCTTTGAGGAGGAGCTCGGGCTGACCCAGATCATGATCGCCGTCGATCCCGCGAAAGGGAACCCACCAAAGCGGACGGAGACGATCGTCGAGGAGATTTTAAGGGACGTAAAAAGCGCGGCACCGGTGGATCCGGAGAAGCCGGTTTTATATCCGGGCGAGCCGGAGTCCATTGCCCGGGAGGAAAACCTGGCGCACGGGATCCCGGTGGAAGAAAGCATCTGGAACAGGGTGTCAGAGATGCTGCGGGAATGAGACGGGAGAGAAGATTTCTGAAAGATCTCAGGATAATACAGAAGGAGGAGAAGCGCATGAAAAAAACGATAGCAATCGGTTTGATTGGGATTATGGTCCTGAATCTTGCGGCGTGTTCAGGGGGAACACAGCCGGCAGAGACGCAGGCGCAGCAGGAAACGGCGGCAAATGAGGGGGAAACGTCTCAGGAAGGGGCCGCGGCGGGAGAGAGCTTTGACACGGAGTATAACTGGGCGCTGGCCACGACGTACGGCTCTACGACGGTTGTCGTGCAGGCGTATGAAAAATTTGCGGAACTGGCCAGCCAGTATACGGATGGGGCCGTTACGATTACCGTGTATCCGGACGGGCAGCTGGCCTCAGAGAATGACTCCATGAGCCAGCTGTCGGCCGGGGAGCTGGAATTTGTGGGGACCGGTTCCATGCCCTGGTGGCTCTATTCGACCGATTACGCCTGGACGCAGGCGCCGTTTATGATTACGGATCGGGAAACGTACATGAATGTTTACGACAGCGACGTGATCCGGCAGGTCAGGCAGTCATGGGCGGATGAGTACCATGTGAAGGATCTGTGCGGCGGCTTTTACCGGGGCATGCGGAAGGTCGTGGCGACGAAAAAGCTGGAGAGCGTGGAGGATCTTTCCGGGCTGAAGCTGAGGATGAATTCCAGCGCGCTCTGGAATTCCGCATGGCAGGCGCTGGGAGCAGTAACGGTTCCGCTTTCTCTGAATGAGCTTTACACCTCGATTCAGACCGGCGTGGTAGAGGGGTGCGAGAATCCGCTGAGCGAGTCCGGCTATCTGAACGTGCCGGAGGTGGTAAATTATGTGATCAATACCGATCATGTGGTGGAGGTGGCGATCATCTGCATGAACAATGACCTGTTTGAATCGCTTCCCGCACCGTACCAGGAGGCGCTTCTTAAGGCCGGTCAGGAGGCAATCGCCTGGGGAGAAGAGCAGGGCGAAGCAGAGGAAGAGCAGTGGATGAAAGCCTATCAGGACGCGGGCTGCGAGGTTGTGGAATTTGACGTGGAAGCGGCAAGAGAGGAGTGCATCCCGTTCTGGGAATCTCAGTTTGAGTCCGGGGAATGGGCGATGAGCTACGAGGAGGTAATGGCGCTGATTGAGGAATGCTCCGCAGAGTGACCGGACCCCTGCTTTACGGGGAAATGAATGAGGGGCAGCAATCTACAGGGCGGGACGGGGAATTCCCGTTCCGCCCTTTTGAAAGGCAAAGGGCTGGAAATGAGGTGCCGTATGCGGGAAAAAATAGAAAGGACGATAGAAAAAATAGAGAACCGGCTGATTGATCTGTGCGTGTTTTTCCTGATTGTGATTATCGCGATCATCGTACTGCAGATTCTGACCAGAAGGCTGGGGGTCGCGACCTCCGGAACGGAAGAAATGGCCAGATATTGTTATGTCCTGTTTGTCTTTATCCTGTGGCCGATCGCGTCGAGGAGAGGCCAGGATCTGAGAATTACGGTTCTGTTTGATTTTCTGACGGAAAAAGGAAGAAAAATTGCGATGGGCCTTTTCCACATTGTGATGGCGGGATACAGCTGCATGTTTTTGTACAGCATGTATATCAACATGTCGAATGCGTTCCGGGGGAACCTGCGCGGCTCGACGGTCCAGTGGCTGCAGATGTGGTGGATCTACGCGGTCATTCTGTGCACGTTTTTTCTTTTGCTGGCAGCGAATCTGCTGCGCGCGTATTCCCTGATGTTCGGGCCGGAGACGGTGCCGACGCAGGAAGAGCAGAACCGGCGGGAGATGGAGGCGGAGACGGAGAAAATCAGGAAAGAGCTGGAGATGGAAGAAAGGAGGAAGAAAGGATGAGTCCGGTGGCGGGTTTGTTTGTTCTGGCCGTTTTATTTCTGCTGGGATTCCCGGTGCCGTACGCGATTGCGGCGGCGGGGGTGGTAATCATGCAGCTCAGCACGGGAATCAAGTGGATGAGTATTACCTCAAATATGATTAACGGAATTAACAGCTTTACGATTCTCTGCATTCCTCTGTTTCTGTTTGCGGGAAAACTGATGAACTCCTGCGGGATCACGGATCGGCTGTTTAAGGCGGCGCGGGCCATCGTCGGCGGCGTCCCGGGCGGCCTCGGGCACGTAAATGTTCTGGGCTCGTTTATCTTTGCGGGGATGTCGGGGACGGCGATTGCCGATGCGGCCGGCCTGGGCCAGATTGAAGTAAAGGCGATGGATGACGCGGGGTATGACCGGGATTTTTCCTGCGCGGTTACGGCGGCGTCTTCTACGCTGGGGCCGATCGTTCCGCCCAGTATGCCGCTCATCGTGTTTGGGATGGTGTCGGGAACTTCGGTCGGGGGCCTTCTGATTGCCGGCCTGCTTCCGGGTGTGGTAATCGCGCTCTGCATGACGGCCCTGGTCACGCTCTATGCCGTGCGCAGGAAATACCCGCGGGATCCGTTTATTTCCTGGAATCATACGCTGACGGATCTGAAGAACGGGATTCTGCCGTGCTTTACGCCGGTCATCATCCTGCTCGGGATCTATACGGGGATTTTTACGCCCACGGAAGCGGCGGCCGTCTGCGTCGTGTACGCGTCGTTTCTGGGGATCGTTGTTTACCGGGCGATTTCGCTCCGCTCCTATCTGGAGGTGCTGCGGGAGACGGTTGTCGATGCGGGTCCGATCTGCATTCTCCTGGCAGTGTCCACCTTTTTCGGCAGCGCGCTGATCCGGGCCAACGTTCCGCAGCAGCTGATGGAATCGCTGATGCAGGTGGTCGATTCAAAATGGGTTTTCTGGATTTTATTTAACCTGGCGTTCCTGATTGTCGGGATGTTTATGGAGACGGTCAGCGCGATTACGATTCTGACGCCGATTGTCTTTCCGATGGCCATGGCGTACGGGATCGATCCGATCCATTTCGGGATTGTCATGGTTTTTAACCTGATGATAGGAGTGATTTCCCCTCCGTTCGGAACATGCTTGTTTGCTGTGTCAAAAGTTGGTAGAATATCTATGACGAGACTGATTAAGGCGCTGGTTCCCTGGTATCTGATTTTAATCGTGGCTTTAATCATTCTGGTTATCTTCCCCCAGATCAGCACGCTGCTGCCGTCGATGATGAGTCTGGGGCAATAAAGGACGAGGGAGAGAAGCGGGTATGGCAAGAACGGAATTTGAACGTCAGTCAACGGTCAGCATGGTCCTGTCCGGGATGCGCAGGGATATTTTGCTGGGAAAATACAAAGACAGGACCGGGATCAGCGAGACGGAGATCGCAGAGAAATACCGCGTATCGCGCAGCTCGGTGCGGGTGGTGTTCCGCGCCCTGATATCGGACGGGCTGATGATTGAAAAGGAAAACGGACGCAAGGAGATTCTTGCCGTGACGGATAAATATCTGGAGGATCTGTGCCTGACGCGAAGCGTGCTGGAATGCGCGGCCTGCCGGATTATTCTGGAAAAGAAAAACAATAATTTCAGGAAGCTGCTTCAGATCGTGGGAGAATTTTATTCGGTGCGCCAGATCGAAGATCGGGAGGAACGCCGTATGACGATGCTGGATGCGCACGATCGGTTCCACGACGAAGTGTTTGTGATGACGGAGAACGCAACGCTGATCCAGTGTATGCGGACCATCTCCCCGATGATCTCGACGCTCATTTATTTCAACGCGTCGCTGGATCCGGACAGGAACGAGCACGACTATTATGAATCGCATAAAAAGATCGTGGAAATGCTGATGGACCGGGATCCGGACGTGGTGGAATATGTCCGCTATCATTCGCAGGAAGCGGCGATTAAAGACGTGCTGCGCGGGATCGAGCAGGCCAGAGAGCAGCCGGATGGGGAGAATAGTGCGTTTTCGCTGATTGGCTGAGGCAGGAAAGGAGTGCGGCATGGATATCGGCATCGATATTGGCAGCAGTTATATCAAGGCGTTTCTGATCGATGCAGAGCAGGGAAGGATTGCGGACCGGCAGACGGAGAGGATGCCGGAGCGGGCGGCCGGGCTTCCGGATGACGCATATGAGCTGGATCCCGGCTTGATCGCGGCCCGCGTCCGGGAACTCATCCGGAAATTTGTCCGGCAGACCGGAGGAGGTATCGAGGGGCTGTTTCTTTCGGTCCAGATGCACGGCTTTGTGTACTCGGAGGCGGGCCGGGCGGATCGCTATGTGTCCTGGCAGGATACGCGCTGCCTGCGGCCTGTGCCGGGCGGGGGGACAACGTATCTGGAATTTCTGAAGCAGAAGATTTCCAGAGAGGACATGCTGGAAAACGGGGTTTATCTGAAACCGTCCATGGGCCTTTGCAATCTCTTTGCCCTGCTGCGGGAGGAGGTACCGCGGATGGCGGACGGGACGCTCTACACGCTGGGCTCCTATCTGATCCATTCGCTGACGGGGCGAAACATCGCTCATGCGGAAAGCCTGGCGCCGGTTGGAATCCTGAATGTAAAGAAACAGTGCCTGGCGGCGGAGCTGCTGGAAACCTGCGGATTGAGCCGCCTGTCGTTTCCAGAGGTGGCGCAAGAAGATTTTCAGGTCTGCGGGATTTATCAGGAAGAGGGATGCCGGATCCGGGTGTATCCGGACTACGGGGACATGCAGACGGCCGTGCTGGGCAGCAGCGTCCGGGAGGGGGAGGTTGTCATCAATACGGCGACGGCCGCCCAGGTCATCCGCCCCTCGGCGGAGTTTTTGCCCGGACCGTATGAGATACGGCCCTATTTTGGAAACCGGTATCTGTATACGATCTCGGACATGCCGTCCGGCCGGAACCTTCAGGTACTGATTCATTTTATACAGGAAGCGGCGGAACAGGTAACGGGAAAATCCCTTTCCGAGCCGGAGGTATGGGAGACGATCCATGCGCTTGCGGGGGAGGAGCCGGAGGGGCTCAGGGTTGATATGAATTTTTACCGCAATTCGCTTTTTCCGGGCGGAGGGGCCATAACCGGGATTTCCCGGCAGAATCTGCGTCTGGGGACGCTCTTTGCCGCCGCGTATCAGAACATGGCGGAGACGTATTGGGATTATATCCGGATTCTGGCCGGTTCGGCGGAACAGGTAACGGGGATCGTCTGCGCGGGCGGGGTCAACTGGAAAACGCCGGAGCTGGTTGATCGAATCCGGCGCGTTTCCGGAAAGCCGTGCCGCCTGTCCGCGATGAAGGACGAGGCGGCCGCCGGCCTGCTCTCCCTGGCGGTCGCCTGCAGAAAAAAAGCCGGATGATCGCTAAGAGAAGAGAGGCGCCCGTTAAGGCGGTAAAGAGAGAAAAAGCCGGATGAAACGGGAACGAGGCAGGATGAATGAAAGGATGCGGATTTATGAGAGAAAACAGGCTGCGCTATCATCTGGATCATCAGCTTCCGCTGGTTTCAACCAGGATCTGGAGCACCAATCCGTTTTTTACGGAGGTAATCGGGCAGAGCGGAAATTTTGATTATGTGGAATTCCTGGCGGAGTACGCGCCGTATGACTTTACGGATCTGCCCAATCTGGCGCGCGCGGCGGAGCTGGGAAAGATGGGGACGATGATCAAAGTGGATTTTCAGGGGCGGGGCTATGTGGCGCAGAAGGCGATCCAGGCAGGTTTTCAGGGGATCCTGTTTGTGGATCATCTGAATGCCGATCAGGTAAGAGAGAGCGTTAGCATGGTAAAACCCAGGAAGCCGGGAGGAACGGGGATCTTCGGCTATCCGAACGGGAGATATATCGGCGGCCAGTCGCATATCCCGGCGATGGAGCACGCAAAGCGGCTGGAGGAGATCGTGCTCTGCTTCATGATCGAAAAGGAAGAGGCCGTGGAACAGATCGACGAGATCTGTTCCGTTCCCGGCGTGGATCTGATCCAGTTCGGACCGAATGATTACTGTATGAGCAGAGGCTGGAACCGGGCGGAGCACGAAGAGGAGGTAAAGGAGGCGGAGCGCAGGTGTATCGCGGCGGCCCTGGCCCACGGTGTCAGGCCCCGGTGCGAGATCCAGTCTGCGGCAGAGGCCGGATATTACGCGGATCTCGGGGTAAAGGATTTCGCGCTCGGCGATCAGCTGGCGATTCTGAAAACATTTTGGAACCGGGAAGGGGCGAAGATGAAAGAGATTGCCGCCGGGCTGCGGCAGGAAACAGCCGGATCCGGCCGCGCGGGCTGAGAGATGGCCGGACCCGGCCGCACGGGCTGAGAGAAGGCCGGACCCGGCCGCGCAGGCGGAAAGACGGCTGGATCCGGCCGCGCATAAGACGTAAAAAGGAGACGGGGAAACATGAAGATTGTGGTACTGGACGGATATACGGAGAATCCCGGCGATCTGAGCTGGGAAGGACTGGAGAAGCTGGGCGATTTGACGGTTTACGACCGGACGCCGGTTGCCGATCCGTCTCTTGTGGCGCGGCGGATCGGAGCGGCCGAGATTGTGGTCACGAATAAAACGCCGGTCTCCCGGGAAACGATAGACGCCTGCCCGCAGATCCGGCTGATCGCGGTCATGGCGACGGGATATAATATCGTGGACGGCGCGTACGCTGCCGCAAAGGGAATTCCGGTCGTGAACATTCCCTCATACGGGACGCAGGTGGTCAGCCAGTATGCCGTGGGGCTTCTGCTGGAAATCTGCGCGCATTACGGCCATCACGACCGGACGGTGCGGGAAGGGCGCTGGGAGAGCTGCCCGGACTGGTGTTACTGGGATTATCCCATGATTGAGCTGTCCGGAAAAACGGCGGGAATCATCGGCCTGGGAAGAATCGGACAGGCGACGGCCCGGATCCTCGGGGCCATGGGGATGAACGTGATTGCCAGCGACGCGCGGGAGAGCGATGCCGGGCGGCAGGTGGCAAAGTACGTCAGCCAGGAGGAGCTGTTCTCCCGTGCGGATGTGATTTTTCTGCACTGTCCCTTGCTTCCGGAAACAGAGGGGCTGATCCGGCGCGAGACGATCGCCGGGATGAAAGACGGCGTGATCCTGATTAACAACAGCCGGGGGCAGCTGGTAAGGGAGGCGGATCTGGCGGAGGCGCTGAACAGCCGGAAGGTATATGCCGCCGCGCTGGACGTGGTGTCAGAGGAGCCGATCCGGCCGGATAATCCTCTTCTGAAAGCCCGAAACTGCATCATTACGCCGCATATTTCCTGGGCGGCCCGGGAGGCGCGCCAGCGGATTATGGAGATGACAGAAGAAAACATCCGCGCGTTTCTGGCGGGAAATCCGGTTCACGTCGTGAATCTGTAACATGCGGGTTGTAACATGCGGCGGCAGCTGCTTCTTCCCTTTTTCTTTTCCGCGGTTTATAATGAAAGAAAAACGGCGCCGGCCGCGGATCTGCGGCCGCGCGGAAGGGATGGAAAACAATGGGAGAGAACAGGCTCAGAGTCGGGATTCTGGGGACGGGGCTGATGGCGGTGGAGATGGCAGAGGCCATCCGCACCATGGAGCATATAGAGGTCTGCGCCGCGGCCTCCCGCAGCCGGGAAGGCGCGGATGCGTTTGCCGGGAAATTTCCGCACTGCAGGGTATACGAAACCTACGAGGCGCTTCTGTGCGATCCGGAGGTGGATCTGGTGTATGTCGCGTCGCCGCACTCGCATCACGCGCTTCACGCGGGGATGTGCATCGACGCCGGAAAGCCGGTTCTGGTAGAGAAGAGCTTTACGGCCAACGCCGCGCAGGCCCGGGCGCTCCTGGAAAAGGCCCGTCAGGCGGGCGTATTCCTGGCGGAGGCAATCTGGCCGCGCTATATGCCGATGGCGGAGACGATTCGCGAGACGGTCTGGAGCGGCGTGATCGGTAAGGTCAACGCAATCAGCGCGAATCTGGGGTATCCGGTTACAGACAAGCCGCGGATTCTGGATCCGGAGCGGGCCGGCGGCGCGCTGCTGGACGTGGGGATTTATCCGCTGACCTTTGTCTCCCTGATTGCCGGCGATGAGATAACCGGGATCTGCGCGCAGGCGAAAAAGGCGGATACCGGTGTGGATCTGGAGGATCAGATCGCCATGACCATTCAGAGCGGCGGACGGGAGATCTGCTGCAATATTTATGCCTCGGTAAACGGGCCCTCAGATCGGACGGGGATTGTCTACGGCACCGACGGGTACCTGATCGTGGGAAATGTCAATAATTTTGAATGGATGGAAATCTATGACCGGGATCACAGGCTGGTAAAGCGGGTCCCCCGGCCCGAGCAGACGCAGACCGGCTACGTCTATCAGTTTGAGGCCTGCCGGCACGCGCTGGCGGCAGGGCTTAAGGAGTGCCCGCAGATGCCGCATCACGAGATCCTGACTATGATGGAAATTCTGGATCAGATTCGCCGCAAGATGGGCGTGACGTACCCGTTCGAGGCGTGACGGGAGAAGCCGCAGCGGGCGGACAATCTGTTTCTGCCATGCGGCGGGCCGGATGGGGAGATAGGCGCCTCCATGCGCTATCTGTCCCAGCGCTATACCATGCCCTACGCGATGCAAAAGGGGCTTTTGACGGATATCGGCACCGAGGAGCTGGCGCACATGGAAATGATTGCCGCCATCGTCCGCCAGCTGACGAAGAACCTGACGCCGGAGCAGGTGGTGGAGTCCGGGTTCGGGCCGTACTACATCGACCACACGACGGCGATCTGGCCGCAGGCCGCCGGGGGGATCCCCTTCAATGCCTGCGAGTTCCAGTCCAAGGGCGACGCGATTACCGATCTCACGGAGGATCTCGCGGCCGAACAGAAGGCCCGCTCCACGTACGACAACATCCTGCGCGTGGTCAAGGATCCGGAAGTCTGCGATCCCATCCGTTTCCTGCGGGAACGCGAGATCGTCCATTTCCAGCGCTTCGGAGAAGCGCTGCGAAATCTCCAGGAACACCTGGACAGCAAAAATTTCTACGCGTTTAATCCGGAATTTGATTCGGTAAAAACAAAATAGCGGCAATCAGGTTAAGCGGCTCTGTCCCAGAGGGACAGAGCCGCGGCCTGTTTGAAAAGCGGAGCCGCGGCCTGTCCGGGAAGCGGGACGGCGGCCTGCCTGAGCGCCGGAAGTTCAGCCTGCTGCGCCGCTTCTCTCTGTGTAAGGACCTGGAACGTATGGCCGTCCCCGAGGATGGTAACGGCGCCGTTTTCATCCGTGCGCAGCGTGCGGATGCCTCTCTCGGAGAGGCGCTCAAGCACTTCCGGGGAGGGGTGGCCGTAGGGATTGTCCTCGCCGCAGCTGATGACGGCAAGGGAGGGGGCGACCCGGTCGAGGAACGCGCCGCTGGAGGAAGAGGGCGAGCCGTGGTGGCCCACGCAGAGGATGTCACTTTCCAGATCGGGCCAGACCTCCATCATCTGCTCCTCGCTTTCCCGCTGGGCGTCTCCCGTCAGAAGCAGGGAGGTGTCGCCGCAGGCAAAGCGCAGGACGATGGAGTAGTCGTTTTCGTCCTCGTAGGAGGCGGAGAGCGGGGCCAGGACGTCAAAATACCCGTCGCCCAGCGGGTAGCGGGTCCCGGGGACCGGCGCCGTCACGGTCAGTCCCTGGCCGTCGACGGCGTTTAAAAAGGACTGGTACACTTTGGAATCAGCCGTGTAGTCCGGCCCCAGCACGGTCTGAACGTCGACGGTGTGGAGTGCGCCGACCAGGCCGTTTAGGTGATCGGCGTCGTAGTGGGAGGCGACGAGGTAGGAAAGCTGAGTGACGCCCCGTTCCTGCAGGGCGGCGACGACGTAGGAAGACGCGTCGCGGTCGCCGCCGTCAAAGAGCAGAAATTCTCCGTCTGCTTCGATGAGGACGGACAGGCCCTGGCCCACGTCCAGAAAATCGGCGCGGAACGAGGCGTCCGCATCCGGCGGAAGATCGGGAGCCGGGAGGGAGGCGGCGGTTTCCACTCCCGGCCGTCCGGACAGGGCGTCCGGATCCAGAAGTCCGGTCGCGGCGGCGATGAGGACGATGATCAGCGTCGCGATTGCCCGGATGGCTTTTTTCTCTCCGCGCCGGCTGCGCCGCCCGCGCCGTCTCTGACTGATGATTCCCGTTTTTTTATCCATGAGGTTCCTCCTTCGTATCTGCTCTTTCGTATCTGCTCTGCAAAGCCGGATTCGTTTGACAGACTGCCACACAAACGTATGTTCGGTTTCCGGCAAAAGAAAAAAGCAGATAACGGGAGTCGAACCCGCCTTTCCAGCTTGGGAAGCTGGCGTTCTACCGATGAACCATATCTGCGTGTTTTTCATTATAACATTTCCCGGGGGAATGTCAAGCTTTTTCGGAACAAAAGCGCCGGGCGGCCTCTGGTTTTTGCCTTTTCCGATTTAACGGGAAAAATGCAACAATGCAGGATACCGGAACTTTTCTGAAAAACCGTGTCGAGTAAGAGAAAAAACGGTATATTATATTAAAATAATATTAATTTCAGCATATTTTCTTGAACAGCGGGGCAATTTTTGTTATACTTGTTGCAAATGGTGTTGAGAAGGATGAGTAAGGAGGGGTTACATGGGAAAACGGACAGTATGGCCCGCGCTTCTGGCGGCAGTCCTGGCGGCCGGCGCCGGGCTTTCCGGATGCGCATCGAAGTCAAGAGAGATTGTATTTGCGGACGTGGGCTGGGACAGCGTGAAGTTCCACAATGCGGTGGCCGGCCTGATTGCGGAGGCCGCGTTCGGTTATACGTGGAAGGAAGTGCCGGGATCTTCGCCCATCATGCACGAGGCGCTTAAGAACGGCGAGATCGACGTCAATATGGAGGAGTGGACGGACAACCTGACCGGCTACGACGAGGATCTGGAAGCCGGCCTGTTTAAGGAGCTGGGAACCAACTTCGGCGACAATATCCAGGGCTTTTACGTGCCCCGCTATGTGATTGAGGGGGACGAGGAGCGCGGGATTGAGCCAATGGCGCCGGATCTGAAGACGGTACAGGATCTGGCCGGTTATGCCGATCTGTTCCCGGATGATGAGAACCCCGGCATGGGGCGCATCTACGGCGCGATTCCCGGCTGGGAGATCAATGAGATCATGTTAAAGAAGGTCCAGTACAACGGTCTGGATCAGATGTACAATTTCTTCCAGCCCGGCTCGGATTCGGCGCTCTCGGCGGCCTTTACCTCGGCGTACGAGAAGGGAGAGCCGATCGTGGGCTATTACTGGGAGCCGACCTGGCTGACCGGAAAATACGATCTGGTGCTGCTGGACGATTACCCCTATGTGGACGACGCGCAGTACAAGGAAGGAAAGACGGCCTGCCCGTCGGTCGACGTGACGATCGGCGTCAGCAATGCGTTTTATGAGCAAGAGCCGGAATTCTGCGCCTTCCTGGAGAAATACGAGACAAGCAGCGCGCTGACCTCGGAGGCGCTGGCGCATATGCAGGACACGGGCGACGATTACAACGAGACGGCCCGCTGGTTTCTGACCGAGCATCCGGAGCTGATGGAGGCGTGGCTGGACGCGGATCAGCTGGAGGATGTGCGCGGGGCGCTGGGCCTCTCGGAAGAGGGCATCAATTATTTCTTTGATTTCCCGTTCGTGCTTCCCATCGACGTGGAAGCGTTCGATACGTCGGTAAAAAATTTTGCCGCGCAGTTCTCGGGCTTTTTTGACGC
This sequence comes from uncultured Lachnospiraceae bacterium, assembly GCA_944381615.1. Taxonomy (GTDB): domain Bacteria; phylum Bacillota; class Clostridia; order Lachnospirales; family Lachnospiraceae; genus Otoolea. The sequence goes on along the minus strand of CALWLT010000023.1, from coordinate 35,791 downwards.
CATCCGCGGCGCGTTAAACGGCCTGATTCAGTTGATTGACGGGATCCTGAACCTGATTCCCTGGTGGCTTCTGATTCTCCTGGTATTCTTCGCCGGGTTCCGTTTAAGCAAAAAGCCGCTGACCGGCCTGCTTTATGCGGCGCTTCTGTTCCTGGTCGGGGTCATCGGGCTGTGGGATCTGATGTACGAGACGCTCTCGATCGTGCTGGCTTCCGTGGTCATTTCCCTGCTTTTAGGACTGCCGACCGGCATCCTCATCTCGGGAAGCGACCGGGCCAATGTGATCATCCGGCCTATTTTGGACACCATGCAGACGATGCCGGTGTTCGTGTACCTGATCCCGGCCGTCCTGTTCTTCGGCCTGGGCAAGGCGCCGGCCGTGATCGCCACGACGATCTACGCCATCGTGCCGGTCATCCGCCTGACCAGCCACGGAATCCGGCAGGTGGATCCGGAGGTGGTGGAAGCGGCGCGATCCTTCGGCTCGACGAGGATGCAGTGCCTGTTTAAGGTACAGATTCCGCAGGCGCTGCCGACGATTCTGACCGGCGTCAACCAGACGCTGATGATGGCCATGGCCATGGTAGTAACGTGTTCGATGATCGGCGCTTCGGGCCTCGGCATGGAGGTGCTGATCAGCGTCAACCGCATCGAGATCGGCAGGGGCCTGCTGGCCGGATCCGCCGTCGTGATCGTGGCGATCCTGCTGGACCGGCTGACGCAGGGATGGCTCAAGAGGAAGGAGGAGAATCCGGATGGAAGAAGCGAAGAAAACGAATAAGGACGGACGGCAGGATTATATTATCCGCGTGAGCCATTTAACGAAACTGTACGGAACATCAAACCGGGCCGAGGCGGCGCGGATGATGAAGGAAGGGAAAAACAAGGACCAGGTCTTCCGGGAGACGGGCGTGACCGTGGCGCTCTGGGACGTGAGCTTCCAGGTAAAGCGGGGCGAGGTGTTCGTGATCATCGGCCTCTCCGGTTCCGGCAAATCGACGATCATCCGGATGCTGAACATGCTCAACCGGCCCAGCGAGGGCACGATCATGTTTGAGGACAGCAAGATCGACCAGTTCGGGAAAAAGGATCTCAATGAGTACCGCCGGGAGAAGATTTCCATGGTCTTTCAGAATTTCGGCCTCATGAGCCACCGCGACGTGCTGGGCAACGTGGTGTACGGGCTGGAGGTCAAGGGCGTGCCGCGCGTGGAGCGGGAGCGCAAGGCAATGGAAATGATCGAGATGGTGGGTTTAAAGGGACATGAGCACACGGCGATTACCAGCCTTTCCGGCGGCATGCGCCAGCGGGTCGGCATCGCCCGCGCGCTGGCCAACGACCCCGAAGTGCTTTTGATGGACGAGCCGTTTTCCGCCCTGGATCCCCTGGTGCGCAAGGATATGCAGTTTGAGCTGCTCTCTCTGCAGCGCAAGCTGCAGAAGACGGTGGTCTTCATCACGCACGACATCAACGAGGCGTTCAAGCTGGGGGACACCGTGGCCATCATGCGCGACGGCCGCTTGATCCAGGTGGGGACGCCGGAGGAGATGAGCGCCAACCCGGCGGACGATTATGTGCGGGAGTTTATCGGCAGCGCCGATATGACCAAGGTGCTCTGCGCCCGCCACGTCATGATCACGCCCTGCGTGGTCAAGGAGTCGGATTCGCCGGATTTCGCCCTGCGCGAGATGAAGGAGAGCGACGTCTCGTCGGCCTACGTGGTAAACCGGAAGATGAATCTCGTGGGGATCGTCAACGTCGAGGCGGCGATCCGCGCGCGGCGGGAAAACCTGGCGCTGCGGGACGTCTGCGCGACCGACGTGGCGACGACGACGCCCGACACCGTGATCAGCGAGATCCTGCCGCTGGCGGCGGAATCCAAGTATCCGATCGCCGTGCTGGAGGAGGACGGGAGCCTGACGGGGATCGTCTCCAAAGCGGCCGTTCTTTCCTCTCTCGTATAGGATCTCTATAATATACGATTGATATATTTGCCGCAATTTGGATCGTTTTTGCCATGATCTGGAAAAAAAACAAAAAATAAAGAAAAAAGCCCTTTGTTACGAAAGTTGAGTTAATTTTTCGCGAAGGGCTTTTTTTATGATTGAAAAAAAAACGGGACAGTGGTATATAATAAGTGAGCCGGACGGCGCGGGAAACGGCGCCGTTTTTTCGGCCCGGCAGAACGAAATTCTTTCATAGAGGAGAACAGAATAGCTATGGACATTATCATTATCGGCTGCGGAAAAGTCGGGGTTGCCCTGGCTGAGGATCTGGTGCAGGAGGATCACAATGTGACCATGATCGATACGTCCCCCGAACGGCTTCAGACTCTCTCGGAGGACATCGACGCCATCAAGCTGGTGGGAAACGGCGCGAGCATCGCCATGCAGATGGAGGCCGGGGTTCAGACCGCGGATATCCTGATTGCCGTGACCGGTTCAGACGAGATGAACCTGCTCTGCTGCCTGATCGCGCGCAAGGCGGGAAAATGCCACACGATTGCGCGCGTCCGCAACCCGGTTTACAGCAATGAGATCAATTTTATCAAGCAGACGCTGGGCATTTCCATGATTATCAATCCGGAGCTGGCGGCGGCGATGGAGATTTCGAGAGTCCTCCGCCTTCCCTCCGCCATCCGGATCGATCCGTTTTCCAGAGGCCGCGTAGAGCTTCTGAAGTTTAAGGTCAAGCCGGAGTTCCGCTTAAGCGGCAAGTCGGTGCGGGAGATCGACAACCAGATTGGCGGAACGGTGCTGTTTGCCGGCGTGGAGCGCGGCGATGAGGTCACGATCCCGGACGGTAATTTTGTCCTGCAGGACGGCGACCTGGTCAGCTTCATTGCCACGCCGAAGAATTCGGTCGGCTTCTTTCACAACCTCGGCATACATACGAACCGGGCCAAGAGCGTGCTGATCGTGGGAGGCGGAACGATCTCCTATTATCTGGCCCGCCAGCTGGCGTCCATGCATGTGCGCGTCAAGATTGTAGAGAAAGACCGCGCCCGCTGCGAGTTCCTGACGGAGAACCTGCCGGGAGCGCTGATCATCAACGGGGACGGAACGGACCGGCGTCTTCTGATGGAAGAGGGGCTTACCTCGACGGAGGCGTTCGTGACGCTGACCAATATGGACGAGGAGAACGTGTTCCTGACGCTGTTCGCCAGAGAGAACTGCGGGGCCAAGCTGGTTACCAAGGTCAACCGGATCGCGTTTGACGAGCTGCTCAGCAAGCTGGATCTCGGCACTTTAATATATCCGAAGTATATTACATCGGATTACATCATCCAGTACGTGCGCGCGATGCAGAATACCATCGGCAGCAACGTGGAGACGCTTTATCACATCCTGGACGGCCGGGCGGAGGCGCTGGAGTTCGTGATCCGCGAAAAATCAGAGGTTACGGATATTCCGCTGATGAACATCAGTCTGAAAAAGAACCTGCTGATCGCCTGCATCAACCGCGGCGGCGTGATTCATATCCCGAGAGGCCAGGACAGCATCCAGGTGGGCGATACGGTCGTTGTGATTACGAGCCAGCGGGGACTTCATGATATCCGCGACATTCTGAAAAAATAAATAGGGAGCAAAGCGATGAATTATTCCATTGTATTTTATATTCTGGGGTGGATTCTGAACGTAGAGGCGGCATTTATGCTGCTGCCCTGTATCGTAGCGGTCATCTACGGGGAAACGGCGGGATGGTGCTTTCCCATCGTCATGGGAATCAGCTTTCTCATCGGAACGCCTCTGGTTATACGGAAACCGAAAAATACGGTGTTTTATACGGCGGAGGCTTTCGTGGCCGTCTCGCTGGGCTGGATTCTCCTAAGTATCATGGGAGGGCTTCCGTTTCTCATCAGCGGCTACATCACAAACCCGGTGGACGCCCTGTTCGAGACGGTGTCCGGCTTTACGACGACGGGCGCCAGCATCCTGACGGACGTGGAGGTGCTTCCGCACTGCCTGCTGTTCTGGAGAAGCTTTACGCACTGGATCGGCGGCATGGGCGTCCTGGTCTTTATTTTAAGCCTGCTTCCCTCGCTGGGGGGCGGCGGCACGCATATGAACCTGATGAAGGCGGAGAGCCCGGGCCCCAGCGTGAGCCGGATGCTGCCGACGGTCAAGAGCACGGCGAAGATCCTCTATGAGATCTACATCGGGCTGACGATCCTGCAGATTATCCTTCTTCTGCTGGGGAAGATGCCCCTGTTCGACGCGCTTACCATTACCTTCGGCACGGCGGGCACCGGCGGGTTCGCCATTAAGAACAGCAGCATGATGGATTACTCGCCGTATCTGCAGAATGTGACGACGATCTTCATGATCCTGTTCGGCGTGAATTTTAACGCGTATTTCTTTATCCTGATACGCAAATTCCGGCAGGCCTTCGGCAGCGAGGAGGTGCGCTCCTATCTGCTGATCATCGCCGTCTCGATCGCCATTATTACCGTCAATATCATGCCGATGTACAGCGGCCTCTCCGAGTCGCTGCGCCATGCGGCCTTTCAGGTGGCCTCGATCATCACGACGACGGGGTACGCCACGGCGAACTTTGACGAGTGGCCGGAGCTGTCGCGCGCCATCCTGGTGCTTCTAATGTTCATCGGCGCCTGCGCCGGCAGTACCGGCGGCGGCATCAAGGTGTCCCGCGTGGTCATCCTGATGAAAACGGCCTGCAAGGAGATGACGCAGGTGCTTCATCCCAATGCGGTCAAAAAGGTAAAGATGGACGGGAAGCTGGTCGAGCATGAGGTAGTCCGCTCCACCAACGTCTTCCTGGTCGTGTACCTGGTTATTTTCGCGGCGTCGGTGCTTCTGGTGTCGCTGGATAATTTCGACGCGGTAACGAATTTCACGGCGGTAGCCGCCACCTTTAACGACGTGGGGCCGGGCCTTGGCATGGTCGGGCCGGTAGGCAATTACAGCGCCTACAGCAATTTTTCCAAGCTGGTCCTGACCTTTGACATGCTGGCGGGCCGTCTGGAAATCTTCCCGCTGCTGATTCTGTTTTCAAGGGATACGTGGCGGAAATTCTAAAGAAAAGACAGCGGGGGAACGGCGATGAATTATGGCATGATCTTTTTCATCCTGGGATGGGTTCTGAACGTGCAGGCGGCGTTTATGCTGCTTCCGTGCCTGGTGGCCCTGATCTACGGGGAGCCGTGCGGCCAGTGGTTTCTGGTCTCCATGGGACTGTGCCTGCTTTTCGGGATTCCCATGGTTTTAAGCCGTCCCTCCAATCCGGTATTCTACACGGCGGAAGGCTTTGTGGCGGTGGCGCTGAGCTGGATTCTTCTGAGCGTGACGGGAGCGCTGCCGTTCCTCTGGAGCGGCAGCATTGAAAGCCCGGTGGACGCCCTGTTTGAGATGGTGTCCGGCTTTACGACGACGGGGGCCAGCATCCTGACGGATGTGGAGTCCCTCCCGAAGTGCATGCTGTTCTGGCGCAGCTTCAGCCACTGGATCGGCGGCATGGGCGTGCTGGTCTTTCTGCTCTGCCTGCTGCCCATGACGGGCGGCGGTTTCCATATGAATCTTCTGAAGACGGAGAGCCCGGGGCCCAGCGTCAGCCGCCTCCTGCCGCGGGTGCAGAACACGGCGAAGGCGCTGTACCTGATTTATATCGGCCTGACGGTCCTGCAGCTGGTTCTTTTGCTGGCCGGACGGATGCCGCTTTTCGACGCGCTAGCCATTACCTTCGGCACGGCGGGCACCGGCGGTTTCGGCGTGCGAAACAGCAGCATGACGTATTATTCGCCCTATATCCGCAACGTGGTTACCGTGTTCATGATCCTCTTCGGCATCAATTTCAATTTCTATTTCTTTCTCCTGATGGGGAAATTCAGGCGGGCCTTCCAGAGCGAGGAAGTGCGCGTCTATCTTGCGTTTATCCTGGCCTCGATCGCGATCATCACGGTCAGCATCACGCCGATGTACGGCGGGATCGAGCGGGCGTTCCATCACGCGGCGTTTCAGGTCGCTTCGATTATTACCACGACGGGCTATGTGAGCACCAACTTTGACGACTGGCCGGAGATCCCGAGAACCGTGCTGCTGGTTCTGATGTTCGTCGGCTCCTGTGCCGGCAGCACCGGCGGCGGGATCAAGATCTCGCGGGTGCTGATCCTGATCAAGTCCGTGTACTGCGAGATCATGCAGTTTCTGCATCCGCAGATTGTGCGCAAGATCTGGATTGACGGCAAACCGGTGGATTCGGAGACCGTCCGTTCCATCTATGTGTTCATGGCGGCCTATCTGCTGGTGTTTGTCGTGTCGCTGCTCCTGATCTCGGCCGACGGCTTCGATCTGGTGACGAATTTCACGGCGGTGGCGGCGGCCTTCAACGACGTGGGCCTGGATCTGGGCCTGGGAATCATGGGGCCGACCGGGAATTTCAGCTCGTTCGGGGATTTTTCCAAGGTGGTCCTGATTTTTGACATGCTGGCGAGCCGTCTGGAGATCTTTCCCATGCTGATCCTTTTTTCCAGAGAAACCTGGAGAAGGTTCTGACGGTCACGCTTTGTCTTATCGTACATACCATATACTATAAAACAAAGAAAAAGGAGTATATCAGGTATGTGTTGTTTCTTTAATAATAGATGCGGATGCAGATGCCACTGCCACTGTGGCTGCGGCCAGACGGGAGGCGCGGGGGGCGCCGCTGACAGCGCGGCCTATCGCCGGGGATACAACGACGGCTATGCGGCCGGCTACCGCGCCGGTTACGACGCGGGCGTAAATGCGCGTCCGTCCTCCGGCTCCTGCGGCTGCACGACCACGACGACCTGCGGCTGCACGAACTGACCGGACCGGGGCGTAAACGGACGGAAACCTTCCCTTTACAGAAGATTTACCGTCCGTTCAAAATATGTTCACAGAATTTCCAAACAGCGGTCACATTTTGCAGTTATACTAAAACCGTAGTCGCAAGGGAGTCCGAGAATCTCTCCTGAGTGAAACTGGATGCGACATTCAGAAATTTTTTTCATAATAGCCGGATGGTCTGACCACCCGGCTCCTCCTTTTTTTCGGGGCTTTTTTCCGGCGGCCGGTTCTTTTTCTTTCCGATCTGGCATATCTTTTACTGATTCGGGAAAAAATGTCAGGAGAAAGGAGACGGTAATATGCCAAGAGGAAAAAGAAGAACCTGCAGCGAGAAGCTGGAGAGCCTGCGGGGCGAGATAGAAGAGGTGGAAGCGCAGCTGCGGGAGCTGAAGGCCCGGGAGCGGGAGCTTCTGCGCGAAAAGCGGGAGGCCGAGCTGGGACAGCTGGCGCAGCTTCTGGAGGAGCGCAACCTGACGCCGCAGGAGGCGGCGCAGATCCTGGATGGCGCTCCTATGCTTCAATAAGGCCGAGGGCGAGACAGGCCCGGTAGATCCCGTCGTCCTCGATGGAGGAGGTCACGAAATCGGCGGCCGCCTTCAGCTCGTCGACCGCGTTGCCCATCGCGACGCCGGTTCCGGCCTCGCGGATGATCTCCAGATCGTTTAAGCTGTCGCCGAAGGCGACGGTGGCGGACAGGTCCGGGTTCTCCCCGAAGAGGACGGCCAGACGGCGCAGTCCCTCGGCTTTGGAGATTCCGCGTCTGACCACGTCGGCCCCGTGGCCGCTGGCAAACAGCGGAAGGCGCAGCTCCGGGAACGCCTGCTCCACATGGGCGGCCTGCTCGGGGCTTCCCACGAATGCGAGCGCGCGCACCGGCATGGAAAGCAGCCGGTACGGATCCTGGAAACGGCGGCCGCAGCTTCCCCAGAAGCGGATGTCTCCGGCCGCGATGATCTCCGGGTGGATATAGAAGTCGTCATCCCCGATGGTGGCGCCGATCCCGTAGCCGTTCTCCTCGCAGAAGGCAAGGAGCCGGCGCACCAGATCCTGTTCAAAAAGATGCTCGAAGACGAGGCGGCCGCCGACCGTGATCTTGGCTCCGTTCATGTGGACGATGGCGTCCGGGCGGATGAGATCGCGGTAGGCGATGCTGTAATAATTGTCCATGTCGCGGCCGGTGGCCAGGATGATACGGTGCTTCTGGCGCAGTTTTTCGATGGCGGCAAGCGCGCTGTCGGGAATCCGGTCCGTGCGGTGATCAAGAAGCGTCATGTCCAGATCAAAGCTTATCAATTCGCATCCCTCTTTTTTGTATGAAAAAAACCGGCGCCCTTCAAGCGCCGGAATCTTTGATTCTAAGAGAAAAAATCGGGGCAACAGGATTTGAACCTGCGACCTCTCGGCCCCCAGCCGAGCGCGCTACCAAGCTACGCCATACCCCGGTCTCACTCACGTTTTTCAATTATACCAGAAAAATCTAAAAAAGCAACCCTTTTTTTTATTTTCAGAAATCTTTCTATTCCCATTTTGCGGGAGAAATGCTATAATGAGGCGTACATAACCGCGGGCCGGCGGTGCGGCCGGATCCCGCGGCAGATCGATTATCATTATGGACAGAAAGAGGATGAGAGAATGGATCATTTAATTACGCCGGACTCCTATGAGCCGGCCCTGAGCCTTAGAGAAACCCAGATTGCGATCAAGATCATCAAGGACTTTTTCCAGCGCGAGCTGGCCAGACAGCTTCATCTGACCCGGGTGTCAGCCCCGCTGTTTGTGCTTCCGGAATCGGGCCTTAACGATAATCTGAACGGGGTCGAGCGCCCGGTAACCTTCGGCATCCTTGAGCAGGGCGACCGGGAAGCGGAGATCGTGCAGTCGCTGGCCAAATGGAAGCGGATGGCGTTAAAGAGCTACGGCTTCGGCGTGGGAGAGGGGCTTTACACGGATATGAGCGCAATCCGCCGCGACGAGGATACGGATAATATCCATTCGATCTACGTGGATCAGTGGGACTGGGAGAAGGTTATCGCCAGGGAGGATCGCACCCGCGAGACGCTGGAGGAGATTGTAAAGGGCGTTTACAAGGCGCTTAAGGTAACTGAGGATTATATGGCCTACGAATACGAGTATATCGGCCGCTGTCTCCCGGATCACATCGAGTTCATCACGACGCAGGAGCTGGAGGATCGCTATCCCGATCTGACGCCCAAGGAGCGGGAGTATAAAATTGCGAAGCTGCACGGCGCCGTGTTTATCGAGCAGATCGGCGACAAGCTGAAATCCGGGGAGAAGCACGACGGGCGCGCGCCGGATTACGACGACTGGAAGTTAAACGGCGATATCATCGTCTACTATCCGGTGCTGGATATCGCGCTGGAGCTCTCTTCCATGGGAATCCGCGTGGATGAAAAGACGCTGCGGGAGCAGCTTGCCAAAGCCGGCTGCGAGGAGCGGGCAGAGCTCGATTTTCAGAAGGCGCTGCTGGCGGGAGAGCTGCCCTGCACGGTGGGCGGCGGCATCGGCCAGTCCCGCATCTGCATGTTCTTTTTGCGCAAGGCCCATATCGGGGAGGTGCAGGTTTCGATCTGGCCGGACGGCATCCGCGCGGAGGCTGAGGCGCACCATATCCATCTTTTATAAAGCATCCCGCTCCGAGAGGGGGAGGGAAAACCGGAGGGGAAGGTTATGGAAGAGCGACAGTATGATCTGATTATCATCGGCGCGGGGCCGGCGGGTTATACGGCGGCGTACCGGGCGGCGTCCTTCGGGCTCAGGACGGCCCTGATCGAGAAGGACGAGCTGGGCGGCGCCTGTGTGAACACGGGGTGCATCCCGGCCAAGGCACTTTTGCAGGCGACGGCGGTGTACCGGGATATGCGGCGGGCGTCGCGCTTTGGCATCACGGCCCGGGAGGTGGATTTTGACTGGGCGAAGATGCAGGATTACAAGGAGGAAGCGGTCGGGCAGTTTCGGGCGCAGATCCGGCAGCTCCTGGATCAGAACGAGGTGGAGCAGATTCGCGGGGAGGCCAGGCTGCACGCCGGCAACCGGGTGGAGGTAACTACGCGGGAGGGGACGCTTTCATTGCGCGGGACGCATGTGATCCTGGCTACGGGCGCGGAGCCGGTCATCCCGGACATCCCCGGCATCGATCTGCCGCAGGTCATGACCAGCTACGACATTCTGCGCATCGACGACTGGAAATTCGACTGCCTGGTCATTATCGGCGGCGGCGTGATCGGCGTGGAGCTGGCCACCATCTTTGCGGCGCTCGGCTCGAAGGTCACGCTGCTGGAGCAGAACGGGCGGATCCTGGCGCCGATGGATCCGATCATCTCGGAGCAGATGGAGGAGAACCTGCGCGATAAGGGGATCGAGGTCTGCTGCAACGCGGAGATCATGGAGATCAAAAACCGCGGCCGGGATACGGTGTTCGTCAATTTCCGGGAGGACGGGGTCTGGCGGGAGAAGGCCGCGGACCGCGTGCTGGTGGCGGTGGGCCGCCGGCCGGACATGAGCCGGGTGCTGGCAGAGGACTGCGAGGTAAAGCTTGAGCAGGGCCGCCCGGTCATCCGGGGGACGTATAAGACGACGCAGGAGAATGTCTACGCCATCGGCGACACGGTGGCGCGGATGCGCCTGGCGCATGTGGCGGCTTCGCAGGCCGTCTATCTGGCGGAGCATCTGGCGGGGCGCGTCCACCGGATGCAGCTTACGGTGGTGCCCAGCGGCATGTATGTCGTGCTTCCGGTGGTACCGAGCTGCATTTACACGGATCCGGAGATCGCCTCGGTCGGGTTTACCGAGGAGGACGCCAGAAACAGCAGCATGAAGGTCAAATGCGGGAGCGCCTACATGGCGGAGAACGGGAAGGCCATTCTGACGCAAAAAAGGCGGGGATTTGTGCGCCTGATCTTCGAGGCGTACACCAATACGCTGATCGGGGCGCAGATCATGTGCCCCCGGGCGACGGACATGATCGGGGAGATGGCGACGGCCATCGCCAACGGCCTGACGGCGTACCAGCTCTCGACGGCTATGCGGGCGCATCCGACCTACAGCGAGGCGATTACCTACGCCATAGAGGACGCGCTGCGAAACGGATGACAGGGACCGGAAGGACGCGGCGCAGAGGGAAACGTTTTTTTTTGCGGGGAGGTGTAAGATGGGGAAGGAAATGCAGGAACGGCTTGCCCGCCTGCGGGCGAAGATGAGCGCGGAAGGGATCGACGCCTGGCTGATCCCGACGGCGGATTACCATGGCTCCGAGTATGTCAGCGACTATTTTAAATTCCGCGCCTGGCTGACCGGGTTTACCGGCTCGGCGGGGACGGCGGTCGTGACCGCGCGGGAGGCCGGGCTGTGGACGGACGGCCGCTACTTTGTACAGGCGGCCGCCCAGCTTGAGGACAGCGGATTTACACTTTTTAAAATGGGGCAGGAGGGCGTTCCCACGGTTGCGGAATACCTGAAGGCAAAGCTTCCCGAGGAGGGGACGCTGGCCTTCGACGGCCGCGTGCTGGACGCCAAAGCCGGAGAAAAGCTGGAACGGGCGCTTCGGGGAAAGAAGATCCGCCTGCTCTGGCAGGAGGATCCGGCGGAGGGCCTCTGGACGGACCGGCCGCCGTTTCCGGCCGGCCCGGTGTGGATGCTGGACGGGGCGTCTGCCGGGGAGACGGCCGACAGCAAGCTTGCCCGGCTGCGCCGGGAGATGGAGCGCTGCGGCGCGACCTCGCATCTTCTGACCAGCCTGACCGATATCGCCTGGCTTCTGAATCTGCGCGGGAGCGACGTGGCCTACACGCCGGTGTTTCTCGCCAACCTGCTGATCAGGCGGGAGCAGGCGTACCTCTTTCTGAATCCCGGCGCGGCGGGCGAAGCGGAGCTTGCGTATCTGAAGGAGCTGGGGATCCGCGTGCTCCCGTACGGGGAGATCGGGAAGGTGCTGCAGACGTTAAAGTACGAGCGCCTTCTGCTGGAAAAACAGGCGGTCAGCTACGCGTTTCTGAAAAGCCTCGACGCCTCGGTTACCGTGCTGGATCGCAGGAACCCCACCGCGCTCTTCAAGGCGGTCAAAAATGAGACGGAGCGGGAGAATCTGCGGCGCGCCCATATCCGGGACGGCGTGGCGCTCTGCCGCTTCCTGATGTGGGTAAAGGAGGCGGTAAAGACCGGTCGGGTTACCGAGCGGGAGGCGGCCGAAAAGCTCGACGCGCTGCGGCGCGGGCAGGAGGGGAACCTGGGGCCGAGCTTTGAGACGATCTCGGCGTACGGCGAAAATGCCGCCATGTGTCACTATGCGGCGCCGGAGTCAGGCGGCGCTCTCCTTTCTGCGCGCGGCCTGTATCTGGTCGATTCCGGCGGTCAGTACCGGGAGGGGACGACGGATGTGACCAGGACGATCGCCCTGGGGCCGCTCACGAAGGAAGAGAAGGAGGGCTGCACGCTGGTGGCGGCCTGCATGCTGCGCCTTCTGGACGTGTGCTTCCCGTACGGCTGCCGCGGCCTGAACCTGGACTATGCGGCGCGGGAGCTTCTGTGGAAGCGGGGGCTGGATTTTAATCACGGGACCGGCCACGGAGTCGGGTATCTGAGCAGCGTCCACGAACGCCCCAACGCGGTGCGCTGGCGCGCGGGAGAGGATCTCTCGGATAACTGCGTGCTGGAGGAGGGGATGGTTACCTCCGACGAGCCGGGCCTTTACGTGGAAGGAAAATTCGGCGTGCGCACGGAAAATCTGACGCTGTGCGTGAAGGCGCAGAAGAACGAATTCGGTCAGTTTATGCGCTTTGAGAATTTGACCTGGGCGCCGATCGACCGGGACACCATCGATCCGGGGCTTCTGGAGCCGGCCGACCGGGAGCGGTTAAACGCTTACAACCGGGAGGTTTACGAGAAGCTGTCGCCGCATCTTTCCAGGGAAGAGGCGGACTGGCTGCGGGACGCGACGCAGCCGGTCTGAGACGGATGAGAGAGAAGATTTTACAGCCGCGCCGGGCATATCCGGCGCGGCTTTTTGATATGATATAGTAAGTGCGCGGCAGAAAGAGGAATGAAGCGATGCGGCGGGAGCGAGACGGACGGGTCAGGATTTGCGAGACAAAGGAACGGCAGGACGGATTCCTGCGGGTGGATGTGGTAAACGGAGAAAACAATTTCCCGGTGGAGCACGCCAGGGTTTTGATTCTTCCTGCGGACGGAAGGCCCGGGCAGGAGCTTGAGACGGATCAGTCCGGTCAGACGCCGCAGGCGGCCGTGCCGGCTCCGCCTGCGTATTTAAGCCTGGAAAATCAGAATGCGATCCGGCCCTATGCGGAATACACGGTGGAGGTCAGCGCGCCGGGGTTTGAGCCGGCGACGATCCGCGGGACGGAGGTGCTGGCCGGCGTCACGGCCATCCAGCCGGTGCGCCTGTTCCCGGCGGGGGAGGGAAAGGACGGAAGAGAGGAGATCCGCATCCCGGAGCATACGCTTTACGGATCGTACCCGCCCAAGATCGCGGAGGATGAGGTAAAGCCGGCCGGCGAGAGCGGCGAGATCGTGTTGAGCCGCGTGGTTGTCCCGCAGACGATCGTCGTCCACGACGGGGCGCCCTCGGATGCCTCGGCGCGCGATTATTATGTGCCGTACCGGGATTATATTAAAAACGTGGCCTCCAGCGAGATCTATGCGACCTGGCCCCAGGCGTCGATCGTGGCCAACGTGCTGGCGATCATGTCGTTTACGCTCAACCGCGTGTACACGGAGTGGTACCGCAACCAAGGCTATGATTTTACGATCACGTCCTCTACGGCGTTTGATCACAAATGGATCTGGGGACGCGATATTTTTGAACCCATCGCCGCCGTGGTGGACGATATTTTTGACAGTTATCTCTCGCGGCCGGGCGTGCGCCAGCCGATCCTGACGCAATACTGCGACGGGCGCATGGTAACCTGCCCGGGCTGGATGACGCAGTGGGGATCCTGCGCGCTGGGCGAGGAGGGCTTAAGCCCCATCCAGATCCTGCGCCGTTTTTACGGCGAAAGCATTTACGTCAATACGGCGGAGATGATCGCGGGGATCCCGGCCTCGTTTCCGGGCGAACCGCTGCGCGCCGGGATGAGCGGGGAGAAGGTGCGCCAGATGCAGGAGCAGCTGGACGCCGTGGCGACCATCTATTCCGCCATTCCCCGCATCGCCGTGGACGGCATCTACGGGCCGGCGACCGAGGAGGCGGTGCGTGAATTTCAGTCCGTTTTCGGCCTGCCGCAGACGGGGGTAACCGACTTTGCGACCTGGTACAAAATCTCCCATGTCTACGTGGGAATTACGCGCATCGCGGAGCTTGGGTAACTCTTGTGAATTTTGGGAAATTCCGGCGAAAAAACGGCCGGATTCTTTGTGACTTTCCATCATTGCCAGGATCCGGCAAATATGATATAAAGTAAGCCGGCGGCAGAGAAAACGCCGCCGGAAACGGGCGTGAAAACGCCGCGGAAGATCAAAACGCTGCGAAGGAGAAAGGGAGTACGTTGCGATGAAGATCATGACTGCCGCAGGGCAGAGAGAGAAAGCCGTCAGCACGGCCGGAAACGCGATTACGGAAGGCGTAATCTGGAAACAGCTTCTGCTGTTTTTCTTTCCAATTCTGTTTGGAACATTTTTTCAGCAGCTTTATAATACGGCGGACGCGATCGTCGTGGGCCGCTTCGTGGGCAAGGAGGCGCTGGCGGCCGTCGGGGGCAGCACGGCGACGCTGATCAATCTGCTGGTTGGCTTTTTCGTGGGGCTCTCCTCCGGCGCGACGGTCATCATCTCCCAGTTTTACGGGGGACAGAGGGCAAAGCGCGTCGGCGAGGCCGTGCACACGGCGATCGCCTTCTCCCTGATCTGCGGGGCTGTGATGACGGTGGTGGGAATCAGTTTTTCCCGCATGGCGCTGGAGGCGATGGGCACGCCGGCGGATGTCATGGCGGACTCCCTGATTTACCTGCGCATTTATTTTGTGGGCATTACGGCCAACCTGATTTACAATATGGGGGCCGGCATCCTGCGCGCGGTGGGCGATTCCAGGCGGCCCCTGTATTTCCTGATCGCCAGCTGCTTTACCAATATTGTCCTGGACCTGATCCTGGTGGTGGGCGTGGGCATGGGCGTCGCCGGGGCGGCCGTCGCCACGGTGGCCTCGCAGATCGTCAGCGCCGTCCTGGTGTTTCTGGTGCTGACGCGGACGGACAAGTCCTTTAAGCTGCAGATCCGCCGGATCCATCTCAATCCCTTTATGGCCATGCGGATCGTGCGCATCGGCCTCCCGGCCGGGCTTCAGTCGGTCATGTATTCGGCGTCCAACATCATCGTCCAGAGCAGCGTCAACGCGCTGGGCACCGATACGGTGGCAGCCTGGACGGCGTACAGCAAGATCGACAGCCTGTACTGGATGATCGTCAGCGCGCTGGGAATTTCCATTACGACCTTTGTGGGACAGAATTACGGGGCCGGCAAGATGGACCGCGTGAAAAAGAGCGTGTTTGTCTGCCTGGGCATCACGGCCCTGATCACGGTGCTTCTGAGCGCGACCTTCTACACGGTGGGCGGCTCGATTTACCTGCTGTTTACGACGGACGCCGCGGTTATCGCAAAGGGCATGGAGATCCTGCATTTTCTGGTGCCGACGTTCCTTTTCTACATCTGCATCGAGATTTACTCCGGCGCGCTGCGCGGCGTGGGGGACTGCTGGATCCCGATGATTATGACGGCGGGCGGCGTCTGCGTGCTGCGCGTGCTGTGGGTGCTTTTAGCGGTGCCGCAGCATCCGACGATCCTGATGGTCGTGTTCAGCTATCCGCTGACCTGGGCGCTGACCTCCGTGCTGTTTAACATTTATTTCTTCTGGTTCAGCCCTCTGAAAAAATTTGAGGTGCGCCTGCCGCGCCGCAGAAGGCGGAGGAGAGCGGCCTGAGAAACGCGGACCGGGGAAAGCCGCGCGGGCGGGAGACGGCCGTCGCGCTGCTCTGTGAAGACTCTGTGAATTGACAGAAAAAAGCTGGACTTTTGGCGTAAGTTGTGATAATCTTTCTACAGATGGCGGCGTGCGCCGCCGGAAAGAGAGGGATTCAGATGGATTATGAACCTTTAAATCAGATGTATGAGGCGGAAGGCTATCGGAGAGAGTCGCTGGCCTCTTATGTCGCCAGGACGTATCTGTGGATGTTTGCCGGTCTGCTCGTGACGTTTGGAATTGCCCTGGCCGGATATATGACGGGGGCGATCATCCTCGTGTTCCAGATCCCCTACGGGATTGTGCTGCTGACGGGCCTGGAGCTGGTCACGGTCATCTATATGAGCGCGCGCGTGCACAAGATTTCCGTGGGAGCGGCCAGAGGGATGTTCCTGTTTTATGCGGCCCTGAACGGGGTGGTGTTCTCCGCCTATTTCCTGGTGTTCGGCGTGGTGGAGATGGTGCTGGTGTTCGGTGCTACGGCGCTGTTCTTCGGCCTGATGGCCGGCGTGAGCCTGATCTTCAAGCTGGATCTGAGCGGAATCCGCCCGATCCTCTTTGGCGGCCTGATTCTGATGATCGTCTTCGGCCTGCTGTCCTGGTTTATCAACCTGGGCGCGTTTGAGACGCTTCTGTGCTATGCGGGAATCGCGCTGTTCCTCGCCTATACGGCGTACGACACGGGCAAGATCCGCGAGAACTACGCGTACTACTCCGGCAATCCGGAGCTTCTGGAGAAGGCCTCCGTATTTTCTGCGCTGAGCCTGTATCTGGATTTTATCAACCTGTTCCTTTACATCCTGCGTCTTCTGAACCGCAGCCGCAGCTGACAGAAGTCCTGCGGGGCAAAACGGGAGAGACGGGGACGTGGGAACGAACCGGTCAGAACGGGATCCCGGGGTTCGCCAAAATGGCGGATCCCGGGTTTTTCATTTGTGAGAAGGCGAGGACGGAGCGTTTCGCCGGCCGGCGCTTAATAAAAGCGTCAGAGAAAATTTAAGTTTATTTTATTGTCCGCCCCGGCGTGCTCTGCTAAAATAGGAAAGTGAGAAATTCCGGATTCAGGATCCGGAACAGCAAGATTCCCGCTTTCGGTTCAGAATCCGGACGGGACAGGAGAAGAGATCAGGGGAGACAGAGATGGATTACAGAATGAAACGAAACATACAACGGGCGGTCAGACGGCAGACGGGCCGGCTGGCGGCCGGACTTTTTGCGGCGGCGCTCCTGGCCCAGCCGCTTCCCGCGCTTGCCGGGCCGGCCGACGACGCGGCGCTGAAGGGGCAGGTTTCCACGGGCCCGTCCTCGGCCGGAAATTCCGGAAATACGGCGGGGCCGTCCCAGGGATCGACTCCGTCCGGGGGGACTTCTTCCTCCGGGTCAGCGCCGGTTACCGGCGGCGTGTCGGCGGTAACCTCCGGCCTGGGCGTCTACCTGCCGGAGGAGGAATTTGGCGTGGGGGCGATCGCCCGGGGCATCGACGTCTCCTACTGGCAGCAGTCGATTGACTGGAGCCAGGTGGCGGCGGACAACGTGCAGTTTGCCATGCTGGCCACCCGTTTCCGCGGCAATGTGGATCCGTATTTTGACGCGAATGCCCGGGGCGCGAGCCAGGCGGGGATCCGCATCGGCGCGTACATTTATTCGTATGCGACCTCTGTGCAGATGGCGGAACAGGAGGCGGATTTTGTCCTGAATCTGATCAAGGATTATCCGATTTCTTTCCCGGTTGTCTTTGACGCCGAGGACGCCAGCACGCTGGGAACGCTGTCGCCGTCGGAGGTCAGCGACGTGATCAACGCCTTCTGCCGGCGGGTGGAAGAGGCGGGCTATTATCCCATGGTGTACGCCAACGAGTACTGGCTGACCAACAAGATTGACATGTCGAAGATGCATTACGACGTCTGGGTGGCCCGCTACAATCAGTGGTACACGTTTGACAGTCCGGCCATGTGGCAGCGCAGCAATACCGGCTCGGTAAACGGCATCAGCGGCAATGTGGACATCGATTATCTCTATAAAGATTTCACGCAGGTCATTGCGGCCAATACCTGGCGGACGATCGGCGGAAAACGTTACTACTACGCGAATCATGTGATGCAGAAATCCGCCTGGATCTACGACGGGCAGAACTGGTATTACATGAACGCGGAGGGAACGCCCTCGACGGGCTGGCTGGAGTCGGGCGGCCGCCGCTATTATCTGGAGGCGGACGGAAAGATGGTTACCGGCTGGCGGGAACTGGACGGCGGCTGGCGCTATTTCGACGCGAGCGGGGCGATGACAACCGGCTGGCAGGCGGTGGACGGCGCCTGGTATTATCTGGATGCAAACGGCCTGATGCAGACGGGCTGGCAGACGATCGACGGAAAACGGTATTATCTGGAATCGGACGGAAAGATGGTTACCGGCTGGCGGGATCTGGACGGCGCGCGGTATTATTTTGACGCGGGCGGAGCGATGACGACCGGCTGGCAGGCGGTGGACGGCGCCTGGTATTATCTGAATGAGGCCGGCGCGATGCAGACGGGCTGGCAGGAGATCGGCGGCGTCTGGTATTATCTGAACGGGTCCGGCGTGATGCAGACGGGCTGGCAGGAGATCGGCGGCGCGCGGTATTATCTTGACGCGAGCGGGGCGATGGCGACAGGCCTTCGCGACGTGGACGGCGCGCGGTACTATTTTGACGGAAGCGGAAAGATGGCGGTCAATACCGTGGTAACGGCGGACGGCGTGATCTATGTGGCGGGTGCGGACGGAAGCTGCGTGCCCTACGTGCCGGAGCCGGCCGCCCAGGGAGAAACGGATGGCGCGGCGGCTCCGGATACGGAGTCCGGCGGCACGCCGTCCGGCCCCTCCGGACAGGAATAAAGGGCGCGGTCAGGCCCTGGTTTCCGGCTCCTTTTCAAAGGAGGGGTTAAACCAGTAGCAGTTTTTCTGACAGAGCGTGAGCTTCAGATGTTCCAGCGCTTCTCCGAAGCGCTGGAAATGAACGATCTCCCGCGCGCGCAGAAAACGGAGCGGCGCCTTGACGTCCGGATCGTCGATGACGCGCAGCAGGTTGTCGTACGTGGTGCGGGCTTTCTGTTCGGCCGCGAGATCCTCCGTGAGATCGGTTATCGCGTCGCCCTTGGACTGGAATTCGCAGGCGTTAAACGGGATGCCGGCGGCCGCGGCGGGCCAGACGGCCGCCGTGTGGTCGATATAGTAGGCGGTAAAGCCGGCCGTCTCCATTTCTTCCGTGCTCATGCCGCGGGTCAGCTGGAAGAGGATGGCCCCGATCATTTCCAGGTGGGCCAGCTCTTCCGTCCCGATGTCGGTTAAGAGGCCTGAAATGCGCCGGTCCGGCATGGAATAGCGCTGCGAGAGATAGCGCATGGAGGCGGCCAGCTCTCCGTCGGGGCCTCCGAACTGGCTGAGAATCAGCGAGGCGGTTTTCGGGCAGCGCGTCCGGATGCGGACCGGAAACTGCAGTCTTTTTTCATAATTCCACATCAGAAGCTTCCTCCTTCCCACGGAGCCGGTTCTTCGCACCAGCGAAACGGCTCTTTTATCATGCTCGGCAGCGCCAGGCAGTCGGTGGTAAGCGGCCCGAAACGCTCGGAAAATTCCTTTAAAAGCGCGGCGCGCCGGGGTGCCAGCGCCGCAAATTCGTTCAGGCCCTCGCTGCAGTCCGGGTGCGTGTCCAGATAGAGCGTCAGATCATTCAGGGCGAAGCTGATCTCGTCGATCTCCCTGAGAAGAGACGTGCGGTTCGTCATGTCCGATCGCCTCCTTTCCAGAAGGGCAGGCAGAGGCTGCGAAAGATAGTGCCCTGATCGAGGGCCCGGGAAAGGCCGTCCGGCGGCTCCCAGGCCTGGATAAAGACCGCGGGGACTGCCAGGAGAGCGGCCGGGCCGGCCGCTCTGTCTTTTTCTGTTTTCATTTCTTCGGCTGGACTCATCCGATGTTCCTCCTTTTTCAGAATCGATGGTTTTGGTTACGGGAATAGTATAAGAAAAATAGCAAGGAATACGCTGGCGGATCGCTGGCAGGGCTGTAAACGGATTTTTGGGCCGGCCGGTTATTCCGTCCGGTTATAGCCCGGCGGGAAAATTGTATAAATTCAAATACAAAAATTCGACGAAAAACCTTGCTTTTTTTACAGAATCATTATACAATTAGTGCAGGCATGGTTAGGTATCCACATCATGGAATGTATTCCACGATATGGAATCCTTGTCGAGTATATTTTTGAATGGAGGACAGAAACATGAGTGATTCAGCACGGGCATCATCTCTTAGCCGCATCGAACGGCTTCTGGATGATAACAGTTTTGTTGAAATCGGGTCCCGGATTACGGCGCGCAGTACGGATTTCAACATGACGGCTCACAAAGCGCCCGGCGACGGAGTCGTGACGGGCTACGGCACGATCGAGGGCAGCCTGGTTTATGTGTACAGCCAGGATGCAGAGGTGCTGGGCGGTTCCGTCGGCGAGATGCACGCGAAGAAGATCGCGGGCATTTACCGGATGGCGATGAAGATGGGCGCTCCGGTCATCGGGCTCCTGGACTGCTCCGGACTTCGCCTGCAGGAGGCGACGGACGCGCTTGACGCGTTCGGACAGATGTATTACTGCCAGACGCTTGCGTCCGGCGTAGTTTTGCAGATCGCGGCCGTATTTGGCAGCTGCGGCGGCGGGATGGCGGTGTCTTCGGCGATCGCCGACTTCGTATTCATGGAGAAGGACGGGAAGCTGTTTGTCAATTCTCCCAACGCCCTGGCGGGGAACGACGAGACGAAGTGCGATACGGCTTCCGCGGCGTTCCAGAGCGAAGAGGCCGGACTGGCGGACGTGGTGGGGACGGAAGAGGAGATTCTTTCCCAGATCCGCACCCTGGTTTCCATTCTCCCGGCCAACAACGAGGACGATATGTCCTACGACGAGTGCAGAGACGATCTGAACCGCCTTTCGGAGAACCTGGAAGGCTGGAAGGGAGACACGGCCAGAGCGCTGGCGGAGATTTCGGACGATCATTTCTTCCTGGAACTGAAGAAGGACTACGATCCGACGATGGTAACCGCGTTTATCCGCCTGAACGGGACGACGGTGGGCTGCGTGGCCAACCGCACCGAGATTTACAGCGATGAAGGCGAGAAGGAAGAGGAGTTTGAGGCGGCGTTAAGCTCCCGCGGCTGCGAGAAGGCGGCGGCGTTCGTCAGCTTCTGCGACGCGTTCCAGATTCCGCTTCTTACCCTGGTTCATGTAAAGGGCTATAAGCAGAGCAAATGTACGGAGAAGAAGATCGCCCGCATGGCCGGCCGTCTGACGTACGCCTTTGCCAATGCCGACGTTCCCAAGGTAACGGTTATCGTGGGAGACGCGTTCGGCAGCGCGTCGGTAACGATGAACAGCAAGTCCATCGGCGCGGATCTGGTATTTGCGTGGCCGCAGGCCCGGATCGGCGTGATGGATGCGGAAAATGCCGTGAAGATCATGTATGCCGAGGAGATCGGCGCGTCCTCTGACGCCGCTTCCCTGATCCGCGAGAAGACGGCGGAGTACGAGAAGCTGCAGGCCAGCGCCCAGTCCGCTGCGGCCAGAGGCCTGGTAGATGACATTATCGATGCCAAGGAGACGAGAAAACGTGTGATTGCCGCGTTCGAGATGTTATTTACCAAGAGAGAGGGACGTCCGTCCAAGAAGCATGGAACGATCGAATAATGAGGTGACACATCTATGAAACAGAATATAAAGAGAATCCTGCTGATGCTCTGCGTGTCGGTCTGCTTTTTCGCGCTGACCGCCTGCAGCGGCGCGGCGGATGTAACCGAGGAGCCGATTCCGGAGCAGATCGAAGCGACGATGAGCTCAGGCGCGCAGCAGTATCTGGAACAGTTCGTCAGCTATGACGATGAAGAACTGCAGGAACAGCTGGCTCTGGCGCAGAGACAGAAAAATTCCGTGATTGAATCGGCGATTTCCTCCTGGATTAACTACAAGGGCGATCTGGGAGAGATGATTTCCATCAATTCCGTAACCGTAGAGCGTGTGGACGAGGTCAATTACACCGCGGTGGTGGACGCCGATTTTGAAAAGCGCGGCCTTCGCTTCTCCCTGTCTGCCGAGGAAACGCTGGGCAGCGACGGGATCAGCGTCTCGCTGACGCCCACGGAGCTCGTATTCGAGCCGGATTACACGATGGGAGAGAAGATGTCCCAGGCGGCGATGAACACCCTGATGGGAATGGGAACCGTTTTCCTGGTTCTGATCTTCATCAGCTTCATCATCTCCTGTCTGAAGAATGTCAACAAGCTTGAGGCGAGCTTAAAGGCGAAAAAGGAAGCGGCAGCGCCCGCACCGGCCCCTGCGCCCGCCCCGGCTCCTGCGCCTGCCCCGGCTCCTGCGCCTGCACCGGCTCCCGCCCCTGCACCGGCCCCCGCGCCCGCACCGGCGCCGACGGTTGTCCCGGTCGCCGTGGCGGAGGATGTGACGGATAACCTGGAACTGGTCGCAGTGATTACCGCCGCGATTGCGGCGACGCAGGACGTCCCGGCAGAGGGGCTTGTCGTGCGCTCTATCCGGCGCAAACCCGGATCAAACTGGAAAAAATCATAAATAATCAGGAGGAACATACCATGAAAAATTATACGATTACCGTAAACGGAATTGCATATGAAGTAACTGTTGAGGAAGGCTTTACCGGCGCGGCGGCTCCCAAGGCGGCGGCTCCGGCTCCCAGAGCGGCAGCACCGGCTCCTGCGCCGGCACCGGCTCCCGCGCCTGCACCGGCTCCTGCACCGGCTCCCGCACCGGCTCCTGCGCCTGCTCCGGCTCCCGCAGCAGCTCCCGCGGCTCAGGGCGGCGTCAGCGTGACGGCTCCCATGCCCGGCAAGATTCTGGGCATCAAGGTTCAGCCCGGTACGCCCGTGAAGCGCGGCCAGGTTGTCCTGATTCTGGAAGCGATGAAGATGGAGAATGAGATCGTAGCCCCGCAGGACGGAACGGTTGCCAGCGTGAACGTGACGGTCGGCGAGATGGTAGAGCCGGGCGCGGTTCTGGCGACGCTGAACTGAGAAACGGCTGAAAAAACCGGCTGAACTATATGGGATAGAAGATATCCCGGTTGGAGGAATTAATAATATGGAATATATCACTACAACACTGTCCAATCTGATTCAGCAGACGGCCTTCCTGAACCTTACTGTCGGAAATATGATCATGATTTTCGTGGCCTTCATTTTCCTGTATCTGGCAATTCAGAAAGGATTTGAGCCGCTGCTGCTGCTTCCGATTTCCTTCGGCATGCTGCTGGTTAATATTTATCCGGATATCATGCTGTCGATTGAGGATTCGACCAATGGGGTTGGCGGTCTTCTGCATTACTTTTACCTGATGGATGAGTGGAGCATCCTGCCGTCCCTGATCTTCATGGGCGTCGGCGCGATGACGGACTTCGGTCCCCTGATCGCCAACCCCAAGAGCTTCCTTCTGGGAGCGGCGGCCCAGTTTGGTATTTACGGCGCGTATTTCCTGGCCATCTTCATGGGCTTTAACGACAAGGCGGCTGCCGCCATCTCCATCATCGGCGGCGCGGACGGCCCGACTTCGATCTTCCTGGCCGGAAAGCTCGGCCAGACCGGCCTGTTAGGACCGATCGCCGTGGCGGCGTACAGCTACATGGCGCTGGTTCCGATTATCCAGCCGCCGATCATGAAGCTTCTGACGACGAAGGAGGAGCGCGAGATCCGCATGGAGCAGCTGCGTCCCGTTTCCCGTCTGGAGAAGATTCTGTTCCCGATCATCGTTACGGTTGTGGTCTGCCTGATCCTGCCGACGACGGCTCCGCTGGTCGGCATGCTGATGCTGGGCAACCTGTTCCGCGAGTCCGGCGTGGTAAAGCAGCTGACGGAGACGGCTTCCAACGCCCTGATGTACATCGTCGTAATCCTTCTGGGTACGTCGGTCGGCGCGACGACCAGCGCCGAGGCGTTCCTGAATATGGATACGATCAAGATCGTCATTCTCGGTCTTGTGGCGTTTGCGCTGGGCACGGCGGCCGGCGTTATCTTCGGCAAGCTGATGTGCATTGCAACCCATGGCAAGGTTAATCCGCTGATCGGCTCTGCCGGCGTGTCGGCCGTTCCCATGGCGGCCCGCGTATCGCAGAAGGTTGGTTCCGAGGCGGATCCGACGAACTTCCTGCTGATGCACGCGATGGGCCCCAACGTGGCCGGCGTAATCGGTACGGCAGTCGCGGCCGGAACCTTCATGGCGATTTTCGGAGTGAAATAATAAGCGGCCGGCTATGGCCGGCCCGCATCACTTCATTTCAGGAGGTAAATCGAACATGGCAAATACAGAAAAAAAGCCTGTAAAGATTGTCGAGACGGTGCTGCGCGATGCGCACCAGTCTCTTATTGCAACCAGGATGACGACGGAGCAGATGCTTCCCATCGTGGAGAAGATGGATCAGGTCGGCTACTACGCGGTAGAGTGCTGGGGCGGCGCGACCTTTGATTCCTGCCTGCGTTTCCTCAAGGAAGATCCGTGGGAGCGCCTCAGAAAGCTGAGAGCCGGCTTCAAGAACACGAAGCTGCAGATGCTGTTCCGCGGACAGAATATCCTGGGCTACAACCACTACGCGGACGACGTGGTGGAGTATTTCGTACAGAAGTCCGTGGCCAACGGGATCGATATCATCCGGATCTTCGACTGCCTGAATGATATCCGCAATCTGGAGACGGCGGTGCGCGCGGCCAACAAGGAGAAGGCGCACGCGCAGGTAGCCCTCAGCTATACGCTGGGCGACGCCTACACGCTGGATTACTGGAAGGAGATCGCGAAGCGGATCGAGGAGATGGGAGCGGATTCCCTGTGCATCAAGGATATGGCCGGCCTTCTGACGCCTTACCATGCCGAGGAGCTGGTCAAGGCGCTGAAGGAATCGGTAAAGCTTCCGATCGACATTCACACGCATTATACGTCCGGCGTCGCGTCCATGACGTACCTGAAGGCGGTGGAAGCCGGCTGCGATATCATCGACACGGCGATCTCTCCGTTTGCGCTGGGAACGAGCCAGCCGGCGACGGAGGTTATGGTCGAGACGTTCCGCAATACGCCCTACGACACGGGCCTGAACAAGGATCTGCTGGCGGAGATTGCGGATTACTTCCGTCCGCAGCGCGAGGAAGCGTTAAAGAGCGGTCTGATGAACACCAAGGTTCTGGGCGTGGATATCAATACGCTGCGCTATCAGGTGCCGGGCGGCATGCTGTCCAACCTGGTTTCCCAGTTAAAGGAGGCGCACGCGGAGGACAAGTATTACGACGTGCTGCAGGAGATCCCGCGCGTGAGAAAAGATTTCGGCGAGCCGCCGCTGGTTACGCCGTCTTCTCAGATCGTCGGCACGCAGGCTGTGCTCAACGTGCTGATGGGACAGCGCTACAAGATGTTTACGAAGGAGTCCAAGAAGCTTCTGATGGGCGAATTCGGCCAGACGGTCAAGCCGTTCAATCCGGAGGTGCAGAAAAAGGCCATCGGCAATGCGAAGCCGATTACCTGCCGTCCCGCCGATCTGATCGAGCCGCAGCTTAAGAAGCTGGAGGCGGAGATGGCGCAGTGGAAGACGCAGGATGAGGATGTTCTTTCCTACGCACTGTTCCCGCAGGTGGCCAAAGAATTCTTTGAGTACCGCCAGGCGCAGAGAACGGGCATTGATCCGAAGAAGGCGGATGCAAAGAACGGGGCTTATCCCGTCTAAGCGCGGGGGCTTACCCGTCCAGGCGATGCGATCCGGCCCGGAGGGGCCTCTGAAAAACAGAAGAGGATAAGATATGAGACAGGGCGCTGCGGGCCGGAAGGGCCGTCTGCAGCGCTCTGTTTTTAAGTTTTTCTTACAATTTTTGTTAAAAACTGGATATTCTGTGAACTTTTTTCCGTAAGGTTGACATATTATGGTAGTTTTCATTATAATATACCTAATATTGTAAATGAAGCTTCTTTTTTTTGCGCGAAAAAAGGGACGCCGCAGGAGGGGGCGGCGAGCGGGGAGAATACGGATGAAAAAGATGAGGTTTAAGAGGGCGGCGGCGTTTCTGCTGGGGCTGATCCTGGCGGTTTCGCCCTGCATGGCCGGCGGCCGTCCTCTTTTCGGCATAACGGGACTGGCTGAGGAGCGCACGGCGTCGGTCAATGCGACGTCGCTGAACGTCCGCAGCGCGCCCGGCACGTCCAATCAGGTGGTGGCGCGGCTCTCGCAGGGCGCTCCGGTTACCGTCATCGGCGAGCAGACGGCGGCGGACGGCGTGCTGTGGTATCAGATCCGTTTCAGCGGCAGCGGCGGCGAGCAGACGGGCTACGTCTCCAGTCAGTATATCAAATTCCCGACGGTCATCACTTCGGACGCCGATTTTGAGAGTTACCTGAACAGCCAGGGCTTTCCGGAGAGCTACAAGCAGGGGCTGCGCGAGCTGCACGCGCAGTTTCCCAGCTGGACGTTTACGGCTTTCCACACCAACCTGGACTGGAATGAGGTAATCAGGAATGAGAGCGTGATCGGGCGCAACCTGGTCAGCCGCAGCAGCATTTCTTCCTGGAAGTCGACGGCGGAGGGAGCCTACGACTGGGATACGGGAACCTGGCCCGGCTTCGACGGCAATTCCTGGGTGCAGGCCTCCGAGGATATCATCCGCTATTATATGGATCCCCGCAATTTCCTGAATGAAAAATATATTTTCCAGTTTATGAATCAGTCTTACGACAGCTCCATCCATACGCGGGAGGGGCTGGAGAACATGGTAAGCGGGACGTTTCTCTCGGGGACGGTAACCGCCGTACAGGGGGGCGCCTCCTCAGGCGGTTCTTCGGGAAGCGGTCCGTCTGCGTCGGGTCCGGCCTCCGGTCCGGCTGCTTCGGGCGATTCTTCGTCTTCCGGCGGACCTGCGGCGACGGGCCCCGGTGCGTCAGGGCCTTCTTCGGGAGATCAGGCGCTGATCTCGCCGGTCGCCTCCATCAGCGATCACGCGGCAATCCGTGTCATGGCGCCTTCCGGCCCCGGGTCGGGGGGAAGAGGATTTTCTTCGGAGAGCGCGGGGGACGGCGCGCCTGCGGCGCAGGCGGCGTATCAGCCTGCGGTCACGGGGGCGGCGTCTTATGTGGACATCATTCTCAGCGCGGCTTCGCAGTCGGGCGTAAACCCCTATATTCTGGCCTCCATGATTTTACAGGAGCAGGGAAGCCAGGGGACGGGGCGCAGCATTTCGGGGACGGTGTCCGGTTACGAGGGATATTATAATTTCTTTAATATTGAAGCGTATCAGTCCGGATCCATGGGGGCCGTCGAGCGGGGGCTCTGGTGGGCTTCGCAGTCGGGAAGCTACGGGCGTCCGTGGAACAGCGTGGAGAAATCCATCGCCGGCGGCGCGATTTATTACGGGGAAAACTATGTCAAGAAGGGGCAGAATACGCTCTATCTCAAGAAATTTAACGTGCAGGGGGACAACCTCTACAAGCATCAGTATATGACGAACGTGCAGGCGGCTGCGTCGGAAGGGCTTACTCTGTCCAAAATTACGGCTCTGAAGACGACGGCGCTGGAATTCTCCATTCCGGTCTATCTGAATATGCCGGAGTCTGCCTGCGTGCAGCCCACGCTGGACGGAAGCCCCAACAATAAGCTGGCGGCGCTGGGGGTGGACGGCTTTGCCCTGACGCCGACGTTTAACCGCGATACGGAGTCCTACGATCTGATCGTAGATCCGTCCGTTGCCAGCGTGACGGTTTCGGCGACGGCGCTGGATTCGAGCGCGATCGTGGCCGGGACGGGCACGGTGGATCTGCAGAGCGGCATCAACGATATCACAGTGGCGGTTCAGGCGCAGAACGGCGCGATCCGCTATTATGTGCTGCACATTGTCCGGCAGCAGAACGGGCCTACGTATACGGCCGGAGTCGGCGGGCTTTCGTCCGGATCCGGTTCGTCCGGTTCTGCGGCCGGTCCCGGGGCAACCGGCCCCGGTTCGGATGTGGAGATCCTGGGCCCCGATTCCTCTGCTCAGACGGGGGGATCTTCTTCGGGAACTTCCTCCGGCGGCGTAACGCCTCCGGTTGAGACGGCGGCGCCCGATCTGTCCGGTCAGTCGGCGCCCGGCGTCGGCGTCAGCGGGTTTGGAACGGAAGGAGACGGACAGCTGATCGCGCCCGGCGCGGGTGCGGCGCTGCCCGGCGGTTCTGGCCCGGCATCCGGCTCAGGATCTGCCGGCGGCCAGGGCGCGGGAGGCGGATCGTCTTCTCAGACGGGAGGACAGGCCGCGTCCTCGTCCGTGCGCGGAGATACCAACGGCGACGGGAGGCTGAATATTCTGGATGTACTGAACGCGCAGCGCCATATTCTGGGCCTCGGAACGCTTGACGGGGCGGGCGCGGCGGCGGCCGACGTAAACGGCAACGGAAAAGTGGATATCATGGATGTGCTGCTGATGCAGAAGGATATCCTGGGAATCGAAAAACTGAATTAGGCGGGAATCAGAGATGAACAGAAGATGGAAGACAATCGCGATCGGGTTTCTTGCGGCGCTTGTGCTGGCGGTAGCCGCGCCGGCGCCGGGCAGCGCGCTTACCGCGCTGGCGGGTACCGCCCGGATCGCATTTTCAGACCCCAGCGTTACGGTGGGGCAGGAGTTTCAGGTATCGGTAAAAATTACCACGCAGGACGGGACGCTGGGGGCGTCGGATGTGATGCTTTCCTATGATCCGGCCTGCATCGAGTTTGTGAGCGGAGAGAACGCCAGCGGCGGGGCCGGTTCCGTGCGCCTGGTGGGCACCATGGATTCCAGCACGACGACGCAGTTTTCCTATTCGCTGCGCTTTAAGGCCCTGCAGGCGGGCAATACTTCGATTACCGTCGGCAGCTACGAGGTCTACGATGTGGACGCGCAGTCGGTCGACGTGACGCAGGTCGGTTCTTCCGCGATTAAGGTCAATGCGCCGGCGACGTATTCCAGCGATGCGTCGCTTTCTTCGCTGACGGTATCTCCGGGGACGCTCTCTCCGGCGTTTTCTCCGGATGTGACGTCCTACACGGTACAGGTGGGCTCGGACGTCGAGAAGCTGGCGGTCAGCGCCAATGTGAGCGACAGCGGGGCCCGGGTGGTGGTAAACGGAAATTCGGGGCTTACGATCGGCGAAAATACGGTTACCTGCCGGGTAACGGCCGAGGATGGCCAGACGACGAAGGATTATACCATTACCGTGACCAAGCTGGAGACGACGGAGGTTCCCTCGCAGGATGCCGGCGCGCTCCAGACGGGAGCTGCGGTCATGGGCGATCAGACCGCGGAGGTAGACGGGGTTACGTACACGGTGGCGTCCTCGTTTGACGCGGCGATCCTGCCGGAGGGCTATACGCAGTCGACCTGTACCTACGGAGGGGCGGAGGTTATGTGCGGCGTCGGCAACGATCTGACGCTGATCTATCTGCAGGACGGCTCCGGGGCGGGCTCGCTCTATATCTATGTGCCGGAGACGGGGGCTCTGTCGCCCTACGTGACGATTGACGTGACGGCAAAATCGATCCTGGTGCTGCCGCCGGACGACAGCGTGGCGATTCCGGCCGGATTTGCGCGCACGACGATCCAGCTCAACGGAAATTACAAGGTGCAGGGCTGGGTATGGCAGAGCGATGAGGAACAGCGCTACTGCGTGGTTTACGGTATGAATGAAAACGGCGAGAAGGGGCTTTACCGCTACGACATCGGGGAAAAGACCTTCCAGCGCTATTTTGAAGATCCGTCCCTGGCGACGCAGTACGACGACGCGCAGGTTGAGGAGCTTCTGAATCAGTATAATTCCCTGTGCGAGGATTATAATATCCGGCTGATCGTGATCATCGCGCTGATTGTGATCTGCCTGGTTCTGTTCCTGATTGTGGTCAATCTCCTGCTCCACAGAAGGAGCCGGGGCGGCGAGAGCCGTCCGCAGGTCAGGACGCAGCCGTCCGGAAACCGCGAACGGATGGAGGTCAGGACGAACCGGCTTCCCCGCGGCGAAACGGAGCGGGCGGATGGACGCCGGCCGGGAAAGGGCCCGGCAAGAGACGACCGCGTCTTTGCGGAGAATGCGGCAAAGGCGGCCGGGCGCACGGAACGCCGGGCGGGGGACGAACGGGACGTTGCCAACCGGCGGCACGCGGTTCAGACGTATGATCTGCGCCGGGGAAGCGTGGCAGAAGCGGGGCAGAACGCATCTGCTGCGAGAGCAGAGCGCTACGGCGCGGCGGCAGAAGAGAGCTACCGCCGCGGCGGCCGTCCGGAGAGAGCCGGGGCAGAGCGGCATGACGGCGGACGCTACGGCCGGGAGGACGGCGCTTATCAGGCGTACCGGGAGGAGCGGTACGGGCGGAGCAGCCGCCCGGCGTATGAAGACAGGGATGAGGCAGACGGGTTAAACGGCGCATACCGGGAAGAGCGGTACGCACAGAGCAGCCGCCAGGCAGAGGCAGAGCGCTACGGAAGCGGCCGCCGGACGGGGGAAGAGGCAGAGCGCTACGGAAGCGGCCGCCAGACGGGGGCAGAGGCAGAGCGCTACAGAAGCAGCCGCCCGGCGAGGGAAGAGGCAGAGCGCTATGAAAGCGGCCGTTACGCGAAGAATGAGACGGATCGCTATGGCAGCGGATCCTTCGCGCCGGAGGACGGGCGCTTTGGCCGAAACGGCGGCCGGGAGACGCGCCGCGAGTTTGACGCCGGGATGGAAGAGGCCATCCGCCAGCGGGAGCTGGAGCGGGCCAGAAGGGCGCGTCAGGCGAGAGAACGCCTGGAGCGGGAACGCGAAGAGGACGCGCGCCGCGCACGCCAGGCCGCTTCGCGGGAGACGGCGGCCGCACGGGAGACGCAGTCCTCGCGCAGGCCGGCGGCCGGAGGAAAGAATTCCTCCCCGTCCGATGATTTCGAGTGGATTGATCTGAACGAATAAGAGGCATAAGAATTAGATTCAATGCGGGAAACAGACCGCTGCAGGGAGAAGAAACGGGGACGTCCAAAGACGGGGGCCGCCGGAAGACGCTCTTTTGCAGCGGCCTCTTTTCTGGAAGAAAAAAGAGATTGACGGATTGTTCACTTTGTTATACAATACATATAACAAAAAAACAACGAAAGATGGTGTCGTATGTATGAGTGTGCTTGTGGAGATTGATTTTAACAGTGACGAAGCGCTTTATATTCAGCTCAGAAACCAGATCATAATCGGGATCGCCACGGATCGGATCCGGGAAGGGGATACGCTTCCTTCCGTGCGCCAGCTGGCGGAACACATCGGGATTAACATGCATACGGTAAATAAGGCCTATTCCGTGCTCAGGCAGGAAGGATTTGTCCGCCTGGACCGCCGCCGCGGCGCGGTAATCGCCCTGGAGAACGACAAGCTGCGGGCGCTCAGGGAGATGCGTCAGGATCTGAGCGTGATTCTGGCGCGCGGCGTGTGCAGGCGGGTAAGCCGCGCGGAGGTACATGAGCTGGTGGATTCGATTTATGACGCTTTTTCGCGCTGAGGATGGAGGGGAGAAGCATGTTATGTGAGAAATGCGGAATTCGCGAGGCGAATATCAGATATACGGAGGTTTATAACGGGGTCAAGACGGAGCACAATCTCTGTTCGCAGTGCGCCCGGGAGATGGATCTGGGGGCGTATTCGGCGATCCTGGAGGGAGAATTTCCGCTGGGGAAGCTGCTTTCCAGCCTGCTGGGGGTAACTGATTCCACGGCGGCCCAGCAGCCGCAGACGGAGGTAGTCTGCCCGACCTGCCGGACGACGTACGGGGAATTTATCAAGAACAGCTGTTTTGGCTGCGCGGACTGTTATCATGTCTTTGATCCGCTGATCCGGGAAAAGATCCGCAAGCTGCAGGGGAACGCGGCCCACACGGGAAAGCATCCCCGGATCCGCCGCGGAAGCGGGGCGGGGGCCGAGGTAACGAGGACCGGCCAGCTGGAGCTGAGCCGCGAGGAGCAGCTGAATCAGCTGAAGCGGCAGCTTGCGGCGGCTCTGGAAGAGGAGAATTACGAGGAAGCGGCGCTGCTGCGCGACCGGATCCGGGCGCTGAAGGGAGAGGAAAAGCATGACGAAGTGGTTTGAGGAAGTAAAGAACGACCCGTCGAATATCGTTTCCAGCCGGGTGCGCCTGTCGCGCAACTGGGAGGAATACCGTTTTCCCTCCCGCCTGGACGGGGAAGAGGCGCGGATGATGATCAGCCGGCTGAAGCGGGAGTTTCGCGATCTGCCCGACCGGGATGGGCGCGATTATGAGTACCGGGATCTGGATTCCATGGAACAGCTGGATCGGACGGCCCTGCGGGAGCGGCGTCTCCTGAGCCAGACGCTGGCAAAGAAGAAGACGCCGGGCGGAATCCTCTGTTCGGAGGATGAGCGGGTCAGCATGGTGCTGAATGCGGACGATCACATCCGGCTTCAGGTCCTGGAGCCGGGCCTTGCCCTGGAGGAGTGTTACGCCAGAGCGGATCGCCTGGACGATTATATCAATGAGAAGATCCCCTATGCCTTCAGCGAGAAGTACGGCTACCTGACTTCCTATCCGACCAATGTGGGGACGGGAATGAAGGCTTCCGTGATCGTCCACCTGCCTTCCATGGCCGCCAGCCGGCGGTTCGGGGAGCTTCTGGGGGACATGGGGCGCTTCGGGACGACCGTGCGCGGCGTGTACGGGCGCGGGACGGAGAACTTTGGCGATCTGTATGAGATTGTCAACCAGAAGACGCTGGGCGTCACGGAACAGGAGATCCTGGATCTGGTTTCTAACGTGGCCGGGCAGCTGTCGGCCCAGGAACGCCAGATCCGGGAGAAATCGCTGGAGAAGAACCGGCTGATGCGGGAGGACGAGGCGTATAAATCGTACGGGATTCTGCGCTATGCGCGCCGTCTGTCCCTGAAGGAGGCGCTGACCTACCTGTCGCACGTGTGGGCGGGGATTGCCGACGGCCTTTTAAAGCCCGCTGGGCCGGTCAGTATGTACGCCCTGATGATTGGGAGCCAGCCGGCCAACCTGCAGAAGCTTTCGAGCCGGCCGTTAAACAAGGCGGAGCTGGAGACAGCGCGGGGCGAATTTCTGCGCAACAGCCTGCCGCCCCTGGAAGAGGGCGATGCAAGATAGCGGCCGGACCGGCGCGCGCAGAAAGCGGGAAGCAGGACAGCGTCCGGCCCGGCGCGCGCAGAAAGCGGGAAGCGGGACAGCGTCCGGACCCGGCGCGCAGTAAGCGGGCAGCAGGACAGCAGCCGGACCCGGCGCGCCGCAGAAAGTGCATGAAAAAACGGACAGCCTGTGAACCGGGCTGTTTCAGATATCAGGAAATCGGATGGAAGAAGGAGGACTGCGATACATGACGGATCGTTTTACACAGAAGGCCAGGGAGGCGATTCGCCTGGCGGTGGAGACGGCTCAGGAGCTGGAGCACGGCTATGTGGGAACCGAGCATCTGCTTTTAGGACTGCTCCGGGAAGGGAGCGGCGTGGCGGCGGCGGTGCTGGAACGCCACGAGGTAACGAAGGAGCGCGTGCTGGAGCTGATGGAGCGCCTGATCACGCCGGCGGTGCCGACGCGCCTGGCGGGACAGATCGAATACACGCCAGGCGCGCGGGCCGTGCTGCAGGCGAGCTATGAGGAAGCCGTCTTTTTCAAAGCGCCGCTGATCGGGACGGAGCACATTCTGATCGCGATCATCAAGGACGGGAAATCGACGGCCTGCCGCCTGCTGAATACGATGAACGTCAACATTCAGCGCCTTTACACGGATCTGCTGGGCGCGATGGGCGAGGACGCGCCGGCGGGCCAGGAGGACGCGGCGGCGCGGATCCGCAAGGAGAAGGGCAATACGCCGAATCTGGACAGCTTCAGCCGCGATCTGACGCAGATGGCCAGGGAGGGAAAGCTGGATCCGGTAATCGGCCGCGAGGCGCAGATGCGCCGCGTGATCCAGATCCTGAGCCGCCGGACGAAGAACAATCCCTGCCTGATCGGCGAGCCGGGCGTGGGCAAGACGGCGGTCGTCGAGGGGCTGGCCCAGCTCATCGTCTCCGGCAGCGTCCCGGAAACCATTGCCAGAAAGCGGGTAGTAAGCCTGGATCTCTCCGGCATGGTGGCCGGATCCAAATACCGGGGCGAATTTGAAGAGCGGATCAAAAAGGTCCTCGCGGAGATCCGGGAGGACGGCGATATCCTGCTGTTTATCGACGAGATTCACACGATCATCGGCGCCGGCGGGGCGGAGGGAGCGCTCGACGCTTCCAATATTTTAAAGCCGTCGCTGGCGCGCGGGGAGCTTCAGCTGATCGGCGCGACCACCGTCGAGGAGTACCGCAAGCACATCGAGAAGGACGCGGCGCTGGAGCGCCGGTTCCAGCCGGTTATGGTCGACGAGCCCACGGAGGAGGAGTCGCTTGCCATCCTGAAGGGGCTGAAAGGGCGCTACGAGGAGCACCATCACGTCACGATTACCGGGGAGGCGCTGGAGGCGGCCGTCCGCCTGTCGGCCCGCTATATTAGCGATCGCTTCCTGCCGGACAAGGCGATTGATCTGATCGACGAGGCGGCATCCAAGGTCCGCCTGACGGTCTATACAGAGCCGGAGGAGATCAAAAAGCTGGAGGCGGAGATCGCGAAGCTGGAAGAACAGAAGGAGGCGGCCATCCGGGCGGAGGCGTACGAGAAGGCCGGCGAGATCAAGAAGCGGCAGGAGAAGAAGCGGGAAAAGATTGCCAGAATCCGCGAGAAGTGGCAGAAAGAAAAGGAGTCGCGCCGCCTGATCGTCGGGGAAAATGAAATCGCGGACGTGGTGTCCGACTGGACGAAGATCCCGGTGCGCAAGCTGGCCGAGGAGGAGTCGGAGCGGCTTCTGCATCTGGAGTCGGTGCTGCATGAGCGCGTCGTCGGGCAGGAGGAGGCGGTGTCCGCCGTGGCGCGGGCGATCCGCCGCGGCCGCGTCGGCCTGAAGGATCCCAGACGCCCGATCGGTTCGTTTTTGTTCCTGGGGCCGACCGGCGTCGGCAAGACGGAGCTTTCCAAAGCGCTTTCCGAGGCCATGTTCGGGACGGAGAACGCCATGATCCGCGTCGATATGTCGGAGTATATGGAGAAGCACAGCGTCTCCAAGCTGATCGGCTCCCCGCCGGGCTATGTGGGCTACGAGGAGGGCGGACAGCTGAGCGAGAAGGTGCGCCGCAACCCCTACAGCGTGATCCTGTTCGACGAGATTGAGAAGGCGCATCCGGACGTATTTAACATCCTTCTGCAGATCCTGGACGACGGCCACATCACGGACGCACAGGGACGGAAGGTGGATTTCAAGAATACGGTGCTGATCATGACCTCCAACGCGGGGGCGGAGAATATCATTTCGCCCAAGCGCCTGGGCTTTGCCTCGCAGACGGATGAGGAGGCGGATTACGCATTTATGAAGGAGCGCGTGATGGAAGAGGTAAAACGCCTCTTTAAGCCGGAATTTTTAAACCGGATCGACGAGATTTTAGTGTTCCATCCGCTGTCGGAGGCCAATATCCGCGAGATCGCGGGAATTATGCTGAAGAATATCTCCGGCCGGACGAAGAAGCAGCTTGACATCACGCTTCAGATCGAGGACAGCGCGGTCGGCTATCTGGCAAAGAAGGGCTATGACGCCAAATACGGCGCGAGGCCGCTGCGCCGGACGATCCAGACGGAGCTGGAGGATCGGCTCTCGGAAGCGCTTCTGGAGGGACGCGTCCTTCGCGGCGGCCGGGTTACGGTCTCGGGAGAAGCGGATGGACTCCGGTTTTCGCAGGGAGACGAAGAAACGGGATCCGTTTCCGCCCCGGAGGGGACGGATGATGTTGGAGTAAAGAAATAGTCAGTTGATAAAAAATAAATGAAAAGAGTATTGGCTCCTTGAGGTATAATGATTTCGACGAAAAAAAAACAAAAACCGAAAGGAGTGCCAATACTCATGGATATTATAA